>NZ_JBQFTS010000024.1:0-900 GCF_056538765.1 Ruegeria sp. BE9 | reverse complement strand
CGCAGGCCCATAGTTCCGAAAGATATCTGCGATCTCCAGCCGTGGGCGCGGCATCCACCCGCGCCGCTACTCCAGTCCTCGCCTGACGGTGTGATCCTGCAGTTTCTCCAACATCTCATAGGGACTGACGGTGCCGCGAATGGTTTTGGTCGCGACATGCGTATAGCGCGCCGTCGTGCTGAGCTTGGAATGTCCCAAAAGCACCTGGATCACTCGAACATCCGTTCCGGCCTCGAGCAGGTGCGTTGCAAAGCTGTGGCGCAGGGTATGCAGCGTAGCGGGTTTGTTGATACCGGCCATGTGTTTGGCCGACGTGAACGCACGGTTCAGCTGACGCGGTGACAAAGCCATGATCTTGGGTTTGCCCGGAAACAACCATCCCTCAGGCCGCGCTTCCCGCCAATAGTCGCGGAGCAAATCAAGCAATGCAGGCGACAACATGGCCTTGCGGTCCTTGTCATTCTTACCTTCATACACATGGATCAACATCCGGTCGCTGTCGATGTCCGAGACCTTGAGATTGCAGACCTCGGATGCCCTCAGCCCAGCACCATAGCTGATGCCTAAAGCCGCACGATATTTGAGCCCCGGCCCTGGAACCGCCGCCAGCAGATCGCCCACTTCTTCGACACTCAAAACAACGGGCAACTTCTTCGGCTTGCGCCGGAACTGCATGTATCGCTTCATCTCCTCACGACCGCAGGTCATGCCTTAGAAGAACCGCAAAGACACGATCCTGGCATTGAACACGCCGGTCGAGACCCCGGTGTCGGTCATGTGAAGCTGATACGCGCGCAGCTCGTCCGGCGTTGCTGTGTCAGGGGACCGCCCGATGAACTCGGCAAAATACCTGACCGCCCGGATATGAGCCTGCTGGGTCTTCGGCGTCATGCCACGAAT
>NZ_JBQFTS010000023.1:0-945 GCF_056538765.1 Ruegeria sp. BE9 | reverse complement strand
TTGCAGGTCTTCCCACATTTGGAGATCGCGTTGTGCGGTCCAGATGCGGGGGGTGTCGATGCCACGGGCCTCGTCATAGGCGCGGGCGACGTTGAAGGGCAGGCAGTGCTCGTAGATCGCGTAGTCGGCGAATTTGGGGTCGCATTCGGCACGAACGGCGTCCCAGGCCTCTTTCAAAGAGCCACCGCGCGCCGCGACCTTTGCTGCCGGGCGATAGGTGCTCTCGACGAAATCGCGGGTGTTTTCGATGGCGGCATTGACCATGTCCTTGCCAATCAGGGCGTCGCCGCGACCCGGAGCGATGGCATCGACGTCGAACCATTTGATCTGGTCCAACGTGTCACCCCAATCGCTGAAATGCCCGTCGCCGCAATAGCAGGCCGAGTGGTATTCGACGATGTCACCGGTGAACATGACGTTCTGATCCGGCACATGGATCACGATATCACCTGCGGTATGGGCACGGCCCAGATGCATCAGATCGACCCGACGGTTGCCGAGGTAAACGGTCATCGTGTCGCTGAACGTGGTGGTGGGCCAGGTCAGGTCGGGGATGCTTTCGTGACCTTCGAACAGGCGGGGGAAGCGTTGGAATTCGCTGTCCCAGTCCTCTTTGCCGCGTTCCACGACCATTGCGCGGGCCATGTCCGACATGAGGATCTGCTGCGCGCCAAACGCACTGGCGCCCAGCACACGGACCGCGTGGTAGTGGGTCAGCGCCACATGGGTAATCGGCTTGTCGGTGACGGATCGCACACATTCGATCACCTTGTTGGCCAGGCGCGGTGTGGCCTGCGCCTCGACAATCATCACGCTGTCATCACCGATGATGACGCCCGAATTCGGATCGCCTTCGGCAGTGAACGCATAAAGACCCTCGCCAACCTCGGTGAACGAAATCTTCTTTTCCGACATGTCCCCTTGGGACGCGAATGCCTTGGCCAT
>NZ_JBQFTS010000022.1:0-1042 GCF_056538765.1 Ruegeria sp. BE9 | reverse complement strand
CTCGATGATGCGCATTGGACCGCCGCAGCAGGGGCATGGCTCGCGCAAAGTGAGCGGGGTGACCTCGGACTCCTGCTCTGGCTCGGTGATTTCGTCGGTGCGTTGAACACCAAGCAACGTCCGGATCTTCTTGATGTTCGTCTTGCGCGCTGAACTGGCCAGCAGGCCGTAGTGGCGGATGCGGTGGAACCCGTCAGGCAGAACGTGGATCAGGAAGCGGCGGATGAACTCGGGTGTAGCCAAGCGCATGACCTTTTGGCGGTCACCACATTTGATCCGGTAATCCTTCCAGCGGAAAGCTACGGTCTCGGCATCCATACTGACCAGTCGATGGTTCGAGATTGCAACCCGATGAGTATAGCGGCTGAGATAGGCCAGAACTGCTTCAGGGCCACCCAAGGGCGGTTTGGCGTAGACCACCCATTCGGACCTGCGGAACGGGGCAATCCAATTGGTGAAGGCAGCAGCATCCGCCAGTCCTGCGCGGTCACCGAAGAACACAAGGGCCCCCGCTCGATGCAACTCCATCAGCCCTTTCAGGAACAGGCGTCTAAACAGCAGTGCCAGCACCCGAACATGCAGGAAGAACCCGGGCTTGCAGGCCACCCATTTGGTGCCGTCCGGTGACAAGCCGCCACCTGGGACGATCATGTGGATGTGCGGATGGTGCGTCAGCGCGGATCCCCAGGTGTGAAGAACGCTGGTCATGCCGACCTTCGCCCCCAGTCGCTTTGGATCGGCTGCGATGGTCATCACCGTTTGCGCTGATGCGCGGAACAGCAGGCCGTAGACCGCCTTCTGGTTCCAAAAGGCGATGCGTGCAATCTCGGCGGGCATCGTGAAGACGACGTGGAAGTATTCGACGGGCAGCAGGTCTTCAGCACGCGCCTCCATCCAGTCTCGCGCGGCGGGGCCCTGGCACTTCGGACAATGCCGGTTCTTACAAGAGTTATAGGCGATGTGGTGGTGGCCGCATTTGGCGCATCCCGCCACATGCCCGCCAAGCGCTTCGGTTCGGCAAGCCTCAATCGCCGACATCACC
>NZ_JBQFTS010000021.1:0-1154 GCF_056538765.1 Ruegeria sp. BE9 | reverse complement strand
ACGCCGGCGCCGACGGTGCGGCCACCTTCGCGGATCGCGAAGCGCAGACCGTTTTCCATCGCGATAGGCGCGATCAGCTCAACGCCGAACGATACGTTGTCGCCAGGCATAACCATCTCGGTGCCTTCGGCCAGGGTCACGGTACCGGTTACGTCAGTTGTACGGAAGTAGAACTGAGGACGGTAGTTCGCGAAGAACGGAGTGTGACGACCGCCTTCTTCCTTGGTCAGGATGTAGGCTTCGGCTTCGAACTTGGTGTGCGGTGTAACCGAACCCGGCTTACACAGAACCTGACCACGCTCAACGCCTTCACGGTCAACACCACGCAGCAGGGCGCCGATGTTGTCGCCTGCTTCACCGCGGTCCAGCAGCTTGCGGAACATTTCAACGCCGGTGCAGGTGGTTTTCGAAGTGTCGCGAATGCCGACGATTTCAATCTCGTCGCCAACGTTGATCACGCCACGCTCAACACGACCCGTAACAACGGTACCACGACCCGAGATCGAGAACACGTCTTCGATCGGCATCAGGAACGGCTGGTCAACAGCACGCTCAGGGGTGTCGATGTACTCATCAACAGCCGCCATCAGTTCCTTGATTTTCTCTTCGCCGATTTCAGGGTTGTTGCCTTCCATCGCCGCCAGAGCCGAACCTGCGATGATCGGAATATCGTCACCGGGGTAGTCGTAGCTGGACAGCAGTTCGCGAACTTCCATCTCAACCAGTTCCAGAAGCTCTTCGTCGTCAACCTGGTCAACTTTGTTCAGAAATACGACCATCTTCGGGATGCCAACCTGGCGGCCCAGCAGGATGTGCTCGCGGGTCTGCGGCATCGGGCCGTCAGCTGCGTTCACAACCAGGATCGCACCGTCCATCTGAGCGGCACCAGTGATCATGTTCTTGACGTAGTCGGCGTGGCCGGGGCAGTCAACGTGCGCATAGTGGCGGTTCTCGGTCTCGTATTCAACGTGCGCGGTCGAGATGGTGATGCCACGTGCTTTTTCTTCAGGCGCGCCGTCAATCTGGTCATACGCTTTGAAGTCACCAAAATACTTGGTGATTGCTGCGGTCAGCGTGGTCTTGCCGTGGTCAACGTGGCCAATCGTGCCGATGTTGACGTGCGGTTTTGTACGCTCAAACTTTTCCTTTGCCAT
>NZ_JBQFTS010000020.1:0-1273 GCF_056538765.1 Ruegeria sp. BE9 | reverse complement strand
CGGTTTTTTCACCCAGTCCCTTTCGGATCGTGATCCTGAGCTTTTTGGCTCGATTACATCCGAGCTGGGTCGCCAGCGCGATGAGATCGAGCTGATCGCATCCGAGAACATCGTTTCTGCCGCTGTTATGGAAGCGCAGGGCTCGGTGATGACCAACAAATACGCCGAGGGATACCCCGGTCGTCGCTACTATGGCGGCTGCCAGTTCGTCGACATCGCCGAGAACCTGGCCATCGACCGCGCCAAGCAGCTGTTTGGTTGTGAGTTTGCCAACGTGCAGCCCAACTCGGGTTCGCAAGCCAACCAGGGTGTGTTTCAGGCGCTGATCCAGCCCGGCGACACCATTCTGGGCATGAGCCTGGATGCCGGCGGTCACCTGACCCACGGCGCTGCGCCCAACCAGTCGGGCAAGTGGTTCAAAGCCGTTCAGTATGGTGTGCGCAAAGAAGACAACATGCTGGATTACGATCAGGTCGAGGCGCTGGCGAAAGAGCACCAGCCCAAGCTGATCATCGCAGGTGGTTCGGCCATCCCGCGTCAGATCGACTTTGCCCGCATGCGCGAGATTGCGGACATGGTTGGCGCCTATCTGCACGTCGACATGGCACACTTTGCCGGTCTGGTTGCGGCGGGCGAGCACCCCTCGCCCTTCCCGCACGCCCATGTTGCGACCACCACCACGCACAAGACCCTGCGCGGTCCGCGCGGCGGCATGATCCTGACCAATGACGAGGCGATCGCCAAGAAAGTGAACTCGGCCATCTTCCCCGGTATTCAGGGCGGTCCGCTGATGCACGTGATCGCTGGTAAAGCCGTTGCGTTCGGTGAAGCTCTGCGCCCCGAGTTCAAAAGCTACATCCAGCAGGTTGTAACCAACGCGCAGGCGCTGTCGGATCAGCTGATTAAAGGCGGTCTGGACACGGTGACCCACGGCACCGACACGCACGTTGTGCTGGTCGACCTGCGCCCCAAAGGCGTCAAAGGCAACGCGACCGAAAAGGCCCTGGGCCGCGCGCATATCACCTGCAACAAGAACGGCGTTCCGTTTGATCCGGAAAAACCGACCATCACTTCGGGTATTCGTCTGGGCTCGCCCGCAGGCACCACACGCGGGTTTGGCGAGGTTGAATTCCGCCAGATCGCCGATTGGATCATCGAAGTGGTCGATGGCCTGGCCGCAAACGGCGAAGACGGCAACGCTGAAGTCGAAGCCAAGGTCAAGGCAGAAGTCGCAGACCTCTGCGCCAAATTCCCTATCTATCCAAACCTGTAA
>NZ_JBQFTS010000019.1:0-1361 GCF_056538765.1 Ruegeria sp. BE9 | reverse complement strand
AGGAAATGTTCTTTTTATTCGGGCAATAGCTCGCTCTTTTTTGCATTTAGGACATGTATAAGTAAATATCATTGGTATCCTTACCAAATATCATATGCCCCCTTACTTGGAAGCAGTATCTCATTTTTTTGGGATTTTACTCTTATTGTGAATATGAATAAAGTTGAATTCCGTGCTGAATTGAGCATAAATCTCGTTGTGTTAAGTGCTCATTTACCATAACGGCACTTTGTGTGAACTGACAGATAGAGCCGCATTGTTCTACACGAACACTAGAAACTAAAAAGCCTCTCATTAGGGAGGCTTTTTTGTTGGATGATCACCAGATCTAAGAAGATCAGCATTGAGATCAAACGCTTTTGGGATTAATCTCTTTCTCCAGATGTGAAAAAACCGCCCTGCAAGGCGGTTTATTTCGGAATACTTACTGGTTTGACGGCCTGTGTAAGTCCTTTCATGATAGCCCATATCGTTAAAGCACTTCAAGTATTCCTGCACTCTGTTTGGATCAAGATGTTTTGGACAGAGCGACGCGCATCAGCCACCGACCAAGGGAAGTCCGATAGGTGGCAGGTAAAGGCACTAATCAGAACTTGCGAAAGCACGATAAAACCGCCCTGTTGTAGCTGCTAGACGGGGACAAGCGGAAAAGGAATAACTGATTAGTGTTGTGTGACTCGGACGGGGGGCGAAAGCCTTTACACACAGCGCAGGGCAGCCCGAAAGGGTACGAGAAAAAACTCCACGGAAAGCGACCACAAACAATGCTCAAATCACTCGAAAATCGAGTCGAAATGGGTAGGGGTCGGCGCAGCCGAAAGGGCTGATAGGGCCGCCTTGCGCGGCAGCTTTTTCGGGTTGTTCTTCAACTGATTGTTAACTCTGACAAAGGGATTATTTGTCCCTCTCTGTTGTTGGGGTTTGTGACTCTATCTTCCTTTTTAATCTTTGAAAGCCGTTTTGTGCATACTCTTTTGCTTTCCTCAGCTCGTTTGCTTCTGTCTCAAATCGATTTAACTCTTCTAAATACTGCCTTTGTATTTCCGCGACTTTCTGTTCTGTTTCTTTCTGTATTCTCATTGCCGCGACTTCTTTGGCCCTTATGGTTTGTTCTCTTTTTAGAAGCTCATTTTTGAATTGATGGAGATTTTGACTTTCGCTTTCCAGTTCTGCTCGAACGCGTTTTCCTTGTTCCTCGTAGGCAGAGTTGACCTTTTCTTCTGCCCATTCTTTTGTCTTTTTCTCGTAGTTTCTAGCCTCTTGAATTTTCTTTTCTGCCTGTTCTATTGCTTCGGCTTGTGCTTCTTTTGCTGCAGTGATCTGGCGGTTATTCATCCCGTTATAGATGAAAATGGTTAGTG
>NZ_JBQFTS010000018.1:0-1611 GCF_056538765.1 Ruegeria sp. BE9 | reverse complement strand
TCAGAGATGGGTTTCATATTAATTTTGTTTATAACAGTTGGTTTCATTAGTCATTGGATTTCTGGGTGGTGGTTCGAGGAAACTGCTTTGAGCCAAGGAGGAAGCATCCATGACGACGACCGCTATCGGCCATTACATTTATGGCGCATTATTTTCTGGGGCAGGCACGAGTACCCAAGACGTGTTCAACCCGGCGACAGGTGAGCTGACCGGCAAAGTTGATCTAGCGTCGAGCCAGGACGTCGATCAGGCTGTTGCAGCGGCCAAGGCGGCCTTTCCGGCGTGGTCTAATGTTCCTCCGATCCGCCGCGCGCGCTTGATGAACAAGTTTCTGAACCTGCTGAATGAACACAAGGACGAGCTGGCCCGCGCCATCACCGCCGAGCATGGCAAGGTCTTCACCGATGCCCGCGGTGAGGTTGAGCGCGGCATCGACATCGTCGAGTTTGCTTGCGGCATCCCGCAACTGCTCAAAGGTGACTTCACCGATCAGGTTTCGACCGGCATCGACAACTGGACTCTGCGCCAGCCTCTTGGCGTTGTGGCCGGTGTGACCCCGTTCAACTTCCCGGTCATGGTGCCGATGTGGATGTTCCCGGTCGCCATTGCTGCGGGCAACACCTTTGTGCTGAAGCCGTCGCCGACCGACCCAACCCCGTCGCTGATGTATGCCGAGCTGATGAAAGAGGCGGGCTTCCCCGATGGTGTCTTCAACGTGGTTCAGGGCGACAAGGTTGCCGTCGACGCGCTGCTCGAGCATCCGGATGTTCAGGCGATTTCCTTCGTCGGCTCGACCCCGATTGCCAATTACATTTATGAAACCGGCGCGCGTCACGGCAAACGCGTCCAGGCTCTGGGTGGCGCCAAGAACCACATGCTGGTCATGCCCGACGCTGATCTGGACAAGGCCGTCGATGCGCTGATGGGTGCGGCCTATGGCTCGGCCGGTGAGCGCTGCATGGCGATCTCGGTCGCGACTTTGGTTGGCGATGTTGCCGACAAGATCGTGCCGATGATCAAAGAGCGCCTTGCATCTCTCAAGGTCAAAAACGGTGTTGAGATGGATGCCGAGATGGGGCCGATCGTCACCAAAGCCGCGCATGAGCGGATCACCGGTTACATCAACAAAGGTGTCGAAGAGGGGGCGGACCTGATCGTTGACGGGCGTGACTATACCGTCGAGGGCCACGAGAATGGCTATTGGCTGGGCGGCACCCTGTTCGACAATGTCACCCCTGACATGACCATCTACCGCGAAGAGATTTTCGGCCCGGTGCTGTCCTGCATTCGCGTCGACAGCTTTGCCGAGGGCGTCCAACTGATCAACGACCATGAGTATGGCAACGGCGTCAGCATCTTCACCCGCGATGGCAACGCCGCCCGCGAGTTCGGTCGTCAGATTCAGGTTGGCATGGTTGGTGTGAACGTTCCGATCCCGGTACCGATGGCCTGGCACGGCTTTGGCGGTTGGAAAAAGAGCCTGTTCGGCGACACCCACGCCTATGGCGAGGAAGGCGTCCGCTTCTACACCAAGCAGAAGTCCATCATGCAGCGCTGGCCCGAAAGCATCTCTAAAGGCGCTGAATTCACTATGCCCGTAGCACGCTGATC
>NZ_JBQFTS010000017.1:0-2995 GCF_056538765.1 Ruegeria sp. BE9 | reverse complement strand
CTTGGGCGTAGCTATGCCTTAGACCATGTGCTCCGGCACTCCAAGTTAATGCTCGATTTGATGCCGCGGTGAAAGAACTGGACCAACGATTACCGCCATTAATGTCGTAATAACTGGTGTAGTTCACTCCTCGATCGGTAATTTGCATCGGTTGATTCAGTCTGCGCTCTTCCAATCTTTCGGCAAGGCTTTGGGGAATGAGAATTTCACGGACAAGGCCGCCTTTTCCCTTTACGGTGTAACGCTCTCCATCTCGACCAGTGAATTTTTCTTTTAGTGCTGGCCTTGGGTCGGGTTTGCGTTCTTCGATGCGTTGCAGAGTATGAAGTTCATGCGCTCGAAGTCCTGCAGCGTGAGCGATTTCAGTCGCGAGCGCGTTGCGTTCGGTTTGGGCGTTGACCACCATTTGAATTTGTTCATTGGTGTAAGAGCGAGAGGAAAGAATTTGTTTATGCTCGGATTTTATAACGTCCAGCTTTTCCGTTTGGCCTAGTTTTCCCGTGACATTTTGCATCATCGATTGAATCGCCTGACGCTCCATATCTAAGGTTTTTTGCCCCACTTCAGCGGCTCTATCGGTCAAATACAGGTGTGCCTGTTCGACCGTTAAATCCCTCAGCCCACATTTAAATTCTGCATTGGCGTATTGGGCCACAATCGACAGACGTTCTTCGTAGTTACGAACGGTGCCAACGCTCGCTAGATTTTTCCCCTGCATCTGCTTCATAACGTTCGCGGCCTGCTTTTCAGCAACGGCTTTGGGATCTACGTTCTTTGCAAATTTAGCCATTTTTTTCTAACCATCTGAGAACGGTTGAATGGGCCACTTTGATCCGTTTATTGGTGCGAAGCCAACGCTGAAGCTCTGCGCCTGTTGCGCCAGCTTGATGTAGCTCTAAGAGTTGATGCTTGTATTTGTCGAGGCGTGATTTACGAGCGGAATAAGAGCGTTTCCGTATGGATTGTGTTTGAGCTTTCAGGGCTGAAAGTTCGCTTTGAACATCGAAGTCAGTCATTAGAGTTGAGTGCTTTTAAAACCTTCGTCCATGATGGTTTGTATATCGTCGACGTTGATTAACCATCGCGAACCGGCACTTTGCCATGTTCCATTGGATTGTTTGTATTCAACCTCTGGGAGGCGGCCAATAAAACCTTTGTGAGTGTTATAGAGTTTTTCGACCTCAAATGAGGTGCGAATATTCTCTCTTTGGTTGTAAGTGTATGACATTGTTTTTCCTTGTAAGAACATACAATCTCGAACATTCGAGACAGCGACAACTTAATGCCTATTCGCCAGTTTAGTGCTGTTGGGCACAAGGATTACCTGACCGTTTTCCTCTTCCATTTTCTTTGAATGACGTTCAAAGCACCGTCTCATTTTACCAGTTGAGAACTGTATAACGCGATTAAGCGCCTCGGAATTAACTGCTCCGGTGGACATTAACCAAGCTCAAAAGAGACTGACTGGCCTCTGTTTATTTTCAGATTGAACAGGGAAAAACAAACTCGCTTTAAGTAGCGACACACTATGAAACTGATTCACATCGTTGAGTAAATAATGCACTGAACTTGGTTAAAAATCAAATTTCGTATTTAATATGCGTCATTTAATATGCGTGAAATGTCTGAATCATTTGTTTTATAGGCCCTCGCTAGGTTAAACGAAGTTCTAACCTAGCGAGGGCGTGAGCGACCTCGAAATTTGCGAAGTGTCTCTCCCAAATTTGCAATGCGGAGCGAGCAAACAGGGAGGGACGCTGAGTGAATTTGATAGGGATATGAAGTGACAGCGTGATGAAAGATGAATGTTCACAACGAACATTTGGCGCCGAACTGACGCGCTGCGCTTGTCGCATCCCCACACCAAGAAAACGGCTTCGCCGATTTCCTGGTGTGGGGATGTTCAGTTTGGAAAACTCAAAGGCGTGGTAGTCTTATGAGTAGGTATGTTCTTGGGAGGTGGTTCTTATGAGTGGCCTATTTGTGATCATTGGTATCGCGTTGTTGATTAGTGTTTTCGCGCTTTACTCGCCACAGATAAGCGCATGGTGCGATAAGCAGCTTGCGAAAAAGAGAAAGTAAACCCATCACTTGCTGTATACTAATTGTGTTAATAATTCACACAGGTGGCTTTATGGGTAGAACAACAAGTGTCACCATTGGCGAATCGCTCGATGGCTTTATTGAAAAAATGATCGCAACAGGTCGTTACGGCTCAACAAGTGAAGTGATGAGAAGTGCATTGCGACTACTCGAACAACAAGAGAATCAACAAGACTTACTGCGAAAAGCGCTCGATGAGGGTGAGGCGAGCGGAGAGTGTTCCTTATCATTAAAAGAAGTGGCAGCAAGAAGAAAGGCCAAGCTGCATGTATAAACTTTCCCAAAAAGCAGCAGACGATTTTGGGGATATCTACGAATATACCTTTTTAAATTTTGGCGCAGAGCAAGCCGACAACTACACCGATGAAATGGAACAATGTTTACAAACTCTGTCAGAGGCACCATTCATTGGTCGAGATTGCTCCGAACTTCGTTCTGGCGTACGTCGTCATGATCATCAGAAACACGCCATTTTTTATCGAGTTCGAGAGTTCGATATCTTTGTTATCCGGATCTTGCACCAACAGATGAACCCAATGTTGCATCTTTAAATTACTTCATTTTTGATAAAACCTAGAAAAACGCCCCTTAGAGGGCGTTTTTTGTTTCAAACGAACAGCGCCATCTTTGCCCTGTAAATCGCCCTTAAAGCGTCACAAACTTTCAGTGCGGTTTGGCCGTAACTAAACCTATCTAGATGTTGAAAAGTGGTTTCTGGAGCGTCTGAGGGCGTGAGAGCGGTGTTTTCAGGTGCTATCTTCCCCATTTAACATATAACGCATAATGACTACCAAAATTGTTTGGCTTAATTTCATCAATTGTTCGGAAGGGGTATTCATGCCGAACAATTGATGAAGAAAACATGCTGACAGTGTTGGCACTGGCATTTTGT
>NZ_JBQFTS010000016.1:0-4439 GCF_056538765.1 Ruegeria sp. BE9 | reverse complement strand
TTTACTCTGCGGCTTCTTCGTATTCGGACATTGGTGGGCATGTGCAGATTAGGTTTCTGTCGCCGTATGCGTTGTCGACGCGGTTGACGGGAGACCAGTATTTGTCGACGCCCATGGAGCCCGGTGGGAAGCATGCCTGTTCGCGGCTGTAGGGGCGGTCCCAGTCTCCGACCAGATCGCGCACCGTGTGGGGTGCGTTTTTCAGCGGGTTGTTTTCCGCATCGATCTTGCCGTCGATAATATCCTGCGCCTCGGCCCGGATCGACAGCATCGCATCGCAGAAGCGGTCCAGCTCATCCATGGGTTCCGACTCTGTGGGTTCGACCATCAGGGTGCCCGCCACCGGCCAGGACATGGTCGGCGCGTGGAAGCCTGAATCGACCAGACGCTTGGCGATGTCATCAACGCTGACATGCGCCGCCTCA
The DNA here is from genome assembly GCF_056538765.1 of Ruegeria sp. BE9. Lineage (NCBI taxonomy): Bacteria > Pseudomonadati > Pseudomonadota > Alphaproteobacteria > Rhodobacterales > Roseobacteraceae > Ruegeria > Ruegeria sp. BE9. The sequence continues at coordinate 4,014 of NZ_JBQFTS010000016.1, read as the reverse complement.
TCCAGCGGACGGGTGTCGAGGATGCATTCATGCGCCACACGGCCGGACTCGGAGGTGTAGAGGATCGGATAGGCATCCTGCAGACGCGCCGCGATGTAGTTGGCGTTCAGGATCGCCACTTTGGTCGCCTGCGTCAGACCCGCGCCGCCCATCAGCAGCACATAGGCCCAGCTGACCGGCAGGATCGAGGGCGAACCAAACGGAGCCGCCGAGACCGGACCCACGGCGGTGCCGTATTCCGGGTGGCCGGGCAGGTGTTCCTCAAGATGCGCCTTGACGCCGATCGGACCCATGCCGGGGCCGCCACCGCCATGCGGGATGCAGAAGGTCTTGTGCAGGTTCAGGTGGCTGACGTCACCGCCAATATCACCGGGACGCGACAGGCCGACCATGGCGTTCATGTTCGCACCGTCGATATAGACCTGACCGCCGTGATCATGGGTGATCTGGCAGACCTCCTGCACGGTGGTCTCGAACACGCCATGGGTGGACGGATAGGTGATCATGCAGCCGGCCAGATGATCCGAATGCTTCTCGGCCTTGGCGCGGAAGTCATTCAGGTCGATATTGCCGTTCTCATCCGACTGCACCGGCACCACCTGCCAGCCCACCATCTGCGCCGAGGCCGGGTTGGTCCCGTGCGCCGAGGTCGGGATCAGGCAGACATTGCGGTGCCCTTCGCCGCGGGCGAAGTGATAGTTGCGGATGGTCAGCAGGCCTGCGTACTCGCCCTGCGCACCCGAGTTGGGCTGCTGGGAGATCGCGTCATAGCCGGTGATCTGGCACAGCTTATCGTTCAGATCCGCGATCATCTCGTGATAGCCCTGCGCCTGATCTTCGGGGCAGAACGGGTGCAGGTTGCCGAACTCGGGCCAGGTGACCGGGATCATCTCGATCGTGGCGTTCAGCTTCATGGTGCACGAGCCCAGCGGGATCATCGCCCGATCCAGCGCCAGGTCACGGTCGGCCAGACGGCGCATATAGCGTGTCATCTCGGCCTCGGCCCGGTTCTTGTGGAAGATCGGGTGAGTCAGATAGGGCGTCTCGCGCAGCGCGTAATCCGGCAGGCGGTACTGTTTGTTCGAGCTGTCATCCTTGCGGTCAATGCCAAAGGCACCCCAGACGGCCTCGATGGTCTCGGGGCGGGTCTGTTCGTCCAGGCTGATGCCCACTTTGCTGTCGCCGACCTTGCGCAGGTTGACGCCCCGGGCCACGGCGGCCTCCATGACGACGGTCTGCAGGTGACCGACCTCCACGGTGATGGTGTCGAAGAACACTTCCGGTTCGACTGAGAAGCCCGCCTCTTCCAGGCCAGCCGCCATGCGCGAGGTCTTGCGGTGCACCGATTGCGCGATGGCTTTGATGCCATCTGGGCCGTGATAGACCGCATACATCGAGGCAATCACCGCCAGCAGCGCCTGCGCAGTACAGACGTTCGAGTTGGCTTTCTCGCGGCGGATATGCTGCTCGCGAGTTTGCAGCGCCAGACGGTAGGCCTTGTTGCCACGGCTGTCGATCGACACACCAATGATCCGGCCGGGCATTGCCCGCTTCAGCTTGTCGGTGGTCGCCATATAGGCAGCATGGGGCCCGCCATAGCCCATCGGAACGCCAAAACGCTGGGTCGAGCCGATGGCGATATCCGCGCCCATCTCACCCGGTGACTTCAGCAGCGCCAGCGACAGGATGTCGGCGGCAACAATGGCGATGGCTTTGTGCTCGTGCAGGGCGGCGATTTCCTTGGTGAAGTCGCGCACATGGCCGTGGGTGCCCGGATACTGGAAGATCGCGCCAAAAACAGCGCCTGCATCCAGCGTGTCCGGATCGGCGACCTGTACGTCGATGCCCAGAGGCTCAGCCCGGGTTTTGATCACCGCGATGGTCTGCGGGTGGCAGTTCTTGTCGACAAAGAAGGCCGCGTTGTTGGCCTTGGACCGGCCGCCGCGCTTGGCCATGGCCATCGCTTCGGCTGCTGCGGTGGCTTCGTCCAGAAGCGAGGCGTTGGCCACATCCAGCCCGGTCAGGTCGCTGACCATGGTCTGGAAGTTCAGCAGCGCCTCAAGGCGGCCCTGGCTGATCTCGGGCTGGTACGGCGTATAGGCGGTGTACCAGGCCGGGTTTTCCAGAATGTTGCGCAGGATCGGTGCAGGCGTGGTGGTGCCGTAATAGCCCTGACCGATCAGCGAGGTCAGAACCTTGTTCTTGCTCGCCACCTGCTTCATGTGAAAGAGCGCATCGCGTTCCGTCATCGCCGGACCCCAGTCCAGCGGCTCCTTCTGCCGGATCGCCGGCGGAACAGTGGCATCGATCAGCTCGTCCAACGTCTTGAAGCCGATCACCTTGAGCATGTCGCGCATCTCGGTCGGGCTGGGGCCAATGTGGCGGCGATTGGCAAAGTCATAGGCTTCGTAGTCAGTCAGTTTGAAAGCCATTGCAGCGCTCCTATGAATAAGTCAGGTCGGGCGGAGACCGCGCAGGCCTCCGATACATCATCACGAGCCGGTCCGGCCCGAACGGGCGGAGCCCTGTGCAGGGCTCCGGTCTGGATCAGCCGATGAAGTCCTTGTAGCCGGCCTCATCCATCAGATCTTCGAGCTGAGACGCATCGGTGATCTTGATCTTGTAGATCCATGCCTCACCTTCGGGGTCTTCGTTCAGCGCGCCGGGATTGTCGGCCAGCGTCTCGTTGACCTCGACGATCTCGCCATCAACCGGGGCATAGAGCTCCGAGGCCGCCTTGACGGATTCGATCACGCCGATCTCGCCGTCTTTCTCGAACTCGTCACCCACTTCCTGCTGTTCCACGAAGACCACATCGCCCAGCTGCTCGGCGGCATGTTTGGTGATGCCCAGAGTGGCCGTGTCGCCGTTCACGTCGATCCACTCGTGCTCTTCGGAATAATAGGTTGCCATCTTGTCTCTCTCCTGACTTCAACGCTTGTAATTCTGGGTGACGAAGGGCAGCGCAACGATCTCGGCTGGCTGCGGCTTGCCCCGGATGATCAGATTGACGGTCTCGCCCGGCTCACCATGGCCTGCGGACACATAGCCCATCGCAACAGGGCCGCCGACCGTCGGGCCGAACCCGCCCGAGGTGATCTGACCGATCGTGTTGCCCTCGGCGCACTGGATCTCAACACCCTGACGGGCCGGCGCGCGGCCTTCGGGCTTGATGCCCACCAGCTTGCGGGATGCGCCCTCGACCAGTTCGCGTCGGATGCGATCCGCACCCGGGAACCCGCCCTCTTCCTTGCGCCGCTTCTGGATTGCCCAGCTCAGCGAGGCTTCGATGGGTGAGGTGCTCTGGTCAATGTCATTGCCATAGAGGCACAGACCCGCCTCCAGCCGCAGGCTGTCGCGCGCGCCCAGACCGGCGGCTTCGCAATCCTCATGCGCCAGGAAGGCGCGGGTGATCTCAATCGCCTTGTCCTCGGGGATCGAGATCTCGTATCCGTCCTCACCGGTATACCCCAGGCGCGAGATACGGCATTCGACGCCATTGATATCGGCCACGGTGGTTTCCATGAACTTCAGATCGCGGGCCGCGGGGCAGAGCTCGCCCACCACGTTTTCCGCCGCAGGGCCCTGAACCGCCACCAGAGCACGGTCGAAGATCTCGGTCACTTCGACGCCGTCCAGATTGGCCTCCATATGCGGAATGTCCTGATGACGCAGCGCCGCGTTCACTACCACAAAGTAGTGGTCCCCCGCATTCGACACGATCAGGTCATCCATGATCCCGCCATCCGCGTTCGTAAAGAACCCGTACCGTGCCTTGCCTTCCTTCAGCGTTGCATAGGCCTGCGGGCACAAAGCTTCCAGCTTCTCACCCACATTCTCACCCCGAAGGATAACCTGACCCATGTGAGACACATCAAACACCGCCGCCTTCTCACGACACTGCTTATGCTCACCCATAATACCCAAAGGATACTGAACAGGCATCTCCCAACCAGCAAAATCAACCATCTTGCCACCCAACTCAACATGCAAGTCATACAAAGGAGTGCGTTT
>NZ_JBQFTS010000015.1:0-5842 GCF_056538765.1 Ruegeria sp. BE9 | reverse complement strand
CCCCTTCACCGGCGCTGCTGAGGCGCTAGTGACACACCGGCGAGACGGTGGGACACACTGGAGAGACGGTGGAGACGCTCAGGATAGACTGGGGGCATCTTGAGGGATTGAGTTAGGCGGGCGCGCTGATGATATTGGCGCAACGGTCTGGTTTTTGGCTCTTGGTGTTATGTTCTTTGACATTGATGGATAACTGAAGAGATATGTGGGCGGTTTGGTTCGTTTCGACGGATTGAATGTTTGCATATCGCGCTAGTAGGCTTCGGCCGATGATCTAGTGTCAGCTTCACTGTTTGTACGGCTTTCGGTTTCTGAGGAAACCAGAAGCACAGACAAACAGATGACTTCAATGGTCCTAGCCGGATCATTGAGATGTGCAGAGGTTCGAACGTCAAGGATAACCGAGTAATCGGTTTTCAACTTGAGAGTTTGATTCTGGCTCAGAACGAACGCTGGCGGCAGGCCTAACACATGCAAGTCGAGCGCGCCCTTCGGGGTGAGCGGCGGACGGGTTAGTAACGCGTGGGAATATGCCCAAAGGTACGGAATAGCCTCTGGAAACGGAGAGTAATACCGTATGTGCCCTTCGGGGGAAAGATTTATCGCCTTTGGATTAGCCCGCGTTAGATTAGGTAGTTGGTGGGGTAATGGCCTACCAAGCCTACGATCTATAGCTGGTTTTAGAGGATGATCAGCAACACTGGGACTGAGACACGGCCCAGACTCCTACGGGAGGCAGCAGTGGGGAATCTTGGACAATGGGGGCAACCCTGATCCAGCCATGCCGCGTGAGTGATGAAGGCCCTAGGGTCGTAAAGCTCTTTCGCCTGTGAAGATAATGACGGTAGCAGGTAAAGAAACCCCGGCTAACTCCGTGCCAGCAGCCGCGGTAATACGGAGGGGGTTAGCGTTGTTCGGAATTACTGGGCGTAAAGCGCACGTAGGCGGATCGGAAAGTTGGGGGTGAAATCCCGGGGCTCAACCCCGGAACTGCCTCCAAAACTATCGGTCTAGAGTTCGAGAGAGGTGAGTGGAATTCCGAGTGTAGAGGTGAAATTCGTAGATATTCGGAGGAACACCAGTGGCGAAGGCGGCTCACTGGCTCGATACTGACGCTGAGGTGCGAAAGTGTGGGGAGCAAACAGGATTAGATACCCTGGTAGTCCACACCGTAAACGATGAATGCCAGTCGTCGGGTAGCATGCTATTCGGTGACACACCTAACGGATTAAGCATTCCGCCTGGGGAGTACGGTCGCAAGATTAAAACTCAAAGAAATTGACGGGGGCCCGCACAAGCGGTGGAGCATGTGGTTTAATTCGAAGCAACGCGCAGAACCTTACCAACCCTTGACATCCCGGGACCGGTCCAGAGATGGATCTTTCACTTCGGTGACTCGGTGACAGGTGCTGCATGGCTGTCGTCAGCTCGTGTCGTGAGATGTTCGGTTAAGTCCGGCAACGAGCGCAACCCACATCCTTAGTTGCCAGCAGTTCGGCTGGGCACTCTAGGGAAACTGCCCGTGATAAGCGGGAGGAAGGTGTGGATGACGTCAAGTCCTCATGGCCCTTACGGGTTGGGCTACACACGTGCTACAATGGCAGTGACAATGGGTTAATCCCAAAAAACTGTCTCAGTTCGGATTGGGGTCTGCAACTCGACCCCATGAAGTCGGAATCGCTAGTAATCGCGTAACAGCATGACGCGGTGAATACGTTCCCGGGCCTTGTACACACCGCCCGTCACACCATGGGAGTTGGTTCTACCCGACGACGCTGCGCTAACCTTCGGGGGGCAGGCGGCCACGGTAGGATCAGCGACTGGGGTGAAGTCGTAACAAGGTAGCCGTAGGGGAACCTGCGGCTGGATCACCTCCTTTCTAAGGATGTTCCTAGCATCATAGAGCTTGCTCTTGATCGTGGAGCACTTAGCAAAAGATCAACAAACAAAGTTGATCAAACTCATGGACCGAGCCGTCCTCATATCTCTTCAGAACACATCAGGCCGACCGGCCTGTCTGGGTCGGTAGCTCAGGTGGTTAGAGCGCACGCCTGATAAGCGTGAGGTCGGAGGTTCAAGTCCTCCTCGACCCACCACTAATTAGGGTGCGTAGCACCTGAATGGGGCCTTAGCTCAGCTGGGAGAGCGCCTGATTTGCATTCAGGAGGTCAGGAGTTCGATCCTCCTAGGCTCCACCATTTATCCGATCAGATCGTTAAGCACCTTTGGGTTCTTAGCCGTCCGATTGGACGTCGCTTCTTCGGAAGCATTGACATCGTATAGAGAGAAATCAATCAACACTGTTTGATCGCGCCGAGTGAGGCGTTGATCTCAGTTGGTCCTCTTCGGAGGAGGTTTGATTAGGGATGTTTCCTCGTCCCTCTTCGAATATCCCGGCTGAAACGAACAGAGTTGTCCAAGTCAAGTACACTAACCCGCATGATCTGATGATCATGCATTGTCTTCTATTCTCCATGTGGGGCCGACCGACATCGGCAGCATGGGTTCCAGGATAGAAGGCGGGAAAGTATGCTTTTGGTTCAGAAACAGAGGCGACCTTTAGTTACCAGCTGGGTTTGCCGTGAAGGACGTGTGTCTTTCTCTTTCTGGATCAAATCAAGCGCGAGAAGGGCGTTTGGTGAATGCCTTGGCAGCAAGAGGCGATGAAAGACGTGATACTCTGCGATAAGCCATGGGGAGCTGAGAATAAGCTTTGATCCATGGATTTCTGAATGGGGCAACCCACCTGAAAGCTTCATATTGTTATCTCTGATACTCAATATGGGGTTTAAACAGGTACTTAAGACCTGAATACATAGGGTTTTAAGAGCAAACCCGGGGAACTGAAACATCTAAGTACCCGGAGGAAAGGAAATCAATTGATACTCCCCTAGTAGCGGCGAGCGAACGGGGACCAGCCGAGCCAGATGAGTGACTAGAACACGTTGGGAAGCGTGGCCATAGCGGGTGACAGCCCCGTATAGGAAGCTCTGATGGACGTATTAAGTAGGGCGGAACACGTGAAATTCTGTCTGAAGATCGGAGGACCACCTTCGAAGGCTAAGTACTCCTTGCTGACCGATAGCGAACCAGTACCGTGAGGGAAAGGTGAAAAGCACCCCGACGAGGGGAGTGAAACAGTACCTGAAACCGAACGCCTACAATCAGTCGGAGGCTCCTTGCGAGCTGACGGCGTACCTTTTGTATAATGGGTCATCGACTTGGTCTCACGAGCAAGCTTAAGCCGTTAGGTGTAGGCGTAGCGAAAGCGAGTCTTAATAGGGCGTATGAGTTCGTGGGATCAGACCCGAAACCGAGTGATCTAGGCATGGCCAGGTTGAAGGTAAGGTAACACTTACTGGAGGACCGAACCCACATCCGTTGAAAAGGATCGGGATGAGCTGTGCCTAGGGGTGAAAGGCCAATCAAACTCGGAGATAGCTGGTTCTCTGCGAAATCTATTTAGGTAGAGCGTCATCCGAATACCCCGGGGGGTAGAGCACTGGATGGGTAATGGGGCCCCACAGGCTTACTGATCCTAACCAAACTCCGAATACCCGGGAGTACTAGATGGCAGACACACTGCGGATGCTAACGTCCGTAGTGGAGAGGGAAACAACCCTGACCTACAGCTAAGGCCCCCAATTCATGGCTAAGTGGGAAAGCAGGTGGGACGACCAAAACAACCAGGAGGTTGGCTTAGAAGCAGCCATCCTTTAAAGATAGCGTAACAGCTCACTGGTCTAAATAAGTTGTCCTGCGGCGAAGATGTAACGGGGCTCAAGCCATGAGCCGAAGCTTAGGATGCCGTAAGGCATGGTAGCAGAGCGTAGTGTGACATAGATCCATGCCTCCTTGATCCCTTCGGGGATATTGGAGGCGAGGATCTTTCGATGAAGCCGGCGCGTGAGCGATCCGGTGGAGAGATCACTAGTGAGAATGATGACATGAGTAGCGACAAAGAGTGTGAGAGACACTCTCGCCGAAAGTCCAAGGGTTCCTGCTTAAAGCTAATCTGAGCAGGGTAAGCCGGCCCCTAAGCCGAGGCCGAAAGGCGTAGGCGATGGGAACTAGGTTAATATTCCTAGGCCAGGAGGATGTGACGGATCACAGGTGTAGTTCAATCTTATCGGATTGATTGGGCTGCTGAGTGGTTCCTGGAAATAGCCCTCCATCAGACCGTACCCTAAACCGACACAGGTGGACTGGTAGAGCATACCAAGGCGCTTGAGAGAACGATGTTGAAGGAACTCGGCAAAATACCTCCGTAAGTTCGCGAGAAGGAGGCCCGGTTCCTAGGCAACTAGGGGCTGGGGGCACAAACCAGGGGGTGGCGACTGTTTATTAAAAACACAGGGCTCTGCGAAGTCGCAAGACGACGTATAGGGTCTGACGCCTGCCCGGTGCCTGAAGGTTAAAAGGAGAGGTGAGAGCCTTGAATTGAAGCCCAGGTAAACGGCGGCCGTAACTATAACGGTCCTAAGGTAGCGAAATTCCTTGTCGGGTAAGTTCCGACCTGCACGAATGGCGTAACGACTTCCCCGCTGTCTCCAACATCGACTCAGCGAAATTGAATTGCCTGTCAAGATGCAGGCTTCCCGCGGTTAGACGGAAAGACCCCGTGCACCTTTACTACAGCTTCGCACTGGCATCAGGATTGTGATGTGCAGGATAGGTGGTAGGCTTTGAAGCGGAAACGCAAGTATCCGTGGAGCCTCCCTTGAGATACCACCCTTCGCACTCTTGATGTCTAACCGCGGTCCGTTATCCGGATCCGGGACCCTGCGTGGCGGGTAGTTTGACTGGGGCGGTCGCCTCCTAAAGCGTAACGGAGGCGCGCGAAGGTTGGCTCAGAGCGGTCGGAAATCGCTCGTTGAGTGCAATGGCAGAAGCCAGCCTGACTGCGAGACTGACAAGTCGAGCAGAGTCGAAAGACGGCCATAGTGATCCGGTGGTCCCGAGTGGAAGGGCCATCGCTCAACGGATAAAAGGTACGCCGGGGATAACAGGCTGATACTGCCCAAGAGTCCATATCGACGGCAGTGTTTGGCACCTCGATGTCGGCTCATCTCATCCTGGGGCTGGAGCAGGTCCCAAGGGTACGGCTGTTCGCCGTTTAAAGAGGTACGTGAGCTGGGTTTAGAACGTCGTGAGACAGTTCGGTCCCTATCTGCCGTGGGTGTAGGAGACTTGAGAGGAGTTGCCCCTAGTACGAGAGGACCGGGGTGAACGATCCACTGGTGGACCAGTTGTCGTGCCAACGGCAGTGCTGGGTAGCTATGATCGGACAGGATAACCGCTGAAGGCATCTAAGCGGGAAGCCCCCCTCAAAACAAGGTCTCCCTGAGGGCCGTGGAAGACCACCACGTCAATAGGCCGGAGATGTAAGCGCAGTAATGCGTTCAGTTGACCGGTACTAATCGCCCGATAGGCTTGATTTGATCCAGTAATGGAAAGACAAAATCAAAAGCATACACTGACCTTGAGTTGGACAACGTTGATTGAAACAAAACCGTGCAGGAAAGCGCATTCGCTGCCTCCTGCCCGTCGCTTTTGCTTCGCAAAAGCCGACGTGGGGATTTTCCTCGGTTTGGTGGTCATAGCGCAAGTGAAACACCCGGTCCCATCCCGAACCCGGAAGTTAAGCACTGCCGCGCCAATGGTACTTGGGCTTAAGCCCCGGGAGAGTAGGTCACCGCCAAACCTAGTAAAATCCCCTCAATCTCTCTAACGATCACACAAAAACAGACACTGACGCGGGATGGAGCAGCCCGGTAGCTCGTCAGGCTCATAACCTGAAGGTCGTAGGTTCAAATCCTACTCCCGCAACCAGCGTCAAATA
>NZ_JBQFTS010000014.1:0-7839 GCF_056538765.1 Ruegeria sp. BE9 | reverse complement strand
CCGGAGCTTGATCATGTCTGTGGAAACGTTTGATTACATCGTCGTAGGGGCCGGCACCGCTGGCTGCCTGCTGGCCAACCGTCTCAGTAAGGATCCATCAAAGCGCGTTCTGTTGCTGGAAGCCGGTAAGAAAGATACCTATCCGTGGATTCATATCCCTGTCGGGTATCTCTACTGCATTGGCAATCCGCGCACTGATTGGCTGTATCAGACGGAGCCCGACAAAGGTCTGAACGGCCGTATCTTGCGCTATCCGCGTGGCAAAACGCTGGGCGGGTGCTCCTCGATCAACGGCATGATCTACATGCGTGGACAGGCACGGGACTATGACAACTGGGCCAAGCTGAGTGGTGAGGACGACTGGAGCTGGGAGAACTCTATCCCTGACTTCAAGGCGCATGAAAACCACTACAAGCTGGACAACGGGGCTGACCCGAGAACCGGCGACAACAGCCGGTTCTCGGACCTGCATGCACATGGCGGAGAATGGCGTGTCGAAAAACAGCGTCTACGCTGGGACGTGCTGGATTCCTTCGCCGAGGCCGCCAATGAGGCCGGGATCGAGTCGACGGACGACTTCAACGCGGGTGACAACGCCGGGGTTGGCTATTTCGACGTAAACCAGAAATCAGGGTGGCGCTGGAACACTTCCAAAGGTTTCCTACGCCCCGCGAAAGAACGCCAGAATCTCACCATCTGGACCGAAGCGCAGGTTGAGCGTCTGACATTCGATACCATTTCGGACGGCGCGACCCGTTGTTCCGGTGCGATTGTGCGCCGTGCGGGGCAGCCGGTCACTGTTAAGGCCTCGGCCGAAGTTATCCTTTCGGCCGGTGCCATCAACTCACCACAAATCTTGCAGCTGTCGGGTATTGGTAACGGCGAATTCCTGAAGTCCCATGGGATCGACGTAGTGCTGGACCAACCTGCCGTAGGGGAGAACTTGCAGGACCACCTGCAGATCCGCGCCGTATTCAAAGTGGATGGGGCCAAGACGCTCAATACGCTGGCCAACAGCCTTGTGGGCAAGGCTAAGATCGGCCTGCAATACGCTCTGCAACGCTCTGGCCCTATGAGCATGTCACCCAGTCAGCTGGGAGCTTTCACACGGTCCGACCCAAGCCGCACTCATGCAAACTTGGAATATCACGTGCAGCCGCTGAGCCTTGAGGCCTTTGGTGAAGACCTGCACGAGTTCCCGGCCATCACCGTAAGCGTGTGTAACCTGAACCCCACCAGCCGGGGCAACGTTCGCATCCGGTCAAACAAATACACTGACGCGCCGATGATTGCTCCGAACTATCTGGACACGGACGACGACCGCAAAGTCGCCGCAGACAGTTTACGTCAGGTGCGTGAGATCATGTCCAAACCTGCGATGAAGAAATACAATCCGCAGGAATGGAAACCAGGCGTTCAGTTCCAGACAGATGAGGAACTGGCCAAACTGGCGGGTGACATCGCCAATACCATCTTCCACCCCGTGGGTACGGCCAAGATGGGACGCGATGACGATCCTTCCGCCGTAGTCGATCCGTATTTGAAGGTCAAAGGCATTAAAGGCCTGCGTGTCGTCGACGCCAGCATCATGCCCGAGATCACCAGCGGCAATACCAACGCTCCAACTCTGATGATCGCCGAAAAGGCCGCGCGCTGGATTCAGGAAGGTCGGTAAACCAACCAAAAGAGTGGCCCCGGGTTCATGGGCGGACCCGGGTCTTTTTCGTCAGATCGGGCAGCTAGTGCCCGTAGAACTGCAGGGATAATGCACATGACACTCCAATCGTCCTCTGATCTGCCGCTTGCCGGTGTCAAAGTCATCGACTTTGGCCAATATATTGCCGGCCCAGCCGTCGCCATGATCCTTGCGGATTTTGGCGCCACGGTCATTCGCGTCGAGATGCCCAACGGTCCGCTTTGGGAAAGCCCGGCCAACGCGACGCTGAATCGCAACAAGCGGATTGTAACCCTGGATCTAAAGACCGACGAAGGCATGGCACAGGTGCGAGAACTGATCGCCGAGGCCGACATCCTCGTTGAGAGCTTCCGCCCCGGCGTGATGACCCGCATGGGTTTGGATTTTGGCGATTTGCGTGCAGCTCGTCCCGAATTGATCACTTTGTCGATCCCCGGCTTTGCATCAAATGACGAACTGCGCCGAGATTGGCGTGCATACGAAAGCGTCATCGCAGCTTCGTCTGGTGTGTTCACCGATATGGGCCTGAACCGCGTACTGATGGGCATCAACCCGTCGTTTTCCCCGCTGCCGCTGGCCTCGGCCTATGGCACAATGCTGGCTGCGTCCTCGGTGGTTCTGGCACTGCAATCGCGTGAACGCACCGGATATGGCGACCAGATCGAGGTACCTCTGGCCTCGGCGGTCATGGAAGGCCTCAGCTACAACTCGATCAAGATTGACGAGTATCCGGATCGCTACAAAACTCAGCGCGAGCTTGAGATTGAACGCCGCCGGATCGAAGGCCTGCCCATGAACGTCTCTTATGACGACCTGCAGGAGCTGTTGGACCCGTTTTATCGATCCTACAAGTGCAAGGACGGCCGCATGTTCTATGTGGTCTGTCCCAGCCACAAAGAACACGCCAAACGCTGTCTCAAAAAGCTGGGCATCTATGACGAACTCGTCGAGGAAGGGTTGACCGAAGAGGCCGACACCTATCTTCCCGTTTCCGAGTGGAAAAACGATGTGTCCCTGGGTGTCTATCCGCTGCCCAAGTTCTGGGCAGATAAGATCGCAGAACGGATGAAAGAGGTGTTCCTGACCCGGACTTCCAAAGAGTGGGAAAAGATTTTTGGCCGCGGAAAATTTCCGGGTGCACCGCAACGCTGGCTGCAAGAGTGGATTCACGACGACCACGCCGAAACAGCTGGCCTGATGGTCGAAGTCGAAGACCCCGAATTTGGCACAATGACGCAACCTGGCCCAATGGTCTGGCTTGAAGAATCCGGCGAGGAAATGCTGGAACCTAAACCGCGTGAATGGGTCGAATTCGATGCCGCTTTGGCAGCATTGAGGGCACACCAAACCTCCGTACCGGATCTTGTGCCCGACGAAGAGAAAACCGGCTGGCTGGACGGCGTTCGCATTCTTGATCTGTGCAACGTGATCGCTGGCCCTCACTCCGTTGCCTATCTGGCCCGGTTCGGGGCTGAGGTGATCAAATTGGATCCGGCGACCCCATTCTACGACTGCTGGAACACTGTAATTTTCAGCCTGTCCCACGGCAACGGCAAGCGATCTGTGCTGGCAGACATGAAGTCGCCTGAAGGGCGCGAAGTTTTTGAAAAACTAGTGAAATCCGTCGACGTCATTGTGTGGAACGCCACCGATGCTCAGGTGCAAGGGATGGGTTTGGACCGCGAAGGCCTCGCCGAACTGAACCCTGATGCGATCTTCTGCAAGATGGACTGCTTTGGCGGAGTACGCCGTGGACCGCGATCGAACTACCTTGGTTATGACGATCTTGTTCAGGCAACCACTGGCATCATGTTGCGGTTTGGCGGATCAATGGAAACGCCTGAAGAACATGCGCACGTCGGTACCATTGATGTAATGTGCGGCTTTGGTGGTTCGCTGGGTGTGGCCACAGCGCTGTATCAAAAGCTCAAAACTGGCCGCGTTGGGCGACCACGCACATCTCTGGCGGCTCTGAGTGGGCTGGCACAGATGCCTTTCTGTTATGATTATGAACGCCGCGGTCTGTTTGATGAACCCGCCGGACAAGAGATCAACGGCTATGATGCTCTGACCCGCTTCTACTACACCTCATCAGACCGTTTCATCCTACTTAGTGCCTATGAATCGGATGTTCCCAGACTGGCGACAGTCGAAGGTTTGGAAGGGTTTGAGGATGTCGCCGTCGAGGACCGTGATGCATTTCTGGCGAACGCGTTCTATCAGGCCCGCGCAAGCGATTGGGCCGAGCGCTTGCAAGCCGCCGACGTGGGCGGGACCATCTGCGAAAACATCGAAACGATCCGGTCCTATAACGCGCGCCCTGCAGACGGAACGCCCGGTACCGATCGCGGCAGCTATTCGTTCTCAGTCTACGAAGATCATCCAAGTGGCCACACTGTAACGCAGCTAGATCCTTTCGCGATCCGCCCGGTAAGGGGCAAGGTCTATGCGCTGACTCCTGCTGAGAAGTTCGGTACATCAACACGCACAGTGTTGCAGGAACTCGGCTACGAAGAGACGAAGATTCAGAACATGTTGCAGGAAGGTTCGGTCAGCGAAAGTTGGAGCAAAGAGTACCTGCCCAGCTGACACTCACAATAGGTCAGGGAGAAGCCACAGAAGCGGGTGGCGCCCTGATCAGCAAAGAAAAAGCTGTCAGATGTTTGTGACCAGTGGTCTTCTCAACAATCTGTTGAACGATCTGTCATAATTCTAAGTCCAAGAAACCGTTCGGGCGCTAAACCAAGTCCACCCGTCTCTCATAACCCAAACATCTGCTGTTAAGTGTTTCGATCAACGAGGCCACTTGATGAGACTCGATAGCGACATGAGCTGTCAGCGCATTCTGGTGAGAGTCAGGCTATCGAAAAGCTTTTACCGTCTAACTGCGACCACAACCAAACAATGGTAAACGCGCGAACCGAAAGGTATCGGGATCGACAGTAAGCTCCTGGACGTTTTCCCATTGTTTTCAAAGACAGTCAGAGCGCCAGGCCGGCGAGTGGTCTTTGTCAACCAATACAGCACGCACTCCCTCGACCAAATCCGGATGGCGAATGGCGTGTCGCATAGCTTCGAATTCCTGTTCCAGGCATTCGGAGAGAGACAATTCTCCACCGCTTTGCAACAACGCCAGTGTTTCCCGCAAACTGCGAGGTGATGCCTTTTGCAATGACCTGAGCGCACTGGCCTTAGAATTGCTATGCCGACGCTCTAAACAATCCTCAATGTCCCGAAGGGTAGGTTGGTCAAAGCACAAGGTGGTTTCAGCCAGCATTAACGTACTTGGCTGATAGCCGATAGCCGCACAAAGATCCTTTAAGACTTCAGCAACCGGCCTGTCGTTGTGACACAATTCACTTTGAAGTTCAGACAGGGCTTCCGCCTCAATCATATGAGTGGAAATACCAAGGTCATGTGCGTCAAAACCACGAACTGAAGAACCGGTTAGCCCCATCCAAGTACCGGCGGAATGTGGCATGCGCGGCAGGAAATAACTGCCCCCTACGTCTGGGATAAACCCGATGGCTGTTTCGGGCATGGCAAACACCGCACGTTCTGTCGCGACCCGATATGCGCCATGCACTGACAGGCCCATTCCACCTCCCATGCAAATCCCGTCAATCAACGAGATATAGGGTTTGGGAAACCGAGAAATTTTCTCAATCAGGGCGTACTCTTCCTTAAAGAAGAGCTCCGCCTCTTCGAATTCTTTCGCCAGACAAAACTCTCGGATCTGGCGCATGTCTCCGCCCGCGCAGAAAGATCGGTCGGTATTCGACTTGAGCACGACGCAGTGAACGTCCGGGTCATCCTGAAATTGATAAAGCGCAGCACTAATTTCCCGGACCATCTCTAGGTTCAGTGCATTCATCGCCTTTGGCCGGTCCAGGCCTATCACCCCAGCCCGGCCTAGTTTTTCAACTACAACGTGGGTCACGTCCCTGCCCTGCCGTTAGCGGTTACGGAATACAGGAGCACGTTTTGCAATGAATGCAGCCATGCCTTCCTTTTGACCATCGGTCGCAAAGGCAGCTTGGAACAGGCGACGTTCATGCAGCACACCAGCCGATAGACCTGTTTCGAGCGCATTGTTGACCGCTTCCTTGGCCATGGCCACGGCAGGCGCATTCAGACCGCCGATCTGATGGGCAGCCTCCAATGCGGTTTGTAGCAAATCTTCGGTCGGCACTACGCGTGCTACGATCCCGGCGCTCTTGGCCTCGTCAACGCCGATCGTGCGCCCGGTCAGGATCAAATCCATGGCCAAGGCTTTGCCAATCGACTTGGTCAAACGCTGCGAACCACCGATACCCGGCAGAATGCCCAGCTTGATTTCCGGCAGGCCAAATTGTGCATCATTGCTCGCGATGATGAAGTCACACATGAGCGCCAGTTCAAAACCACCCCCAAGAGCAAAGCCGCTGACCGCCGCGATCACCGGCTTTTTGATAAAGCGCATCTGATCCCAATCGGCGAAGATGTCATTGGCCAACAGATCCACCAAGTGCTTTTCGGCCATTTCCTCGATGTCGGCACCCGCGGCAAAAGCACGGGGGCTGCCGGTGATGACCACGGCACCAATCCGATCATCCGCGTCAAACTCTTTAAGGGTCTGCATGACCTCGGAAGCCAACTGAAGATTGAGTGCATTCAAGCTTTTGGGTCGGTTCAGAGTAATTAGGCCGACACTTTCGCGACGCTCGACAATGATTTCTTCAAGCGCGGTGCGAACCGGTTTCTTTTCGATTTCTTCTACCTGCGTCTCGTTGTTGACGCTTACGGGTGTTGCCTTGGCTTTGGCCTTGCTGGTCGTCATGCGTTTTCTCCTGGAATGTGTTTCAGCTTTTCAGACCAAACTCGGTCCAGTTCGTACCCTCGGTGGGCGCTTCCGTGTCTTGGCGCGTCTTGGCCGAGACGTTGTGGTCATAGGCTTCGAACCCAGCCATCTTTTCGGCCAGAATAGCCTCGCGGTGCTCATTCAACCCCGGTGCGACTTGAGTCTCGTTGGGGTCCATGTCTTTGTAAGCCGAGAGCTTGATGGGATTGCCCGCAGTGCGGAACGGCTTTTTGCCCTGTCCTTCGACCTGTACGATCATGTTGCGCGACAGAAGCTGCGGATGATCCAATAGGCGGTCGATCGTGTTGATCGGGGCGCAAGGGACACCGGCCTCATTCAGTGCATCCAACCAATGCTCAACCGGCTTTTTGGAAGTTACAGCGTCAATGGCTGCGACCATCTTAGGGCGGTTGCGTACGCGCAAATCGTTGCTCGCAAAATTTGGGTCTAGCGCCAATTCCGGTGCTTCCAGAGCATCGGCCATCAGCAGGAACAGCTGGTCATTCCCGGCAGCAATCACGAAGCGTTCATCCGCGGCTTGGAAGGTCTCGAACGGCGCCAGAGATGGGTGACAATCGCCTGTCCGTGTCGGCACAACATTCTCGACGTCATAGCGCGCCAAAGCAGTCTCCATTAACGCGGCCTGACAATCGAGCATACCGATATCAACCCGTTCGCCCTGTGCATTCTTGGTACGCTTATAAAGCGCGGACAAGATGCCGATAACGCCAAACAAAGCCGCGCCGAGATCGCCAAAGCTGGTGCCAACGCGCGCGGGTTGCTCGCCGGGCCAGCCGGTCAGGCTCATAACACCGCCCATGGCCTGAACCACCATGTCATAGCCCGGCAAATCAGTCATCGGACCGGAATGGCCAAAGCCCGAAATCGAGGCATAGATGAGATGCGGGTGGGTCTTGGCCAGACGCTCAGCTCCATAGCCTAGGCGGTCCATGACCCCGGGCCGGAAGTTCTCAACCAGCACGTCAGAAGTATCCAGGAGCCGTTCCAAAAGCTCACGATCACGAGGTGACTTTACATCCAGAACGATGCTTTCCTTGCCACGGTTGAAACACATGAAATATGCGCTTTCAGCATCCACAAAGGGAGGGAAGGCGCGGGTGTCGTCGCCTGTCCCGAATTTTTCAACCTTGATCACCCGCGCGCCAAGATCGGCCAAAACCATTGTGCAATACGGGCCCGCTAACACACGCGAGAAGTCAAGAACGGTGATCCCTGAAAGAGGCCCCCCTTCAAGTTTTTCGTCTTCGGGTTTCTGCATGGTAATCCCTCCTCCTGATCACCT
>NZ_JBQFTS010000013.1:0-43489 GCF_056538765.1 Ruegeria sp. BE9 | reverse complement strand
GAAGCCGAAGCCGAAGCCGAAGCCGAAGCCGAAGCCGAAGCCGAAGCCGAAGCCGAAGCCGAAGCCGAAGCCGAAGCCGAAGCCGAAGCCGCACAAGAGGAGCCTGCTGCCCCGGTTTCAGAAAAGCCCGACGACCGCAAAGAGGAAAAACGCAGCGGTTTTGTGCCAGCTTTGATTGGCGGTGTAATTGCGGCAGGGATCGGATTTGCAGCCGGTACCGCCGGTATGTTCGGTTCGGACAATTCGGACGCACTTGCCGCTTTGGAAGCGAAACTCAAGGAACAATCCAGCCAGATCGAAGCGCTGACGAATTCGCTGTCGGACAGTTCTGATGTGGATAGCAAAATCGCTGCGCTGACAGATCGGGTCACGCCACTTAGTGCGGAACTGACCAACCTAAAATCCAACCTCGACGGCTTGTCGGGTAAAATCGATCCATTGGCCAGCCGTTTAAGCGATCTGGAAAGTGGCGCGTTGACCCAAGGAGCGTCGCCCGAGGTTTCAGCCGCTTTTGAGGCAGAGCTGAAAAAACTTCAGGATTCGCTGGCTGCTCAGCGGGCCGAAGTCGAAAAAATGGTCTCTGATGCGCAAGCTCTTGAAACCAAGGCGGCGGCTGATGCGCAAGCTGCTTCAAATGCAGCCGTCCTGTCGCAGATCAATGGTCAATTGGATGCCGGGCAACCCTATGACGGACTGATCGCCGAATTGACCGCCGGAGGTGTGACAGTTCCCGATGCATTGTCTGCGCCTGCAGGCGAAGGTGTAGCAACTCTGGCTGAGTTGCGTGAGACATTTACGCCAGCAGCGCGTACTGCTCTCGCGGATGCAAGGGATGCCGACAAGGGCACAGGTTTGGTCGCCTTTCTGCAACGTCAGACTGGTGCGCGGTCAGTGACGCCGCAAGATGGGGATACCCCCGATGCGATCCTCTCACGTGCGCAAGCCGCGCTTTCGGATGGTGATATCTCGGCCGCTTTGAACGAATTGAAATCCCTTCCTGACACGGCGCAAGATGCACTTTCAGATTGGGAAAAGGCGGCTCAGACGCGGGTTGCCGCCGTGGACGCCGCAAATGCGCTGCAATCCAGCGTAAACTCGAACTAAAGGACCTGCCATGCTGTGGTCACTGTTAAAGATCCTTGTTTTTGTAGCGATTGTTGGCCTGCTGGCCGTGGGCGCGATGTTCCTGATGGACACCAGCGGCGGCGTGCAGATTACGGCTGGAGGCACTGAGTATACTCTGGGGCCGTTGCAATCGGTGATCGCGCTGGGCGTTTTGGTTTTCGCAATATGGGTGTTTTTCAAGCTACTGACCCTTTTGATTGCGACCCTCAAGTTCCTAAACGGAGATGAAACGGCCCTGTCCCGGTATTTTGACCGCAGTCGTGAGCAGCGTGGCTATCAAGCGTTGGCAGATGGATTGATGGCGCTGGCCTCGGGCGAGGGGCGCGTGGCTATGACCAAGGCGCAAAAAGCCGAGAAATTGCTGAACAAGCCTGAGTTGACCAATCTTCTGGTCGCCCAGGCCGCTGAGATGAATGGTGACACCAAAAAAGCGTCAGACACTTACAAAAAGTTGGTTACCGACAATTCGACGCGGTTTGTCGGCGTACGCGGCATCATGAAACAGAAGCTGGCCGAAGGGGATGATGAAACCGCCCTTAAGCTCGCTGAAAAGGCTCTAGCGATTAAACCGCGGCACGCTGAAACGCAGGACATTTTGCTTGGCCTACAGACTAAGTCCCAAGACTGGACCGGCGCACGTTCGACACTTACTGCCAAGCTGAAGGCCGGCCACCTGCCGCGTGACGTTTTCAAACGCCGCGATGCGGTGCTTGCGTTGTCTGAAGCCAAGGACATTCTGGACGAAGGTGCGACGGTCGAACAGCAGGAGCACGCGATTGAGGCCAACCGCCTGTCGCCCGATCTGGTGCCCGCCGCTGCGATGGCCGCGCGAGCTTATATTGAAAAAGGCAAGCCGCGTGCTGCGACTAAGATCCTGAAAAAAGCGTGGGAGGCTCAGCCACACCCGGATTTGGCCCACGCATTTGCCGAGATCGAACCAGATGAGACGCCTGAGGCGCGGATCAAACGCTTTACAGCTCTGACCCGTATTCACCCTGAGAATCCTGAAACCCGCCTGATCCTGGCCGAGCTTAACATCGTGGCCGAGGACTTCCCCGAAGCACGCCGAGCGTTGGGTGACGTTGTCGAAAAGCAAGCTGATGCACGCGCTTACACGCTCATGGCCGCGATCGAACGTGGCGAGGGTGCCTCTGACGCTGTTGTGCAGGGCTGGCTGGCCAAGGCGCTGAATGCGCCACGCGGACCGCAATGGGTTTGCAACAATTGCCACGACATTCAGCCCGAATGGGGCCCAGTTTGTCAAAACTGCAATAGCTTTGACACGCTCAGTTGGCAAACACCCCAAACACCTGAGATCGCAACCGCTACCGGTGTTCATATGCTTCCGCTGATCGTCGGTGCGCTCGAGGACAAATCAGAGCCTGATGGAGAGGTCGAGCCTGAGGTGGATGAAGCTGAAGAAGTTGCCGACACTGACATCATAGAGATGGAGGCTGAGCCGGTCCGCCCTGATGTGGAACCAGTGGTCGAGAAACAGGTCTAACGGGCAGTTTCTACGTCAAAAGCGTTGTTCCAGATCTTGAACAATTCAGCACGTCGGATTTGATCCCGCGCGACTAATAGTGCGGGTGAAAGGGCAATGAACCGGCGTGCGCTTGGGGGCAAACCCGTTTCGGAGGCGTCCATGCGTGCAACCAGTCCTGCAGAGGCCAAAAGGTTCTGTGCCTCAGGCGAGAGCAGGAAATCCAGAAGATCGGTCGCAGCGTCTTTGTTTTCGGCCTGAGCCGGGATCATGAATGCGCGGGACAGGACCAGAGTGTAATCCTCTGGCAGGATTACACCAACGCCGGGTGCATCTGCGTTGGCCACATAAGATCCCAACACGTTGTAGGCGATCAGAAACCGACCTTCAGCCACATCGCGGATAATCTCGGAAGAGCAACAGGTGGCGACGGCGTCGATCCGAGCAAAACCTTCGATCAACGAACCGAAAGTTGTGGCTTCAAGACTATCACCATAGGCAAACAAATACCCGAGACCCGAGGCGGCAATGTCGTAGGTTGCTACACGTCCCCGCAACAATTCGGGTTGTGTGCGCATGGCGTCCAGCAGGGCAAAACGGCTGCGAGGTACGTCCTGATCGTCAAGCAGGGCTTTGTTATAGGCGATGACAGCGGGCTCTGTTGTTATGCCCCACAGCTCGTTCCGCCATCTGCGCGCGTCCGGTAGCGCATCAGTCAACGGAGATCGGTAACGATGACCGCACGCTGAATTCACAAGCCATACCATTTGCTGGATCGCTGAGGAAAACACCACGTCTGCGGGGTTCTTACCGCCTTTGCAGACCGTGCGGCTGTGCTGGAACAGCGCGTTCGATCCCCATTGCTCGTAAGTAATCAAAAGCGCAGGATGCAGCTCGGCAAACCGCTCTAACACCGGTGCGATGATGGCAATATCGGTGGTTGAACGAATTAACATCGGCTCGTCACCGCTGCCGAAGCTCGCGCTTGCTTCCTGCGCGCGCAGTGCGCTGGGCAGGGCCAAAAGCAGGCAGACTATCAAAGCGCGGATCATTCCATCCCCCTTGCCGGCATGCGTGGAAAGCTGAGTGCGGCGCGAAAACCCGCTTCGTCGCGGGCCATCTCGACCTTGCCGTCAAATGCCTCGGCTGTGGATTTCACGATGGATAGGCCCAGACCTGTGCTGTCCTCGCTCGAGCCGCTTGTGCGGTTGAACCGGTCACCGATGCGGTCCGAGACAGGATTTGCAGGACCTGTGCCATGATCACGAACCCAAAGAATGGCGCGTTGGTTTTCCAGTGTCGCCCCAATTCTGACAGGTGGCTGACCGTGGCGCAGCGCGTTTCCCAGAAGGTTCTTGGCGGCTTCTCCAAGTGAAAATGCGTCGGCATTAACGAACACCGGGGTTTCGCCGATCTCAAGCCGTACCTCGACACCGGGCGCAACCAGTTCGTGGTCGCTTTGCTCTAACACATCCAGCGCCACCTCGCGCAGGTCCACAGGCAGCCGCGGTGCGCTGTCTATGCGGTGGATCACCATGGCGCGAGACAGCAGTTGGTCCAGCAGAGTACCGAGCGATCGCGTACGTCCCAGCAACCGGTCCAGTGCTCGTTTTCGGACCGGTGGATCAGGGTCATCCTGTGCGATTTCGGCCTGTACCCGGATCGCCGCAACTGGCGTCCGCAGCTGATGGGCGGTGTCGGCGATCAGGTTGCGCATCGTGTTTACCTGCCGGTCCAGACGTCCCATGAAACGGTTCATCGCGGTCAACATAACCTGCAGTTCGCGTGGCAACCCTTCGCTCGCCATCGGCGTAAGGTCGTGCGGATCACGCCGGATAAGGTCATCGGACAATGCTTCGAGAGGGCGCAAGGCAGATCGGGTGACGAACCATGACATGATAAGCAGCAAAATCCCGGCGATGGCCATTGGCAACAGGGCGTCCCGCATTAGGCCCGCCGTCATGGACTGGCGCGCGCGCAGGGTTTGACCAACCAGAATTTCGACCTCACCCGAAAATTCCCTTTCGGCAAACAAGCGGGCAACGCGAACAAAGCGTGCGGGCTCTCCGTTAAGATCAGCCGCAAAGTACAAGGGCGTCGTATCGGATTGTTGCGGGACTTCGATCACCGTGTCACGGTCCAGTCCGGTGATAAAGGCGCCGTTCGGGACTTGAACCGCGTAGAAAATGCGATCATCCGGAGCCTGCGCCAGCAACTGAAATGCGGAAACCGGCAGATCGACGATTGGCTCACCTTCCTGAATTCGAACGGATTCGGCGATATCACTGGCCGCGCCTAGCAGCAGTCGATCATAGGCTTGCCGCGCCGCCAGCCTGCCATTTGCCCAGATCGATAGCGCGACCAGGCAGCCGCCCAGCACAAGGATCAGCATCACGGCGCTGAGAACCCGTGCGGTCAGGCTGTGGGGCACGTACAGTCTAGCCATCCAGGCCAATCCGATACCCAACGCCCCGCTGGGTCGAGATGTTGACTGCGCTGCCAGAGAACTTCTTGCGTAAGCGGGCGATATACAGCTCGATGGCATTTTCGCCGACATCGGCGTCCTCGAAGCCATAAAGCGAGTCGTAAAGCCGCGTTTTGGACAGGTATTGCCCCTCATGCCGGATCAACGCGTCCAGAACGGCGGCCTCACGGGCGGTCAGATTCAAGCGCTTTCCATCCAAAGTGGCGCTGCGGTCCTTTGGGGCATAGATCAATGGGCCCAGCGTGATTTGTTCGCTCTTGCGGTCGGCATCGCGACGCACCAGAGCGCGAAGGCGAGCTTCCAATTCACGCTGGTCGAATGGCTTGCCCAGATAATCGTCCGCGCCCTTGTCCAATGCAGCCACGCGATCCTCGACCGAGGTGAGCGCCGTCAGCATCAATACGGGTATGCGGTCACCCGAAGCGCGGATTTTGCCCAGAAAGTTCAGGCCGGATCCGTCGGGCAAGTTGATGTCCAACAACATGGCGTCATAACTTTGTACTGCGCGGAAATCACAAGCGGATTCCACGGTGGTGGCCAAATCGCATACCACCCCAGACCGGGCGAGATGGGCCACGACACCCTCTGCCAGATCTTCGGCATCTTCGATCATCAATACGCGCATGACTCCTCCCAAAGTCGAACGCCGGAACCGTGACAGGTTCGTGACAGCATTATTCGGTAAACAAATTCAACCTGCAAGGAAAGGCCACGCGCCGTGATCCCTGCAGGCACCGGTTTCGGCTGTGGAACACAGCCCAAAAAGACCCGAGGAGGAGACACGAATGAAACTGTTTGGAACCAGTGGCGCGATTGCGGCTGCTGTCTTTGCACTGTCCGGCGTAGCCGCCAGCGCGCAGGAATGTATCGCACCGGCAAACCCCGGCGGCGGCTGGGACTTCACCTGCCGTCAGGTTGGTAAATCACTGCAGGATCTGGGCCTGATCGACCAGACTATGCAGGTGGTGAACCTTGCTGGTGGCGGCGGTGGCGTGGCCTTTGCCGAAGTAGTGAACAAGCGCGGTGACGACAACGAACTGATCGTTGCGGCCAGTGCGGCCACTGCGACCCGTCTTGCGCAGGGCGCGTATCCCGGAAACACCATGGATCAGGTCCGTTGGCTGGCCGCCATTGGCGCGGACTATGGTGTGATCGCCGTTGCGGCCGACAGCTCTGTGAACACTCTGCCCGAGCTGCTGGACCAGATCAAAAACGATCCCGCTGCCGTTTCCGTGGCAGGCGGATCTGCCGTGGGTGGCTGGGACCACTTGAAGGTGCTGATCGCTGCGAATGCCTATGGCATCGAAGATGTCAGATCCGTCAAATACATCGCCTTTGACGGCGGTGGTGAGGCTGTAACCCAGCTCCTGGCCGGTTCTGTGCAGGCCTTCACAGGTGACATTTCCGAGGCCAAAGGTTTTGTGGACTCTGGCGATATCAAGGTGATCGCTGTTCTGGCCCCAGAACGTCTGCCCGGCGAATTCGCCGATTTCCCAACAGCCAAAGAACAGGGCGTTGACGCTATTGGCGCAAACTGGCGCGGATTTTACGCTCCGGGCGGCATGACCGATGAGGCCTATGGTGACTGGGTCGGTAAGATCGGTGATCTATACGCCTCGGATGAATGGAAAGAGGTCATGGCCGCAAATGGTTTGGCCCCGCTGGATCTGCAAGGTGCGGCGTTCCAGGACTTCGTGGCTGAATCTGTAGGCCAGATCCAAACCATCTCGAAAGAGATCGGGATCATCAAATAACCACTCACCAAGACCCGGGCGCGGAATCAGTTATCCGCGCCCGGGTCCACAAGTTTTACCCGAAAAATAGGAGACACCGATGAGTGACCGCATCTTCGGGGTCGTCGGACTGCTACTCGCCATCGGATTTGCCTTTTCCGCTTTGGCGATTGAAGAGAGCTTTCTGTCCGATGCCGTTGGACCCAAAGCTTTCCCTCTGATCATCGCCGCCATTCTGGGCCTGTCGAGCATCGTCATTGCCTTGCGCCCCGATTCCGAACCCGAGTGGCCCGCGCTGAGCCGTCTTGTCGAGGTCGGCGCCGCTGTTGTGATGATGATCCTTTACGCCGAACTGTTGCCAGAGATCGGCTTTGTCATCGCCACCGCTTTTGCCGCCACCTATCTGGCTTGGCGTCTGGGCTCTGGCCCGATTGAAAGCGTGTTGGTGGGTATCGGCACATCTGTCGGTATCTACGTCATTTTCCACTTGGTTCTGGGCCTTTCGCTGGCCCGCGGCCCACTGGGATTCTGAGGAACAGACTATGGAAACTTTTGCATCCCTCGGAGACGGTTTCGCCATCGCGCTGACATGGCAGAACCTGATGCTGGCCCTGCTGGGCTGTTTTCTGGGCACGATCATGGGCGCGCTGCCCGGTCTTGGCCCATCAAACGGCGTCGCAATCCTGATCCCGCTGGCGTTCACACTTGGGCTGGGGGCGACGCCCTCGCTGATCCTGCTGACTAGTGTTTATTACGGAGCAATGTACGGGGGGCGGATCTCTTCCATCCTGCTGAACATACCCGGAGACGAGCCTGCCATGATGACCTGTCTGGACGGGCATCCGATGGCTAAAAAGGGCTTTGCCGGTGAGGCGCTGTCGCTGTCCGGTATCGCATCGTTCGTTGGCGCGTTTTTGGCCACTTGGGGCCTGATCTTCCTTGCGCCGCAGCTGGTGAAGATTGCGCTGCTGTTCGGACCGGCTGAGTATTTCGCTCTGTTCGCGTTGGCCTTCATGACACTGGGCGGCGTGTCCTCGACCAATCAGGCGAAATCCGCATTTGCCGCGGCGCTGGGCCTCGGATTGGCGACGATTGGCGTCGATACTCAAACCGGTGTACCGCGTTTCACTTTTGGCGAAGTGCACTTGTATGACGGCCTTGACTTCCTTGTGGCCATCGTTGGCCTGTTCGCCCTGTCCGAAGTGTTCATCTTCCTTGAACACCGCCACGGCGGGTCGGATGCCGCTGGCCGTAAGTTGAAAATCGGGCGTCTCTACCCGCCGATGTCGATGGTCAAGAAATGCACGCCAACCATGCTGCGGACATCGTTCCTGGGATTTATCGCTGGTGTTCTGCCGGGGGCCGGGGCCTCGCTGGGTTCGTTCATTTCGTATTCGATGGAAAAACGGCTGGTCGACAAAGAGAACACCTTTGGTACCGGTGATCCACGCGGTGTTGCTGCGCCCGAGGCCGGGAACAATGCAGCCGCTGGGGGAGCCTTGGTGCCGATGCTGGCGCTGGGCGTTCCGGGGTCGGGAACAACGGCTGTATTGCTTGCTGTGTTGCTGGCGCTGAACATTACACCAGGGCCGCTGCTGTTCACTCAGAACCCGGATGTGGTCTGGGGGCTGATCGCGGCGCTGTTCATTGCAAACTTCATGTTGCTGGCGATGAATATCCCGATGGTGGGTTTGTTTACCCGTGTCCTCATGATCCCTTCTCGCATCCTGATGCCGATCGTGGCGATGGTCAGCTTTGTCGGTATCTACGGTATCTCCGGCTCTAGCTTTGATCTTCTGGTGATGATCGGTTTCGGTGTCATGGGCTGGGTACTGCGCAAACTCGACGTACCGCTGGTGCCGATCATTCTGGGCACGCTGCTGGGCAATTCGATGGAGAACAACCTGCGTCGCGCAGTAACGATCGACAACGGCAATTGGTGGACCCTGATCGACAGCCCGCTGTCCATTGCACTGTGGTCCATCGCCATCATTGGATTTGTTTTGCCCCTGATCGTTGGGGCCCGTGTCAAAGCCAAGATGCACCAGCGCCGGGATGAGGAAGGCGCGATCAGCGACTAAAGAAAGGGCGCCGCCGGTTATGCACTGGCGGTGCCGACACTCAACCTTCTCAATCACTTTCTCCATCTCAACCCTAGTGTTTCTAAGGTCGGTTTTTTTGCTAAACTACTGCAAACGCAGCAAGTTCTAACAGGCGCACAAAACAAGCTCTGGAAAGATGAAGTGGAAACTGTAACTCTGATTATCTAGGGTGCAGATGACCGAAGGAAGCGCGTATGGAACTTAGTGATGAAATCCGTATCTCGGCACCGCGTGATGCGGTGTTCAAAGCTCTGAATAATCCCGAAATCCTGCAAGAATGTATTCCGGGTTGCGAAGAGCTGGTTCAGAACTCTCCGGAAGAGCTTGAAGCAAAAGTCGTTCTGAAAATCGGACCAGTTAAGGCAAAGTTCGCCGGCCAAGTTACACTGGACAACTCCAAAGCACCCGATGCGTTTTCATTGACCGGTGAAGGAAAGGGCGGAGCTGCGGGTTTTGCCAAGGGCGGGGCCGACGTGACGCTGACAGAAGACGGGGATGAGACGGTGCTGTCCTATACCGCCAAGGTTGATGTCGGCGGTAAGATTGCTCAGTTGGGCAGCCGTTTGATCTCGGGGACGGCCAAGAAGCTGTCTGGCAAGTTCTTCACCCGTTTCGGAGAGATCGTGTCCGAGCAGTCGCCGTCCTGACGGCTGTGGGCTTGGTGCGCTCTACGCAAAAGCTCAGGTTTTCCTGATCAGCACCCAAACAAAGCTTTTCATCACTTGCGCCGTGTCGGAAGATCGTCCTGCTTTTCTTTCAGCACGTTCTTGAACAGAGCGGTGAGTTCGGACTTTTCGATTTGAGGCAACGTGCGCCCCATGTCCAAAGGCTTTCTGTTTTCGCTAGTCATGGAAACGCGTGTCGTTTTTGCCGTCTTTAAACGATTTAGAAATAGCTTCAGGCGCATAGTGATTATCCTTGAATTCAAATCTAAAAAATGTGCCGCTGCAGACCCGATCCGAACTCTGGGCGAGGGCTCAAGGATCATTCATCCGTGAGTGGTTGGTCCGCAGCGACACTGTGCATTTAAGAAAGGTGTTTTTTGTGGCTAGGGGGAAGAATCTCAGGATTTGCATCATTAATTTATCGTCCGGTCAAAAAAATGATGTGAACCTTACGTTTACGTCAATCAGTTAAGGTCTGACCGGCGAAAACCGACGCTACGTCACTTGAAATGGTGGTCAGAAAAAGTGCGGGGAGCGCTGATTCAGCTGGCTCAGGGCAACGTATTCGGGGGTCTGAAAACTACAGAAAGAAGCCGGTCTTAAGGTGAATGATCGAGGAATATCGAGATTTGCAGAGATTTGAGGTAAAAAACCTGCAAGAATGTAAACAGTTGAACGCCCGGCGCTATGAGCCGGGCGAGAAAAAGTAAGATGTTACCGGAGCGGAAGCCGGTGTTTAGGGGGTAGGCTGATTTCCAAGGTTTTAATCGACGTTCTAGCGTTTTTCCTGCTGGTCGCGGCGCTATACCTTACTTTTCAGGCAGGAGCTTTTCAGAACGATCTAACGGACGGCGAAAGTAAGCCGCCCGTTGTTGTATTTGGCATCGCCTTAGCATTGGTCGCCTATCTGCTTTTGGTGTTTGCGTAATACTAGGCCGAGCCCTTTAGACAGGAAGCGAGTTTCGCGGTTTCGGCAGTTCCCAAGTTGCGATCAAACAGTACGAACCCCCTTAACAGGCCGTCGAAACGAACATTCAAGCTGAAGCGTGCCCCGATTGTCAGGCTGTTGATTGAGTGTGTTCCTACGTTATGTGGTCCGAAATCGGAACCGTTAAGGCGCACATCAGATTCAACTCCGTCAAACTTTGCGACGACTATGTTAGGTGCAGCTTCCGCAACCGGCCCCAATACAACGTCTGAGCCTCCGAATTGATGCAAAGAAAACGCTTCATAACGCAGCGAATTCCGACCGCTGGAATCCGCGCCATCCGTTAAATAGCAAGCGGCCCTTGAGCCGGTTGAGAATGAAATTCCCTGCGTCGAGGGTTGGCTCAGAGACTGAGGGAAGGTCACAGATAAATAGTCGTCCACGCCATCAAATTGCAGCCAATGATGGGTTCCATCCGTCTGGTATGTGGGGCGGAAGCTATTGTTAGCAGTTTGCAGGGCATCATAGCCATTGCCGCTCTTGTCATTAATGCGGGCGACAGGATCGCCCGAGGTCATGACCGGAATGGTTCCCGCAGCATCTTGAAACATAGTGGAGAGGTCGGACGGGTCGAGCCACGAGATTGGGGCCAGCGACTCAATACCCTCGTTACGCTTCCGCGATCCCGCCGAGATGGTTAAAGACAGACCTATCATCCCTGATCACCACAGGGCGAGGATAGAGCTTGCCGTTGTCCCGGTTTCCAGAACACGGGAGAACCTGCCGGGCAGAAGAAAGCCGCTTGGGACATTTTCATATGTTTCCGTATGGCCAAAAACCGTGGTGGCGCGAATGCTACCGCCTGATCCAACCCAAAGAGCGCGAGTGGCGGTTTCTAGATCTTGAGTGTCACTTACGGTGACCGCAATGTGGTGCCCTTGTGGACTGTCCAGTCCGGCTTGATGATTCTTGAAGTCGTCAGACATGGAACTCTCCGAAATTGTTTGAGAACTGGCATGAAAGGCAAACCTGCCGACAACCTTTTAAAGAGAGATTTCCAGACCGAACGGTAGGGTTCAGCTATTGGTCTTGACGTAACGATTTCTACGTTTGCACTGTTGGAAGGTCACAACCTGATGCCGTCGCTAGCGGTCTTAAAAAGATCCTGATCTATCGACTTAGGGGATTAACCCCCAAAGCTTCAAAGTGGCGTTATCGTTGTATTCTCTACGCTAATAGCCAGCACGAAATTCAACTAAACGGCATATGTTAAACAAGTTGTCATAGGAGCTACCAAGAACTGGATAGCTCAAGAATTTCACATGGCAGAAATCAGTGCGCTCGCGGCCCCGACAAAGCCTGCCACGGCCACCACACTCGCCAACAGTATGCAGAAAACTTCTAATACACTGAGCTTCATTTTGACCCCTATCAAAACGGTCTGCATGGGATAGATCAATTCGGTTATGCAGCAAAGTAGGGTTAACTTTACGTAGCGGAAACTTGCTGTTTGAGCAGCGCAAAATTGCTTACAGAGCAAGCTTTATTCGAGAAGAGGCGAGCCCAAAAAGCTTATCCCAAGAACGACTCGATCTGGTGAAAGGCTCCTTAAATAATGGGCCTGTGATGCTATGAATCTGAAAAGCAAAAGAAAACACGTTCGCCTTGCAGCGTGAGCGGTACAATTTCCAGTGCTTACGAAACCACTTTGCTTTCCAAAACTGTTTACTCCTAATGCAAAGCAGATGAGCGGATTTGTACTTTTGACAATCGCGACACCGAAAACGATGATCGAAATCATCAATGGAAACAGATTCATGATCACCTTAGTTGGGAAATCGACACGGAATCCTGACGAACGATTGTGGAATTTAGTCTTTTGTCGGGGGATTTGGTGCCCAGGAGAGGACTCGAACCTCCACGTCCATACGGACACTAGCACCTGAAGCTAGCGCGTCTACCAATTCCGCCACCTGGGCAGGTGTCGTGGAGGGGCGTTTAAGCCTACTGGCGAGGGGCGTCAACTAGATTCGGGAAGATTTTTGAAAGTTTTTTGACCGCCAACCAAAAGCACCTGTATTGCACTGTTTTTTTCACAGACACGCGGCGTTATTGCGCCTTGTTTGAAGGGGCGTAGAAAGGTAAATCGGATCAAGACCCACTAGCAGGAGCCCCCTCATGTCCAAAATGGTCACGATTTATGGCGGATCGGGATTTGTCGGCCGATATATTGCGCGGCGCATGGCGAATGAAGGGTGGCGCGTGCGGGTTGCAGTGCGGCGCCCCAACGAGGCGATGTTTGTCAAACCTTACGGCGTTGTAGGCCAGGTCGAACCCATTCTTTGCAACATTCGCGACGATGCTTCTGTTGCCTCTGCTATGCACGGCGCAGATGTGGTTGTGAATTGCGTGGGTGTGTTGAACGAGCTTGGTAAGAACGAGTTCGACAAAGTGCAGTCCGAAGGCGCTGAACGGATCGCCCGTTTGGCGGCAGAGGGCGGTGTCCAGCGAATGGTCCACATCTCGGCCATTGGCGCCGATGCAGAGTCTGATAGCGAGTATTCACGAACAAAGGCTCAAGGTGAGGCTGGTGTGCTGACCCATATGCCTAACGCTGTGATTTTGCGGCCCTCGGTCATTTTCGGGACCGAAGATCAGTTCTTTAACCGATTTGCCGGGATGACCCGTATGGGACCATTCTTGCCCTTGGTTGGTGCCGAAACGAAGTTTCAGCCGGTTTACGTGGATGATGTGGCCAAGGCGGCTGTCAAAGGTGTTCTCGGCCAGGCAGAGGCCGGCGTTTATGAGCTGGGCGGTCCAGAGGTTAAGTCCTTCCGTGCGCTGATGCAGCAGATGCTAGAGGTAATTCACAGACGCCGTGTCATCATCGGGATGCCGTTCTTTGTGGCCAAGATCATGGCAGGCGTTCTGGATATCGTGAAGTTTGTCAGCTTTCAGCTATTCCCGAACCACATTCTGACTCGTGACCAACTGAAGAACTTGCGTCGTGACAACGTTGTGTCTGAGGGTGCAAAGGGCTTTGCAGATTTGGGCATTGAGCCGGCCACTTTGGAATCCATCCTTCCTGAGTATCTGTGGAAGTTCCGTCCTTCGGGTCAGTACGACGACATCCAGAATTCGGCCGGCAACCTGCGTATCTGATCAGCTGTAAGCGATCACCAGTAGGATGGTGCCAAGTATTACCCTGTAAATAACATACGGGGTGAAGCTAACGCTGCGAAGCAGACGCATCATCAGGCTCAGCGCCAGAAGGGCTGAGATAAAGGCGAAAAACGCCGCGATTGCTCCGTCAATGGCAAGTTGTGCATTTGCTTCACGGATCACATCGACAGAAAGCAAGGTTCCCGAAGCCAGAATAGTCGGGATAGACATAAGCATTGCGATCCGAGCGCCGTCTTCGCGTGTATAGCCCAGCTGTCGGGCTCCGGTGATTGTGATGCCTGACCGGGATGTGCCGGGAATCAACGCCAGTACCTGCCATAGCCCCATGATCAAGGCATCGCGCGCGCCCCATTCTGTGGCTTTTTTAGTTTGAGAACCTTTCTGGTCCATCCAATACAGAAGAATTCCAAAGCCAAGCATCGCCCAGCCGATTACCGCCATCGATCTTAGTGAGTTACTTAGTCCTGTCTTGAACAGAATGGCACCGACGATGACGGTAGGAATCGTTGCAATGATCAGGCCCATGGCAAGTTGGGCTTGTGGGGTATCCGTGCGACCGGTCAATGCGCGAGGTAATCCGGCGACGGCTTGTTTGACGTCCGACCAGAAATACAAAATTACGGCGCCAAGTGTCCCGACATGCACGGCCACGTCGATCGCTAGCCCTTGGTCGTCCAAGCCAGTCAGGCTGGGCAAAAGTATTAGGTGTCCCGAGGATGAAATCGGCAAAAACTCAGTGATGCCCTGAATAATGGCTGCGAGAATCAACTGAAAAAAACTCATAATACTGCCCGTGCTGCCGTCACGTGTTCTATGCGATCAATGCGTATAAGTGTGGTGCCAAAAAGGAAAGTGCGCATATAGGTCCGAATCGGAACTAAAAACATCGATAAATTCTGCAGACTTGAGTTCAAGGCCAGATTTTTTTCAAAATAGGTCAGCACAATTGACTTTTCATCTGGTCGCGCATCTCTTAAAGAAACTCGACCAAGCCAATTCATGGAGTCTGACCCGTGGCCAAGCAACCGATGCTGAAATTTGTGCAGATCGACCGCGTCATGCCGGAAAAGCGTGCCGCTGATGACCGCAAAGCGGACTTTGACGAAATCTATGCTGAGTACGCGTCCGCAAAGGCGGAAGAGCAAGCCAGCCGCTGCAGCCAATGTGGCGTGCCATATTGTCAGTCGCATTGCCCACTGCACAACAATATTCCTGACTGGCTGCGCCTGACCGCAACAGGTCGTTTGGAAGAAGCCTATGCAACCAGCCAGGCCACCAACACCTTCCCCGAGATCTGTGGTCGCATCTGCCCTCAGGACCGTTTGTGTGAAGGCAATTGCGTAATCGAACAATCTGGCCACGGCACAGTCACCATTGGCACCATCGAGAAATACATTACCGATACCGCATGGGACAAAGGCTGGGTAAAGCCGGTTGCACCCGCAGCTGAGCGCAGCGAAAGCGTTGGCATTATCGGTGGCGGCCCCGGCGGCCTGGCTGCGGCAGACATGCTGCGCCGCGCCGGCATTCAGGTGACTGTATATGACCGCTATGACCGTGCGGGCGGCCTGCTGATGTACGGTATTCCGGGATTTAAGCTGGAGAAAGACATCGTACAGCGCCGGAATGACTTGCTGGCTGATGGCGGTGTTGAGTTCGTTTTGAACTGCGATGTAGACGCCGAAAAATTTGCAGAAATCCGAGCCAAGCACGACGCCGTAATCATCGCGACCGGTGTTTACAAATCGCGCGACCTGTCCATGCCAGGAAGCGGTCTGGCTGGAATCGAGAAAGCGATCGATTTCCTTACAGCCTCGAACCGCAAAAGCTTTGGCGATGCTGTCGAGGATTTTGACAACGGTCGCCTGAACGCCAATGGCAAGAAGGTTGTCGTCATCGGCGGTGGTGACACTGCGATGGACTGCGTGCGGACCTCGATCCGCCAAGGCGCGACCTCAGTCAAATGTCTGTATCGCCGTGACCGAGCCAACATGCCTGGTTCGCAGCGAGAAACCCAAAACGCTGAAGAAGAAGGCGTCGTGTTTGAGTGGCTGAGTGCTCCCAAAGGCTTCACTGGAGACGACAAAGTCGCTGGTGTGATGGTGCAGAAGATGCGTCTGGGGCAGCCCGACGCCACAGGCCGCCAAGCGCCCGAAGTGATCGAAGGTGCGGACTATGTCGAAGATGCCGATCTGGTCATCAAGGCGCTGGGCTTTGAGCCCGAAGATCTGCCGACCCTGTTCGGTCAGCCCGACCTGCCCGTAACGCGTTGGGGGACCGTTAAAGCAGCCTTCCAGACAGGTGAGACCGAGATGGATGGGGTCTACGCCATCGGTGACATCGCACGTGGTGCCTCGCTGGTGGTCTGGGCGATCCGCGACGGCCGCGACTGCGCCGATGCGATCATCGAACGGTTCAACGCCAAAGCTGCGGTAGCAGCTGAGTAAGCCAACGCCCAGCGACAGGAGGGTTTTATGCCTGAATTGCAAGGCCAATGTATGTGCGGTGCGGTCACTGTGACCGCCACACCAGCGAAGGAATCGCTGGGTGCTTGTCATTGCGATCAGTGCCGCGGCTGGACCAGTTCGATGCTGGTGACGTTTCAGGCTGAACCCGGCTATGCCGCGTTGGGTCCAGTCAAGACTTTTACGTCCTCCGACTGGGCCGAGCGCGCGTTTTGCTCGGATTGTGGATCGGCGCTGTGGTACAGAATTACACTGCCCGGCGAGATGCACGGACACACAGAAATGGCGGCTGGCCTGTTCGACGACACGGGCCTCAAGCTGCAACTGGAACTTTTTATCGACAAAAAGCCCGACGGGTACGCGTTCGCAGGTGAACGCAAGCAGATGACCAAAGCTGAGGTCGAAGCGATGTTTGCCCAGCCGGAAGAAGGAGACAGCCAATGACCAAATATGATTCCGATTGGGTGCGGGCCGAAGAAGCCAAACGCAAATGGATGGCGGAAAATGGTCTCTATTCAGAAGAAGAAGAGCATTCTTCCTGCGGTGTAGGCCTTGTTGTATCCGTTGATGGTAAGCCGTCACGCAAGGTTGTGGATGCAGGGATCGACGCTCTGAAAGCGATCTGGCACAGGGGCGCTGTGGACGCCGACGGTAAAACCGGCGATGGCGCGGGTATCCATGTGCAGATCCCGGTTCCCTTCTTTTATGACCAGATCCGTCGCACCGGTCACGAGCCCAACCTGAACGAGTTGATCGCGGTTGGTCAGGTATTCCTGCCCCGCACAGATTTCGGCGCGCAAGAAAGCTGCCGAACCATCGTGGAAACCGAAGTCCTGCGCATGGGTTACTACATCTATGGCTGGCGTCACGTGCCGGTCGATGTGACCTGCCTGGGTGAAAAAGCTAACGCGACCCGTCCTGAGATCGAACAGATCCTGATCTCGAACTCGAAAGGTGTGGACGAAGAGACCTTTGAGCGTGAACTGTATGTGATCCGCCGCCGCATCGAGAAAGCCGCAGCCGCCGCTGGTATCTCCGGCCTGTATCTGGCGTCGCTGTCCTGCCGCTCGATCATCTACAAAGGTATGATGCTGGCCGAGCAGGTTGCAGTTTTCTACCCCGACCTGATGGATGAGCGCTTTGAATCCGCGTTTGCGATCTATCACCAGCGTTACTCGACCAACACCTTCCCGCAATGGTGGCTGGCGCAACCGTTCCGCATGTTGGCCCATAACGGTGAGATCAACACGTTGAAAGGCAACATCAACTGGATGAAGAGCCATGAGATCCGCATGGCCAGCGGCACCTTTGGTGACTACGCCGAGGATATCAAACCGATCATCGCAGGCGGGTCGTCGGATTCCGCTGCATTAGACTCTGTTTTTGAGGTTCTGGTGCGCGCGGGCCGCTCGGCCCCGATGGCGAAAACCATGCTGGTTCCGGAGAGCTGGTCCAAACAGGCGGTCGAACTGCCGCAGGCGTGGCGCGACATGTATTCCTACTGCAACTCGGTGATGGAGCCATGGGACGGCCCCGCCGCTTTGGCAATGACCGATGGTCGTTGGGTTTGTGCTGGACTCGACCGGAACGGCCTGCGTCCGATGCGTTACGTTGTGACCGGCGACGGTCTTGTCATCGCGGGCTCAGAAGCTGGCATGGTGCCGATCGATGAGGCCAGCGTGACCGAGAAGGGCGCTTTGGGTCCAGGGCAGATGCTGGCCGTGGATATGAAGAAGGGCAAGCTCTACCGCGACACCCAGATCAAGGACAAACTGGCGCGAGCGCTGCCGTTTGGTGAATGGGTCGGCAAGATCAATGACCTTGATGAATCACTGGCAGGTGTAACCGAAGCTCAGATCTTCTCGGGTGAAGAACTACGCAAGCGTCAGATCGCAGCGGGTTATTCGGTTGAAGAACTGGAACAAATCCTTGCGCCAATGGCCGAGGATGGCAAAGAGGCGTTGGCCTCGATGGGTGACGATACTCCGTCGGCGGTTCTGTCAAAGAAATACCGCCCACTCAGCCATTTCTTCCGCCAGAACTTTAGCCAGGTTACCAACCCGCCGATCGATTCACTGCGTGAATACCGCGTGATGTCGCTTAAAACGCGGTTCGGTAACCTAAAGAACGTGTTGGATGAAGACAGCAGTCAAACCGAAATTGTTGTGCTTGGCAGCCCTTTTGTTGGCAACGCGCAATGGGACAAGCTGGTTGAAACCTTTGGGTCCCCGCTGGCTGAGATTGACTGTAGCTTTGAACCCGGTCGGGGTGCGCTTAGCGCCGCTTTGGCCCGTGTTAGAGCCGAAGCAGAAGAGGCCGTGCGCTCGGGTGCGGGGCATCTGGTACTGTCCGACATGAACTCGGGCGAGGGTCGTGTGGCAATGCCTATGATCCTAGCGACCAGCGCGGTTCACTCGCATCTGACCCGTCAGGGGCTGCGTACCTTCTGCTCGCTGAACGTACGTTCCGCAGAATGTGTGGACCCGCATTACTTTGCGGTTCTGATCGGCTGTGGTGCGACCGTTGTGAATGCCTATCTGGCCGAGGATTCGCTAGCCGACCGCATCGACCGCGGGTTGTTGGACGGCACCCTGACCGAAAACGTGGCGCGTTATCGCGAAGCCATCGATCAGGGCCTGTTGAAAATCATGGCCAAGATGGGGATTTCGGTGATTTCCTCGTATCGCGGTGGTCTGAACTTTGAGGCTGTTGGCCTCAGCCGCGCCATGGTAGCCGAGTACTTCCCGGGCATGACCAGCCGGATTTCCGGCATTGGTGTCACCGGTATTCAGACCAAGGTTGAAGAAATTCACGCCAAGGGCTGGGACAGCGGTCTGGACGTGTTGCCCATTGGTGGTTTCTACAAAGCGCGGAAATCGGGTGAGACCCACGCGTGGGAAGCCACGTCTATGCACATGATGCAGATGGCCTGTAACCGCGCATCTTACGAGCTTTGGAAGCAATATTCGGCCAAGATGCAGTCGAACCCGCCGATCCACTTACGCGATCTGATGGACTTCAAACCGTTGGGCAAGCCGGTGCCAATTGAAGAGGTCGAGTCGATCACCTCGATCCGCAAGCGGTTTGTGACACCGGGCATGTCGCTAGGCGCGTTGAGTCCCGAAGCGCACAAGACGCTGAACGTGGCGATGAACCGGATCGGCGCGAAATCCGACTCGGGTGAAGGTGGAGAAGATCCTGCACACTTCGTGCCGGAGCCGAATGGCGACAACCCGTCGGCCAAAATCAAGCAGGTGGCCTCAGGTCGGTTCGGTGTAACCGCCGAGTACCTGAACCAGTGTGAAGAGCTGGAGATCAAGGTGGCCCAGGGTGCGAAACCTGGTGAGGGTGGTCAGCTGCCGGGCATGAAGGTTACCGACTTGATCGCGCGCCTGCGTCACTCGACCAAAGGCGTTACGCTGATCTCGCCACCGCCGCACCATGACATCTACTCGATCGAGGATCTGGCGCAGCTGATCTACGACCTCAAGCAGATCAACCCGCGCTGTAAGGTGACGGTCAAGCTGGTGGCGTCCTCGGGCGTTGGCACGATTGCAGCCGGTGTGGCCAAGGCAAAAGCGGATATTATCCTTATTTCGGGTCACAATGGCGGTACCGGAGCATCGCCCGCGACCAGCATCAAATACGCTGGCTTGCCGTGGGAGATGGGCCTGACCGAGGCGCATCAGGTCCTCGCGATGAACAACCTGCGCGACCGTGTGACACTGCGGACCGATGGTGGCCTGCGCACCGGGCGCGACATCGTCATGGCTGCGATGATGGGTGCCGAGGAATATGGCATCGGCACCGCCGCTTTGATCGCGATGGGCTGTATCATGGTGCGTCAGTGCCAGTCGAACACCTGCCCGGTTGGCGTGTGTACGCAGGACGAAGATCTGCGCGCCAAGTTCACCGGCAACGCGGACAAGGTCGTCAACCTGATCACCTTCTACGCGCAGGAAGTGCGCGAGCTGCTGGCCAGCCTCGGCGCGCGTTCGGTGGATGAGATCATCGGTCGTGCAGACCTACTGGCTCAGGTCAGCCGTGGCTCGGCCCATCTGGACGACCTGGACCTGAACCCGCTGCTGATCACTGTCGATGGCGCTCAGGACATCGTCTACAACCGTGACAAGGATCGCAATGCGGTGCCAGATACGCTGGACGCCGAAATCGTTCGCGATGCGGCGCGGTTCCTGAAAGACGGTGAAAAGATGCAGCTGTCTTACGCGGTGCAGAACACGCACCGGACCGTGGGCACACGCGTTTCCAGCCATATCGTTCAGAACTTCGGTATGCGGAACACGTTCCAGGACGACCACCTGCATGTTAAACTGCAAGGCTCGGCCGGTCAGTCGCTGGGGGCCTTCGCTGCTCCGGGTCTGAAGCTGGAAGTGTCGGGTGACGCCAACGACTATGTCGGCAAAGGTCTGTCGGGTGGCATGATCGTCGTGCGCCCACCGCAGGTCAGCCCGTTGAAGGCGGATGACAACACCATCATCGGCAACACCGTTCTGTACGGAGCCACCGATGGTCACCTGTTCGCGGCTGGCCGCGCGGGTGAGCGGTTCGCGGTTCGGAACTCGGGCGCCAAGGTTGTGATCGAGGGCTGTGGCTCGAACGGGTGTGAATACATGACCGGCGGAATCGCAGTGATCCTCGGCGATATCGGCGCCAACTTTGGTGCGGGTATGACGGGCGGCATGGCCTATCTGTACGACCCCGAAGGCAAGGCCGAGGCGCTGATGAACATGGAAACGCTGGTGACCTGCCCGGTGACCGTTGACCATTGGGAAGATCAACTCAAGACGTTGATCGAAACTCATCAGGCCGAAACCTACAGTCGCAAGGCTGCGGACATTCTGCAACACTGGGATGTTGAGAAAAGTCACTTCCTACAGGTCTGCCCGAAAGAGATGCTGAACAAACTCAGCCATCCGCTGACCAATGAAGCAACAGCGGTTCCTGCCGAATAAGCAGCCGTTGATAGAAAGGCCTAAGAACCCGCGTGCCATCAATACACGCGGGTTTTCCTTTGGTATTTTGGATCTTGGAGCCGGATACTGGTAGAAAGCTGGTGTTCATTGTCCCAGTGGGCGTTCAGACGTGCGCTTACAATCTGCCTGCGTGTGTTCAGATCTTCGAATTAGTTCGTCTGTTCAGAAAATACTCTGTTGTATTGCTCTGCTGCTTGGGGTGCTTTGGCGATATAAATCGTTCCAAACATGGCCGCTGCATCGTATAGCAACAACATGGCAAAAAAAGCAGTACGCAAGTCGAGCAGTAAAAAAAGCAAAGCGTCAAAGGCAAAGAATAGAACACCCTTACGAATTCGCCGTTGGGTGACCCGTGCCTTATTGGGTATGGTCGTCTTTATCGTCGGGCTGGTGGCCCTGTATTCGGTCGTGAACCCGCCAGTAACACACACAATCTGGTCCGAGTGGCGCCGGTTGGGCAAGGTTCAGCGAGAATGGGTACCGATCGAAGAAATATCGCCGGTGATGGCGCGATCGGTTGTAGCCGCCGAGGATGCGAACTTTTGTTTGCATTGGGGCTTTGATGTAGAAGCCATTCGGGAAGCGCTTGAAAATGGCGGCACGCGCGGGGCGTCTACTATTACGCAGCAGGTCGTGAAGAACGTGTTCCTGTGGCAGGGTCGCAGTTGGGTACGCAAGGCGCTGGAAACCTCAATCACGCCGGTTGTTGAAGTTTTCTGGAGCAAACAGCGTATTCTTGAGGTGTACCTGAACGTGGCGGAAACCGGCCAAGGTGTGTTTGGTGTCGAGGCCGCAGCCCAAACCAATTTCAACGTCCCAGCGGCCCAGCTTTCACCGGTACAGGCCGCCCGCATCGCAGCGATTTTGCCATCACCCCGGAAAAGATCGGCCATAGACCCTTCGGTTCGAACCCGTAGGCGAGCGGCTTCGATCCTCGATGGGGCGGCCACCATCCGCGCAGATGGTCGCGCAGATTGTTTCGAGGATTGAAACTCAACACCTCTCAGGGCTAAAGCTGGGAGGTATTCACTGGTTCGATTGGAAGCCCATGGCGCGTCTGTTTCACGTTCCCCTTTCCCCCTATTGCCGTAAGGTTCGTCTGTCTCTGGCCGAGAAAAAGATCGAAGTTGAGCTGGTTGAGGAGCGATATTGGGAAAAAGATCCAGACTTTCTGCGTCGAAATCCGGCAGGTAAGGTTCCGGTCCTCCGTCTTGATGGCCAGGTCATGTCGGAAAGCGCGGCCATTTGCGAATACATTGAAGAAACACGCCCAGAGCCTCCACTCATGCCGAAAACACCCGAATCGCGATACGAAGTGCGTCGCCTTGTTGGGTGGTTTGACGACAAGTTCCACCACGAGGTTACGTCAAAACTGTTGTATGAGCGGGTGAACAAGAAAGTGACCGGCGAAGGCTATCCTGACAGCAAAAACGTCAAGGAAGGCGCGCGCGCGATCAAGTATCACTTGGACTACATGGCCTGGCT
Organism: Ruegeria sp. BE9; assembly: GCF_056538765.1. NCBI lineage: Bacteria > Pseudomonadati > Pseudomonadota > Alphaproteobacteria > Rhodobacterales > Roseobacteraceae > Ruegeria > Ruegeria sp. BE9. Next base: position 20,841 of record NZ_JBQFTS010000013.1, on the reverse strand, counting down.
GTTGGATCATCGCCGCTGGCTGGCTGGTGATCAGATGACCTTGGCAGATTTCGCGGCGGCTGCGCATCTTTCGGCCTTGGATTATATCTCGGATGTAGATTGGAACCGATCTCAGGCGGTGAAGGATTGGTACGCCAAAATTAAGTCACGCCCGGCGTTTCGCTCGATTCTGGCGGACCAGGTTCCAGGGTTCCGCCCACCGGCTCATTACGCTGATCTGGATTTCTGATAGGGTCCTTACGACAGGGGGCTTCGGCCCCATTGCGGCCCTTTTGGTCAATTCACCCCAAGGATTCTTTTTGACCAGATGAAGAGCGGATTGGAATTGAAGGAACGGCTGGTTGCACAAGCCCTGTCTGAGGGGTTCGTGTCATGTCGCGTGTGCCGACCGTGGGATGTGCCAGAGGTTCCTCAACGTCTGCAGAGCTACCTAGATGCCGGATATCATGGGCAAATGGGATGGATGGCCGAACGTACCCACTGGCGTGGAGACCCTGCTGCGCTGTGGCCTGAAGCCCAGTCAGTGATCATGCTGGCCGAAAGCTATACGCCCGAGCATGATCCAACAGAGGTTTTCAATTTCCCTGAGAGTGCTGCGATTTCTGTTTATGCGCAGAACAAGGACTACCACGATCTGGTCAAAAAGCGGCTGAAGCGACTTGCCCGTTGGTTGATTGCCGAAGCCGGTGGGGAAGTGAAAGTGTTTGTTGACACCGCCCCCGTCCCAGAGAAGGCGCTAGGCCAGGCGGCAGGTTTGGGTTGGCAGGGAAAGCACACCAACCTTGTCAGTCGAGAATGGGGCAATTGGGCCTTTTTAGGCTCTGTTTTTACCACGTTGGACTTACCAACAGATATTGTTGAAACGGATCATTGTGGGAACTGTCGGGCTTGTTTGGATGCGTGCCCGACAAACGCATTCCCGGCACCTTATCAGCTGGATGCGCGGCGGTGTATCTCGTACCTGACTATCGAACACAAAGGCCCGATTGACGAGGAACTGCGTGGTAAGTTGGGCAATCGAATTTACGGATGCGATGATTGTCTGGCAGCATGCCCTTGGAACAAGTTTGCTGTTGCGGCCAGCGATGTTCGTTATTCCGCAAGGGATGATTTGAAAGCTCCACCATTGGCAGAACTGGCCGCGCTGGATGATACCGCTTTTCGTGCAAAGTTCTCGGGATCACCTATCAAACGGATCGGCCGGGATCGGTTCGTGCGCAACGTGCTATATGCCATCGGCAACTCCGCATTGGCGGAATTGCGGCCCGTTGCACAAGGCTTGACGGATGATCCTGACCCAACGGTGGCCGACGCGGCGCGCTGGGCAGTCAAACAACTTTCATAAGTGCCGCAAACAGGCTGGACGTGTCGTCCGAAACCGCTACACCGATCTGCAGCGAACAGAAAGGAGATCCCGATGGCGTTGGCTTTGGGGGTGGATACAGGCGGTACCTATACGGATGCGGTGCTTATCCGGGATGAGCAAGAGGTGATTGCTTCAGCCAAGTCATTGACGACGCGGGCAGATCTGGCGATTGGCGTAGGTAAGGCTATTTCTGCTGTGTTGGATCAAGCGCAGGTTTTGCCGGATCAGATATCGATGGCTTCGTTGTCGACCACTTTGGCCACGAATGCTCTGGTCGAAGGGCAGGGTGGCCGTGTCGCTCTAATCTACATCGGGTTCAAAGACAGTGATCTGGACAAGCACGGCCTGCGAGACGCGCTCAAAGGCGATCCAGCGTTGGTGATAGCCGGCGGTCACAGCCATGCAGGAGGCGAAGCAACTTCGTTGGATATAGAGGCGCTTGAGGCCTTCTTAGACACTCACAAAGGGGTTTCTGGGTTTGCAGTGGCGGCTCAATTCGCCACCCGAAACCCTGCACATGAGCTTGAGGCCGCGCGGATCATTGTTGAAAAGACCGGCGCCCCGGTGACGTGCTCTCATCACTTGTCGGCCAAGCTGAACGGGCCGAAACGTGCAGTAACGGCTGTTCTGAATGCTCGGCTGATTGGAATGATTGATCGGCTGATCGGTCGGGCCCAGGACCGACTGCTTGAGTTGGGCATTACCGCGCCGATGATGGTGGTGCGCGGGGACGGTGCCCTTATGAGCGCTGAACAGGCGCGTGAACGACCGATTGAAACGATCCTCAGTGGCCCTGCGGCTTCGATTGTCGGCGCCAGCTGGCTGACGGGTACTAAGAACGCTCTTGTATCGGATATTGGCGGAACGACTACGGATGTCGCGCTGATCCGGGACGGGAAACCGGCAATTGACCCCGCGGGCGCTCGGGTCGGTGGGTTTCGCACTATGGTAGAAGCGGTTGCGATGCGCACTCATGGTTTGGGCGGCGACAGTCAGGTGCACGTCGTCACCGAAGGACTGGGCGGTGGGGTTTTTCTTGGGCCAAGGCGCGTTTTGCCAGTGTCGTTGATCGCATCCGAAGCTCCTGAGGTTGTGCACGCAGTATTGGACGCGCAGTTGCGGGCAACAACGGTAGGCGAACATGACACACGCTTTGCGCGGTGTGTTCCGGGTATTCACGCCGAGGGTCTCGGCGCCCGAGAGGAGGCCTTGCTCGAGAGACTGGGTGACAAGGTTCTGCCGCTCAGTGATTTGCTGCGCACCCGGATGGAAAAGGGTGCCTTGGCGCGCCTTGTGGATCGCGGGATCGTGCAGGTTTCGGGCATCACCCCGTCGGACGCCAGCCATGTTTTGGGCCGATTGGATGCTTGGGATACTGTGGCCGCGCATAAAGCCTTGGAATTGATCGCACGTAAGCGGGTGGGAACTGGGGACAGGCTGGCCAAGTCCCCAGAAGAACTTGCGCAAATCATCGTAGACCAGCTGACAGAACAGACCTCTTTGACTTTGTTAGAGACCGCTTTTGCAGAAGAGGCAGAGGATTTTGGTATTCCGTCCGCGGATCTTGCGCGGCATGTTCTGACGCAAAAAGGGCTGTCCCGCCATCGCGGCCTATTGGCTATAGACGCTTCTCTGAATGTGGATGTGGTGGGGTTGGGCGCATCTGCCCCTAGTTACTACCCTGCTGTCGGTGAGCGCTTGCATTGCAGTATGATCCTGCCTGAGCATGCAGGTGTTGCGAACGCTATTGGTGCGGTGGTTGGACGCCTGACGTTGCGCCGAACCGGGACCGTGACGTCACCATCCGAGGGGCGATATAGGGTGCATCTAGAGGACGGACCGCAGGATTTCAGCGAATCCGACAAAGCGCTGGCGCTATTGGAATCAGTTTTGAGGAACGAAGCGGAAGGTGCTGTGCGGCAGGCCGGAGCGGAAGACATCCGCGTGGTTGTAGACCGCGACATCCGCACCGCAAGGATCGAGGCGCAAGAGGTGTTTGTCGAAGCAATGATCACCGTTGAGGCCAGCGGACGCCCCCGGGTTGCAGCAGGTTAGCCCCTTAACAGGGGCTAGCCCAGTTATTCAGCCGCGTCGCGTTTTGGTAGAACCCAATCGGGGCGCGGGAAATGACAGGTATAACCGTTGGGAAGGCGTTCCAGATAGTCTTGGTGCTCAGGCTCGGCTTCCCAGAAGTCGCCAACTGGCTCGACTTCGGTCACAACCTTACCGGGCCAGATACCGCTGGCGTTCACGTCGGCAATTGTGTCCAGAGCAACCTGTTTTTGCGCATCATCAACATAGTAAATCGCTGAGCGATAACTCATCCCGATATCGTTCCCTTGACGGTTAACCGTCGTCGGGTCGTGTATTTGAAAGAAAAACTCCAGCAAATCGCGATACGAGATGGTCGCAGGGTCGAACCAAATTTCGATTCCTTCAGCATGGGTGCCGTGATTGCGGTAGGTGGCGTTTGGAACATCACCGCCGGTATAGCCGACGCGGGTGCGGGAAACGCCGGGAAGTTTGCGGATCAAATCTTGCATGCCCCAAAAGCAGCCTCCGGCCAGAACAGCGCGTTCATCGGTCATTGGATATCCTCCACATGGATCAAAAATTCGCCATATCCTTCAGCTTCCATTTCGTCGCGATGGATGAACCGAAGGGAGGCGGAGTTGATGCAATAGCGTAGTCCGCCATGCTCGCGCGGACCATCGGGAAACACATGGCCCAGATGGCTATCACCATGTTTAGAGCGTACTTCGGTTCGGAACATCCCAAGTGTTCGGTCCTCTAGCTCTTCGACATGCTCATGCACGATCGGCTTAGTGAAACTGGGCCAGCCGCAGCCAGATTCGTATTTGTGGGTCGATGCGAACAATGGCTCGCCTGAAACGATGTCGACGTAAATTCCGGGCTCTTTATTGTTGAGCAGCTTGCCAGTACCCGGGCGTTCTGTCCCGCTGCGCTGCGTGACGTGGAACTCTTCGGGTGAGAGGGCGGCAATAGCGTCTGGGTCTTTTGTATAGCGGGTCATGACTCCTCCGGTGGCTTGCGGATGTTGTACATTATTTGGGCGTCGTGTCAGGGAATTCAAAGCCATGTTACAACTGACTCGCGTCCTCGTGCGGGTGATCCAGAAAAGGAGCATGCGCGTAAACATCAATAATGGAGGTTCGGCAATGTTTCGATTGATGCTTTTGACGTTCTTGTTGTTGGTGGGCCGTGCTGTTCAAGCTGCCCCGCTCAGTGGAGAATTCGCTTCGATCGATGGAGGAACGTTGTCGATTGAAGATTGGCGCGGTCAGCCAGTTCTTGTGGTGAATACCGCTTCGAATTGTGGATTCACCGGTCAATACGAAGCGCTGCAAAAGTTGCACGAAGACTACGGCAAACGTGGTTTGGTAGTTTTGGCGGTGCCGTCCGACTCGTTCAATCAGGAACTCGGCTCAACGGAAGAGGTGAAAGAGTTCTGTGAATTTAATTATGGCCTCACGCTTCCGATGACCGACATCACTCCGGTCAAGGGTGCAAAAGCTCATCCCTTCTATCGCGAAGTGGCAGCTGAAACGGGTTTTGTTCCCAGTTGGAACTTTAACAAGATATTGCTGGACCCACAGGGAACGGTTGTCGCCACCTTTGGATCAGGAACAATGCCGGATTCCCGAAAAATTCTCAGTCAGGTTGAAGCTTTGCTGCCTTGAACGGGTTGGCGTGAGAGTTGCACAGCTAGAATCCCCACTGTTGTCACCAGTACCCCGACCGCATCCATTGGGCCCAGCTTTTCACCTAAAAGCAGCGCCGCAATTGTGACCCCGAATACCGGGTTGAGAAAGTGGAATGTAGCGGCACGGGTTGCCCCAATTCGGTCTAACAGCAGGAACCAGATAAACGTGGCCAGAAGACCAGGAAACAGGGTCGTATAGGTAAAGGCCAAGGCCCAAGGCACCGTAGGGTGTATGTAGATCGTTTCAAAAATCGGGGCTGCAACAAACAGTACGGCGGAGCCAACCAGCATCTGTAGCCCCACAACCATCATGAAGTTTCCACCTGATGTGGCCCCTCGGACCGCAAGTGTGGCGAAGGTAAGCGCCAGGGCGCCAAAGCCGCAAAGTATAACTCCGAATAGGTCAATGCCCGCGCTGATCCGGCTGCTCATGATCAGGGCGACACCGGCAAAGCCGGCAAGCAGCCCCACAACGCCAATAGGTTTGAGTCTCTCGCCCAAAAGCAACCAGCCTGCCAACGCAACCAACAACGGCATTGTCGATGCAATAATGGCTGCTACCGACGCCTCAATCGTTTGCATGGCATAGAAATTCAGACCCAAATAAAGGGCGTTCTGGCAAATCCCGAACAAGATCGTCGCATACCATTGCGATCGCGTAAGTCGCCAGCTTTGTCCCATCGCACGCGCAATGGTGATGCCAATCAGGCCGGAAACAAGAAACCGTAAAGCCAGAGAGAACAGAGGAGAAGAGTCTGCCACGATAATCCGGGCCGAGGTAAAGGCTGACGACCAGATGAATGCGAACACCAGGCCCATTGCTATGGCGCGAAGATCCATCGGGCCTCTCTCTGAATTTTTCGGCACTCTTTCTTAAATTCTATTCCGCTGCAAGCAGTGCAACTTTTTGCGTCAAAAAAAGCACATTCAAAAGGTGGGTATTAATGTTTGCCTGTTTTTATTGATTGACTGGCCAATAAAAGATAACGGCAAGACCATCAGAAATATCATGGGAGGCTTTTGGTGCTTCTGGAATACATCCTGTCGTTTGGCGTCCTGCTAGCTTTGGGCTTGGTCGCTTTCTTTGTGGTGAAGTGGTGGAATCTGCGCTGTGTCGGCGTAACACCTGTCCATCTTTTCACTTTCATCGCGATCCTGTTCACATCCGGTCTGGATGTTGGCTTGATCATGTTCCCGCTGACTGAGTTCGGTGGCTATGCCGAGGAACCAGCCTATGCTTTCGCGAATCCGCTCGCGATCGAGTTCGGGTTCTGGGGTTTCCTGATCTGGGCGTTCTACTTCCTGACCGCGTTCTATTTTTGCGTTCTCGAACCGCGCGTGCAGTTCTTTGAGATCCCTCTGGTCAAGCTGATCAACAACGTCGTGATCATCGGCACCTGTGCCTTCACCGCCAGCCTGTTCCTGATCTACTTGCCGGGCTATCTGCCTGAGGTCGGAGATGGCGAGTCCGTGGTCTCAACGTTCTACATCATCGTGTTCGTGGTCATTCTCGCGGCGGCCTACTCGTCCACCGACCTGAAATACGTACGTATCCTCTCGGTAGGTTCGACCTTTCTCTTCCTGGCTCTGATCATTGGCATGTGGGTTGCGGCAGGCATGGGCTTCACTGGATTTGTTGAAACCGGCAGCAACATCGGTGCTTACTTCGCGAACATTCACAAGTTTGTACTGCCGCTGACCGACTATCACGCCTTCTACCTGTTCTGGTGGTTCGCATGGTCGATCATGATCGGTCAGTTCACATCGCGCTTTGTTGGCGGCCTTACTACGTGGCAGTTGTTGGCGGCACTGTTGATCTTCCCGTCGATCCCGTTGGCGATCTGGTTCACCGTTCTCTACTACTACCACCTGAACGGTATCAGCACTGCAGGCATCACCAACATCGCAATGGTGATCGTGGGTGTGACCTTCGTGATCAACTCGCTGGACTCACTGATCCGCCTTTACACCGACAACCTGAACATGACGGTCGAGCGGTTTGGCAAGGCGATGTATGTGGCTGGCAACGTTGTGCTGCTGTTCGTCCTGACCTTGCTGTTCCAGAGCCAGTGGTTGCAGATTCAGTGGATTGGTGCAGTGGTTGTCGGCCTCTATCTGGCCTGTGTGGTCTATATCCTGATCAGCAAGCGTAAAGAAGTGATGAGCATCGACTCGATGCCCGAAGACCGCGATCTGGACTTCCACAAGGTTGAGACGGTTCACTAAGTTCTCTGACCAACGAAATTGGCTAACGGGCGTCTTTCTAGGCGCCCGTTTTTCATTCTGCGGTTGGCACGGGCGTTTGCCGCGCTAATTCAGACTGAGGAATGTGAGGAGCATCATGCTGGAAGAAAAACGCAAGGATCTGGACTCGGAAAAGCAGAAGAAACTTCTGTTTCGACTGGTGGATGAAATCAGCCATTCGTCACCAGACTTGTATTACAGGCCGACCAGCGAAATCGCGTCTTATCTTGAGGCATACATCCGAAAGGGTGCCAAGTTGTCTGCTGATGACAGGGCGCTAATGACCCGCCTTAGTCGCCGCGATTTGGAAGTGTTGTTGAGTCTGCATTAAGTGCGGAGAAAACAATTTCCTGATCAGTAGGCCTCACTCATCTTGCAAAGGTTGCCGGGATAGATTGTTCACGCTGATCATCACCCTTTTCAAGATCGATCAACTAACACCACCAGTGAGGTAGACGCGTACCTTAGGATGTATAGGGGCTCATCAAACTTTCCGAGTGTCTCGTTTTGCCCAAAGAATGCGACGTAGCGATCAATAAATGTCTAAGTCTTCATCGTACCAACAGTGTTCGATCAGGCCGTCTTATCTCACTCGGGTTCCCGCGGGGACAAACACTTTGCTTCGCACTCTTTGGTTTGAAAGTTTCTCTTCAAGAGCAAGGAAACTCACATCCTCCAAAGAAAAAGGGCCCCCAACCGGCGGCCCTCAATCACTTGTCCGTAAAGGCTGGGATCAGCCGTTTACGCTGTCTTTCAGTGCTTTCGCGATGGTCATTTTGACCACTTTGTCAGCCTCTTTCTTAAACTGCTCGCCGGTGGCGGGGTTGCGCACCATGCGCTCGGGGCGCTCGCGGCAGTAGATTTTGCCGACGCCGGGCAGGGTAACGGCACCGCCGGCCGAAACTTCGCGGGTGATCAGGCCGGTTACGGCCTCCAGCGCGGCGTTTGCGGCTTTCTTGTCGGTTCCCATTTCCTCAGCGAGAGCAGCAACCAGCTGAGTTTTAGTCATAGGCTTTGCCATTTCTTGGTCTCCTTAACGTGCCCGATAGATTGGGCCTCACCGCGTAACTGTAACGGGATATTGTGGCTGAACACAACGAATAGTAGGGCGGAAAACCCTAAAAATATGGGGAAAACGTTGCTTTTTTGCGTCAGAGAAAGGCTGTTTCGTCGAATGAACGCAATTTCCGGCTGTGCAGGCGCTCTAAAGGCATACCGCGCAGGTGCTCCATTGCGCGTATACCGATCGCCAAATGACGGCTGACCTGTGTGGTATAGAACGCCGATGCCATGCCAGGAAGCTTTAATTCTCCGTGCAGGGGTTTGTCCGAAACGCACAGGAGGGTGCCGTAAGGAACACGGAACCGATAGCCGTTGGCAGCGATGGTGGCGCTTTCCATATCCAGTGCAATCGCTCGGGACTGACTGAGGCGCTGCACCGGGCCAGACTGGTCTCGTAGTTCCCAGTTTCGGTTGTCGACAGATGCCACAGTGCCGGTGCGCATGATCCGTTTTAGCTCGTAACCTTCCAGTTCAGTAACCTCGGCCACGGCCTGTTCCAGCGCTACTTGAATCTCGGCCAATGGCGGGATTGGCACCCAGACCGGTAGATCATCGTCCAGTACCTTATCTTCGCGCAGATAGGCGTGTGCCAGAACGAAATCTCCAAGCGCCTGCGTGTTCCGCAACCCTGCGCAATGCCCAACCATCAACCAGGCATGAGGGCGCAGAACAGCTATATGGTCGGTCGCGGTTTTCGCGTTCGAAGGACCGACACCGATATTGACCAGAGTGATTCCAGATCCATCGGCGCGTTTTAGGTGATAGGTCGGCATCTGAGGCAGTTTCAGCGGTTGTTCCAGAGTGCCATCCGGCGTCGTTATCTCGACATTCCCAGTAGAAACAAAACTGGTGTAACCGCTGTCCGGATTTGCCAGTTGATCGCGCGCATAGTTTTCGAACTCAGACACGTAGAACTGGTAGTTGGTGAACAGAACATGGTTCTGGAAGTGGCTGGGGTCGGTCGCCGTGTAATGCGACAACCGTGCCAGTGAGTAATCCACACGCTGCGCGGTGAACAGAGCCAGCGGGCCGATTTCGTCCTCAACGTCGTGCACACCATTGACGATGTCGTCATTTGTGGTGGTGAGATCCGGCACATCGAACACGTCGCGGAGGGTAAAGCCCGCTGCGCCTTGGTGCGGAACCACCAGATCAGGGTTATTGGCGACCGCAAAGTGCACTGGAATAGGTGTGCCGGAGGCCTGAATGGTTACCTGTTGATCGTGGTTCTTGATCAGCAAGGCAATTTGTTGCGTCAGGTAAGATCGAAACAGATCGGGTCGCGTTACAGTGGTCGCATGCGTGCCGGGCTCGGACACATGCCCAAAGCTCAGGCGGCTATCGACCTGCGCATAGGATGAGGTTTTAACGCGAATTTCCGGATAAAAGGCTCGGTACCGCTCGGTAGGGGTGCCCTGTTCCATTGCAGTTGCAAAGCTTTCGCACAGGAACTGCGTTGCCATTACATACAGTTCTTCCAAGCGAGCAACTGCGGCAGCGGGATCAGAGAATTTCTCGGGTGATGGGACGTTCGGTGTTTTTATTATTGTCATGCAAGAGGTTCCAGAAGGTCGATCTTTTCAAATGTGCGTACATCCACCAAGCCCAAATCCGAAATCCGAAGTTCGGGGATCACAACCAATGCCAGTAGTGAGTGTTGCATGTACGCGTTATTCAGCTGGCAGCCGCAGGATTGCATCGCCTCGACCATCTTTTCAGCCTTGGCAGCGACTTCATCGGCGGGGCTATCGGACATCAGACCGGCAACGGGCAATTCAACCAGTGCAAGTTCTGCTCCATCGCGGAAAATGGTAATCCCGCCTCCAACCTCGGCTAGCCGGTTCGCGGCAAGCGCCATTTGCTCGCGATCTGTGCCGACGACAATCATGTGATGGCTGTCATGAGCAACTGTCGAAGCCATGGCCATTTTGCCCTGGTACCCAAAGCCCGAAACGAAAGCGTTGGTCACTCCACCCGTGGCGCGGTGGCGTTCGACGAGTGCAATCTGGCATACTTCGCCCTCGCCTTCGACAAGTCCGCCTATAATGGGCAGTTCTGCTTTGAGTGCTTTGGTCGGGGCTTGGTTCTCGACTACGCCGATTACGTTTGCCTGAACACGATTGGCGCCGGCAGGGGCGTGAATCTCAAAATCCGTATCAGTCAGTGAGTGGCCGAGATGCACGGTGTTGCGTGCGGTCTCTGGCCAGTTCAGATGCGGGCAGTCGACCGTAATCTTGCCGTTCTCGGCAACGATCTGACCGCGAGCGATGACCATTTCGATGGGGAGTTCATACATGTTCGAGCTTAAAATGACATCTGCCCGTCGTCCCGGAGTAAGCGATCCGATGTCGCGTTCTAACCCGAAATGCGTCGCTGTGTTTATCGTGGCCATTTGTAGCGCGATCAGTGGGTCGCATCCGCAGGCAATTGCATGACGCACTACGCGGTTCATGTGCCCGTCATTGACCAATGTGCCGGAATGGCAGTCATCGGTGCAAAGAATAAAGTTGCGTGGATCTAACCCCTTTTCGGTGACGGCCGTGATCTGGCTTTCGACGTCATACCAGGCCGAACCCAGCCGCATCATCGACCGCATCCCCTGTCGGACGCGGGCAATCGCGTCCGCCTCGCAGGTACCTTCGTGATCATCCGCGGGGCCGCCGGCAACGTAGGCTGCAAAATCAGGCCCTAAATCAGGCGAAGCGTAGTGTCCGCCTACCGTCTTGCCAGCCCTCTGAGTGGCAGCGATTTCTGCCAGCATCTTTGGATCACCGTTGATCACGCCCGGGAAATTCATCATCTCCCCCAACCCTATAATGCCAGGCCAGCTCATCGCTTCAGCTACATCGTCGGGAGTGATCTCAAAGCCGGTTGTTTCGAGCCCCGGCGCAGATGGCGCACAAGAGGGCATCTGCGTAAAGATGTTCACTGGCTGCATCAACGCTTCGTCATGCATCATGCGTACGCCGTCCAAACCCAACACGTTTGCGATCTCATGCGGGTCGGTGAACATGCTTGTAGTGCCATGTGGAATCACGGCGCGGGCAAACTCGGCCGGCGTCAGCATGCCAGATTCGATATGCATATGCGCGTCGCATAGGCCCGGCACCATGTAACGACCATTTGCGTCGATGATCCGCGTATCTGGGCCAACGCAATGTGAAGCATCAGGCCCAACAAATGCAATGCGCCCGGCGGCAATGGCGATGTCGTGATCTGGCAGGGTTTCACGGCTATGAACATTCACCCAGATACCGCCACGAATGACCGTATCCGCAGCCTCGCGTCCTGCGGCAACTGCAATCAATTTAGGAGCGACATCGGGCCAGCTTGGGAAAGGTTTGTATTCCATGGCCCAACTTTCCCGAATGCGTAAGAAGGTGCAACCCCTGCAGATCAGGTATCATCAAACCGTCACGAAGCGCGTAAGTGCTGCACTGACCCACCAAAACAGGTGCGGGAACCCATCTTTGCGGATGGCGGTAGAGCCGCGGGTTAACAAGAAAGGTCAGCCTGCATTTCGCGCCGGATCCAATCAGCAAAAGCCAAAGCTCCCGGAGTTTCCTCGGCCTGAGGCGACAGCAACAGATAATAGGCTTCTGGCATCACCGCCCGGTGAGAGAAGGGGGCTACCAACCGACCTTGTTCGATCAGGTCGCGTGCGATGGTGTCGTGGGCCAGGCAGAGGCCTCCTCCGGCCATCGCAACGGATAGGCTAACCAGATACGTTGTTGCGTATGTTATCGGAGGATTGCCCCATATTAGAGCCTGATCTTCCGCCCAGTTTGCCCAGTTGGACAAAAGGTTCGAGCAATCAAAAAGCGGCTGCTGTTGCAAAGTGTCCAACGTCACTTCGTATTCGGGCGCACAGACTGGATAATAATGCTCTGTTCGAAGCAATTCCGTGCGAACCGTATCTGAGGGACGCAGCGAATAGCGGACTTCAACCGATGCGCCCTCGGCCATTTCACGCGGTTCCCACAACTCGGTGAAAATATTCAACTGCACTTCGGGATGCTCGGATCGAAACTGCGGAAGGCGGGGGGCCAACCAGTTAACTGCAAAGCTCATGTTGCTTTGCACCTGAACCGCATTTTGCTGAGCGCCGGTCACCGCCTGCGTCCCGCGAACCAGCGTGCGAAAAGCATCGCGGACAACCGGCAGATAGGTGATCCCGGCCTCGGTCAGTTCCAAGGCGCGTGGACGCCGCAAAAACAACGGCTGTCCCAAGTAACCTTCCAACGACTTGATCTGCTGGCTGACCGCGCTTTGGGTCATGTTCAGGTCGCGGGCCGCTCCGGTGAAGGACAGGTGGCGGGCTGCGGCCTCGAACGTCCGTAACCAACCCAACGGAGGGAGCGTTTTTTTCATGTTCATAACCTTGGCATAAGTTTGACTTATGAGATAGGTGCGTTTTTTTCGTTGGTCAAACATTCGCGGCAAAGGCACCCTTTCTTTCAGCCAAGTTATTCCTGAAGGAGCCCGCAATGACCGTCGCAAACCTGCGCCCAAACATAGACCATTGGGCAGAACGCGTTGACCTAGCCGCCGCCTTCCGCTGGACCGAGCGGCTGAACATGCACGAGGGCGTGGCCAATCATTTCAGCCTGGCAGTGAATGAGGACGGAACGCAGTTCCTGATGAATTCCAACCAGATGCATTTTGCGCGCATCAAGGCGTCGAATCTGTTGTTCTTGGATGCCAATGATCCGGACGTGATGTCTCAACCCGGCGCGCCTGATCCAACCGCGTGGGGGTTGCATGGGTCAATTCACCGCCACTGTCCTCACGCTCGCTGCGTGATGCATGTTCACTCGATCTTTGCCACGGTTCTTGCATCACTTGCGGACAGCAGTTTGCCACCGATCGACCAGAACACCGCCACTTTCTACAATCGCTACGTCGTGGATCAGGAGTTCGGCGGTCTGGCTTTTGAGAGCGAAGGTGAGCGTTGCGCCGGGATGCTTTCGGACCCGAAACAGAAGGTCATGATCATGGGTAATCATGGCGTATTGGTGATCGGCAGTGATCCGGCAGATACGTTCAATCGCCTCTATTATTTCGAACGCGCGGCGGAAACGTATATCCGAGCCCTGCAAACCGGTCAGCCTTTGCGCGTGCTGTCGGACGAAATTGCCGAGAAGACAGCACAGGAGCTGGACGACTATCCCGATCAGTCCGGGGCGCATCTGCGCGAGATCAAGGCTTTGCTGGATGCCGAAGGCTCCGACTACGCCACATAACCCGACGACGCCACAAAAAGGGTATTGCCATGACCGACGTCACCCAAGACCCCGAAGCCGCCCGCTGGCACTATCACCCCGAAGGGCCGGTAGGGTTGAATCCGCTGTTCAATTGGCCGCCGCGTCCGGCTGCTGTGTTGAAATGGTATAGCGGCGCTTGGTTGCAGATCACTTCACTTACCCTGTGCATGGTGTTGGCTGTGACCGCCTATGCATTTTTCTTTCCTGCGTTGGAAACGATGAAAAGTTTCGCGCCAGGGTGGATGTTTCGCATTTGGCTGCTGAACATGGTGCCTCAGATCTTCATCGCCGGCGGTCTGCATTGGTGGCTGTACATGCGCAAAGGTCAGGGCATGTACAAGAAATTCGACCGGCGCGATCTGACGCGTGATAATGGCAACTTCACCTTTCGCAATCAGGTCTGGGATAACATCTGGTGGACGCTCGGCAGTGCGATGACCGTGGCGACTGTCTATCAGTGGGTGATCTATTGGGCGATGGCCAATGGGTACGTGCCAACTGTGACTTGGGCCAGTGCCCCGGTCTGGTGTGTGGTCTGGATGCTGTTCATCCCAATGTGGTCTGGGCTGCACTTCTACTGGGCGCACCGGTTAGAGCATCACCCCAAGCTCTATAAGTACGTCCACGCAGTGCATCACCGGAACGTCAATATCGGTCCGTGGTCGGGGATTTCGAACCACTGGTATGAAAACCTGCTGTATTTCACTACCTACTTCATCCACCTGATCGTTCCGTCTCATCCGCTGCACGTTCTGTTTCACACCTACTTTCAGCAGATCAGTCCGGTTCTGTCGCATTCTGGTTTTGAAAAACTTCAGGCAGGAAACACAGACGCGGCCAGGGCGGGGGATTTCTTTCACCAGCTGCATCACCGGTATTTCGAGTGCAACTACGGCACGTCCGAGATCCCCTTTGACAAATGGTTTGGCACTTATCACGACGGTTCAGCCGAGGCGACGACGCGTACCCGTGCTTACAAGAAGCAGATGTATACCTGAAGGCTAGGTTCGCTCGAACAGGGCAATCAACGCGGTATCGTCCTTGTTGGGGCCGACAGCAAGGTCGCCATAAATCCGAACTTCGGGCAGGGTCAGGTTGTGTATCTGGCCCTGCGCCAGTTTGTGCAGCGCATCGGCAAAGCCCAGCTTTTCGTAGTGCTTGGCGTTGATCGACAAGGCGAACTGCGCACCGGGGCGGGCCACGCGCAGGAGCGCAGTCAAAGCTTCAGGACCAAGATGGCCGTGGGTGAATGTACCCGAAGACACGATACCAGAATAACTGTCGCGCGGAACGGGGATACCTTGGTTCAGGTCAGCCTCAATCGCGTCGCGGTAAATGTCTTTGCGCATAGCCTGATCCAGCATTTCGGCGCTGATGTCGGTGGCGTCGATTGGGCCAACGCCCAGTCCAGCCAGAACTGCACCGCATAAACCCGTGCCGGCTCCGACATCCAAAACCGGACCTTGCCCACCCGCGGCTACAAAGGCCCGGGCCGTATGAATATGGAGCTGATAGTCCTCTCGCGCGGCGAAGGTCTCATCATAATCTCCAGCCCATTCGGCATAGAGTTGTTTGTGATCGTCTGGCGATGCCAGAGAGTAAGCAGTGTGCAGATTTGGTGTTTTCTCGGCCATGCTTAAAAGAAAGGCGCATTGAGGGATTCGAATCAAGTATTCAGGCGCAGGTGCTTGCATCCGCCGGGATTGCGGACCATCAAAGGCGCTATGACACGTAAACTCTTTTCGTTCGGCCACGGGTATTCGGCACAAGCCCTGTCCCGTTTGCTGGAACCACAGGGTTGGCGCATCTGTGGCACGACCCGCGATCCCGCCCAATCCCCAACAATTCGAGCTTCGGGCGCCGATCCCTTGATTTGGCCCGGTCAGACTCCTGACCTTGACGGCGTCACGCACCTGCTAATTTCAACGGCGCCCAAGGCCGACGGCGATCCTGTGCTTGCGGGCCTGCAGGACGAAATCACTCGCCGCGCCGCGCAGTTCCAATGGGTTGGATATCTGTCGACCACAGCTGTGTATGGCGATCATCAGGGGGGCTGGGTGGATGAATCTACGCCACCCTCACCAACATCCAAACGCGGTCAGTTGCGTGTAGAGGCCGAGCAACAATGGCAAAGCATCCCCGGCTTGCCGACCCATATATTCCGTCTAGCCGGTATATAT
Organism: Ruegeria sp. BE9; assembly: GCF_056538765.1. Taxonomy (NCBI): domain Bacteria; kingdom Pseudomonadati; phylum Pseudomonadota; class Alphaproteobacteria; order Rhodobacterales; family Roseobacteraceae; genus Ruegeria; species Ruegeria sp. BE9. The sequence goes on along the minus strand of NZ_JBQFTS010000013.1, from coordinate 5,001 downwards.
GGTCCGGGACGCGGACCGTTTTCCAAGCTCAAACGAGTAGGAATGCGCCGCATCATCAAACCTGGGCAGGTTTTCTCACGTATACATGTCTCAGACATCGCACAGGTTCTTGAGGCCTCCATGCTGGCACCTAATCCCGGTGCCATCTACAACGTTTGCGATGATGAGCCCGTTCCGCCGCAGGACGTCATCGCCTATGCCGCCGAGTTGCAGGGACTACCTCTGCCTCCGGCCGTGGCGTTTGACGAAGCGGAAATGACGCCAATGGCTCGTAGTTTTTATAATGAGAACAAGCGGGTCAGGAATGACCGGATCAAGGATGAGCTGGGCGTGCGCCTGCTGTACCCGGACTATCGCTCTGGGTTAGAAGCATTGATGACTGGCGCTTGACGGGTACTAAGCCGCTGCTTTGATCAGCTCGGCGGCTTTCTCGGCAATCATGATGGTTGGTGCGTTGGTATTACCCGAGACCAGCGTCGGCATGATCGAGGCGTCGACCACCCGCAACCCTTCAATCCCCCGCACACGCAATTCCGGGTCGACCACGGCCATGTCATCTATGCCCATTTTGCAAGTTCCGACCGGATGATAGATCGTATCAGCGCGGTCACGGATATGCTTTTCCCAATCGGCATCGGTTTGGGCCGTGTCCGTTCCGAACATCTCTTTGTGCCGGTACTTTGCCAATGCCGGGGCCTCAAGAATATCGCGCGTCATCTTTGCGCCCCTGATCATAGTTTCCAAATCGCGGTCGTCGGACAAAAAGGCGGGATCAACGGCGGGTGCTGAGAACGGATCGGCACTGTTCAAGCTGACTGTTCCACGACTTTCAGGGCGCAGTTTGCACACATGGCAGGTGAAGCCATGGCCGTAGTGCAGTTTGCGAGCGTGATCGTCTACTAGAGCTATGGCAAAATGCAGCTGAACGTCAGGTCGATCGAGATCGGGTGAGGTTTTCAGAAATCCTGCACCTTCGGCAAAGGGGGTGGCGGCCATTGAAACCCCGGTCTTGCGCCACCGCAAAAGGTGTCGAGTCAGATTTACCGCTGCAGCTGGGCCAATGCCGAAATTGTCAGTGTCTTTTGTTTTATATGACAGGATGAAGTCCAAGTGGTCCTGCAGATTTTTACCCACGCCGGGCAGGTTTTGCAGGACGGGAATGCCGTGCCGGGTCAGGTCTTCGACTGCCCCGATCCCGGACAATTGCAGCAATTGTGGGGATTTCAGCGCTCCGGCGCAGATCAGCACCTCGCGTCTTGCAGTAACCTTGATGTCGGAGCCTTTAGCTTTCTTTTTATAGATCACGCCAGTCGCGCGCTTACCTTCAAAGGTTAATTGTTTGGCATGGGCGTGGGTTATCACAGTCAGGTTGGGGCGGTTCATGACCGGAAAGACATAGGCTGCAGCAGCGGAGCACCTCTCTCCGTTTTTGTCAGGGTCATGAAATTGAGTGACTTGATAAAGTCCGACCCCTTCGTTGTCGCCGCGATTGAAATCATCGGTGCGGCGGTGCTGCATCTGCTCGGCTGCTTCGACAAAAGCGTGGGTGATCGGGCGCGGATCTTTCTGGTTCGACACCTGCAGCGGACCTGTGTCGCCGTGCAGTTCATCGGCCCCATCTTCGTTGTTTTCGGATAATTTGAAATAGGGAAGGACGCTGTCCCAATCCCAGCCGTTGCAGCCCAGATCGGCCCAACCATCATAGTCCTGACGTTGCCCCCTTATATAGAGCATCGCGTTGATTGCGCTGGATCCGCCCAAAGCTTTGCCGCGCGGCTGGTATCCCCTGCGCCCGTTCAAGCCCGGTTGCGGTACAGTTTCAAAAGCCCAGTTGTTGATTTTTGGGCGTCCGGGCAAAGAGGCGACAACAGCGGAAGGCATGCGGACCAGGATACTTTTTCCGGGACCTCCTGCCTCAAGCAGGCAAACACTTTTTTTCGGATCTTCGCTAAGACGGTTGGCGAGAACTGAACCTGCAGATCCGCCGCCAACAATAACGTAGTCGAACTCCATCGTGTGTTTCCCCCTCATGCCCGACCACGCAAGAGCGTACGCCGATCAGCCCTGTATCACTTGCGGAGGTTTCCGCATTTCTCCCTGCTTCAAACTTTGGCGGAGTGATGGGAAAAAACAATTCCTGCACTTTGGATGTGACCCAAGGTTATTAATGGATTTGGGCTGTTGTGATGAAGGGTGCCAGCGATTGGTGAAGAAATCATAATTTTTACCTATGGCATTCATCATTAAACAAAACTTTTTCGCATGATTTGAATTTGCTACATCTGAGGGAGACAAGACAGAAGAGTCGCCAAAACCCTTGCCGAAAGCGCACCGTAAAGTTTGGGCATTTTCGGCAGGGTATTAGTGTCATCTAAATGTGTTCTTGATCGACCGAGTTTTGACCGCGCGAACCTGCCGGAAATTAGCCAGGATTGGAGATCGATATGGACGGAAGTGATAACCCAAAAACGGGCGGTTGCCCGGTAATGCATGGCGCGGGAACCCGGTCAAACCGGGATTGGTGGCCAAACCAGCTAAACCTGTCGATCCTGCACCAGAACACGCCGGCGTCGAATCCGCTGGGTGCGGAATTCAACTACGCCGAAGAGTTCAAAAAGCTGGATATGAAGGCGCTGAAAGAAGACCTTTATGCGCTGATGACAGACTCGCAGGACTGGTGGCCCGCTGACTATGGTCACTATGGCGGCTTTTTCATCCGTATGGCGTGGCACAGCGCTGGTACCTATCGTACCGCTGATGGTCGTGGCGGTGCTTCGACTGGCAACCAGCGTTTCGCTCCGCTGAACAGCTGGCCTGACAATGGTAACCTGGATAAGGCGCGCCGTTTGCTGTGGCCGATCAAGCAGAAATACGGAAACCAGATTTCCTGGGCCGACCTGATGATCTTGGCCGGTAATTGCGCCATCGAGTCGATGGGCGGCAAGACATTTGGTTTTGCGGGTGGCCGCGAAGACATCTGGGCCCCCGAAGAAGACATCTATTGGGGCTCTGAAACCGAATGGCTTGCCCCGACCGACAACCCGCACAGCCGCTACTCGGGTGAACGCGATCTTGAAAACCCGCTGGCTGCGGTTCAGATGGGCCTGATCTACGTGAACCCGGAGGGCCCTGATGGAGAGCCTAACGTTCTGGCCTCGGGTCGTGACATCCGTGACACCTTTGGCCGGATGGCGATGAATGACGAGGAAACCGTTGCTCTGGTCGCCGGAGGTCATACTTTTGGTAAAGCGCACGGTGCAGGCGATCCCGATTTGGTTGGGCCGGACCCTGAGGCCGCCCCGATTGAAGAGATGGGCTTTGGCTGGATCAACAAGTTCGGTTCGGGCAAGGGTGACGACACTACTACCTCGGGTATCGAGGGTGCGTGGACTGCGAACCCAATCAAATGGGACAACGGTTATTTCGACCTGCTGTTTGGGTATGACTGGAACCTGACCAAGAGCCCCTCGGGCGCATACATCTGGGAACCGGTGAACGTTAAAGAGGAAGACATGGCCCCGGCGGCGCATGATCCGTCCAAGAAGGTTAAGACCATGATGACCACCGCCGACATGGCGATGCGCATGGATCCGATCTATGGCCCGATCTCGAAGCGCTTCCACGAAAACCCGGAAGAGTTCGCCGACGCTTTTGCCCGTGCATGGTTCAAACTGACCCACCGCGACATGGGTCCGCGCTCTAACTATATCGGTGAAGAGGCCCCGACTGAGGAGTTGTTGTGGCAGGACAACGTTCCTGCTGTAGATCACGATCTGGTTGATGACGCTGATGTGGCTGATCTGAAGGCCAAGATCGCAGCGGCCGGATTGTCGGTTTCCGAACTCGTGTCGACCGCTTGGGCCTCGGCGTCAACATTCCGTGGATCGGACAAGCGTGGCGGTGCCAATGGTGCCCGTATCCGTCTTGCGCCTCAAAAAGACTGGGACGTAAACGAGCCGATGAAACTGTCCAAGGCGCTGGGCGCGTTGGAGGGTGTCCAAAAGGCGTTCAACGATGCGCAATCAGGCAACAAGAAAGTCTCGCTTGCTGATGTGATCGTTCTGGCTGGTAATGTTGGAATCGAGCAGGCGGCCAAAGCGGGTGGTCAAGACGTCGAGGTTCCGTTCACACCTGGTCGCACCGATGCGACGCAAGATCAAACGGATGTGGACAGCTTCTCAGTTATGGAACCCATCGCAGATGGCTTCCGCAACTACCAGAAGGCCGAATATACCGTGTCGCCAGAGGAACTGCTGGTCGATCGTGCGCAGTTGTTGACCCTTTCCGGTCCCGAGATGACTGCGCTGGTTGGTGGCTTGCGTGTTCTGGGCGCGAACTTCGGAGACACCAAACACGGTGTGCTCACGGATCGGGTCGGAACGCTCAGCACTGACTTCTTCACCAACTTGCTGGACATGAGCACCGAATGGAAACCTGCCGGTAAGGGAGTGTACGAAGGTCGCGATCGTTCCAGTGGTGAGGTCAAGTGGACTGGCACCCGAGTTGACCTGGTCTTCGGATCCAACTCGCAGTTGCGGGCACTGGCCGAAGTTTATGCTCAGGCTGACGCCGAGGGTAAATTCGTTTGTGACTTCGTCACAGCGTGGAACAAGGTAATGAACGCGGACCGCTTTGATCTGAAATAAGCACACGCTCATAACAGCGATAGCGCCGCCCGAGGAGATTTGGGCGGCGTTTTCTTTGGGGCGAGTCCCTAAGGCATACCAAGCTTTGGGTACGATTCCGGACTAATGTCAAAGCTTCTTTGGATTGGAACGGGGTTTTAGCGGGGCCGCGAGGCCATTTCTAAAGGTAACATGTTGTTTTTATTAAGATGAGTAAGTTTCTGCCAAGAAATGTGAAGTTTTTTCAAAATGGGGGTTGCAGGTCCCAGACCTAATCCGTAAATACCCCTTCACCGGCGCTGCTGAGGCGCTAGTGACACACCGGCGAGACGGTGGGACACACTGGAGAGACGGTGGAGACGCTCAGGATAGACTG
>NZ_JBQFTS010000012.1:0-83517 GCF_056538765.1 Ruegeria sp. BE9 | reverse complement strand
CTGCGGTCAGCGTGGTCTTGCCGTGGTCAACGTGGCCAATCGTGCCGATGTTGACGTGCGGTTTTGTACGCTCAAACTTTTCCTTTGCCATTCCTCAGGCGCCCTTTTGCGATTTGGGGGACCCTTGGTCCCGTGGTTACATCTGCGCGCGCGAGATATTTGGTTCAAAGGGGAAAATCAAGCACATCCTGCGTTAAAAGCAGGTTAAGATGCCGGATTTTGCGTAACCACGTCGGATTCCAGCGGCTGGATCAGGTTGGGGCGCCGATCGAACCAGCCATTCTCCAAATGTTCCTCAGCCAACCACTCTTCGACTCGGTCGGCGACTTTGAGAGCCAGACCACTCATTTGTTCCTCTTTGGTGCGCTCGTGGCCCGACCCTTTCAGGGCGCTGCCGCCAGTCGTATCCTCGAGAACCTGGAACTGTTTGCCTTTGGCAAGGAACTCTTTCTTGTTCACGTCATAGACATTGACCAGAACAATCGCCGTGCTTTTGGGGTTGTAGATCACCGGAATGCCCGGAGGGGCCAGCATGTAGCCTTCGAGGCTGATGCCTATATCGTATTCCTGCGCACCCTCGTAACGACCCAAACGAATATCAACTGCATTCTGTATGGCAGCAGTCCACTCATCCGGGGTAGCATCCCGCGAAACGGGTCCTTGAACGGCCTTTTCGGCAAAGGCGTAGTTCACCCTCAGCTTAAACTCTCCCAGAGCCTCGGGGTCTTCATAAACCTGCGTTTGCGTGCAGGCGCCCATCAGGGCCAGTCCAGTAATCAAGGTTAGAATGCGCAACATGGTCTCTTCTCGATAGGCCTGTTTTTCTTTGATCTAGCGCACCGATACGGCTTATGCCAAGCCGTATCGGCGGAATTCTACCCGAAAGTGTTGCCTCGTCACGAGAACTTATAGTCGCGCGGGAACCCATACGGCGGCTTCTTCCCAACGCTGGCACGCTTGGCAAGCCATTGAGACATATCGGCCTCATGGCGTGTTTTATCCCCGCCCATCGACCATTTCAGACCTTCTTCCCAGTTAAAGGTCGTAAGGTCGGACAGCCCGCCATCCAGCTCCAGCGTACCCTGACGCCCACGTGCCATGTTGTATTTTTGCAAACGCACGCCCTTGCCTCGGGTCATCTCGGGCAACTCCTCGGTCGGGAAGACCAGGAATTTACCGTTCTGAGACACCACAGCCACGTGATCGCCATCGATCGGCTTACAGATCATCGCAGTTTCGTCGCCTTTGACGTTCAGAACCTGTTTGCCATTGCGGGTCTGGGCCAGCACGTCATCTTCGGGCACCATAAAACCATTGCCCGCATCCGAGGCTACCAACAACTTACGACCCGGCTTGTGGATCAGGATATCAATGATCTGCGCTTCGTTTGGCAGATCAACCATCAAGCGCAGCGGCTCGCCCATTCCCCGACCGCCAGGCAGGTTCGCTGCGCTGATCGTGTAGAATCGGCCGTTTGAGGCAAACACCAGCAAACGATCGGTTGTTTCCGCGTGGAAGATGAACCGCGGACCGTCGCCGTCCTTGAACTTCAGTTCGCGCTTCAGGTCGATGTGACCGGTCATGGCGCGGATCCAACCCATCTGAGAGCAGACGACCGTGATCGGCTCTTTGTCGATCATCGCCTCCAGCGGAACTTCCTCGACCTGACCGGCCTCGGCAAACTGGGTCCGGCGGGCACCGCCTTCGTAGTCTTTGCCAAAGGTCTTCTTGGTCTCTTTCAACTGCTCGGCGATTTTGGCCCACTGCAGGCCCTCGTCGGCCAGCAGATCTTCGAGATTGGCACGCTCTTCCATCAACGCGTCGCGTTCGCGGACAAGCTCCATTTCTTCCAGACGGCGCAAGGAGCGCAGACGCATATTTAGGATCGCGTCGACCTGCACCTCGGACAGCTCGCCCTCACCCGGCTTGGGTGAGACGTAATCGGCTTCGTTGGTCGCACGGACGTGGTCAATGCCCCAATCCTCGCGCATCAAGGCAGCTTTGGGATCGTCGTCATAGCGGATGATGTCGATCACACGGTCGAGGTTGAGGAAGGCAACGATAAAGCCCTCCAAGACCTCCAAACGGTGATCGATCTTGCCCAAACGATGACGCGAACGACGCAGCAGCACTTCTTGCCGGTGATCAAGGAACGCGCGCAGCACTTCCTTCATCGAGCAGACCTTGGGCGTTACCCCGTCGATCAGCACGTTCATATTCAGGCTGAACCGCACCTCAAGGTCCGAGTTGCGGTAAAGCATGCCCATCAGCACCTCGGGGTCCACGTTTTTGGAACGCGGCTCAAGGATCAAGCGGATGTCATCGGCGGATTCGTCGCGCACATCGGCTAGGATCGGGATCTTCTTGGTCTGGATCAGCTCGGCGATCTTTTCGATCAGCTTGGATTTCTGAACCTGATAGGGGATCTCGGTGACGATGATCTGCCACTGACCGCGACCCAGATCCTCGACCTCGTATTTGCAGCGCAGACGGAAGGACCCGCGCCCGGTGCGATAGGCCTGCGCGATGTTCTCGGGCGGTTCTACAATAATGCCACCGGTTGGGAAGTCCGGACCGGGTACGTAATTCAGCAACGTGTCGTCGCGCGCGTCCGGTGTCTTGATTAGATGTAGACAGGCGTCACACAACTCAGAGATGTTATGCGGCGGAATGTTCGTTGCCATGCCAACCGCAATACCGCTGGCACCGTTGGCCAACAGGTTCGGGAACTGAGCAGGCAGCACGACCGGTTCAGTCAGCGTGCCATCATAGTTGTCGCGGAAGTCGACGGCGTCTTCGTTCAGACCCTCGAGCAGCGCCTCGGCAACGATGGTCATCCGCGCCTCGGTATATCGCGAGGCCGCCGGGTTATCGCCGTCGATGTTGCCAAAGTTCCCCTGCCCGTCGACCAGCGGGTAACGGACGTTGAAGTCCTGAGCCAGACGCGCCATCGCGTCATAAATCGCCGCGTCACCGTGCGGGTGATAGTTGCCCATCACGTCGCCGGAAATCTTGGCAGACTTACGGAACCCACCCGTCGCGCTGAGTCGCAACTCTCGCATCGCGTATAGGATTCGCCGGTGAACCGGCTTCAAACCATCCCGCGCATCCGGCAGCGCCCGGTGCATAATAGTGGACAGCGCATAGGTCAGATAGCGTTCGCCAATCGCTCGGCGCAGCGGTTCGGCTACCTCGCCCCCATTTTCGGGGGCCTCCATGTTGGGGTCGTCGATCGTATCGTTCATACATGATGTGATACGCCGCAAGCGCGCCTTGGTAAAGCAATCAGCGCATATTTTGCTGGGGACAAGTGGCGCTTTTTGCAACAGGGGGAGGCAACCCCCCGATTTCCCCCGTTTTTCGACTCGAGCATAAAAATATGCTAAGATTAACGGATTAGAATGCTGCCTTTTTCTAGTTTCTTGCGATTACCGGGGGATGCGCCATGACGCGCCTTATTGTTATGACTTTCGCCGCACTCGGATGGTGCTTTTATGTAATGAGCGGAGGTCCGGAATTTGAACCGCGCGGCCTGCGTGCCGAGCAACCTGTTCGTGTTGCCGCTGCTCCGACGCCATCCGTTGCACCTACTCGTGCCGAAGAACTTGTGACCAACGTCGCGGCACGGACGCCTGCCCGCATACAGCCTGAACCCGCGAGCGAAGAGATCATCGAGATCGTAGCCGAAACCGCGAGCTTAGGCTCCTTCTCCGGCCTTTCGGTTTTCGACGATCAAAGTGCCAATATTACCCTTGCTTCGCTCGAGGACGGTATAACCGGGTTGCAACAAGAACCCGTCGCTGGACAGGAAGAAATCTCTGAGACACCAGCGATTCCCGAGCCGAAAAAGGACATCCGCGAAATCTCAGGCACCCGTGTGAATATGCGCGATGGCCCCGGCACCATCTATCCAATTATCGGCAAAGCGACCATTGGCCAAAAAGTCGAGGTCCTGAGCGAATCCGGCACCGGCTGGTTGCGCCTGCGCGTGTTGCCAGAGCAACAGGTTGGATGGATTTCAGCCTCATTGGTTCGAAAAACAACAAACTGACGCTTTGCTGTCATTGTCCTGATCCGAACCTCGCAATAGCTATGGCTTAGGTTCAACTTCAGGAAGAACATGCAGAAAACAATCCTTATCACCGGCTGCTCGTCTGGAATTGGTCTGGATGCGGCTCATGGAATGCGCGCCCGAGGATGGAAGGTGTTCGCGTCCTGCCGTCAACAAAGGGACTGTGACCGGTTGCGCGCGCAGGGCTTTGAAAGCCCACGCATCGACTACACTGATGCCGAAAGTATCGCGACCGGGCTGGCAGAAGTTCTCGAAGTGACTGGCGGGACACTGGATGCCCTGTTCAACAATGGCGCTCATGGTCTGCCTGGTGCTGTTGAGGATTTGCCGACAGATGGCCTGCGCCAGATTTTCGAGGCGAACTTCTTTGGCTGGCATGAACTGACTCGGCAGGTGATTCCAGTCATGCGGGCACAGGGGCACGGGCGAATCGTTCAGAACTCTTCGGTTTTGGGATTGGTGGCCTATCCGTGGCGCGGCGCCTACGTGGCAACAAAATACGCAGTCGAAGGGCTGACCGATACCTTGCGTCTGGAACTCGCCGACACTGACATCAAAGTCATCCTGATCGAGCCCGGTCCCATTACCTCGAAAATCCGCGAAAACTCGATCCCTATGTTCGAACGGTTTATCGACTGGCAAGCATCGGCTCTCCGTCATCGATACGAAGCAACGCTATTGAAAAGACTATACGAATCCTCGGGCCCTGACAGGTTCGAGCTGCCTGCATCCGCTGTTACAGACAAGCTGGCCCATGCGGTCGGTTCGAAACGCCCCCGAGCCAGATACTATGTCACGACTCCGACCTACATCGCCGGATACCTCCGCCGCATCCTGCCGACGCGCACCATCGATCGCATCCTGTCAGACGTCTGAGGCGAAATTACCCGTTCGCTTTTCACGTCCATAGGGCTAGATGGTTGTCTAGGGAAAACGAAACGCGGACGGTGTACCCATGGACCTACTAATGGTCGTTTTATTGTTGGCCATGGCGGCGGTCGTCGTCGTGCTCGCAATTGGCATCTCGAATTTTGGAAAGAGCGGTAAAAGCGCTGCTCTGAAGAGCAACAAGATGATGCAGTTGCGTATCTTGTTCCAGTTCATTGCCGTCGTATTGATCGTGCTCTACGTCTGGCTGCGTGGACAAGGAGCACAGTAAATGGTCGTACTGAACAAGATTTACACCCGTACAGGCGATGACGGGAAGACAGCGCTTGGCAATGGAGAGCGGGTCGCCAAGTACTCCGGCCGGGTAGCGGCATACGGAACTGTGGACGAACTCAACGCTTTTGTCGGCGTCGCGCGCACTGAGGCCAAAGGCGAAGTCGAAGCTGCCCTATCGCGCATTCAGAACGACCTGTTCGATCTGGGTGCGGACTTCTGCCGCCCTGACATGGAAAAAGACGCCGAAGCCGATTACCCACCTCTTCGTGTTGTTGCATCTCAGATAGATCGGCTTGAGGCCGAAATCGACGTCATGAATGAAACGCTGGAACCGTTGCGCAGCTTTATCCTGCCCGGTGGATCCCGATTGGCTGCACATCTGCACGTCTGTCGCACCGTTTCACGCCGGGCCGAGCGGCTAGCGGTTGAATTGACCAACATGGAGCCCGTCAATGGCGTGGCGGTGAAGTATCTCAACCGCCTAAGTGACTGGTTCTTTGTTGCTGCTCGTTGCGCCAACGAGAACGGCACGAGCGATGTGCTGTGGGTTCCAGGTGCAAACCGCTGATTGAGGCCAAGAATTCTTTGCTCACTGCCGCGACATAGAATTCGAGCGAGAATCCCCAAAACTACCGTTGGCCCAGCAACTTTCTTGCGGGCCAGCGTATCAAAAAAAACGAAACGCGACGTCCCAAGCCCATGACGTGACGATTTTGCCCTGTTGCAGCATGGATTGAGACGCTATTCAGTCGTCCGAGAGCATTGGTGGAGTCGCTACGCGGCTTACCGTTTTTTGTGAGGAGCAAGCGCAAAATGAAGGTACTCGTGCCTGTAAAGCGCGTGATTGACTATAATGTGAAGGTCCGCGTTAAAGCGGACGGTAGCGGTGTCGATCTCGCCAATGTCAAAATGTCGATGAACCCGTTCGACGAGATCGCTGTGGAAGAAGCGATCCGCCTGAAAGAAGCGGGCAAGGCAGACGAAGTTGTTGCCGTTTCGATCGGCGTAAAGCAGGCGCAGGAAACTCTGCGTACCGCACTGGCCATGGGCGCGGACCGCGCAATCCTGGTCGTTGCTGCTGACGACGTCCACACCGACATCGAGCCTCTGGCCGTTGCAAAGATCCTGGCCAAAGTGGTCGAGGAAGAGCAGCCGGGCATCGTTCTGGCGGGCAAGCAGGCTATCGACAACGACATGAACGCCACCGGCCAGATGCTGTCGGCTCTACTGGGCTGGTCGCAAGGCACCTTCGCGTCCGAGCTGGATATCGAAGGCGACAGCGCCAAGATCACCCGTGAGGTTGACGGCGGCCTGCAGACCATCAGCGTCAAGATGCCAACCATCGTGACCGTTGACCTGCGCCTGAACGAGCCGCGCTATGCGTCGCTGCCGAACATCATGAAGGCGAAGAAAAAGCCGCTGGATGAGAAGACCGCCGCCGATTATGGCGTCGACGTCACTCCGCGTCTGGAAGTCGTCAAAACCGAAGAGCCGCCGGCACGTGCCGCCGGTATCGTCGTGGGCTCGGTCGACGAGCTGGTCGAGAAACTCAAAGAAGCGGGGGCTGTGTAATGGCTGTTCTTCTTCTCGCTGAAGTCAACAATGGTGAGCTGTCGCTGGACGCCACCGCCAAGGCCGTCAACGCCGCAAAGGCACTGGGTGACGTGACCGTTCTGGCCGCAGGTGGTTCTGCCGCTGCTGCCGGTGAGGCCGCTGCCAAGATCGACGGTGTATCCAAGGTTCTGGTTGCCGAAGATGCGTCGCTGGGTCACCGCCTGGCAGAATCGACCGCAGCTCTGATCGTGTCGCTGGCCGATGGCTATGAGCACATCGTTGCGCCCGCCACCACCGACGCCAAAAACGTGATGCCGCGCGTTGCTGCGCTGCTTGACGTGATGGTGATCTCAGATGCCTCCGGCGTGGTTGACGGCTCGACCTTCGAGCGTCCGATCTATGCGGGTAACGCGATCCAAACCGTTAAGTCTTCGGACGCCAAGAAAGTCATCACCCTGCGTACCGCCAGCTTTGACGCTGCGGGTGAAGGTGGTTCGGCCCCAGTTGAAACCGTTTCGGTTCCGGGTTCGGAAGGTCTGTCGTCGTGGGTCGAGGACAAGGTTGCTGAAAGCGACCGTCCGGAACTGACCTCGGCTGGCGTCGTTGTTTCGGGCGGCCGTGGTGTTGGCTCGGAAGAGGACTTCAAACTGATCGAAACACTGGCCGACAAGCTGGGCGCGGCCGTTGGCGCGTCGCGCGCTGCGGTTGACTCGGGCTACGCTCCGAACGACTGGCAGGTGGGTCAGACCGGTAAGGTTGTTGCACCTGACCTGTATGTCGCTGTCGGCATCTCGGGCGCGATCCAGCACTTGGCCGGTATGAAAGACTCGAAGGTCATTGTTGCGATCAACAAAGACGAAGAAGCACCGATCTTCCAGGTTGCCGACTTCGGTCTGGTTGCTGACCTGTTCCAGGCCGTGCCGGAACTCACCGAGAAACTCGGCTGATCAAAAACACAGTCTAATCGGAAAAGGCCCGCTATGAACGCGGGCCTTTTTCATTTCAGGTTGCTGACCGGCCCAATCAAAGACTGAGCAATCGACATATGGGCCGCCGGCCCAATCATGTGTTCTGCCATGGGTTGCTGCAGGGTTCCGAACAACATGTCTTCAAGCTCTTCCGATTGGCCCGAAACATGTTCTGCCACCCGCACACAGTCGGCGCTTAACGGTCGTACGTCTTCAAGCATCTGATCTGAAACCTCGATGCTTGCCCCTTCGCCAACCTGATCCCTAAGAACGCGGAGAGCCAATAGCACGACCGGTGTCTGTACCCGCCTTAAAAGGCCACTAACCTTGTAGACCCAACTACGGCGGAGTTCTTCGGCAACCACCTCAAACCTCGAATCCTCTTGCTTGCGAAGCAAAGACACCAAGTGGCACACGAAATGCACATCAGCAAAGTCGACCTCGGGATACAACGAGATTAACTCCGGCGTGGGCGCCACGACCCGATCATTGCGCCTGTGGTGCACTCTGTAGAAATGGTTGGATTGGGACAGAACACCTGGAGTTTGCAGCACACAGAGATCTGCCCCGTCCATAATACTCAACAACCCCGAGTCGCTACACAAGGCATCTAGCCCGCAGAACAAACTGCCAAAATTCAACACACGCCGATCCAGTTTGCCTTCCAATACGGCAGCGAATGGCCGATCAACAAACCGACCGAACGTTTCGTCTCCACCAACGCACGCGACGTAAGGCGCGTCCAATGACCGTTCTGGCCCACGGAACCAAAGCTGTGATCCGCCGTATTGGCAAACGGCATCCTCGGGTCGCCCCGAGCCTGTTTGATGATAGCTCATATCACTCACCCATATTTTCACCCGGTGCCATCTTGCGGCCGCAAGTCTTGCGATTTCCCTAATGTGCGCATTTGAAGCAAAATCGAACGACCGGATCCCCTTGCCGCCCGACCCGATCTGCCGATAGTGTCGCCGTATCCCGTGACACAGAGGCACCAGAACATGGATGTAAAATCAGTCGGAGTGATTGGCGCAGGCCAAATGGGCAACGGTATCGCCCACGTCCTGGCTTTGGCGGAATATGATGTTCTGCTCAACGATGTGAACCAAGACGCCCTAAACGGAGCCTTGGCGACGATTGAAGGCAACATGGCGCGCCAAGTATCACGCGGGAAAATCGCTGAGGATGCCATGCAGGCCGCTCTGAAGCGGATAAAAACCACGCTTGAGCTGCCGCAATTGGGACAAACAGATCTGGTGATCGAAGCTGCTACCGAGCGTGAGACAGTCAAACAGGCGATCTTTGAGGATCTGCAGCCTCATTTGTTGCCGCATACGATTCTCACATCCAACACCTCGTCGATCTCGATCACACGACTCGCCAGCCGCACTGACCGCCCCGAACGTTTCATGGGCTTTCACTTTATGAACCCGGTGCCGGTGATGCAGTTGGTGGAACTCATTCGCGGCATCGCAACTGATGAAGAGACATTCAAGACCTGCAAGACAGTTGTAGACAATCTTGGAAAAACCGCTGCAAGCGCTGAGGACTTTCCCGCCTTCATCGTGAACCGAATTCTGATGCCTATGATCAATGAGGCGGTCTATACCCTCTACGAAGGCGTCGGCAACGTGCAGTCCATCGACCAATCAATGAAGCTGGGTGCAAACCATCCTATGGGACCGTTAGAGCTGGCGGATTTCATCGGCTTAGACACCTGCCTGGCAATTATGAACGTGCTGCATGACGGATTGGCCGATACAAAATATCGCCCCTGTCCACTTTTGACAAAGTATGTCGAAGCAGGCTGGCTTGGCCGAAAAACTGACCGCGGCTTCTATGATTATCGCGGCGAAGTACCCGTACCAACCCGGTAACAAAAAAGAGGGGCCAAGACCCCTCATTCTTAACTCTCTCCAGATCTCTAATGGGTCAGGGCTTAAGAGACTCGCTTAACGCCATGGTGTGCTTCCGGAGCCACGCCATGAAGCCGCGTGGATCGCGCTCGAGTAACTGCATATCCTCATCAGAAATGGGGTCACCAATGACCGGGGACTGAGGCTTGTTGCAAGACCGGACGATCTCGTGCAGCAAAAGCCCCTGCCGCAGGATCGGGGATAGCTTATTCGCTATTTGATACGCGCGTGAGTTTCTGCCCGGGAAGAAAATCGGTACAACCTGAGCACCAGATCGGCGGATCATCTTAGCAGTGAAAACATTCCATTCACGCTCTTGGGCAGGGCCGAACCAATCATCTGATGACATAACGACACCAGACGGAAACAGCGCCACGACGCCACCCTCTTTCAGGTGGTCCATAGCCTTGCCACGCATCTCAAGCATTTTGCTCTGCGCTTCCGGGTCGTGCGGAAATGGTACCGGAATCATAAACGAAGTGGCTGCTTCATCCAGACCTGTCAGCACCGATCGCGTCAGGATGCGATAGTCGCTGCGCACCTGCCCAATCAGCTCGGCCAGAATCATACCATCGACCATACCGTGTGGGTGGTTAGCAACCACAACGACAGGGCCGCTTTTCGGAATACGCGCGATCTGTTCCTGCGGCGTGGTCAGGTTGATGCCCATCACCTCAAGCGCACCGCCCCAGAAACGCTGGCCGCGATAGTACTCGTTCTTCTTCTCGAATTTGTTAACCATTCTAAGAATGGTCAGTTTGCCCGTGCACCATTCAATGGCGCGAATGGCAGTCGAGGTCCAAGCGTCGTCAAACGAATTTGCATAAGTCAGGGTTCTACGATCGTAGACTTCGCCCTGATCTTCGGCACCATCCACAACCGGGCCTGTCTTGGTATCGTGCGTCGTTTCCGCCAATTCCTGGTCTTCCCGTTTTTCGTATCGAAAAGGATGCCGTCAGAACCCTTCCCCGAACTTGTCGTTCACCAAGGTTTCCAACGCATCTGCCAACGCCTCAGCATCCGGTCCGGACGTCTCGACGTCAATAGTCGTTCCGCGTGAGGCTGCCAACATCAAAAGACCCATTATGCTGTCCCCTGATGCAGAAAGTCCGTCTTTAGAGACTTCGGCCTGCGCATCAAAGCCCTCGACCACCTCGACCAACTTGGCGGAAGCCCGAGCGTGCAGACCTTTTTCATTAATGATTTTCAAGCTTCGGTTGGTCATTCTTAATCGGTCCGATCTTCTTCCAACGTCACATTTTGCGCATTGATATATTTGCGTCCAGCCTCCATCGCCTGCCGCACGGCATCCCCGATTGGCAAGTGGCGAGATTTGGCCAATTTAATCAACATAGGTAGATTTGCGCCATAAAGGATGCGCCGATCCTGCGGTGCGCAGGCTCGTAAGCTAAGATTCGACGGGCTGCCGCCAAAAAGATCGGTCACCACAACTACGCCATCCCCGACGTCGACACTGTCAGCGGCCGCGCAAATTTCAGCCTGCTTCGCGTCGCGATCATGGTCCGCATCAATCGAGATTGCGGACACGCCGGGTTGCTTTCCGACCACATGCTGCATCGCGGCCAAGTACTCCTTAGCCAGTCCGCCATGTGCTACGAGTACGATCCCGATCAATCCGGCCTCACATTCAACGATCGACGTTCCATTTCGCGGTGCCTAATTGCCACTTGCTGCCCCTCCTCTGCAAGGGCCTTTGCAACCGCTTCCGCCATTGCCACCGATCTGTGTTGCCCTCCGGTACAACCAAAGGCGACTGAAAGGTGCGCTTTGCCCTCAGCCCGAAAGGCGGGCAACAACAGTTTCAACAGATCCACAACGCGGTCGAAGAACGGCGCATAGTTGCTATCCGACTGAACATAGTGCGCCACGTCCGGGTTTCGACCATCTTCAGCCCGTAGTTCGGGGCGCCAGTATGGGTTCGCTAGAAAACGGCAATCAAACACCATGTCCAGCCCGCGCGGCAGGCCGCGTTTGTAGGAAAAAGACTCGATCGATACCGCAAGGTGCCGTCCGCCCTGAGGCGCAAACCAGCGCTCAACCTCTTCTCGGAGTTGATGGACATTCAGAGGGCTGGTGTCGATCAGGGTATCTGCAATTTCTCGGATGGGCCCCAGAAGTTCCTTTTCTTGCAGAACGCCTGTTTCAGGGCTGGAGTTAAGCGCGACCGGATGTCGGCGGCGTGTCTCAGAGAAGCGGCGCAACAACACCTCGTCACTGCAATCGAGGTAGAGTGTCGCGAGGTCGACCTCCTCCATTCGCCGAAGCTTGACCGCAAGTTCGATAAACCCTGTTGTCGAGAAGTCTCTGTTGCGGGTGTCTATACCCAAAGCCATTGGTCGATCGCTTTGCGGCCCCTCAAGAAGACGCAACAACAAGCCCATGGGCAAGTTGTCGATCGCCTCGAAACCCAAGTCCTCAAGAACACGAATTGCCGTTGATCGACCCGCCCCAGAAGGGCCTGTAACAAGAACGATGCGCCGTTGTGGTTTCATGTGTTGGGACACTCCGGGTCCAATCGCCCCATTCTTAAAAGTTGCATAAGTGCTTCAGCTAAATTGGGGACCGCGGCGGCCCGAAGCAAGAGAACAGTTTGCCTCAGAGTCACTATCGATTCGTGTTTCGGAAGGCGCGCCGGTTCGCTCCGATCCATGTCCACGACCAAAGCGATTGGCGTTGGTCCGGCAGGCTCTGCTTTCAAAAGACCTATGCCGCGCGCTTCAATTAGACCCTCAATGTTGGGGTGTGCATCAGCTAGTACGTTTCCGCCGGCCATGCGCAACCGAACCTTGTCATCAGCGACCAACCCTGCTCCCAGAGCCATCATTTGCAGGGCCAGACCAGACTTACCCGATCCCGAGCGACCAACAATTAGCGCCCCTTGCCCTGCCACCGAAACGCAAGTTCCGTGGACAATAGCGCTGTCTTGGTTCTGGATGTCTGCGAGCGCCTGAACACTCATGACCTTAAACTGGCAGCCCCACCACAAAGCGTGCGCCAAGTGGATCGGAGGTGATGTCAGCCTCGGTCGGCCGGATGTTTTCAGCCCAGATCACGCCACCATGAGCTTCAACAATCTGCTTTGAAATCGCCAATCCAAGCCCGGAATTGTTGCCGAAATGCTCGGCCGGGCGCTGTGAGTAAAAACGCGTGAACACTTTGGTCAACGCCTGCTCGGGAATACCTGGGCCCGTATCTTCGACCACGACAAGAACCCGGTTTTCCCTCCGTCTCACCCAGACTCGAATTGCATCGTTCTCTTCACAGAAGGAGATCGCGTTTGTGATCAGGTTTACGAAAACCTGAGCAAGGCGCGCCTCGAGGCCATTCACAATAATTGAGTTTGAAGGCAGGTCAGTGATGTAGTCGATGCCCTTGGCGCGAGCGTCTTCACCCAAGTACTGTCCAAGGTTATCAAGCAGTTTGAGCAGGTCGAAGGGCTGTTCCTCTTCCTTGACCAGTTCCGCATCCAGCCTGGACGCGTTTGAGATGTCACTGACCAGACGATCCAGCCGTCGCACATCATGTTCAATTACACCCATCAGCTTGTCACGCTGATCCTCACGCTTAACCATGCGCAGTGTACCCACGGCCGATTGCAAACTGGCCAGTGGGTTTTTGATCTCATGCGAAACGTCGGCTGCAAACTGTTCGTTCGCATCAATACGGTTGTAGAGCGCTGTCACCATGCCCCTCAAAGCGCTGCTGAGACGACCGATTTCGTCTGGCCTGGCACTGAGATCCGGAATGCGAATACGGCCGGGGTTTACGCCAGCTCCGCGATCCTTGCCCATCTCGGCAGCAGCTGCCAGGTCGGCGAGTGGGTTGGCAATGGTCGATGCCAGCACAAGGCTAAGACCTACAGATACAAGCAGAGCCACAACGAACATTTGCAGAATTCGCTCCTGCTCACGCCGAGCCAATGCATCGATTTCACCGGCGGGACCAGCCATTGCGACGGCACCAACCGGCAAGCCTTCCTGAAGGATCGGAGCCGCTGCTACGATGACCGTTTGTCCGATCTCATCTTTCACGGCCTGAACTTGCATCTGACCCAAAAGGGCTTCGGGAATAATCTCCTGGACCCGCTGCGCCAGAGTTGGCGCGTCGCCAGGATCCGAACGGGCAAAGACCTTGGACAGTCCAGTCCAGACAGCATTCAGCGCATCGCTGATCAGCGTGCTTCCTGTCTGCAATTCGGTGTCAGGTCTGAGGAGGACCGGCATTTGTGAAGACGTCGACGCGCCACGCGTCCACCCGATCAGGGTGCCGCCCCCATCGTAAACAAAGACTTCACCGCCTTCGGGCAGGCTAAGACCGGCAAGAGTATCACGCACATCTAGAACAGCGGCATCTTGCGGTGGGCCGGAGGTATTTTGGCGCAGCTGTGCTTCGAACACGTTGCTGACCAATTGAGCATCGCCAATCAGGTTACGCGCAGTTTGCTGAACCTGCTCTTCTCTGGAATCATCCAAGTAGAGCAGACCCGTAACGAGGATCACCAGCGCAATCAGATTGAAGGTTATAATTTTCCGCGCGAGGGGTGAGCCACGCAACGAGAACAGGTTGCGGCTCCGACGTGAAGCCCGCAGCTCTGCAGACTCGGGATCCTGCGGGATGACCCAATCATCCCCAAGAACGACATCCACGTCCCGCATTTCGCTGGCATGTTCCGTATCGCGCACGAGACCAGTTTACCCCTTTGAAAGCGGCTGCTTATTCTTCGTTGTAACGGTAGCCGATACCATAGAGTGTTTCGATGGCCGAAAACTCTGGGTCGGCGGCACGCATCTTTTTGCGCAAACGCTTGATATGGCTGTCGATGGTTCGGTCGTCGACATAGACCTGATCATCATATGCCACATCCATCAGCTGATCCCGACTTTTGACGAAACCCGGACGCTGCGCCAGTGCCTGAAGCAACAAGAACTCGGTCACGGTCAAAGAGACGTCCGCTCCCTTCCACGAAACCGCATGGCGCAGTGGATCCATCCGCAATTCACCACGTTCCATCACTTTGGTGTCGCCGGAGGTGGCATTCGTAACATCGCCCGAGGTCGCCTCTTGCCGGCGCAACAAGGCGCGGATGCGCTCAACCAGCAAACGCTGCGAAAAGGGTTTCTTCACATAGTCATCAGCGCCCATGCGCAGACCCAGAACTTCGTCGATCTCATCGTCCTTGGACGTTAGAAAGATGACGGGCATCTGAGTTTTCTGGCGCAGCCGCTGCAAGAGATCCATGCCGTCCATACGCGGCATCTTGATATCCAGCACAGCCATATCAGGGAGTTTTTTGTTGAATGCGTCTAGGGCTGCCTGCCCATCGTTATACGTTTCTACCTCGAATCCTTCTGCCTCGAGGGTCATGGATACGGACGTCAGAATGTTTCTGTCGTCGTCCACCAGTGCAATCTTTGACATCGGGGGTACCCCTATTCCTGCTCACTCACGCAATATTTCTCTTATTAGTAGGGCATTTTTGGCGTTTTTATGGCCGCGAATCAATCCGTATCTGCGAATCGTGCGATTGTTGTCACACAGTTGCGGCAAAAAAGCCGTTAATGCAGGCGGAAAAGTGCCCTGTTTTCGGACAGAAAATCCTTGATGGCGCTAAACCTGTACTTGGTTGCGCTAACTGCGCCAAACCGTCCTGTTCATGCCCTAAATGACCGTGATAAGACGCGCCCAGCCGCCGGACTTTCCCGGCACACTGCCCCAAGAGCGCACGTGGCCCAACTGCCGCAGCGCCGCCACAGGAGAAGACACACATGACATCTGGACGGGTTAACCCGCAATTCCGCCTCGAAGATCAGGGCATCGAGGGTCTCGGAAATGTCTATTACAACTTCATGGAACCGGCGCTGATCGAAGAAGCGCTGAAGCGCGGCGAAGGCACACTTGGCAACGGCGGGGCCTTTTTGGTTACCACCGGCAAGTTCACTGGTCGCTCGCCCAAGGATAAACACGTTGTCAAAACTGACAGCGTCGCGGACACCATCTGGTGGGAAAACAACGCCGCGATGAGCCCCGAAGGATTTGACGCCCTTTATGCCGACATGCTCGAGCACATGAAGGGGCGTGATTACTTTGTGCAGGATCTTGTTGGCGGTGCGGACCCAGCCTATTCAATCAACGTGCGCATGGTCACTGAGCTGGCTTGGCACAACCTGTTCATCCGTCACCTGCTGCGCCGTCCGGATCGTGAAGATCTGAACGAGTTCATTGCCGACTTTACCATCATCAACTGCCCCAGCTTCAAGGCTGATTCTGCCAAGCACGGTTGTCGCAGTGAAACCGTCATTGCGCTGAACTTTGATCGCAAGATGATTCTGATCGGTGGCACCGAGTACGCAGGTGAGAACAAGAAATCTGTTTTCACCCTGCTGAACTACATGCTGCCTGAAAAAGGTGTGATGCCGATGCACTGCTCGGCCAACCACGCCGTTGGCAATCCGGTCGACACCGCCGTGTTCTTTGGCCTCTCCGGCACCGGCAAGACAACCCTGTCCGCCGATCCTGCCCGCACCCTGATCGGTGATGACGAGCATGGCTGGTCTGATCGCGGCACCTTCAACTTCGAAGGTGGTTGCTATGCCAAGACCATCAACCTGAACGCCGAGGCCGAGCCGGAAATCTACGCGACGACCAGCAAGTTCGGCACCGTGATCGAGAACATGGTCTTTGACCCCGAAACCAAGGAATTGGATTTCGACGACGACTCGCTGACCGCTAACATGCGCTGCGCCTACCCGCTCGAGTATATCTCGAACGCCTCCAGCAGCGCTCTGGGCGGCCACCCAAAGAACATCATCATGCTGACCTGCGATGCATTTGGTGTGCTACCTCCGATCGCGCGACTGACACCGGCACAGGCGATGTATCACTTCCTGTCCGGCTTCACTTCGAAAGTTGCCGGGACTGAACGTGGCATTACTGAGCCTCAGCCAACATTCTCGACCTGCTTCGGTGCGCCGTTCATGCCCCGTCGCCCCGAGGCGTATGGCAACCTGTTGCGGGACAAGATCGCCCAGCACGGTGCGACCTGCTGGTTGGTGAACACCGGCTGGACCGGTGGTGCCTACGGCGTTGGCTCGCGGATGCCGATCAAGGCAACCCGCGCCCTGCTCACCGCAGCGCTGGACGGCTCTCTACGCGACGCCGAGTTCCGCAAAGACGCTAACTTCGGCTTTGACGTACCGGTTTCAGTACCCGGCGTAGCCGAGGTTCTGCTGGACCCGCGCCGCACCTGGGACGATCAGGCCGCGTTCGACAAGCAAGCCGAGAAACTGGTGCAGATGTTCGCAGAGAACTTCGAGCAATACCTGCCGTTCATCGACGAAGACATCAAAGCCGTCGCAATCGGCTAATTGAAAAGGGGGCGAATTCGCCCCCTTTTTAGACTGGATGTCTCACCTCAAAGTGATCACCTTAAAGTTGTATTATGCACAATGCGCATACAAATGCGTTGCCCGGGATCACGGCATGGGGTATTTGATGACGTCATTATGACAAAAAGTCCGGCGCAAAAATGCACCGGACCAAACTTAAAAAGACCTTGGGGTGGCTCGAGCAGACGTTCATATCAGCAAATTGAGCAACCTAATCAGATATGTAGTGTATTATAAAGGGAGTAAGTGTCAAGGTGAGACGTGCTGAAAACACTCAGAACAGCATGTCCTATTTCGTCGCAGCTGCGCGGCTCTCGACACTTAAAATGATGGGTAGAATATGACCGAAATCTCGAAACTGACCGAATTGCGCAAACTCATGCAAAGCATGGAGCGGACTCTGGGACTGGAGCAACTCTCTCCGGTTGAGCGGGACATTTATTATGCCGCTGAAGAATTGTCCAAATCAGACGTCGAAGTGCGCACCTTTGGCCTAATAGAACACACCCTTGTACAAAGCGTTTCGCGCCCGACATTTTTTCGCGCGCTGAAGTCGCTGGTTCAAAAAGGGTACCTGTCGCAAAGCGGCAGCGCCAACCGGGGACGGTATATCGTACATGCCCCCAAGTGACGCCCTTGATCTGCGCATCAGTGGTTGATCAACGTGCGCAGGTGGGCCTCTGACACATTCTTCGCCTCTCTGGCATATGTAGTTGCATCGTTCCTCACGTTCGAGGTTCTGATGCCACTGCAGAATGTGTTTTTTCCTGAATACCCCAGTCGGGCAAGCCTGCTGTTTCTGCCGCACGGTGTCCGTGTTTTGACTGCCTGGCTCTTGGGCTGGCGTGCAATCTTTGCCTTGCTGCCCGGGGTGTTCATAGTTTTCGCCTTTCTTGGCGGCAGCGATGTCTTCCTGCCCAGTCGGTTGATGGCCATTGCCATTGCCGTCACCACAGTTCCTGCGGTTTTCTATCTCTGCAAATGGGTTGGTTGGGATTTGTTCCCGCGGCCAGATCGCAAGCCCTGCTGGGCTTGTATCATGGGCGTGGGAATTATCACCTCATTCTTGGTATCCAGCCTGACCAATATGGCATTCGGCAGCGCCCGTGTTGAGTATGTGGCGTTTTTGATTGGCGATATCTCAGGCCTGTTTTTCCTGATGCTGGGGCTGTACTACACACTTAGGTTTATAGACAGCCGGGCCTAACCCAACAGGCCCCGTCGCAGCAGATTCAGCCCGGCAATCAGCAGAACAAGCAACGTCACCTTGCGAAACAGGGCCTGGTCAATTCGGGACTGAAGCCGCAATCCAACCCACATCCCAGCCAGCGCGGGTACAATCAGAGCAGCCGAAAACGGAGCGGTTTCGGCCCGGAAAATTCCTGATCCCAGATGCGCGAACATCAAAGCTACCGCCCCTAACCCATAAATCACTCCCTGCACCCGCATTTGCACCGCCTTTGGCGTGTTCAAAGCGGTCAGGTAGGCGACGGTTGGCGGCCCCCAGATGCCAGACATACCCCCTACAAAGCCGGCAACTGCACCAATTGTTGCTTCGATTTTTGCCGACGGATTGTTCAGCGTTAAGCGTGCGCCCAGCACCTGAATCAGCGCAAAGAAAGTGACCGGAATACCGATCATCAACAGGAAGGTTCGAGCGGGAACGAGGCTAACCAACTGCGCCCCCAACAAAAGAAATACCAGGCCAACGATCAGAAATACGCGGAACTGCCGAATGGACGAAACAGCCGCGGGCACGCCCTCGCGCAAGGCCTGAACCACGTTTGTCACCAATGTCGGCAGAATCAGCCCGGCGATAGCCAGGTGCGGTGGTAGAAAAATGCTCAGCCCTGAAACCAGAACCATGGGCATGGCAAAACCCACCATTCCTTTGACCCATCCGGCCACGAAGGCCACGGCCAAAGCAAACAATAAGTCCTGCGGAGTTAGCATCGGAAACAAAGTCATAGTGGAGTGATATCACTCCTATCGAGCGCTGCACTGCAAAATCGTTCGAGCAATTTTTGAACTTTTTCCTAGCGTAATTCGTATTTTTCTTGCGCTGCACGTGCAGCATGATATGACCAACCAACCCAAGGAGAGACGTGAATCATGGCCCATGACGGACAGGATATGACCCAGATGACCACATCCGCGATTTTGCCCGACCTTCTGACCCTGACCCGTGCGGCTGTGCCTGCGGTCGAAACAGTGTTTGAGCGCGCACGCGAGTCGGTTCGCGCGATGGTAACCGCCGATGACCGCGTATCTGGCGCGCTGATCGAAGCGAACCAAACAGCCGCTCACGGGCTGGCGTGGCTGGCAACTTACAACCAGTCCCTACAGCAAATGCAACGCTGGGCCGAAGCCCTGAACGCCGACGGTAAATTCGGTGAAATCGAACAGCTGCTTCACCAAATCGCGTTCGGCGAATACTTGCATCAGGTCGCAGGCGGTATTCCGATGAACCAGGGCGAAGTTGTGCGCCTTCAGGACATGGGTCTGGGTTGGGACGCTCTTTCCGGCTTCCAATCCTCAGAAGTTCAGACACTGATGACTCAGGCCAACTCTCAGGCTGCCCGCACGCGTTTGGTAGAACTGATGGAAGATCAGGCCGGTGCGACCATGTTCGGCGCGTCCGGTCTGGACGAAGAGCTTGAAATGATCCGCGACCAGTTCCGCCGTTACGCGCAAGAGAGGGTCGAACCGAACGCGCATGAATGGCACCTCAAGGACGAGCTGATCCCGATGGAAATCATCGAGGAACTGGCCGAGATGGGTGTCTTTGGCCTAACCATTCCAGAAGAATTTGGCGGTTTTGGCCTGTCCAAAGCCTCGATGTGTGTGGTCTCTGAAGAGTTGTCGCGAGGCTACATCGGCGTTGGCTCACTGGGCACTCGGTCCGAGATCGCAGCCGAACTGATCATCGCAGGCGGCACCGATGAGCAAAAAGCCAACTGGCTACCGAAACTGGCCAGTGCTGAAATCCTGCCGACAGCCGTGTTCACCGAACCCAACACCGGTTCCGACCTCGGAAGCCTTCGCACCCGTGCGGTCAAGAACGCAGATGGTGACTATGAGATCACCGGCAACAAGACATGGATCACCCACGCGGCACGCACCCACGTGATGACCCTGCTGGCCAGAACCAACCCCGACACCACAGACCATCGTGGCCTGTCCATGTTCCTTGCCGAGAAAACACCGGGCACCGACGAGGCCCCGTTCCCCACACCCGGCATGTCCGGTGGCGAGATCGAGGTTCTGGGCTATCGCGGCATGAAGGAATACGAGCTGGGCTTTGACGGCTTCAAAGTCAAAGGTGAAAACCTTCTGGGCGGCGACGAGGGCAAGGGCTTCAAACAGTTGATGGAGACGTTCGAGTCCGCCCGCATCCAGACTGCCGCCCGCGCCATCGGCGTGGCACAGAGCGCGCTGGATATCGCGATGCAATACGCGCAGGACCGTAAGCAATTCGGCAAATCGCTGATCAACTTCCCGCGTGTATCCGGCAAGTTGGCCATGATGGCAGTTGAGATCATGATCGCGCGTCAGCTGACCTATTTCTCAGCTTGGGAAAAGGATCACGGTCAGCGTTGCGACCTTGAGGCCGGGATGGCCAAGCTGCTAGGTGCCCGCGTGGCGTGGGCCGCGGCCGACAACAGCCTGCAAATCCACGGCGGCAATGGTTTTGCGCTGGAGTACAAAATCAGCCGCGTCCTGTGCGACGCGCGTATTCTGAACATTTTTGAAGGGGCTGCCGAAATTCAGGCACAAGTCATCGCACGGCGTTTGCTCGGGTGACTTTTCGGCAATCCTGTTTCCCCAACTGGCCCGGCCTTTGCGCCGGGTCTTTTTCTGCGTGGGGTCAGTTGTGATCCGCCGACGCGCCAACTTCCCCTTTGATCTCAGGCCTGAACCCAGTTAGAGCTTCCTGCGCTTTGAAACAAATGGCACTCGGAATGATCAAACGACTATTCGTAATTTGGGCGATCCTTGCCGCCCTCGTCGTGGGCGGCTGTACCAGCACTCCGCCGACTGCCACTCAGAACGATGTAAATGAGTTGGCGCAAGCCATCCAATCCCTGGGGCCTAAGGTCGATCCGGTCGAAGCGAGAGAGGCCGCGACGATCGCCTATTCCTATTCCCAACAGCTCAAGCAGGAATGGAACGTCACCGACTCTGCCATCGTTCACAATGCCAAGATCATCAATGGCTTTCGTGAAAAAGGCCTGTGCAACGACTGGGCCCAAGCGATGACAACGCGTCTGCGGCAGGAAAACTTCCGCACACTGGACCTGCACTGGGCTACATCTCCGCCGACACAATTCCGGATCATCCACCACTCGGCTTTGATCAGTGCCAAAGGGGACTCAATGTATGACGGCATCATTCTGGACCCTTGGCGCGCAAGCGGTTCTCTGACATGGGCACCCGTGCGCGAAGACACCAAGTACAACTGGCGCCCCCGTTTGGAAGTCCGTGAAGAGCTGATAAGCGGCGAACTGCCTTACTAACCGTTTCCTCACGCCAAAGGATGCGATAGGACCGCCCCATGATACGCCTGCTGCTGACACTGCCTTTGATCACCCTTTTTCAGTGCAACAAAGATGAGACAGTTGCCGCATATGGTGCCGCGGATCAGACTTGGGCTCTGCAAGAGATCGACGGACAGCCATTTGAGGCCAGTGCGCTACTGCGATTTACCGAAGACGGCCAAATTGAAGGCAACGCCCCCTGCAACAGCTATAGCGGCGCTCTGGCGGCACCCTACCCTTGGTTCGAAATCGCTGATCTCACCGCCACGCGGGCTGCCTGTGCCGGACTTGAGGCCGAGGGCTTTTACTTCGCTGCTCTTATCGCAATGACCCAGTCCGAGGTATCAGGCGAAGTACTTATCCTTCGCAATGAAGACGGGCACGAAATGGTGTTCAGAGCCGTCGAGCAAACTGATCAATAAAACGCGCTCGCGCTTCGGGCAAAGGCTGGTGTCCGAGTGACGTCGCTACCCTGCTCTCTAGAAAATACCCTGTTGTCCGCAATCCCTGGATAATTTCGGTGTCCGGCGCCGCCCCTTCTCCGCGCAAACAGGGAGGCAGCGGCAATAGCTTATCCGCCCACTCCCCTGCCCCTTCGGCACTCACGGCCCTGCCGGTTTTGGGTGAGACATAAACCAGCCCCTCAGTCGCCCCTGTCACTGCGCAAGCGGAAAGATCCAGACCAAATCCAAGCTCTTCCACCAAAGCCAACTCCCAGCGCAGATAGGCCAAGGGCCAGATTTCGTCTTGCCCGAGCAGGTCCATCAATTGTTCTGTCTGTTTGTAAATCGCAGGGTGCGGCTCTCGCTCCGGCAGGCAAAATGATAACAAAGACACCACTGCATTAAGTCCCGCCAATGCCATCCGACCCGAAAACGCCGCAGCGGCGCGAGACCGCAACGGTTCCACCTGAAACGTTCCGATATGCTCCTCTAGCCGCGCTCGCCAGAGTACGTCCAACTGCGCGCCTGGCTGCAGGATCGGCGCGATCTTTCGGCTTGTGCCCCCACGCACGACACCTGCATGACGACCATGGCCCTCGGTAAAGACCTCAATGATCGCCGCCGTCTCACCATGACGGCGAGAGGTTAAAAGTATGCCATGATCACGCCAATCCACGTGCGTTCCTTTTGTAAGGTTACGTCTTCACAGCAAAAAAGCGTATGACGTCCGGCTAAGCAATAGGCGCAAGCTGGCTCTGAAAGGTAATTAGAACCTGGCCCTGAACGCAAAGCCAACCAAGGGTGCAGTATCATAGTCTTGGCGACTGATTTCAGCCCCGTTCGCATCATCTAGCGTTAAGCGTCCATCAAGCTCGGCACCGGCAAACACATTCAACGAAATACCCGGGTTAGGGGAGTAGCCAAATGCCAGAACAACAGGAATACTCTTGTCCTCCCCGACCCCGCCAGGAGCCAGACCATCATCATCCAATCTGAACCGAATTCTTTCGGACCGCGCAGAAAGGGATAGGTTCATGTCTTCGTTCAGTGCATAGCTGAGCGTCAACCCTGGCCCTTGGGTCGCACCAATCCCAGAACCGGTATTCAGGTTCCAGCGGTCATTGATATCCCAATCCACCAATACTGCCGGGAAGAAATCGATATCATCATCTTCGAGCTGCGAAAACGCACCAAATGCAGGACCAATGGTGAGGCGTTCATTCAGCTTCCAAGCAATACCTGCGAATACACCATAAGTGCGACCATCCGAAGCTGAGGCGCCGCTTTGATAGTCCCACCTGACTTGTGGCGATACAAATGCGGTAGCCGTTTCCCCAACGCGAAACCTCACCGGTGCGGACACGCGGATATCACGGATATCTTCCCACGGCTGGTTATCGGCTTCGCTGAAACTGTAATCGAAACGACCGAAACTGGCTGAAAGCCCAGCTGAGTTCCCACCTTCCATGTTGTAAAGAGCGGTAGCTCTCAAAAAGGCCCGGCTTGCCGAAAACTCGCCGCCATCGCTCAAGCCGGCATCGGTTTGAAAGGCGGCAAGTCCATCCAGTTGATAAACCCAGCCCTGCTTGGGTTGTGCCAACGCAGATAACGCTGTGAACGTCCAGATTAAATAGGCAAGGCTACAAGCGAACGAGACGATTTTCATTTTTTCCAGCCTTCCAGGGACGGGCACAATCTGAAATAGCACTTCAACGTTCCGGGTAGAACGCACAATAAAAATAGAATGTTAAACTGTGTCCGCCAGACCGATTGCGGTTAGTCCAGACCTTCTTCACCAAGCAAATGTCGGCCCTGCCGGTCTTCAACTTCAATCACCCAAAGGTCAGGATCAAAGCTGCGCTGGCGTTGGATAGCCGAGTCCACGTCCACCTCCGGGCCTGAGGACAACTCTACCCATTTCCGCTCACCGCTCATGAGATCAAAACTACGCTGGAACGCGATCGCCTGACCATCAAGAGTGTTGAGTTTGACAAGCACCGCGCCCGCCGTATCGTCGCCATGCGCGACAACAAAGGCCGGGATCTCTTGAAAGCGCAGACGTGCGAGATAGGCGTGAACCCAGAACTCGGCTGTAAGACGGGTCATGCGTTGCCGTCTTTGAAATCCAGACCCATTTCTGAATAGCGCTCGGATTCCTCCAGCCAATTGGGCCGTACCTTGACCTGAAGAAACAAGTGAATCTTGCGATCAAGGAACTCTTCCAACTCTGCTCGTGCCGCTTGGCTGACGGCTTTGATCGTCTCACCCTTTTTGCCCAGCACGATGCCTTTGTGGCCATCGCGCATAACATAAATGATTTGATCAATCCGGGCAGAGCCGTCCTTACGCTCTTCCCAGTTTTCGGTTTCGACAGTCAACTGATAGGGCAGTTCCTGATGCAGACGTAGAGTCAGCTTTTCGCGTGTCATTTCGGCGGCGATCATGCGCAGGGGTAGATCAGCAATCTGATCTTCGGGATAGAGCCACGGGCCCTCGGGTAGCTTGCCAGCCAACCATTTACGCAGGTCGTCAACGCCATACCCTCGTTCAGCCGAAATCATGAAGGTTTCTGCAAACGGATAGCGCGCATTCAGGTCACTGGTCAGCGCCAGCAAGGCCTCGGACGGAACCTTATCGATCTTATTGATCGCCAGCGCGATGGTGCGCCCCTGCCCGATTTCTTCCAGACCTTCGAGGATGCGTTCGACCCCCTCAGTGATACCGCGATGGGCCTCGACCATCAGAACAACAACATCCGCATCAGCGGCCCCGCCCCAAGCGGCGGCTACCATCGCACGGTCCAGACGCCGGCGCGGTTTGAACAAGCCAGGCGTGTCCACAAAAACCAGCTGAGCGTCCCCTTCCATCGCGACGCCGCGAATGCGGGCGCGTGTGGTTTGAACCTTATGCGTGACGATCGAGACTTTGGCCCCAACCATGCGGTTCAAAAGGGTGGATTTGCCTGCGTTGGGCTCTCCGATCAGGGCGATAAATCCGGCGCGTGTGGTCATGTTCAATGCGATCCTGGTTGCAAGTGCGCACCCCTATAGCAGAAAGACCCTTTGGACCAGAGGGATTTGTCGCATTGCGGCCATGCGGTTCCAGTGGCAGGAGCAAGTAGCGCCACGCCGAACCCAGCCAGGCGACCTTCAAACCTAAGAGGTAGTGATGAAGCGTCGTGAGTTTCTGTTGGGCAGCGGTGCCGCTGCTGGCGCTTTGGGCCTTGGTCGATTTGGAGTGGCCGCAAGCACCAAAGAGCTGGTGATCCAGCCGGCCGCCTTTAAGCTTCGCGATCAGGTCACACAGGGAATGGTCAGCCTTTCACAAGATGCGCCACCCCCAGTTCTCTATGGCCAACAAGGTAAAGCGATGCGACTGCCGGTTCGCAATACCTTGAATGAGTATACTGCGATGCACTGGCATGGATTACGCATTTCAAATGGAATGGATGGAGTTCCGTACCTTACGCAAATGCCAATCGGCCCAGATGAGGTTTTTGACTACGAATTCACACCGCCCGATGCTGGCACCTATTGGTATCACCCCCACTGCATGACGATGGATCAAATGGCGCATGGCCTGACCGGCGTTATGGTGATCGCCGAGGCCGAAGACCCCGGTTTCGATAGTCAGCAAGTGGTGAACTTGCGCGATTTCCGATTGGACGAGCAAGACCAGTTCTTGCCAGCCTATACAGCGCGTGGTGCAGCCCGGGCGGGAACGTTTGGAAATACTCAAACCGCCAACTGGCAGGATGCCCCGGTCTACGACCATAAGTCCGGAAGTTTGGTGCGATTGCGCGTTGCGAACACTGATACAACACGCATCCACAAGCTGCATCTTGAGGGGGGCGCGGCGCGGATCATCGCTTGGGACGGCCACCCTGTTGATGTTGAGCTTGTTATGCCAAACGCCGAAAACCCTTTACTCGTCGGCCCCGGCCAACGCGTTGACTTTGCGGTGGTGATGCCTCCCAACGAGGGTCAAACTGTCGATCTCATGGCAAAGTTCCCCGGTCGTCCGCCTCGTGCAATGACGCAGTTGCAGGCAATAGGGCGCCCTGAAAGGCGAAACCTGCAGGACCTGCAACCCTTGCCAAAGAACCCAATTGCAAAACCTGATTTGGCAAACGCCGAGCTGCACGAATTCGTCTTTGGCTGGACGCCCGAAGGAGGAGAACCAAACAACGGATTCTGCGGCTCGTTGGGCTACAACTTCTGGTCTATCAATCGTCAGCCTTGGCCCGGTGATGCAGCGCAAGGCGTTGGGCCTTTGGCAACACTTGAGATGGGTAAGAGCTATGTTTTGCGGTTGCGCAACGAGTCGCCCAACCTGCATCCTATCCACCTGCATGGGCTTGCTTTTGTGCCGTTGAGCTCGAACCTGCGCACCCTGCCACCCTTGGTCACGGATACAATTCTGCTGTTGAAAGACGAAGTCGTCGAGATTGCTCTGGTCGCAGACAATCCGGGTGACTGGGCCTTTCACTGTCATGTCATTGAGCATCAAAAGACCGGGCTGACAGGGTTTATCCGGGTGGTTTGAAATCGAGCTTCAGGCAGAAGGGTTTACAAGCGAACCGTCGCACTGTGTTTGAACAGCGCAGCGCTTTCGATCACTTGTCCAAACTATCAAGCAGCGCCTTGGCTGCGGCTTGTTCGGCCTGACGCTTCGAACCCGCCGTTGCCTGCGCCTCTGCTCCATCCTGCAGACGTGCTGCGATGGTGAAGACAGGTGCGTGATCAGGGCCACTACGTTTGACTTCAACATAGCTTGGCGGCTTTTGGCCCCGTGCCTGAGCCCATTCCTGCAAAGACGTCTTCGCATCTCGCGCATCAGCTTCGACCGAGTGCACGCGATCTCCCCAAAGCGCCAATATCACGTCGCGCGCAGCTTCAAACCCAGCATCTCGGTAGATAGCGGCGATAACGGCCTCCATCGCATCACCCAGCAGAGCCTGCTTTCGACGACCACCAGACAACATCTCAGACCGACCCAGCTTCAGCACCGCACCAAGGTCGATCTGTCGGGCAACATCAGCACAAGCCTCTTTGCGGACTAGCGCGTTGAAACGGGGCGCAAGTTGACCCTCTGAGGCCTTTTTATCGGCCTCAAGCAAAGCTGTCGCCATAACGAGGCCCAGAACACGGTCACCCAAAAACTCCAACCGCTGGTTGTCAGGGCGCGTTGAGGACGAAACAGAGCCGTGGGTCAGCGCCCGCACCAGCAGTTCCGGGTTGGCAAACTCATACCCCAGGCGCTGCTGGAACGCTTTTATGTCAGCCGAAAGCTTCAATTGACCGCCTTAAAGAATCGATCACCACGCCACGTCCAAAAGAACAGCATCGACCGCCCAGCAGACGAGAACATGATCCGGTCCGCACGACCGATCAGGTTCTCATATGGCACATAACCAACCCCGCCAGCAGATTGCGGCAAACGGCTATCGCTCGAGTTATCGCGGTTGTCGCCCATAAAGAAATAATGGCCTTCGGGCACGGTGTAGATGCCTGTATTGTCAGACCCCTGGTTCCCGATGTTCAGCACGTCGTAGGAAACCCCGTTGGGCAAAGTTTCGATCAGCCGAGACTTTTCGCACGCACCACCAAAGCCCACAGGGCCGTTCTCACAACGCGGTCGCAAACCTTGAGGGCCTTGCGGAGCAGCCACTTCGGTGAAAACACCATCAGGTTGCTGAGGAACTGGAGTTCCGTTCAGGATGATCTGACCTTCGCGCACCTGAATACGGTCGCCCGGCAAACCAATCAGACGTTTGATGTAGTCACGACCGGTAACCGGATGGCGGAAAACGATGACATCGCCGCGCTCGGGATCTCCGCCCCAGATACGGTCATTGTCGTCACCCTGCATCCAACCGCAAACGTCCTTGGCATCAATGTTTAGGCCGACGCTGGGAATGATCAGACTGGGACATGACGCGTAGGAATAGCCGTAGGCCATCTTGTTAACGAAGAGAAAGT
This sequence comes from Ruegeria sp. BE9, assembly GCF_056538765.1. NCBI lineage: Bacteria > Pseudomonadati > Pseudomonadota > Alphaproteobacteria > Rhodobacterales > Roseobacteraceae > Ruegeria > Ruegeria sp. BE9. The sequence continues at coordinate 55,475 of NZ_JBQFTS010000012.1, read as the reverse complement.
CACCAATCAGCAAGGTCTGCTTCATCGATCCGGAAGGAATCCAGAACGGCTGAAAGAACAAGGTACGGAAAACGCCTGCAATCAGCAGGGCATAGACGATGGTTTTGATCGTCTCCCAGACGGGATTTCCGGTTTTGACGTCCTCGGCCATACTGCTCTCCGGTCCTTGGTTTGTAGGACTGCTACATGCGGGGCCGAGGGGGGCAAGTCAAGGCTAGCTGGTGCGACTTTGAAGTGGACGCGCTTCGATCACCACAAAGGCCTGCGCCCACGGATGATCATCGGTCAGAGTGACATGGATAATTGCCTCATGCCCGTCGGGCGTCATTTCTTTCAGTCGCTCGGCGGCCCAACCGGTGACGTGCATGACGGGCTGACCGGTGCGCAGATTGGTTACGGCCATATCTTTCCATGAGATACCCATGCGCAAGCCAGTGCCCAAAGCCTTGGAACATGCTTCTTTTGCGGCCCAGCGTTTCGCGTAGGTGCCTGCGGTATCCGCGCGACGCTCGGCTTTGCTCTGCTCGGTCTCAGTAAAGACGCGATTGCGGAACCGGTCACCAAACCGGTCGAGCGTGCCCTGAATGCGCTCAATGTTTGCGAGATCTGTACCGATACCGAGGATCATGAAAGGCGCACCGTCAGAATTTTGTAGCTCGCAAAGCCAAAAAAGCCTGCGAATGCGAAATCAAACCATCTGCGCGCTCGGCTGTACGCGCGTACCATCCGTTCAGACGAAAACAGGAACGCATAGCCGATGAATACCACCAGAGATCCAGCATAAAGCATCGCAAAATAGCCGAGCAGCATCGTGAGACTGGCATCGTTTGGCGCGACGATTGCATAGATCGAGCCCCAGCTCAAAATTGCCTTAGGGTTGGTAAGGTGAATTGCAGCACCTTTGGCAAAGATCGCACCCAATGATCCCGTGACAGGTTTCCCCAAAGCCACATCGTCTGTTGTCATGGCCCGGCGCAGAGCCTTGAAGGCGAGCCAACCCAGATACGTCACACCAAGATATCGAATGATTTCAAAAACCCAGGCGTTAGCCAACATGATCGCCGAAAGGCCCAAAGCAGCGGCAATGCCCCAGGCAGCCGAGCCTGCACAAATACCTAAAGCAAAAGCCAATCCGGCACGACGCCCGTCATTCATCGCTGTTCCGGCAATTCCCATCGTCGCCGGTCCGGGAGAGCCCCCTGCAAACAGCCACGCAACCCAGATTGCGATGAACGCCGGGGTAATCATGCCCGCGCCTCATCCATCAAGCGCCGCATCTCGGCTATAGCCGGAGTAAGACCGCGGAAGATCGACTCGCCTATCAGGAAGTGACCGATATTCAGTTCGCGCACCTCGGGGAAAGCCGCGATGGGTTTTACCGTGTCGTAGGTCAGGCCGTGACCCGCGTGGACCTCAAGCCCGAGTGAATGGGCGAATGCGGACATCTCACGCAGGCTTTCCAACTCACGGTTGGCCGCGTCCATGCGGCCTTCAACATAGGCATCACAATAGGCACCAGTGTGCAGCTCGATCACTTCGGCGCCGATCCGATGAGCCGCTTCAATCTGGCGCTGATCCGCCGCGATGAAGATCGATACTCGACAGCCGACTTCGCGCAGAGGGGCGATGTAGTGCGCCAGCTTGTTCTCTTCGCGTGCAACCTCAAGCCCGCCTTCTGTGGTACGCTCTTCACGCTTTTCCGGTACGATGCAAACAGCGTGCGGTTTATGGCGCAGAGCGATTTTCTGCATCTCTTCGGTCGCCGCCATTTCAAAATTCAGTGGCACTGTCAGGGCGTCCATCAGCGCCTCGATATCAGCATCGACGATATGGCGGCGGTCTTCTCGCAAATGGGCCGTGATACCATCCGCACCGGCCTCCTCTGCTAGTTTCGCCGCACGCATAGGGTCGGGATACGCACCACCCCGCGCGTTTCGGATTGTCGCGACATGGTCGATGTTTACGCCCAAACGCAGATGGTTGTCAGACATCGTTTGATTCCTTTCCCGAACTTTGGCCCGACCCTAGTGGGTTTACCACAGGAGCGGCAGCCTCGGTTTCGGCCATACGTTTGATTTCGTCGAACTTTGCCTTGATCCGGTCGCGACGACGTTGCTGATAGGTTCGGATCAACGGCAGGCTAAGGTAATAGCAGATCGCTCCGGCCAGCAGACCCGGCAGAACACCACCGACCAGATAGGGAAAGAACACCTCATCATAGAACACGCTTAACCCGCCCCAGTCAGCGACACGGTCGGTAAACATGGCCAGAAAGTTGTTTTTGAGATCGCTCAGAGCATTGACGAAATTATCCATCAGGCCCTGCGTTTCCTCTTCCTCGAAATTGTCACCCAGAATGAAGTGCCCGGTCTGCAGACACACCACTCCAATGGGAACATAGGTCAACGGATTGCCGAAAAACGTACCACTCAGCGCAGCCAGAAGGTTTCCGTTCAACAGGCGGCTCAACAAGGCCGCTACAACGAAATGCAAGCCGTAGAATGGCGTGAAGGCCGTGAAAACACCTACACCAACACCCCGGGCGATACGCTCAGGCGAATCCGGCAGACGGCGGACACGGTGTTTGACGTAGTGAAATGCCCGTGTCCATCCGCCACGCGGATAGACAAATTCCGAAGCGATCTGGACAGGCGAGCGTCGATCTCGGCGCTTGAATACCACTCCTGATCACCCCTTCTCAGCCAACCGCGACAGCGGTTGTAGACCTGTCTCTATACCGTTCGACCGCAGCAACATCGCTTTCTGCTTCCAGCATGAGCATCAGCGAGTGCAACTGTTCAAGGTCACGCAGTTCGACGCTGACCAGAAGCCGGTAAAAATCAGGTTTGCGGTCAACAAATTCCAGGTTCGAGATATTGGCCTTTTTCTCGCCGATCAATGTGCAAATACGCCCCAGCACACCGGCATCATTGCCAATTGTGACATCGAGCGTCACGCCATAGACGGCCGGGTGCGTCCCGGAATGCCAGTGCAAGTCAACCCAACGGTCTGGCTCGCCTTCGTACTCTGACAGGCGGTCACAGTCGATCGCATGCACCACAACGCCTTTACCGCGGTAAGTGATACCAACGATGCGCTCACCCGGCAGGGGCTGGCAACACGGCGCCCGGTCAAACTTCTGACCGGGCTCAAGGCCGATCACCGCACGACGCAACGGGATTGCATCGCCTTCGTCTTGGGTCAGTTCCGGGTAAACCGCCGTAACCACATCGTGCGCGGTAAGTTCGGCACTGCCGAGGCGCGCCAACAATTCATGGCGATCCTTGAGACGCAGGTGTTTGGCGGCGGTGTCCAGCGCTTTATCCGTGGCCTTGCGCCCGACGTTTTCAAAACCCGAGCGGGCGAGTTCTTTGCCCAGCTTGATGAACCGCTCTCGATCGACCTCACGCAGAGCGCGACGGATCGCGGTACGGGCCTTGCCTGTCACCGCGATTTCAAGCCACGTGACCTGCGGCGTCTGTCCATCGGCGGTAATGATATCCACCGATTGCCCGTTCTTGATCCGTGTCCACAGCGGAACTCGAATTCCGTCCACTTTTGCGCCAACGCAGGCATGCCCGATGCGGGTGTGGATGGCATACGCGAAGTCAATCGGCGTAGCTCCTCGAGGCAGCTTCACTACATCGCCCTTGGGCGTGAAGCAAAACACCTGGTCCGAATACATCTCAAGCTTCACGGCCTCGAGGAAATCTTCGTGATCATCCTCGCTGTCAAACTGTTCGGTCAGGTTGGCAATCCATTTGGCAGGATCAACCGCGAACGGGTTTTCCGAACGCACGCCATCACGGTACGACCAGTGGGCTGCCACGCCAGTTTCGGCCACGTCATGCATCTGACGGGTGCGGATTTGCACTTCGACCCGCTTTCCGTCGCGCCCCGATACAGTAGTGTGAATAGATCTATAACCGTTCGATTTCGGCTGGCTGATATAGTCTTTGAAGCGCCCAGGCACCGCGCGCCAGCGCTGATGAATCGCGCCAAGGGTTCGGTAACAGTCTTCCTCGGATTGGGTAATGATGCGGAAACCATAGATATCAGACAGGCGCGAGAACCCCTGATCTTTCTCCTGCATCTTGCGCCAAATTGAATAGGGTTTCTTGGCACGGCCAAAAACCTCGGCCTCGATCCCCGCCTTTTCCAATTCGAACCGCATGTCACCCGTAATACGATGAATCACATCCCCGGTTTCACGTTGCAGAGTGATAAAGCGGCGGATGATCGACTGGCGACCTTCGGGATTAAGGACTCGGAAAGCAAGGTCTTCCAGTTCCTCGCGCATCCATTGCATACCCATCCGGCCCGCGAGTGGCGCATAAATGTCCATCGTCTCGCGTGCTTTGACGATTTGCTTCTCGGGGCGCATCGCCTTGATCGTCCGCATATTGTGCAAACGGTCAGCGAGTTTGACCAGAATGACCCGCAGGTCCTTAGACATGGCCATGAACAGCTTGCGGAAGTTCTCCGCTTGCTTGGTCTCACGGCTTGAAAGCTGCAGGTTGGTCAACTTGGTGACACCGTCAACGAGCTTGGCGACCTCTTCACCAAACAACTCGGACACCTTGCTGTAATTAGCCTTAGTGTCTTCGATCGTGTCGTGCAGCAACGCCGTGATGATCGTCGCATCATCCAGACGCTGTTCGGTCAGGATGGCGGCCACGGCTACAGGATGTGTAAAGTAGGGCTCGCCGGAATGGCGGAACTGCCCTTCATGCATCTCTTTTCCGAACTCATAAGCTCGGGCGATGCGTTCAGCATTTGTCTTTGGGTTGTAGTTGCGGACCAGCGCAATCAGGTCGTCTGCAGAAATCATCCGGTCCGCACCTTCGTCTTTGGGGCTTACCCCTGGCCTTGAGCCTCCATCAGAGCGCGCAGCAGCTTCTCTTCGGACATATCGTCATCCGCAGGCTTGTCGGATTCTGCACCCATAAGCAGAGCCATTTGATCTTCTTCCGGCTCGTCCACCTCAATCTGAGTCTGGTTGGCCTCGATCAGACGTTCGCGCAACTCATCCGCACTCTGGGTCTCATCTGCGATTTCGCGCAGAGAAACGACGGGGTTCTTGTCATTGTCACGGTCGACAGTGATCGCTGCACCAGCGGAAATCTCACGCGCACGATGGGCGGCAAGCATCACCAGTTCAAACCGGTTTTGTACCTTGTCTACGCAATCTTCTACCGTCACGCGGGCCATTGGGCGCTCTCCGTTACTGAATCCATGTCAGGAAGGGGTTTATCTAAGGGCGAATCCTCGCCTTGACAAGCAAGAAATGCTGCAAATGCATGTTTCACAGGGGTGTTACTGCCGCGATCTCTTCCGCAGGCAGGTCCGCCAACATTTCAGCAACCGTTCGACCCAACACAGGATGGCGCCAATCCGGCGCTACGTCTGCCATCGGCACCAACACAAACGCGCGATCCTGTAGACGAGGATGCGGCAGGATGAGCTGCTCTGGAGCCTCCTTCTTTTGAGTTTCTGGTGGCAGTTTCAGCCACCTGTCAAATTCGGCACTGTTCGGCAGCACGTGATCTCCGTAGCACACTAGATCCAAATCCAGTGTTCGCATCCCCCAACGCTGGATCCGCTCGCGGCCATACTCGTGCTCGACGGCGTGAAGGATCTGCAACAAGTCCACCGGAGACTTTTCCGTTTCGATCACAGCAGCCGCATTAACGTAATCAGGCCCGGCACCAGCGGGAAAACACGGGGTCTCAAAAAAGCGGCTGACCGCGCGAATCACCACCCCATGACGCGAAATCGCGTCAAGCGCGTTCTGAAGTGTCACCTTGGGCTCACAACCTCTCAAACTGAGATTTGCACCAAGTGCTATCACCGCTTCCAACGGAAAATTGCTCATTTCACTCCCTATATTCGGTGAATTGCATGCTTGCGATACATCTTAAAAGCCCTAATTATAGAACTATCAATGCGCCGCCTATTTTTTAACTCACTCACGTAACACCCGGCGTATTGGTTTGTACCGGAAGGATCTATTTATGTTTTATAAAGACGAACGGCTAGCGCTGTTCATCGACGGCTCGAATCTTTATGCAGCCGCAAAAGCACTGGGGTTTGACATAGACTACAAATTGCTGCGCCAAGAGTTCATGCGCCGCGGCAAAATGCTTCGTGCTTTCTACTACACAGCGCTACTTGAAAACGACGAGTATTCGCCGATCCGTCCTCTGGTTGACTGGCTGCACTACAACGGCTTCACCATGGTGACGAAACCGGCAAAGGAATACACCGACAGTATGGGGCGTCGGAAGGTCAAGGGGAACATGGACATCGAACTGACCGTCGATGCCATGGAACTGGCACCACGTGTCGATCATATCGTGCTTTTCTCGGGCGATGGGGATTTCCGCCCGCTGATTGCCAGCCTGCAACGTCAGGGCGTGCGTGTGTCGGTCGTTTCGACGATTCGCAGCCAGCCGCCGATGATCTCGGACGAACTGCGCCGCCAGGCCGACAACTTCATCGAGCTTGAAGACTTGCGCGACGTAATTGGCCGCCCCCCACGGGAAATGCCCATGGAGCCACGCAGCGTCGCAGCTGGCGCACAATAATCCCCCACCACTCACTACAATCGGGGGAAGAAATCGGCGCGGTCTGGACAGAACATCCAGACCGCGCCTTTTTTAACTAAGGACAGGTACTGAAACACGTACTCACTAACTCTGTTTCATGTCAGGGAAATGACACTCTCCTGTCTGGACCAGGACGGGGAAAAGACTTACCTGTGGCCGCATGGAGACTGCGAAATGAACAAGCCACCTCTGACCCTTTACCTTGCCGCCCCGCGAGGGTTTTGCGCCGGCGTTGACCGGGCGATCAAGATCGTCGAGATGGCGCTGCAGAAATGGGGCGCGCCAGTATTCGTGCGCCACGAAATCGTTCACAACAAATTCGTCGTCGATGGATTGCGCGCCAAAGGGGCCGTGTTTGTCGAAGAACTGGACGAATGTCCGGATGATCGTCCGGTGATATTTTCGGCTCACGGCGTCCCGAAATCCGTTCCCTTCACAGCCGCCCAGCGCGAAATGGTCTACGTCGACGCCACTTGTCCGCTGGTGTCCAAGGTCCATGTTGAAGCACAGCGCCATGCCGATGCCGGGCTGCAGATGATTATGATCGGCCACAAAGGCCATCCCGAGACAGTTGGCACTATGGGGCAGTTGCCCGAAGGTGAAGTTTTGCTTGTCGAAACGGTCGATGATGTCGCCACCGTGCAGGTGCGTGACCCAAAACGCCTTGCTTTTGTGACCCAGACCACCCTGTCGGTAGATGACACCAAGGATATCATTGCGGCGCTTGAGGCGCGGTTCCCGTCTATCGTTGGCCCACACAAGGAAGACATCTGTTACGCCACTACGAACCGACAAGAGGCCGTCAAAGCCGTGGCACCAAAGTCGGACGCGCTGTTGGTTGTTGGTGCGCCGAACTCCTCCAACTCACGCCGTTTGGTCGAGGTCGCCTCGCGTGCGGGGTGCAACTACGCCCAATTGGTCCAGCGCGCGACCGAGATTGATTGGCGCTCGTTGGAGGGCATCAAATCGGTCGCCATCACTGCAGGTGCCTCCGCCCCAGAAGTTTTGGTCAATGAAGTAATCGACGCTTTCCGCGATCACTACGACGTGACCGTTGAGATGGTTGAGACCGCTATTGAAAACGTGGAATTCAAAGTTCCGCGCGTGCTGAGGCAACCCGCGTGAGAGGAATTCCAAAGGCGCCCCTATACCTAGGGCTTGCTGGGCTGATCCCCTTTGTTTGGGGGGCTTTGACTTACTTAAACGATGGCCTGCATGACTGGGGTCAACAAGAACTGGGCTCCCGGTTTGTAGGGCCGTACATTCAACTGTTTTACGGATCTGTCATCCTGAGTTTTATGTCCGGTGTACTGTGGGGCTTTGCAACTAAGACATCGGGCAGCAAGGCCGCGACCTGCTATTTTCTGTCGGTTCTGCCTGCCCTTTGGGCGTTCTTTATGACGGGCGGTGGACCGATCAGTACAGGCATCAACCTGATGTATGGTTTCACTGGGTTGCTGTTGCTGGACGCCATGTTCTGGTATTGGAGATTGACCCCAACGTGGTGGATGAAGCTGCGCTTGCTGTTAACCGCCATAGTCCTGTCATGCCTAGCTGTCGGAGTTTACCTGTGACCGACCAGAAAACGATCGACGCTTACACCACTCGGGTAGCCGAGTACCTGAGCGTTCCCCTGCCCCCAGAACAGATCGAAGCGCGCATGGCGTTCGCCGAAGCCGTCGGGTCGGGACACATTCTGGATCTTGGCGCGGGCCCGGGCTCGGACAGTGCGTTCTTTCTGCGTGAGGGTTTGTCGGTTCGTGCATTGGACGCAACCCCAGCATTTGTCGAATACGCCCGTGAAATTGGTGTAGACGCGCATCTGGGCACATTTGATGATGTGACCGAAGAAGACGAGTATGATGGAGTCTACGCCAGCTTCTCTTTGCTGCATGCCCCACGCGAAGATTTTCCTCGGCACTTGGCCGCTATTCACCGGGCTCTTAAGCCCAACGGCATCTTTTTCCTTGGCCTAAAACTGGGAACTGGCGATCATCGAGACGATCTGGATCGCTATTACACCTATTTTTCGCAAACCGAGATTGAAGACGCTTTGGAAACGGCCGGATTTACCGTCGATCAGATCACAACCGGTATGGGAACGGGTCTAGCCGGTTCCTATGACGGGTTCATCTTGGTGTTGTCTCATGCCTGAATTGTTTGCCTATACCGATGGCGCTTGTTCCGGCAATCCCGGCCCTGGCGGCTGGGGAGTGTTGTTACGTGCGATGGATGGCGACACCGTCCTTAAAGAGCGCGAACTAAACGGCGGCGAGGCCGAGACTACAAACAACCGCATGGAGCTGCTGGCTGCGATCAGCGCACTCGAAACGCTGGAGCGCGCGTCGAAGATCACCGTTGTCACCGACAGCGCCTATGTAAAGAACGGCGTGACCGGATGGATATTCGGGTGGAAGCGGAACGGCTGGAAAACTTCGAACAAAAAGCCCGTCAAAAATGTCGACCTTTGGCAACGGTTGGATGAAGCTCAAACCCGGCACGACGTGACGTGGGAATGGGTCAAAGGCCATGCGGGCCACCCGGAGAACGAAAAAGCTGACGAGCTGGCTCGCGCAGGTATGGCTCCGTTCAAGCCCAAAAAGGCACAAGCGTGAGCGGACTCGCCCTGCTGGATTATGCCTCGGTTTTGGTCTTTGCCCTGACGGGTGCTTTGGTGGCCAGTCGTGCGCAATTAGATCTAGTGGGATTTGCCTTTATCGCCTGCCTTACAGCCGTTGGCGGTGGCACGGTTCGGGATCTTTTGCTGAACCGCCATCCGGTGTTCTGGGTTGGCCAACCTGACTATATCCTGATTGCCGTCGCAGCTGCCGTACTCGTTTTCTTTACCGCTCACCTTGTGGAAAGCCGATACAACTGGCTAGTCTGGCTGGATAGTTTTGCGTTGTCGGTCGCTGTGGCCGCTGGCACTGGCGCCGCGTTGTCATTGGACCAATCGGGTGTAATCGTCGTACTGATGGGAATTTCCACGGGCTGTCTGGGCGGGTTGATGCGCGATGTGGTGTGCAATGAGGTGCCCTTGGTTCTGAAACAGGGCGAGCTTTATGTTTCGTGTGCATTCGCAGGGGCCTTGGCAGCCGTATTCGCGACCCGCCTTGGGTTCGATCAACTGGCCGCACTGGCAAGCTGTGCTTTAATCTGTTGGGCTTTGCGGGCAGGGTCACTGATGTTCGGTTGGCGGCTGCCCGTGTACAAAAGCCGCCCTCCGCGCAGCTAAAATCGAAAGACACGTCGTCATTTATTCCGCTCAGCCAATCTGTCAGCTTAAAGAATGAAACAAAATCTGCTCATCACCACACTGGCCTTAGGTTTTCTGACCTCGTGTACGTCTTCGTATGTTCCGGTTCAGTTTGTAGCACGTGGGGATCAGATCATAGCCACCGGGGTCATCGATCACACCACACTCCCGGCCTTCGAAGAGGTAACCGCGCAAAATCCACAGATAAAAACCCTGGTGTTGCAGTATATCGAAGGGTCAGAGGATGATGACTCCAATGTTGTCTTTGCCCGAGTGGTTCGCGAACAGGGCTTTGATACTATCGTCCCTTCCAATGGATTAGTCGCATCTGGTGGAACCGATCTGTTCTTGGCAGGCAACCAACGCACCCTCCAAGCAGGTGCTTGTGTCGGCGTCCACAGTTGGAGCGGCTGGAATATTGTCGCCACCGAACTACCGAGGAACGACGAAGAGCATGATCGCTATCTCGACTACTTCGCCGATATTGGCGTCAGCGAGGATTTTTACTGGTATACCCTCGCTGCCGCCCCTGCCGAGGATATGCATTGGATGACGGCCTCTGAGGTGGATCAATTCGACATGACCACCGGCAAATCACCTCGCCTTGGTTCGCCCGCTACCTGCGATGAACGCTAACGTCAGCGAGACAACAGCCGCGCACCGATTTCCTTGACGAATTTGGCCGCAACCATCGCGGTCATCCCGTTCGGATCGCGGTGCGGGTTCAACTCGACAATATCCGCGCCGACCAATTGCCCTTGAAACCGATGGATCAGGTTGATCACCTCCCGCGTGCTGAGCCCACCGGGTTCGTGATGCGACACGCCCGGCGCAAAAGCCGGGTCCAGCGCGTCAAGATCCAGCGACAGATAGACCGGGCCGTCAAAGCTGATCTCAAGATCGGGGTGCCAGCTCTGCATGTCGATCACCTCGACACCGAACTTGTCGGCCTGTTCCTGCTGATGCTTGTTCATGGTGCGAATGCCGACCTGAACCAGTCGATTGATCTGACAGGTCTCCATCACCCGCGCAAAAGGGCAGCCGTGACCCAGCGGACCGATTTGCTGACTGTCATAGAGGTCCGGGTGTGAGTCGATATGCAGGATGTTCAGCCCCTCATACCGCTCGGCATGAGCCTTGATCAGCGGATAGGCCACCGAGTGGTCGCCGCCCAGAGACAACAGCCGCGCGCCGGTCGCGATGCGGTCAGTGGCCCCGGCTTCGATGCGATCGATCGGCTCCTGCCCCATCATCTCGAACACATCCAGATCGCCTGTATCCTTGAACCGATCGGCCGCCCCCAAATCGGTACCATCCTCGGCGGTCAGGTTGGCCGCCCCGGAATGCAGTGCCTCACGAATACGGCCCGGCGCAAAGGCAGGGCCTTGCAGAAAGGACGAGTGCAGATCCAGCGGCACCCCCATCAGGGCGACGTCACCGGATTTCAGATCATAAGACATGGCGTATCTTTCGGGTTGAGAATTTCGGCGATCTGGCCGGTAAACTGCCCGAAGGTCAAGACATTAGCGGCGGAGATAGGTCTGCCAAATCCAGATGACCAGCAACGCGCCCAACACGGCACCAACAAAGCCCGACAACCAGCCCATCATCGTGACCAGCGCGCGCAGAAGGAACCCGCCCACCAGCGCACCCACGATGCCGATCAACATGGTAGTGGGGATGTCAGCCTCGATCCGCATCAGGCGGGTGGCCAGAAATCCAGCGGCGGCACCGATGACGATCAGGGCGATTACGGGCATGCTATTTCCTCCAATGCGTCGGCACGATGATCAACGCACCGATGGAAGACAGAATTGCGTTTAGTCCGGGCGAACCAAAGCTTATCCCAAACATTATGCGCACGAAGTAGAACAAGAACGCCCCGCCCACACAAATGATAATCGACGGCAGGTATCCGTTGTGGGTGAACCCGGACTTTTCAGCGATGTAGCCAACGATTGCTGCAACCACAACAGTACCCATCAGGACCATGAACATCAGGCTTACTCCGGGATCAGGCGGGTTCCGGCCGGAATGGGCCAACCCCGTAAAAATGTTTCCGCATCCTGCGCACCTTTGCCTGCCCTTTGCAGGCGCAGCAGGTCAACGGACCCTTCCCCGCATGCTACGCGCAAAGCATCATTCAGAACTTCGCCTGCAGGGCCCTGATCATCTGCCAGTTTCGATGCCAGCAGCTTTACGCGATCTCCTTGGACTTCTGTCCAGGCTCCAGGAAATGGAGACAGCCCACGAATCTGCCGGTCGACCTCAACCGCCGGGCGGGTCCAATCCACCCTGGCCTCAGCCTTGTCGATTTTGGTGGCGTAGGTCACGCCCTCTTCTGCCTGTTGTTCGGGTGTCAAATCAGTCAAACAGCCCAGCGCCGCGACGATCAGCTCGGCACCCATTGCCGACAGGCGATCATGCAGTTGGTCTGTTGTTTCCTGCGCCCCGATATCCGTTGCCTCGCGCATGAGAACGGGGCCTGTGTCCAAGCCAGCCTCCATCTGCATAATGCAGATACCAGTCTGTGCATCACCCGCCATAATCGCACGATGGATCGGGGCCGCCCCGCGCCAGCGCGGTAAAAGGCTGGCATGAATGTTCAGGCACCCATGCGTCGGTGCATCCAGAACGGGTTGAGGCAACAGCAAACCATAAGCCACGACTACAGCCACATCCGCGTTTAACGCCGCAAAAGCGTTTTGTTCTTCGACCGACTTCAGGGATACCGGATGGCGTACAGTCAGGCCCAGCGCCTCAGCCCGAGCATGGACAGGAGTCGGGCGGTCCTTTTTACCGCGGCCTGCGGGGCGAGGCGGCTGACAATACACAGCGGCGATCTCATGCCCCGCGTTGACCAGCGCATCAAGCACCGGCACCGAGAAGTCGGGCGTACCCATGAAGATGACGCGCATCGTTACCCCTGCTTTTTAGCTTTGCGCAGCAGCATGTCGCGTTTGACCTTGCTGAGCCGGTCAAAATACATCCGTCCGTTCAGATGGTCGATCTGATGCTGCACGCTGGTCGCCTCGATCCCCACGAAATCGCGACGGTCAATCATGCCCTGCTCATTCAGGAACTTTACCGTCACTGCGCGAGGGCGCTTTACCTTGGCCGATACGCCGGGAAGGTTCGGACTGGCTTCGTCATGCTCACGCAATTCTATCGAACTGTGGAGGATTTCAGGGTTCGCCAATCGCACGGCTCGCCCCCTCTCGGTCGAGCCATCGACGACCGCCAATCGCAGCATCACTCCGATCTGTGGCCCTGCGAGGCCGACACCGGGCATTGCCTCCATCGTATCGATCATGTCGTCCCAGATGGCGCGGATTTCGTCGGTGATTTCGACCACATCCTCGGCCTTTGTCCGCAGACGTTTGTCGGGCCATGGCAGGCAGGTGCGGACGGTCATGTGCGTGCTCGCTCGCGTTTAAGCTTTTGCATCTTGCGCGTAATCATCTGACGCTTCAGTGGCTTAAGATAGTCTATGAACAGCTTGCCATTCAGATGGTCGATCTCATGCTGCACGCAGGTAGCCCAGAGACCATCAAAGGTGTCCTGTTGTAGGTTACCGTCGCGATCCATCCATGTCACATCCACTACCTTAGGTCGCGTGACTTCGGCGAATTGCTCTGGGATAGACAAGCAGCCTTCTTCGTACACATTGGTTTCGTCCGAAGAAGCAATGATTTCAGGGTTGAACATGACCAAAGGGCGCGGTTCCTCGCCCTCTTCCTTAACACAGTCCATCACGATCAGGCGATCCAGAATGCCGATCTGCGGCGCCGCCAGACCAATGCCGGGGGCATCGTACATCGTCTCAAGCATGTCGTCAGCCAGTGTGCGCAACTCGTCCGACAGGTCAGCCACAGGGGTACAGACCTTTTTCAGGCGAGGGTCGGGATGGATCAGGATATTGCGTTTCATGGGGTTGATTTAGGCCATCCCGCCCCCCGCCGCAACGCCCCCCTTGCACCTACTGGAATTGTGGCTAGCTTTCGGCTGGACAGATGGAGAAGACATGACTTTCAACGACATGACCGACCGCCGGGGAACAAACAGTTCCAAATGGGATAAAATGGAAAAGCTCTATGGCGTATCGCCCAAGGACGGGTTGGCCATGTGGACGGCAGATTCCGATTACACCACAGCACCTTGTGTAATCGAAGCAGTCCGTGAGGCTGCCGATCACGGAGTCTTTGGATATTCGTGGATGCACCCGGACTATCTGGCTTCGGTCCAATGGTGGATGCAGAACCGCCATGGATGGTCAATCGACACTGATTGGGTGCTGACTTCTCAAGGTCTGGGCAACGCAATCGCCCTGTGTCTCGATGTCTGGACCAAACCTGGAGATGGCGTTGTGATCTTTACGCCCGTCTACCATGAGTTTGCGCACAAGGTGAACAAGTCCGGTCGGCGCGTGGTAGAGTGCCCTCTGGTCCGCGAAGGCGACAGCTATGGCCTTGATCTGGACGATGCACAATCTCGGCTGGATGGGTCCGAAAAGATGCTGCTGTGGTGCTCTCCGCAGAACCCATCGGGCAGGGTTTGGACACCGGACGAGCTACGCGCAGTAGCGGCTTTTGCTGAACGCAATGGGTTGATCCTCGTGTCCGACGAAATCCACCATGATCTGGTTTATCCCGGAAACACCTTCGTTCCCATGGATGTGGCGGCCCCCGACGCCCGCCCTTGGACTGTAACGCTGACTGCAGCATCCAAGACCTTCAACATTGCAGGTCAACGCACAGGCAACATGATCATCCCCGACGCTAAGCTGCGGGCAGCCATGCGGCACCGGATACAAACCCTTGATTATGATCCCAGCGCGCTGGGAGTCGCCATGATCACCGCAGCCTATTCACCCGAAGGTGCGGCATGGGTCGACGAGCAGGTCGCGCATCTAGATGGCAACCGAAAACTTTTCGATGCTGCGATTTCAGAAATCCCCGGTCTGTGGTCGATGCCGTTACAGGCGACATATCTAGCTTGGGTCGATTTCTCGGGTACTGGCATGGATCACGATGAATTCGTTCGACGTCTGCGGACGGATGCAAAGATTGCCACCTCATCGGGGCCGGGCTTCGGAATGGGCGGAGAAACCTTTGAGCGGTTCAACCTCGCCACTCAACGCGCCCGGGTAGAAGAGGCCTGCGCCCGACTGAAACATGCGTTTGCCGATCTTCAATGAAACCTTCGGCAGGTTGCACATATTGCCCTGCTTGTCTGTCTTTTTTGCTGCGGTGTGGGCTGGCTGAAACCACTTTGGTCAAAGTCCGCCCACCCCGCAGGGGCACCTTAGTTTAGTCACTTCCAGATTGAGTGAACCGCTCGTTTGTTGACGTCCTCGCCGAACGGTGCGGTTGCCATGCCGGCGGAGGTACCGCCAGTGTTCAAACCAGTAGGCGACAGACTTAGGAAACCTAAAACGGGATATTTGCAGATCGACCGGAGCGACCCACACTGTGCGCGCCACCTGTCGCTCGAGATCAACTTTCTTCTTCCAGTAGACAAATCCCGGGCCCCAATCAGAACACTGATCCCGGCAGCATGTTCAACTGTGAGCAATCAAACGGCTTTTCAGGCCAAGCTCAAACCGGAGATTAGACTGCCGATCAGGTTGCATTGTTAAGTGCCAAAATAACCCGCGTTTGAAGGCGGGCTGCTACAGGCACAATAACGGCAATCCGCCCTTACTCCTCGTGCCCCAACAAAGCAATCGGAGCGTCTGGTGCACGGTAGAAATCCAGCGGAGCCTTATCCGCAGCGGCAGTACTGCGTTTGAAATCATACCGCATCTCACCCGAGTCCTCGTCATCTGCGATGATCAGGCACTGGTACAGATGACGCGCACCGTCGTAGATATCGACCAACCCACGCAGCTGAGGCGTAGTTTCAGCCTCAACCGTGAAGCCATCTTTCCACAATCTGAGAATTTTGAAGGTATTGTCGCCATACTCCACACGAAGGCGGCTGGTTTTCTTAAGCCCGGCGATTCGTGCCGCATGCAGTTCAGCGCTTATTTCCTTAGAAACATAGGTACTCATATCAATTCTTCCCCCGTAATGCTCTCTATTGTGCGCTCTCAATCGTAAAAATCCAGTGAAGCTCGCCACACAGACATGTTCGAAATCAACCTGTTGCGCGGAAATCCCACCGCAAACTGTGCGCAGATGCAGGGCAAATGCGCGCGCCGTTGGATAGGAACCCCATACGACCCTGCCTATTTTGACCGAAACGCAATGCGGAGGACTTGCAATGGGCCTATTGGTCGACGGCGAATGGCACGACACTTGGTATGACACCAAATCAACTGGCGGTGCATTCAAGCGCAGCGCTGCCCAGTTTCGCAACTGGCTGACCGCAGACGGGAGCGCAGGCCCCTCTGGCAAAGGCGGTTTCAAGGCAGAAGCCGGCCGCTATCATCTTTACGTCAGTCACGCCTGCCCCTGGGCACACCGCACACTGATTTTTCGTGAGCTGAAAGAACTGAGCGACCTGATTTCGGTCTCGGTTGTACATCCCGACATGCTGGATAAAGGTTGGACTTTCGAAACTGACGAACACGGTGCAACTGGCGATACACTGTATGGGCTCGACTATGCGCACCAAGTCTACACCAAGGCAGATTCTGATTATTCTGGACGCGTAACTGTACCCATTCTTTGGGACAAAGAGCAGCAGACTATCGTCTCGAACGAAAGCTCCGAGATTATCCGCATGTTCAACTCAGCCTTCGATGGAATAACGGGCAACACTGACGATTATTGGCCAGTGGCGATGCGGGATGCGATCGAAGAGGTCAACGCGCGCATCTATTCAGACGTCAACAACGGGGTTTACAAGTCGGGCTTTGCTACAACTCAACAGGCATATGACGCGGCTATCGAACCGCTGTTTGACACTTTGGACTGGCTCGAGGATCGACTGGCCGGAAAGCGCTATTTGATGGGCGATCGTGTAACCGAGGCCGACTGGCGGTTGTTCACAACCCTGATCCGATTTGACCCGGTTTATCATTTGCATTTCAAATGCAACAAGCGGCGGCTCATCGATTACCCGAACCTATGGGCCTACACCCGCGAGCTTTATCAATGGCCGGGAGTGGCCAAGACCGTGAACATGAACCATATCGTGCGTCACTACCACTACAGTCACGAGACGATAAACCCGAACCGGATTATCCCGGTGAACCCGGAACTGGATTATCTAGAACCACACAGGCGCGATCAACGCCCAGCTGCATAGTGCTCGACCATCGCCGCCAGATCTTCTGGCGGCGTTGCGCTTTGCACATACGCACACGCGTTTGGGCTGTGAGCAAAAATCGATCCGTCCGAGAAAAAGGTGGTGTTCGTGACAAAGATCACCCTGGCTTCGGGGCGGCGATAACTGGCGAAATCGGCCACCGCCAGCGCACTGCCGGTTTCCAAAACCAAATCCAGAACGATGATCTCAAAGTCCTGGCCGTATAGCGCAAGAATTGCAGCCTCTTGCCCAGCCACCAGCGTCACTTCAGCGCCATGCCGCTCAAGATGTCTTTTCCAAACCCGACCAAGATCGGGGTTACTCTCAACAATCAAAACCTTCATTTGCAACAACCTCGGCACATGGTAAGCATCTGGTGCCGTCCCCCGTATTCGTGATCACGCTTATTCCTTAACAAAGCGTTAACGACTCCCCCCAACGCCCCCGAACTGGCGGATTTGCTTGTGTAAACGGCAAAAATCCGCTTGAAGCAGGCCGAAACGAGCGATTCCGGCGAGAAACCCGATGGCAAGCCAAAACGATGATTTGAACCCACGCGCTGCACGCGATCACGGCGGAGGGCTGGATGGCGCCATCGCCACTTATGGTGGAACGCGCGCCGATTGGCTGGACCTTTCCACTGGGATCAACCCACACCCATATGAGGTTTCCGGACTGAGCCCGTCGGATTGGGCCGAGCTGCCTGATCACGGCGCGTTTGAACGTCTGACAAAAGCTGCACGCCTCTTTTGGTCAGTGCCACAAAACGCTGCAATCCTGCCTTCCCCCGGTGCCTCTGCCCTGATTGCCCGTATTCCTGCTCTGGCTCCTAAGGGCCGCGTACAGATTACAACTCCCACCTACAACGAACATGCCGCAGCCTTCGCCGCGCAGGGCTGGACTGTTCAACCTGATAGTCCAGCCGACGCACGGGTAATCGTTCATCCAAACAATCCTGATGGACGGATCTGGACCGAATCCGACGCGGACGCACCAATGACTGTAGTCGATGAAAGCTTTTGTGATGTCTGCCCCGACGCGTCTTTAATCCATCTCGCGACACGACCCGGTGTCGTCGTGCTAAAGAGCTTTGGAAAATTCTGGGGACTGGCCGGATTACGATTGGGCTTTGCCATCGGCCAACCCGATATGATCGCTAAGTTGAACAATCTGACTGGACCCTGGGCCGTCTCAGGCCCTGCCCTGCGGATTGGTGAGCGCGCTTTGAACGATACGGTTTGGGCCGAAGCCACACGCCAGCGCCTGTCAGTCGACACCGAACGGTTGGACCAACTCATGATCTCAAAAGGTGCTGAGCTTGTTGGGGGAACCACGCTATTCCGCCTCTATGAGGTAGACGACGCCGCTGCATGGCAGGACCGTCTGGCCCGCGCGCATATCTGGAGCCGTGTTTTCCCCTACTCAAAAACCTTCCTGCGCCTCGGGCTGCCCGCTTCAGACGGGTGGAGCAGGCTGGAGACCGCATTATGAGTGCGGCTTTCCTGTTGGTCTGCGCCTTATGCCTGGACGCGGCCCTTGGCGAGCCGGACTGGCTGTGGTCCAGAGTCAAACACCCGGCGGTGATGATTGGAAACGTAATCAGCTGGCTGGACAACACATTGAACCGCAAGACCCATCGCCGACTCAAAGGGGCCGCGGTTGTACTGCTACTGGTGTGTGGAGCGTGGATCCTAGGGCTTCTTTTGACCGCTCTGGGACCAGTAGTGGAAATCATCATTTGCGCCATCCTTTTAGCTCAGAAATCTCTGGTTAAGCACGTGCGCGACGTAGGCGACGGGCTTTGCACCTCGCTTGCAGAAGGGCGCGCCAAAGTTGCTATGATTGTCTCTCGCGATACGCGCGACATGACCGAAGCGCAGGTGGCCCGTTCGGCGATCGAAAGCGCTGCAGAAAACCTGAGTGATGGGGTCATTGCGCCAGCTTTCTGGTTTCTGGTCGCAGGATTACCGGGTCTTCTGATTTACAAGGCTGTCAACACTGCCGATAGCATGATTGGCTACCGCTCTGATAAATACCGGGAGTTTGGCTGGGCAGCCGCCCGTTTTGACGACTTGCTGAACTTGATCCCTGCACGCCTGACATTTTTGATGATTGTAGCGTTGTCCGGCCAATGGGCACGTTGGTCCGAAATGGTATCGGACGCACATCGGCATATTTCACCCAACGCGGGATGGCCCGAAGCAGCGATGGCACGCGCCCTGAACGTAGCCCTTGCAGGCCCCCGCAGTTATGACGGGAAAATCCGCGATCTGGCGTGGGTAAACGGCGGAGCCCCGCGCGAAATCGGTGCGCCGGAGGTTTTTCGCGCATGTGACATGCTTTGGAGAGTTTGGGGGCTTGCGCTTGGCCTCGTGTCGGTGTGGGTTGGGGTCAACTTTATTTTCTGACGGACCCGCTCATGCGCTTTCTTTCTGGCCTTTTCGCCGCCGCACTGTTCGCCTCGCCTGCACTGGCCCAATGTGGTGGTAGCTTCAACTCGTTCGTAAAGGGGCTAAAGACCGAAGCCGTCCAGCAAGGGTACGACAAGGCAACCGTCAATGCATTCTTCAAAGGTGTGCAACAAGACGGAGCCGTGTTGAAAGCCGACCGCGCTCAGGGCGTTTTCCAAAAGCCGTTCATCGACTTCTCACGCCATTTGATCTCGCAAAATCGGATTGACCGCGGTCAGGCCATGTCGCGCAAATACGATGCAGTATTTGACAGGATTGAGGCTGAATATGGCGTCTCGCGCGGGGTTCTTCTGGCCTTCTGGGCGTTCGAAACCGACTACGGCTCATTCCAAGGCGATTTCAACACCCGCAACGCGTTGGTAACGCTGGCCCATGATTGCCGCCGTCCAGAGCTATTCCGTCCGCAGATTTTTGCCGCGATCGAACTGTACAGCCGGGGCAATTTCGACCCCGCCCGAACAACCGGCGCATGGGCTGGAGAGATCGGCATGGTTCAGATGCTGCCCCGTGACATTCTGGAGAACGGAGTCGACGCAGACGGTGATGGCAAGGTTTCTTTGAAGACCTCAGCGCCTGACGCGCTGATGTCAGGGGCCAAGATGCTGTCCCATTTGGGCTGGCAACCGGGCCAACCGTGGCTACAGGAGGTCACAGTACCCGCAAGTATGGACTGGTCTTTGTCCGGCCCCGGCAAGCCTCGGTCCGTTTCGGAATGGCAGGCCATGGGCGTGCAAGCGCGCAGCGGGTCTTTGGCAAACCTGCCAGCCTCGCTTATTTTACCGCAAGGGCACAAAGGCCCTGCGTTTTTGGCCTATCCGAATTTCGACGTCTATTTCGAATGGAACCAGAGCTTTACCTACGTCCTGACTGCCGCCTATTTCGGGACGCGGCTAGAGGGCGCACAAATCTACGACGCGGGCAACCCCACGCAGGGATTGTCGGGCGCGCAGATGAAACAGCTGCAGACCAAGCTACAGGCGCGTGGGTATGACGTGGGCAAGGTCGACGGCATTCTGGGGGCTGGAACGCGAGCTGCAGTTCAAGCCGAACAGACTCGGCTCGGGCTACCAGCGGATGCGTGGCCGACGGCCGAGTTGCTGGGGCGGCTGTGAATATGCCACCAATTCCAATATGCAAATCAACATAGGCATTCGTCCCAGGACTCTTTTCAAAAGTACTGAAAAGACGCTTTCACAACTCGGTCGATTGCCTGGTCTATCAAAAGTGGGCATACAACCCTAAGTGTACTTATTGCAGGTGGAAATTAGGGATCTTTCAGTTTTGCGGCTTTGTTTTGTGTTGTTTACTACTTTGCTTGTACCGTTTCAGGGACTTGCACAAACGATAGTATCCGGCTGCGGACGCGTAGTCGTCCCGCCCCAAAGTGAAGCGCTGGTGCTTGATCGAAACGGTAACGTTAAGCGAGTATTGCAACCCGGACTTCGCTCTTGCACGCCGTATTTTGAACAGGTCATAGTGGAGGAAACCACTTCAGAAAGATATGAAAGTGTAACGAGCCCCAAGTTGATTGATGGCTGCGAAGTTACCGTTTCTGTTGTTTGGACCATTGCTGATCTTGAAGTGTACCATACACGAGGGCGTGAAGCTGCCGTACCGATGATCCGGCAAAAGATCGTGGAGACCTTCGAACTCGCTGACGGATCTGAATTGAAACAAAAGGATATTAATGCGTTTGTTCAATCTACACTGCGAAAAAGCGCGAAACCCCTTGAGAGTGTTGGAGTAGACTTTAGACGCTCATTCCCGCGTTCCGAGAACTGTACTCTCGACTAAAGTCGTTCAGAGCAAGTGTCCGTTTAGTTCACTCACGAAATCGGCTGCTCCAAACCCAACGAAGTTTCAAAGGCACCTCACTCCGGCCGCACAGGATACCGATCCCCTTTCTCATCAATCAGCACCAACCGCTCGCCACTGCGCACATACAGATCGCAGCGGCTGAACCCGTTGCGATAGGCGATACAAACGCTGCCATCCTCTGCGAAGCTATAGGTCCCAAAGGCTGCGTCTCCGCTGGCGTAGGTGTAGGAGTAGGCCCCTCCGGCCGAGAACTTGGCCTGACCGTCATCGTAAAAGGTCAGCGTGCGGCCTGCCAATGCTTCTAATTCAGCAGGGGAAAGAGGGGCATCCCCGGGCTTGGTACGCCATTCAGCAGCGGTGACCGGAGTGGCAAGCAGCAAGGCAAGTGTAAGGCAACGTTTCATGCTGCCAGCCTACCCTGTCGCAACGCGATATCATCATAACGTTGCAGTGAGCGGTCAGGCGACCATCTGTTCGGCCTTTTTCAGGTCGACCGAGACCAACTGGCTGACGCCCTGTTCCTGCATGGTAACACCGAACAGACGATCCATCCGCGCCATTGTCACCGCGTGGTGGGTGATGATCAGGAACCGCGTGTCGGTCTGGCGGCACATCTCGTCCAGCAGATCGCAAAAGCGGGTCACGTTGGCGTCGTCCAGAGGCGCATCGACCTCGTCCAGCACACAGATCGGCGCAGGGTTCGCGAGGAACACGCCAAAGATCAGCGCCGTAGCTGTCAGGGTCTGTTCTCCGCCCGACAACAGGCTGAGGGTCGAGAGCTTTTTGCCCGGCGGCTGGCACATGATCTCAAGCCCCGCGTCCAGCGGGTCGTCGCTTTCGACCATGACCAGATTGGCTTCGCCACCT
The DNA here is from genome assembly GCF_056538765.1 of Ruegeria sp. BE9. Taxonomy (NCBI): domain Bacteria; kingdom Pseudomonadati; phylum Pseudomonadota; class Alphaproteobacteria; order Rhodobacterales; family Roseobacteraceae; genus Ruegeria; species Ruegeria sp. BE9. The sequence continues at coordinate 33,201 of NZ_JBQFTS010000012.1, read as the reverse complement.
CCGAAAAGATGTTTGAACAGCATCGCGAAGTTCGAGTTCACCTGCTCAAAGGCCGTCAAAAGGCGCTCACGGCCTTCTCGGTTGAGGCTGGCAATCCCGCTGCGAAGGGCTTTGATTGCTTCTTCCAGATCCGCCTTTTCAGTGTTCAGCGTGTCGAATTCTTCCTGAACTTCCTTGGCATCTTCTTCGGCCCGCAGATTCACTGCGCCCATCGCATCTCGCTGACGCTTATGCCGGTTCACTTCGGCTTCAAGTGCATCAGCCGCAGGCATCTGGTCCGGGTTCACATCCAGCTGGTTCAGAAGCTGGTTCGGGGTCAATTGCTGATCTTCGGCGATGCGTTCCGCTGCAGCCGTCACGCTTTCCTTCGCTGCATCGCAACGCGCCTCAGCCGCAGCGCGGGACTCACGCGCTTCTGATGCCATACGCTCTGCATCACGTTCGGCCAACACGAGCTCTCGTTGCTGAGTTTCAGCTTCGGCTAACTTGTCCGCAGCCTCGGCCCGGCGCCCTTCGGCGGCTTCGATAAGCTCGTTCAGCTCTTCACGCGCCTCGGCAATCTCGGCGGGGGCGGCCATAGCCTCAGTCAGCTCTTCTTCCGAGCTTTCCTTTCGTTCCGCCAGCTCCGAAATCCGCTTTTCAGCTGTTTCCAAACGGTGTTTCCAGCCGCTGAGATCCTTGGTCACCTCTTGAGCGCGGCGCGTACGGGCCTCGCCTTCGCGACGCAACTCATCATGGGTCGAGCGGTGCGTCAGCATGGTGATACGCGCAGCCTCGACCGTCTGTTTGATATCTTCGACCTGCGCGCGGGCGCTATCGAGGTCACCCAGCCCATTCAGCGCCCCTTCGGCCTCGCGCAGTTGCGCGCGGGCGGACATGGCGTCTTCCTTGTGGCGGTCTACGGCAAGGGTCAGAGTTTCGAGCTTGCCTTGTGCCAGATTTCGATCGGCCTCAGCCCGGCTCAGCTGCCGCGCGGTTTCGGCCATCCGTTGATCGGCAGCGCGGCGGGCTTCGCGCGCGCGGCGGTCGGCTTCGGTCACGTCCGCCAACTGCTGTGAAAGAGCCTCGTGCGCAGCCCGGGCACCGTCAGCCTGTGCTTCGGTCCGGGCAAGTTCCTGCTTCAGCGCCTCAAGCTTGTTAAGCTGTTCCAACCGCAGTGCCGCCGCGCTTGGCGCGTCTTCGGCCCAGGCGCGGAAACCGTCCCAGCGCCACAAATCACCAGAACGCGAGACCAATCGCTGGCCTGGCTTCAATGACGCCTGCAGGCGCGCGCCCTGATCAGCATCCACCAAACCGATTTGAGCGATCCGACGGCTCAGACGATCGGGTCCGGAAACGTGTAGCGCAAGTGGTTCTACCCCGTCTGGTAGCGGTTGATCGGCCTCATATCCTGCCACCTGAACCCAACCGGACGGCCCATCGCCCTCGACAAGCGGGGCGCGCAGGTCGTCAGCAAGCGCCGCGCCCAGAGCCTTTTCAAAGCCCGGAGCAACACGAAGCAGATCCAGAACCTGACCACCTTCGGCAGTGTCTCGTTCAACGAGCTTAGCAAGCGCCGTCGTTTCGGCGCGAATGGCCCCCAACTCACCTTCGGCTTCTGACCGCTGGGCGCGAGCCTCAGCCTCGCGTGCCTGCGTCTCATTGCGCAACTCATCCGCAGCGGCTAACGCCTCTTCTGCGGCCTCAGCAGCTTCGCGTGCCTCCTCTTCACCCTTCTGCGCAGCTTCAAAATCTTCGCTGGCGCGGGTCAGCGCATCGCGTGCCTCTTCCACAGCACCTCGTGCTTTTTCCTCTTCTGCCTCGGACCGGGCCAGCGTCTTTCGGCTGTCTTCAACCAAACGCTGGCCAGATTGATGGCGGGCGACCAGTCGAGCCATGTCCTCGGTTTCTTGTGAGAGGTGGTCTTCGCGATCCTGCAGAACAGAAGCGGCTTCCCGGGCGATTTCGGCAGCCTCAGCCACCTTATCATCGTGTCCCTCAGCGGCCTTGGCCAATTCGCGGGCTTCCCATTCCAAACGTTCTATCATCTGGCCAGCGTCGCGATTCAGACCAGTCTCGCGCTCGATATCGTTGCCGAGTTGTTGAATCCGGTTGTTCAGCGTTTCGATGGTCTGACGCGCACGGGTTTCCTGATCAGACAGTTGGTCACGCTGCACCTGCTGGCGTTGCAGAACGGCAGCGGCGATGGCCTCTTCCTCCCGGAGGGGTGGCAGGGTTTCTTCGATCTCCGCGCGTTTAGCGGCGGCTTCACGGGCTTCTGCCTCAGCGCGGGACGCCTCGGTTATCCGCTCGCGTAGTTTCTCCTCAGCCTGCTGGCGGGCCATGTCAGCCTCTTTCCAGCGGCGGTATAGCAACATCCCTTCGGCTTGACGCAGCTGCTCGCCAATCTCACGATACCGCGAAGCTTGGCGCGCCTGACGCGCAAGCTGAGCAAGTTGAGTCCCCAGTTGCTCCAGCACGTCATCAACACGGGTCAAATTGGACTCAGTGCCCTTTAGCTTGAGCTCAGCTTCGTGGCGACGCTGGTAAAGCCCCGAGATACCTGCAGCCTCTTCCAGGATACGGCGACGGGCACGGGGCTTTGCGTTGATCAGTTCCGCAATGCGGTTCTGTCCGACCAGTGCCGGTGAATGCGCACCCGTCGAGGCATCAGCGAACAGCATTTGCACATCGCGGGCACGTACATCTTTGCCGTTGGTCTTGTAGGCGCTGCCGACGTCACGTGTGATACGCCGCACGATCTCCAACTGATCCGAGTCGTTGAAGCCCGAAGGAGCCAGGCGTTCCGAGTTGTCCATGGTCAGGACAACCTCGGCAAAGTTGCGGGCGGGGCGCGTTGCAGCCCCTGCAAAAATGACATCCTCCATGGCGCCACCACGCATGGACTTAGGGCGATTTTCACCCATTACCCAACGCAATGCCTCCAGAAGATTGGACTTGCCGCAGCCATTTGGACCCACCACACCGGTCAACCCATCCGCAATAATCAGATCGGTCGGATCAACAAAGCTTTTGAAGCCAGTGAGTTTGAGTTTGCTAAAGCGCAAAGGCAATTGGTCCCGTGATTCCTATATCTGGAAGTCTGCGCAACCGATTGGGGTTGAGTCAACGGAGTTGCGCAGGATATGGGATATCAGCCCGACTTATCCACAATATCTTGCCGAAATGCGCAGGAATACGCGTAAATCAGTAGGGCGTGCACTCAAAAACCTGATAACCGGATTCCTTTCCAACACCTTCGTAGACGCCATAGTCCACACATTCATAGTCCGGTGTAGAAACAGCCGTCAGCAGTAGCCGCTCAGCTGCCTTGGGATTGCAGCCCAAAACGCCGACTGTCACTGCCGCATCACCCAGCACATCCAAAATCGGACAGCCCGAGACCTGCGCCATGGCAAGTCCGGCCCGGTCACGAATTGGACCCAGCCGTGGGGCGTACTGGGTGTTGATCCGGACAGCTTCAGCCAGCTCTCCACGCACGCGCACGTCGAAAACACTGCCGTTCACCGCGATACGAGTGGCCGGCACGTCGTGGAAGTAGGAGGTGCCAGCCGAACAGGCGGCCAGCAAAAGCAAGGACAGGAACCGGATCATTCGGCCAGCTTTGCCGCAATTTGGTTAACAGAACCTTTCCCAGATTAGGCGTTCAGTACCTCACCCAACCTACGGATACCTTCGCGGATGGTGGCCTCGTCCGAGTTTGAGAAACTCAGCCGGATTGTATTGGTCCCGCTCCCGTCAGGAAAGAAAGCCTGGCCGGGTACAAAGGCCACTTTGACCGTCTCGAGCGCACGCGCCAACAAGTCGGCGCCGCTCACATCCTTTGGCAGTGTGACCCAAACAAACATACCGCCTTCAGGTTCGGTCCAGCTCACGCCTTCGGGCATGTGCTGCTGCAAGGCCTCCAACATCGCATCACGTCTGGCACTGTAAACGCTGCGCAGCATGGGGATATGAGTATCAAAGCAAGTGCGCGCCACTTCGTTGATCGCCATTTGATTGATGGTCGCAGAGTGGAGATCAGAGGCTTGCTTCATCAACACAAGCTGCGAAATCACTGGTTTTGCCGCGACAACCCATCCAACACGCAAGCCCGGAGACAGTGTTTTCGAGAAGCTCCCGCAATAGACCGTACGACATTTTTCAATCGAGCCCTTGCGCGCCATTTCCAGTGCCAAAACCGGAGGGATCGCCTCGCCGTCAAAGCGCAGGGCCTGATAGGCTCCGTCCTCGATCACGGCGCAGTTCAAATCTTCTGCCAGGTCCAAAAAGGCTTCACGACCGCGGAGGTCAACTGTCTCGCCAGTTGGGTTTGCAAAGTCCGGCGACAGGTAGGCGAATTTCACCGCCCCCTGACCCGCAGCCGCGCTGTATTCCGCGGCACCCCGGTTGCCGTTTATGCTGAGTTGGTCAAAGCGCGGTTCATATGCGTTAAACGCCGCAAGTGCGCCCAGGTAGGTGGGCCATCCCACCAGCGCCGTATCGCCCGGCGACAAGTACAATTTGCCCAGATAGTCCAGCGCCTGCTGAGATCCCGAAGTGATCAGGATGTTATCCAGTTCGCATTCTATGCCGATCTCACGCATGTGATCGAGCAACCACTCGCGCAACGGTACGTAACCCTCGCTAAGCGAATACTGCAACGCTTGCGCCTGGCTTTGCGGACTAAGCGCACTCTGAAACGCCTCAGCAAAGCCATCTGCCGGAAACAGTGTCGGATCAGGAATTCCACCGGCAAACGAAATGATCCCCGGCTGATCTAACAATTTGAGCAATTCACGTATCTCTGACGCCTTCATTCGCGAGGTCCGCGTGGCAAACAGTTCTTTGGTTGACATGGCTCTCCTCCACTCACTTGCCCCGCACCCTAGACCTGTCATTATAAAAGTCAACAATTCTGACCTAATTCTTCATAAGTATGATACTTCCCATTCTTGAACCGACCTGGATTACATGGTCATATGATTTGACCAATTTCAGAACGATAGCCGCATGCCCTTTCAAAAAGTTCAGACCGAAAAGCTGTCCATCGCTGTGGTACGGCAAATCGAACTGCTGATCCTGCGCGGGATTTTACGCCCCGGAGAACGTCTTCCGGCCGAACGCGAGTTGGCTGACAGAATGGGTGTTTCCCGGCCCTCTCTTCGTGAAGCGATTGCCGAATTGCAGGAACAGGGGTTGCTGACCGCCAAGGCCGGTTCAGGAATTTATGTGGCCGAAGTTCTGGGCTCGGCCTTTTCGCCGGCCTTGATCAAGCTGTTTGGAAGCCACGAAGAGGCTGTATTTGACTACATCTCCTTCCGGCGTGACATGGAGGGGTTAGCAGCAGAAAGAGCCGCACGGCTAGGATCAGACAGCGATCTGAAAGTGGTGCAGGCCATCTTTGACAAAATGGAAGCAGCTCACGCCCGAAATGCAACCGAGGAAGAGTCGCAACTAGACGCTGATTTCCACATGGCAATTGTCGAAGCCAGCCATAATGTTGTGATGCTGCACATGATGCGTTCGATGTACGATTTGCTGCAACAAGGCGTGTTTTACAACCGCCAAATCATGTTCCAACAGCGCGCAACCCGTGAGGCCATTTTGGACCAGCACCGAGCTATTAATGTCGCCGTCCAAGAGCGTGACCCCAAGGGGGCCCGCGATGCAGTTTATGAACATCTAAGCTTTGTTCGCAGTTGCATGGAAGACCATCAAAAAGCCGCCCGAAACGAAGCCATTGCGCAGCAGAGATTGCAGCACGAGACAAGACAGGCCTGATGTTTATCGGCCATCTGCCCGGCGCGTATCTGGTCTTTCGAGCCGCGACACCAAAAATTGGCAAACTCGCCTTTGCCGCTGCAATGCTCGGAGCGGTCGCGCCAGATCTGGACATGTTGTGGTTCTATCTGGTCGACGACCGCGGTCACCATCACCACTCCTACCTGACTCACCGACCGATCTTGTGGGCTGGCATTCTACTTGCGGGCCTCGCACTCAGGTTCTGGCGTCCTCGAGAGGGTCAGGTACTGGCCTTTTTCGGTGCAGGTGGCCTCGTGCATATGTTGTTGGATTCTATAGTTGGCGAAATAGCTTGGGGGTGGCCCTTTTCAGACTTTACTCACCCGCTAATCACCGTTCAGGCGACACACGCAAACTGGATACTGTCTTTCCTCAGCCATTGGACTTTTGCCGTGGAAATCGGGATTACTACATTGGCCTTGATCGTCTGGCTTAGATCACTGAGACATGCGGCACGGGCAAACTAAGCAACTTGGTCATGGTATTTTAAATACCGTGCAACAACCGCATAACCCCGTGTTTCCAAAGTTGAAGACGTTTCAAAGGCTGCGGGTCCACAGCACTTAGTTCCGGGAAGCTGACTTCCGCCTCAGCGTCACTTCGCAGTTCAACAGGAGTGTCGAGAATAGACCGCGTCAGTGCATCTGCATTGGCCTCCAGACGTCGTTCACGTCGGATGGCTTCAAGCATCTCGGAGTGGTACTCATCGATAGCTTCCGAACGTTGCCCCTCGCGATACCGGAACGCTCCAATCTGCGCATGGACAGGGACCAGTTCAGCGTGGCGCGAAAACCGAAGCCACAACTCGCCATCCACTGCCAGTTTCAGGGATTCGTCAATCTCGCCCCCTGCGCAATCCCATAGGCTGCGGCGCCAATAGGTCGACTCTTGCTGCACCCATTGGTAATCGCCAGCTAATAACCGAGCACGAGACAGCAGCTTGGGACGGCGGACGCTCACAACGTTGTCCTGTTCGTCCAAACAAGTGACGCGCCCCGTCAACCATTCGATTTCTTTATTCAGGGCAAACAGGGATCCAACTACAGACAGCCCGCCCTGTATCAGCATATCGTCAGAATTGATCCAACCCATCACCTCGCCACGCGAGACGGCAAAACCTTTGTTCAAGGCATTTGCCTGACCTGTATCGGGTTCTGAAATGATGTGCGAAAACTCATCGCGATAGCGTTCAACGATGTCCATTGAACCGTCTGTACTTCCACCATCAGACAAGATCAGATCAAGGTTTGGATAATTCTGCTCCAGTACAGAATTTATCGTCCTTTCCAGAAATTCGGCGCAATTCAGGTTTGGAATTACGACACTGATCATTGGCAGGTCAGTCATGGTATTCTCTTCTTAAATCAACTCGAGCCGTGAATGGATCGGCGGTCACTAAGTATCCAACTAAACTAACCAAATCCTCTGTTCAGGCAATAGGCGCCCAAAACTCGGTGCTTACTGTTGCATCTGGATATCTATTAAAACAGCAAACCCGGCAGGTTTCTGCCGGGTCGCTAAAGGTCGGGTATCAACCAAGATTTAGTGCAGCTTTTCACCAACGTCGGCGATCGCAGCATCGATCAGCTTGTTCGCCTGAGCAGCGCTCATCTGCTTGGCCAGCACAGCGTTGGCCGCAGATACGGCAACGGTGATGGCTTGGTCACGGACCTCTTTGACAGCGGAAGCTTCAGCCGACGCGATCTGATCCTGTGCGGCCGCCAGACGACGCGCGATGGATTTTTCCAGATCAGCTTTGGCTTGCTCGGCTGCCAGAACGGCATCGTCTTTGGCTGCTGCCACGATGGCGTCTGCCTGCGTCTGCACTTCACGTTGCTTGCGCTCGTACGAGGCGAGCAAGCTACGCGCTTCTTCATGCAGAGTACGGGCTTCGTCCAGTTCGGACTTGATGCCTTCAGCTCGGTTGTCCAACGCGCCACCGATCATACCGGGGACCTTGAAGTAGAACAGGACCGCGATGAAAACGATGAAGCCCAGAAGGACGACAAAGTCTGTGTTGCCAAGCGAGAAGAACGGACCGCTTGCAGCGAATGCCGGGCTGGCTGCGCCGACGGTCAGGATAAGAGCAAGAGTGTTACGCATGTCACTTATCCTTTCATCTGCGCGTCAACGGCACTGTCGATTGTTGAAGCATCCGCCTCACCGCCCAGTGCAGTCACCAGTTCAGCTGCCGTATCCTTGGCAACCACTTGAATGCTTTCCAGCGCACCGGCACGGATTTCGGCAATTGCCTTTTCCGATTCAGCCGCCTTTGCAGCGATTTCAGCATCCGCCTTGGCAATCGCGTCATCCAGACCAGACTGGATCTCTGCGCGTGCTTCGGCAGCGATACGCTGCGCTTCGGCACGGGCATCGGCCAGCGCCTTGTTGTAGGCCTCTTCGGCCTCGACCGCCTTGGCCTTCAGATCTTCGGCCGCAGCCAGGTCATTTGTAATGGTCCCCTGACGTTCAGCCAGGATTGCCGCGATGCGGGGCAGAGCCACGCGAGACAGGACCAGAAAGATGACGACCAGCGTAATGACCAGCCAGAAAATCTGGTTGGGGAACCAATCGAAGCAGAGCTGCGGCATCCCGATGGCAGAGCCATAGGAGTCGACGCACGAGCCAGCTACCTCTTTTGTAAGGGGTTCAGTCGCCATGATATCCTCCGTCGGAAACTTGTCTTTACAACAGGTGGGCCGCTATGGCTTGGGCCCACCTGCGCGTAAGGATCAGGTTCCGCAGATTATACGGCGAACATCAGCAGCAGCGAGACCAGGAATGCGAAGATCCCCAGGGCTTCTGCGAACGCGATACCGATGAAGAGGGTTGCGGTCTGCGAAGCAGCCGCCGAAGGGTTGCGCAGAGCGCCGGCCAGGAAGTTGCCTGCTACGTTGCCCACCCCGATTGCGGCTGCGCCGGAACCGATTGCTGCCAGGCCTGCGCCGATGTGTGCGAGATCGCCTTCCATGATGTATCTCCTTACGAATTGGAAGTTTCGATGTTGGGGTATCAGACCTTAGTGCGAAGGATGCAGCGCATCTTTCAGATAAACACAGGTCAGAATGGTGAATACGTAGGCCTGAATGAAGGCCACCAAGACCTCAAGACCATACATTGCGGTGATCGCCAGAACAGACACGGGCGAGATCACGGCAACCGCGGCAAAGCCTGCGAAAACCTTGATAACCGCGTGGCCAGCCATGACGTTACCGGCAAGACGAATGGAGTGGCTGACGGGGCGTACGAAGTACGAGATCAGCTCGATGATCGCCAGGATCGGGCGCAGTGCCAGAGGCGCGCTGGAAACCCAGAACAGGCCCAAGAATGCGGCACCGTTCTTAACGAAGCCCAGAATTGTCACAGTCAGGAACACAGCCAGCGCCAGCGGAATGGTTACCGCGAAGTGCGAGGTTGTGGTGAACGAGGTCGGGATCAGGCCCAAGAAGTTGGCACAGACGATGAACATGAACAGGGTCATGACATAGGGGAAGAACTTAACGCCTTCCTTACCGCAGATGTCTTCCAGCATCTTATAGACGAAACCGTAGGTCAGTTCCGCGATCGACTGCATACGTGTAGGCACGATCGCACGCTTTGATGTGGGCAGAACCAACAGCAGTACCACGGCGACAATCGCCAGGAACAGCCACAGGGTCACGTTGGTCACTGTGAACATGCCAACCGCGCCGTCGCCAAACAGCGGTTTTACGATGAACTGATCCATTGGGTGGAATACCAGGCTGCTGCCTTCTGCTGCGGTGGTCTCAGTTGCCACGTTCAGTCCCTCTCGTCCTTCTCGGCAGCCGTCGCTGCCATTTGTTTCTCTTGAGCCTCTTTCGCGCTGCGGAGCATAACCTTCACGCCCGCGACAAGGCCCAGCAATGTGAACAGCACCAGAAAAATCGGGATTGTCCCGAGCAGGCTATCCAGCCCGTATCCGATGCCAAATCCGATCCCCAGACCGGATACCATTTCGATGACCATCCTCCAGGCAAGCTCGCCCCCGGATATGTCGGCGTCTGAGCGGGTCTCAGGCTTTTTGGCCTTTTTCGCAGCTTCGATCTTGGCCTCCAGCTGCGCCATACGCTGCTTTTGGTCATCATCGGTCACGGGCGTTTTCCTCGCACAGTCTTGGGCATGGTGCTAAGGGCCAGAAGGCGCAGAGTCAACGGCGTTGAGTGTTCGATTTGCCGCAGTCTAAATTATTGTTTTTAAATACTTTAATTGCGCTCCTTACCCGATCATTATTCTGAGCCCGGCGCTCAATCCACCCAAAGGCTTGGAATCCGCATATTCAACCTTTTGGTTGATCTTTGTCCGCCCATCAGTAGCTTGCGCAGAGCGCTGACGATAAATTCGCCTTGGGTGGCACTGCCGAACTCAGGCCAACCGACAATGAAATGGCATTGATTCTGCGCCCTCAAAGAGGGCACATTTGGACCAAGATATGCCTGAAAAAATGAGGGCAGAGAATGAGTGAAGTGGTTTGGCTCAGCAATGTGCACCGAAACCCAAATGGCGAGCGCGGGTACAGGCCGGTTGGGTATCCGGACGTAGTTAACCCGCCGCGCGACAATGAAATTGGCATCTCATTCAGCGCCGTGATAGAGCGACAAGAAAAGCACTTGCCCGTCGAAAACCATGAACTGCCAAGACAGCTCTATGCTGTAAAGAGATGGGCTCATCACAAACAACCCAAACGTCATATCTTCAGTACTGGCGGGTTGTTGGTCATATCGTCTACTTCTGCTGAAGTCTTGCGCGCCCACGAAATGGGAGCATCCAGATTGGTGCCAGTTGACCTCCTTCAACCAGATCAGAAAACCAAGTTAGACCACGACTGGTTCTATCTCGTTTTGGGTGATGGCAAGCGTTGCTTCGACGGTAAGGTTTCTGAAGGTGTAATACCGCTTGGAGCGGACGATGACCTCTTTATGGTCAGCAACAATGACCATGTAAAAGATGGGGATTTGGTATTCTCTAAAAGTGTCTTGGCTGGTCCGGACATATGGTTTGATCCAGCGATTTTATTCGCTCCAGTCCTGAGTGATCGCCTAGCTATGGCCCTAAAGGCTGCGCAGGTGGACAAGCACTGGGATCTGTTACGCTGCAAAGTGATTTAGGACTAAAACCATGTCAAACGACCTTGATACCGTCTTCGCAGCCCTTGCTGACCCGACCCGCCGAGCCATCCTTGCGATGCTGCTTGAAGATGACATGGCCGTCACAGATGTGGCCGAACCGTTCGCGATGTCGCTAGCGGCGATCTCTAAGCACCTCGTCATTCTGACCAAAGCCGGTCTGATCAGCCAGGAAAAGCGCGGACGTGTGAAATGGTGCAAGCTGGAGCCCGACGCGCTACGCGCAGCGTCGGTGTGGATGCAGGGGTTCGGGCAATTCGAACCGGTTAATCTGGATGCGTTCGAACGGTTTCTGGAAATCGAGTTGCCAGCGTCCGACGAGCCTTAGTTTCAGCGCACCACAAAAACGGAAACCTTGGCGTGATTGGCCAGGTATCCCGCGTGGCTTGAAAAGATATAGTCGGTGATCCGAGGCGCATGAGTGCCTACAACAATCAGATCGGCACCGATTTCTTCGGCAGCGCGCATCAGATCTCCGTCGACCTCAGCGGCAACGTCGACTGAATGGATATTGAGACTTCCGACCTCAACCCCGCTGTCTTTGGCCAATTGTTCTGCAAAGGTTGCCAATTCCTTTTCGGTGGTAGCATCCGACTGAACCGGATCACCCGGCTGGGTTCCGGTCACACTTACAACCGTTATTTTGGCCCCCTGCCACTGAGCGACCTGTGTTGCAACGCCCTGAGCCTTTTTGACCTCAGGGGGTAAATGAAGATCCACTGGAAACATAATGTGGGTGAACATGACATCCTCCTCCTTACCCTTACGGTAAACAAGGATAGTTAGCCCTACCTTGACCTGCCTCAAGCGCGCACCGCCCTGACGTCCGACCACCACACCTCAGAAATATTGGTTTAAAAGCCTGCACCGCTATTCCGGTACAGGTTTCGTTACAGGTCCGGATTGGTCTTCAGTTTTCAGGAGCAGAACGAGCGCGACAACGGTTAAAATTGCCCCGACCACCACTAATACCGGGGGCGGCTGCTGACCGAGCGCTACTTCCCAAAGGATCACCCAACTGGGCGTTAGGTAGGTATAGGCCATTACCTTGGCCGAAGGCAGCCTCAAGGTCGAGAACTGCACTAGAACAAAACTGGCCGCAGTGGCGAAGATGGACACGTATAGCAAACCTATCCACACAATGAGCGGCAGGTTCATCCAATCGGTCGCTCGAATATCGGACCAGCCATAAAGCGTCAGCAGAACACACCCAGCGACCAGTGTGCCAAATGTAAATACGACCGCCGGCTCGCCCCGGTTCAGCTTGCGCACCATAGGAGTATAAATGGCATGAGCGACGCAGCCCCATAGATAGGTTATTTCGCCCGCCCCAATCTCAAATGCCGCAAAAGCCTGCCAGTCCGCTCGGAAAATGACCCACAACGCACCGACCGCGCCGACCGTCAAAGCCAATGCCATTCGCGGGGTCGTGATCTGCCGCAGCAAAACCCATCCTGCTACCGCAGACATTACTGGGGTCAGCGTGAAAACAGCCGCAGCGCTGACCGGAGGCGCGGTCTTAAGCCCGTGGAACATCAGGACGAAGTAGCTGGCAAACAGCCCACCAAGCACCACGTAACGCCACGGAGCCTGAGCCGCGCTGCGGGGTAAACCGGTTGTAACCAGCGCCGCAACTCCAATCACTACCGAAGCAATCAGAAACCGCGCAGCCGTTATCGCTTCTGGCGCGATCTCGTTAGCAATCAGCGAGCCGAGCGAGAAGCTGCCCGCCACCAGCGCCGAAAAAGCTAGCATGGCCAAATGGCCCTGCGCCTGAGGACTCACGCCAGCCAGCCTTTGGATTGTTCCTTGAGATAGGTAAGGAAGCTCTGAACCTTGGTTGTGCGGTGTAGGTCCACGTGGGTCACAAGCCAGAGGTTACCAAACCACTCGGGCATTGGGTCGATCACCTCAACCAAATTGTCGTCCCGGGCCGCCTCCCAACGGGCCATAAAGCCGATACCGGCACCGGACAAAACCGCCTCGCGGATACAGAAGTTGTTGGTACAGCGAAAAGTGATGTTCTCTGCAGGAACCGTTTCTCGCAACCACCGGGAAAACGGCGCGCGACTGCTTTCATCATCAGTGCTTACAAAATGATGGTTCTCAAAGTCCGCAACACCTGACGGCTTGCCATTGCGTTCAACGTAAGCCGTACTTGCGTAAAGACCGACCTCTTGTGTGATAAACGGTTGTACTACGTTGTCAGGTTGGTCCGGAGCAGAGCCGGCCCGAATAGCCACATGCGCCTCACCATATTCGAGCCGGAACAAGCGATCACCGGTCAGGTAACGAACGATAAGGTCCGGGTGCAGGCGTTGGAATTCGCTGAGCACTGGAACAATCAACGGCGCCAAGGACGAAAGCGATGTGACCACAAGCTCGCCCGATACATCATCTCCGCGCCCCTTCATCCGCCCAACCAACTGGTTGAACTGATCCTCGGTCGCCTGTGCGACGCGCAACAGGTCTTCTCCGGCCTCGGTGGGTGTGTATCCACGCGCATGACGCTGGAAAAGCTTGGTACCCAGCCGCGCCTCAATTGCATCAATGTGACGGATTACCGTTGCATGGTGCACACCCAATACCTCGGCAGCTCCACTGACCGTTCCCATACGGGCCACCTGATAGGCGGTTCTCACTTCGTCCCAATTGTCCACGTCGCCACCTTACTGTGCAAATTCCAACATCAACTGTTGATGTATCCGAGTTTTGTTCATGTACGCAACATACATATTGGGACCAGACGAGAATTCCCTATCCACAAGGACCATATAAAATGACCAGCACCATCCTGCACATTGACGCCTCAGCCCGCCGCCAAGGTTCGGCAACTCGCGATCTGTCTGACCGCATCGTCAAGCACCTTGGCGCCGCACGCATCATTCGCCGCGATCTGGCAAGCCCCCTTCCCCTGCTGACTGAAGATTGGATCAATGCCAATTTCACCCCCGCCGAACAGCGGGACGAGACCCAGCGGGATCAACTGGCACTGTCGGATACACTGGTGAACGAACTGCAACAGGCCGATACGATTGTTGTTGGTCTTCCGATTTATAACTTCTCGGTACCGGCCGCATTCAAGGCCTGGATCGATTTGGTTGCCCGCGCGGGTTTGACCTTTTCCTACACGGAAAACGGTCCCAAGGGATTGCTGGAAGGTAAACGCGCGGTTCTTGCGATTGCTTCAGGTGGTACGGCCGTAGGATCCGAGATCGACTTTGCCACAAACTACGCCAAACACGTGCTGGGCTTTATCGGCATCCACAACGTAGACGTTGTCGCCGCGGATCAGATGGCATTGGATGCAGAAACTACATTGGCGAACGCTCAAAAGGCCGTTTCCGAACTGGCCGCCTGATCTTTCTCAATCCTATTGAACCAGATGCGCCCGGCCTGCCAAGGCTGGGCGCATCTTTTTATATGCACACCGAATTAAGGTAGCCAGGTTACTTCGCACCCAATCCGGTCAAAGAACGCCATCAGATCGGCGCGCGCCATAGCCACCGTGCGATCGTTCACAAGCGGGTGCATATAGATGACGTCCGCCTGCTTAGCGGCGCCGTCCATGAAAAACCGCACGTTGTTCTGAACGCCATTGATCATCGCAAGGGGGCTAACGGCGCCCGGACGAATTCCAAGATTCTGCAGCAACCGATCCGCTGATCCAAAGGACAGGTTGCCAACACCTAGCTCAGCCTCCAAAGCCTTTAGATCAATCTCGCGGCTCTGCTCGAGCGTCACCAGATAATTCCGCTTTTTCTTATCGCGCAGGTACAGGTTCTTTAGGCGCAGGGCGTTTTCGCCCGGCACCATGAACTGATCTTCAACCGACTTGGAGTCCTCAACCGTGCGCAGCGGCACATGGGTGTGCAGACGATAAGTCAGACCCCAATCATCCAACTGCGCCAACAGCGCGTCAGAGCTGAGTGGTAGTGTGTCCTGAAAAGCCGATGATGCGTCCATTAGAACCTCCTGTTTGGCGCGCTCATCGCGCAACACGCAGGTAAATTCAAGCCACGACAGCCATGGAGTTCGATGCTAGCGTGCCGCCATGAAAGTTACGCGCAATAAACCCAACCAACTGATCCTGTCCAACACGCCGTGGTTCATCGGCATCTCACTGGTCTTCTTCATCCTAGTCTTTGTCGGTGTCGGCTTGTTCATGGTCAGCGAAGGCGGTGAGGGCATTTTGTTCGGCCTCTTCTTTGCCCTGTTCGGTGGCGGGATGGGGATCGGCGCTTTCTGCGTCTTTGTGCGCCGCGTTCAGGTCATATTGGACCGCAACAGCAATAGCATTTTGATCCGTCGCCAATCGGTCTTTGGATATGACACCGTGGAACATGAGCTATCGAACCTGTCCCATGCCGAGGTAGAAACCACCACCTCACCCCGAGACAGGACCACGTCAAAAATGCATCGTCCCGTTCTGATCCTGGAAAAAGGAATGAGTGCTGGTCGACACCCGATTGTCGAAGCCTATGTCAGCGGAGGCGGCGCGCAGCGAATGGTTGATGCGGTCAATGACTGGCTTCCGGTGCGCAAGGTTGACTCTGACAGCCAATCCGCCTAAAGCCCCATCCAAACATCCGGAAGAGACGACCCTTCCGGTCCCTTGAGTCGTTCAGGGATCGCCCCCCACCAGCGAGTTTCGCCCGTGGGGGCAATTGTGCATTTAACCGGCGTTTCCTACTTAGGAAGGGCCATCAGATAACCGGCTAAGGAGGCCGAAGGCATGTTTGAAAATCTATCCGAACGCCTCTCTGGCGTCTTTGATCGGCTGACGAAACAAGGCGCGCTGTCCGAGGAGGACGTTAAAACCGCTCTGCGCGAAGTCCGCGTTGCTCTGCTTGAGGCTGACGTCTCGCTGCCAGTAGCCCGTGAGTTCGTCAAAAAGGTACAGGAACAGGCCACCGGCCAGGCGGTGACCAAGTCGATCACCCCCGGTCAGCAGGTCGTTAAGATCGTGCATGACGCGCTTGTCGACACTCTGCGCGGCGAAGAAGACCCCGGCAAGCTGAAGATCGACAACCCGCCAGCACCGATCCTGATGGTCGGTCTGCAGGGCTCGGGTAAGACGACCACCACCGGTAAACTCGCCAAACGTCTGAAAGAGAAAGAGGGCAAGAAGGTCCTGATGGCCTCGCTGGACGTCTATCGCCCAGCGGCGATGGATCAGCTTGCTGTTCTGGGTACTCAGGTTGGCGTCGATACGCTGCCGATCGTGCCCGGCCAATCCCCGGTCGATATCGCCAAACGCGCCAAACAGCAGGCGACGCTGGGCGGCTATGACGTCTACATGCTCGACACCGCGGGCCGTCTGCACATCGACGAAGTTCTGATGAACGAGGTCGAGCAGGTTCGCAACGTGGTCGATCCGCGCGAAACCCTGCTGGTCGTAGACGGCTTGACCGGTCAGGTCGCTGTTGAAGTTGCCGAGGAGTTCGACGCCAAAGTCGGCATCTCGGGCGTGGTCCTGACCCGGATGGACGGTGACGGCCGCGGTGGTGCGGCGCTGTCGATGCGCGCAGTCACTGGTAAGCCAATCCGCTTTGTCGGTTTGGGCGAGAAGATGGACGCGCTCGAAACCTTCGAGCCGGACCGGATCGCCGGGCGTATTCTGGGCATGGGCGACATCGTCGCCTTGGTCGAAAAAGCCCAGGAAACGATGGAGATTGAACAGACCGAGCGCATGATGAAGCGCATGGTCAAAGGTCAGTTCAACATGAACGACCTGAAAATGCAGCTGGAACAGATGATCCAGATGGGCGGTATGCAGGGCATGATGGGCATGATGCCGGGCATGGGCAAAATGGCCAAACAAGTCGAAGAGGCAGGCATGGATGACAAGGTGCTCAAGCGCCAGATCGCCATGATCCAATCCATGACCAAACGTGAACGCGCCAACCCTCAGCTGCTGCAAGCCAGCCGCAAGAAACGGATTGCAGCGGGTTCCGGGATGGAAGTCAGCGACCTTAACAAGCTGCTCAAGATGCACCGGCAGATGTCGGACATGATGAAGAAGATGGGCAAGATGGGCAAAGGCAAGATGCTTAAACAGGCCATGAAGGGCATGTTCGGCAAAGGCGGCCCGTCGCCCGAGGAAATGGCAGCGGGCATGGACCCCAAGGCGCTGGAACAGGCGGCCAAAGCGATGGGCGGCAAGATGCCCGGAATGCCTGGAATGGGCGGCGGTATGGCGTTACCTCCGGGCCTTAGCGGATTTGGCAAGAAAAAGTAATCATGTCTGCCCTTGACCCTCATATCCCACGGCTTGAGACCGAGCGCCTGATCTTGCGCGCACCGTCTGTGGCCGATCTTGACGCTGAGGCCGAGTTTTTCGCCTCGGACGCCGCCAAATATGTCGGCGGTCCATTGCGTCGGGATGAGACATGGCGGTCGATTGCAATGCTGCTGGGCCATTGGGCAATTCGCGGCTTTGGGTTTTGGGGAGTCGAAGAAAAAGACACCGGCACATATGTCGGTCGTGTCGGTCTTTGGTTCCCCGAGGGGTGGCCGGAGCCTGAGGTTGGCTGGACGCTGATGAGCTATGCCACCGGCAAAGGCTATGCGACCGAGGCCGCATTGGCCGCGCGCGCCCATGCATATGACGTGCTGGGCTGGGATACCGCGATCTCTCTGATCGACCCGGAAAACGCGGCTAGCAAAGCAGTCGCCAAACGGTTGGGGGCCGAGCTTGACTATCACTACGAGCACCCAAAATTCGGCACCACCGAAATCTGGCGCCACCCTGCCCCAGCCGATCTGGTGAATGGCGGAATGGAGGCCTACGCATGATCCACACCGCTTTGAACGCTAAGAGGACCGGCCAATGACCAACCCCGTGACGCGCGCCGCTGCGCTGCTGAAAGAGCATCGCGAAAGCATTGACCGGCTGGACGCGATCCTTGTCTACACGCTGGGCGAACGCTTCAAGCACACACAGGCTGTTGGCAAGCTCAAAGCCGAACACGACCTTCCCCCGTCCGATCCCTCGCGCGAAGCAGCGCAGATCGCTCGGCTAGAAGACCTGGCGAAACAGGCCGATCTGGACCCTGACTTCGCCAAGGCTTTCCTGAATTTCATCATTCAGGAAGTCATCCGACACCACAAGAAACATCAGAACTAACCGGAGCTGCTCCGGTAAACGCCATCCAAAGGAGATACCACCATGGCAATGAAAATTCGTCTCGCCCGCGGCGGCTCGAAAAAGCGTCCTTTCTACCGCATCGTAGCTGCTGACAGCCGCATGCCTCGCGACGGCCGTTTCATCGAGAAACTGGGCACCTACAACCCGCTGCTGCCGAAAGACAGCGAAGAGCGCGTTAAAATGGACATGGAGCGCGTTCAGTACTGGCTGGACCAAGGCGCGCAACCTACCGACCGTATCGCACGCATGCTGGAAGCAGCCGGTACCCGTGACAAGGCCGAGCGCAACAACCCGAACAAAGGCACCCCTGGCAAGAAAGCTCAGGAACGCGCTGAAGAGAAAGCTGCAAAGGCCGCTGAAGCTGCCGAAGCGGCTGCTGCACCGGCTGAAGAAGCGGCTGCAGAAGAGTAAGCAGGCGGGCGCGTGCAGGATCAGACTTTCACCGACGATTTTCGCACGCAGTTCGATCTGTTGATGCGGCTCCGGCGCGACGTGCGCCGGTTCCGCACCGATCCCGTGGACGAGGCAGTGCTGACGCGCTGCCTCGACGCATTTCGACTGGCCCCTTCCGTGGGGCTCAGCGAACCTTGGCGCGTAATCCGCATCAAAAGCGCTGCCGCGCGCGACGCGGCACTGAAGAATTTTCAGACAGCAAATGCCGAAGCTCTGGCCGGGTACTCCGGAGAGAAAGCGCAGCTGTATAGCGGTCTCAAACTGTCGGGCATGCAAGAAGCCCCGGTGCAACTGGCCGTTTTCTGTGACGATGCCACTGACAAAGGCCAGGGTCTGGGCGCAGGTACGATGCCCGAGATGCGGCGCTATTCGGTCGTATCAGCGATCACGCTATTCTGGCTCGCCTTGCGAACCGAAGGACTGGGGCTGGGTTGGGTGTCCATTCTGGATCCCGAGCAGATGAACCACGACTTAAATGTACACGAAGATTGGCGCCTGATCGGTTATTTCTGCGTCGGTTGGCCCGAAGAAATGTCAGACACACCCGAACTGGAGCGCGCCGGCTGGGAATGCCGCGACGACACCCTACCGGTTGAGGTGCGATAGTAGATGCTGGGACTAATCCGCCTTCCCATCCTGCTGCTGATCGCATTTATTGTGGGAGTGTTTTTCGAACGCAGCAATCAACGCGAGGCCTGCGAGGCGCGAGGTGATTGGCAGGATGGGCTATGTGTGACAATGGACAAGCCAAATGAGTGATCTGATCTGTGTAGGCAGCATTGCTGGCTCTTACGGTGTTCGCGGCGAAGTACGTCTGAAAAGCTACTGCGCAATTCCCGAAGATATCGAGGCCTATTCTCCTCTGACAGATGAGGCTGGCAACGAACGCTATCCATTGGTCCTGACCCGCACGATCAAAAATGGTTTTGCCGCACGGGTTGGCGGTGTCGAAACCAAAGAAGAAGCCGACGCACTGAAGGGTCTTCGCCTGTTTGCACGTCGCGATCAGCTGCCGTCTCTGCCGGACGACGAATTCTACCACACGGACCTGATCGGGCTTGAGGTATACGACACCGGCGGCACACTACTGGGTCGGGTCAAATCCGTGCAGAACCACGGCGCTGCTGACCTGCTGGAATTGCACGGGCCGGGCTTGAAGGCCACCGTGTTGCTGCCTTTCACACTTGAGGCGGTTCCGACAGTTGATCTGGACAAAGGCCGCATCGTTGCAGACCCGCCCGAAGGGTTAATCTGATGCGACGGATCCTGCTTCACCTCGGTTTGCACAAAACCGGGACAACAGCAGCGCAATCCTTCCTCTATGATAACCGCGAGCTGATCTGGCCTCATTTTGCGCTGGTTCTGCCCTATCGGACACGAAACTCAGGCCTGAGCCGGGCGGCAACCAACCACTCGATCTATGGCACTGTTGGTACGCTTTCAGACTTTGGCACCCAGTTGCGCAGGTTTCTGGATACGCTTGAATTCGGCGATAAACGCGGGCTGGTCCTTAGCGAAGAAAACTTCTCCGGCCTGCGCCCAAGCCGGAATATCGAACAAGGATATGCAGCAACGCCAGAACTTGCGGCCTGTCTGGTTGACGCAATCCGCAATCGTTTTTCTGGACAGCAAATCGACATCACCATTTACCTGTCGCTTCGTCAGCGCGGCGGCTGGCTGCGCAGCCTCTGGGCACACGATCTGGAACGAATTCGGCAGGTACAGGATTTCGAGACCTTCCAATCGAGTATGGATCACCTGCCTTCACTAGAAGAGACGGTGATCCAGGTTAAAGAGAGACTGCCCACTGTCACCGTGACTTCGGATTGGCTGGAAGAGCTGCAACTTCGCAAGTATGGGCCCGGCACGCCGTTTTCGGATTTTCTGGACCTGCCCCGCGACAAGGCAAAACTCCTTGTACCGCCTTCAAAATTCAATAACCGCTTGCCCGAGGACGTTCTGGCAGAGTTACTGGACCTGAACCGCTCGCGGTTGGATGAGGCCACTGTGACGGCTCAAAAGACAGCGATAATAGAACGCGCGAAAGAAGCGCTGATCGGCACGACATGACTGACAAACCCATTAAATCACATGGTCGAAAGGCGATCCGTCCGACCCTGAAGCCACGCGAACTCATGACACCTACGCCGGATCTGCACGGTGTTTGGAAAACTAAGATCATAACGCTTTTTCCCTCTGCGTTTCCGGGTGTTCTGGGCGAAAGCCTGACCGGGAAAGCGTTGCAAGAGGGGCTGTGGCAGTTAGAAACCGTCGATCTGCGTCAATTCGGTATCGGCAAACACCGCAATGTCGATGATACCCCAGCTGGCGGCGGCGCGGGCATGGTTCTGCGTGCCGATGTGTTAGGCGAGGCAATCGAACACACGATGGCAGGCGTTAGTGGAAACTGGCCGCTGATCTATCTCAGCCCACGGGGCCGCCGGATGGACCAACGTATGATGCAGAATCTGGCGCGCTGCGATGGCATGACCTTGCTCTGCGGCCGTTTCGAAGGCGTTGATGAGCGGGTACTGGAGCATTACGGCGTTCAAGAGGTGAGCTTGGGCGACTTCGTCATGACCGGCGGTGAAATCGCCGCGCAGGCACTGATCGACGCGACGGTACGGCTGATCCCCGGTGTGTTGGGCAATCAGGCCTCGGCTGAGGAAGAAAGTTTCTCCTCAGGCCTGCTGGAGCACCCACAATACACTCGCCCCGCCGAATGGAAGGGCCGCCCGATCCCCGATATCCTGATGTCTGGTCACCACGGGCGCATCGCCGACTGGCGACACGAGATGTCAGAACAAATCACCCGCGAACGACGCCCTGATTTATGGGACAGCTACCGCAAAGCCAAGGATTAACCTCCGGCCTTCCAGCGCGCCCAGATTTCGGGCTGGCCGTTAAACGTGTTGATATCCACCTTGCCCTGTACGCCCGGCACTAACCCCGTGCCCGTGTACTGCCAAAACCGCCAGATGGCCCCAGGGTAAACCTGCCTTGGGTGGCCCGCAACAGAACGCAACCAAAATTCGGTCTTGGGTAACCGGTCGATATTGGTGTCGCTAAAGAAATCTACGGTTGTGTAGACAATTGGGCGCCGCCCGTAGTGTCGCTCAAGTATGTCGAGGAAGCGCTGCGCCTCGGCGCGAACGGTCCGACCATCCGGGCGGATGGTGCAAGTTTTGGAATGCGGGGTCCATTCCATGTCAAGCACATGCGGCAGGTCGGCCCCTTTGGGCACGTTTTCAATAAACCAGCGAGCCTGCTCCCGAGCCGATCGGCAGAAATAGTAATAGTGGTATGCACCCCATGGCACACCAGCGGCTTGCGCCCCACGCCGATGGTTTTCGAACATGGGATCTGCGACGTCGCCGCCCTCGGTTGCTTTGATAAACACAAAGCTGACGCCGGATGCTTTGGCCGTTTTCCAGTCTATAGGCCCCTGCCAGCGAGAAACGTCCAACCCATGCACTGGATAGTGCCCGGGTCGCCGCTCTTCCCATTCGTGCGGTTTAGCGTCTCCGAAGGAGGGGTAGATAACCGACGGCGAAGTCGAGTCCAAAAACGCTTTGGCCTCAACCTGTTGAGGCGGAGGGGTACTGCGACCGCAGGACAGGGTCGCAAAGGCCATGACGGCCAGCATCAACGCTGTGCGCATGATCTATTCCTGTTTTAAATTCTGCTCTTGTAATTCCCCCCAGAATGCCTGATCGACGCCACAAGGCAACGATGCATTTAACAGACGGCGAAAACCCACCGCCCGACACTGAAAAATATGGCATTTTAGCTTGATCCCTGATTACAAACCCCGTAAAGCAGCGCAATCCGGTGCCGCGTGACGCGACTCCGGTGTTTTGGTTTGCATCGTGGCGCTACGCTCGACTTTCTTCAGTCACGGCGTGTCAGGGCGAACCAGACCAAAGGAACATTCGATCTGACCTCTGGCGGGCTGTACGCAGGACCCGGTGAAGACCAAGAGCTCTCAGGCCGTGCTTAACTTCGTGGAACAACCACGAGCAGATAGGAGTAACTGCGATGGACCTGATCGCACAGCTTGAGGCGGAACAGATTGCCGCCCTGGGGAAAGACATCCCCGATTTCAAAGCCGGTGACACTATCCGTGTCGGCTTTAAAGTGACCGAAGGCTCGCGCACCCGTGTGCAGAACTACGAAGGTGTCTGCATTGCGCGCAAAAACGGCGACGGCATCGCCGGTTCGTTCACCGTTCGCAAGATTTCGTTTGGCGAAGGCGTGGAGCGTGTGTTCCCGCTGCATTCGACCAACATCGACAGCATCACCGTTGTCCGCCGTGGTCGCGTTCGTCGCGCCAAACTGTACTACCTGCGCTCGCGCCGTGGTAAATCCGCGCGTATCGCAGAAGTCACCAACTACAAGCCCAAGGCTGGCGCCGAGGCGTAAGGAGCGGAAAGATGAAAAAAGACATCCATCCCGATTATCACGTCATCAACGTCAAAATGACCGATGGCACCGTGGTTCAGATGAAATCCACCTGGGGCGCCGAGGGCGACCAGCTGGCTCTGGAAATCGACCCCTCCTCGCACCCCGCGTGGACCGGTGGTTCGTCGCGCCTGATGGACGCCGGCGGCCGCGTGTCGAAGTTCAAGAAGAAATACGAAGGTCTGGGCTTCTAAGTCTTACCCTTTTCGATTTCGAAAGGCCGTCCCTCGGGGCGGTCTTTTTCGTTTCTGCAAAATAGAAACCAATTACTGCTGTCCTTGCTTAAAGGGCTGTCAGCAATGAAACGGGTGACTGATGAACCCGACGGGTCTGACGGCCCACAATCAATCCAAGCCGCCTATTGCCCACCCTTCTCTGACCCTTCAATCAATAACATCCCTGCGGCGGCGCGCTTAAGACAATTTCGTCTGACACCAGCAGGTGCTACACTTCTCCCAACGCCGGCTAAAAACCCACGGAGATTCAGAAAATGCCCCAGTACAATGACATGATCGAGCTTTCGGTAGAGGACATGGACCTGATCGAAACGGCGTTGCGCGGCTCGGTCGCGTCTTTGTCTCAGGCCACTTTGGAAGAGGGTGAGGATGGCCAAGCAAACCGCGAAGACACCCTGCGTCGTATCCACGACCTTCTGGGTAAACTGCACGATCAAAAGGTCTTTTATCGCCCCAAAGAAGGGGTCTATCTTGGGGGTTAAGCTCTGTTTGATCTCACTGAAAAGGCGCAGCTTATCACTGCGGCTTTCGTGTCAGATCAGCCGCGCTATGCAAAGGCGGCACCGGTCCACGCAACAACATCAGCGCCAACGCCATTCCGACCAGCGCCGCGACCGCAGCGACCAACATGGCGCTGTCAAAAGCGTTGTCCTGCAAGTCTCGTAATGCTTTGGCCAAAGCAGTTCCCGTAGACGGATCCATCCCTGCAATCTGTTGCTGAATTTGGCTGGGTGTCCCGTGTGTCAGTGCATGGGCCAAATCTTCGCGTTGGGTCGATCCGGCCGGCAGCGCATCGATTACCTCGGACAAACCTCGGCGGGTAGTGATGGATTCGGCCAGCCCGCCTACCACGGCACCCAAGGTCGCTCCGAAATAGAGGCAAGCGTTTATCACGCCCGAGCCCTGCCCTACGTGCTCTTCGGGCAGCAGGCGCAAGCCAAGGCGGGGCAAAAGCGAGAAACAAGTGCCCATGCCGACCCCGACGATCATCAGCTTCCACCAGATTTCGGCGTATTGCGTGGTGTTCGTGGTCGTCATCAACAACAAAAAGCCACACCCCATCGCCCCAAGCCCAATCGCAATAGGCCATTGAAAGCTATAGGGGGCCAGAAATCGCGGTGCGGTGACCGAGATCACAAACATGCTGAGGCTAAGCGGCATGATCGCCAAACCTGCACCGATCGATGAATATCCAAAGGCATCGGGCGACTGAACGAAGGTGTTGAAATAGACAAAGAAGCAGAAGAGCGTGAAACCGGTAAAGAACATCCCTGCTGCTGCCATGAAGTAGCGTGGATGGCGAAAATAGCGTAGCTCGATCAAGGGATCTTCGGCGCGGCGCGAGACGACGACCAACGCGACAGTTGCCATCGCAGCGACGGCCAGCGGCACCAGCGTTAGCGGCGTAGCCCATCCGCCGCTTTCACCGTTACTAAGGGCAAAGGAAAGCGGTCCCAGAAACAACAGGATGGCAACGGCACCCGTGTAATCAAATTTCGCACCAGCAAGGCGCGTATCAGGCACGTAGTTCCGCTTGCTAACGTGCAATCCGATTGCGAAGGCGACAGCCAGTAACAACAAGTCGGCGGCGAAAACCGCCCGCCAGCTGACATAGTGGCCAAACGCGCCACCCACAATCGGCCCCACGCCGATGGCCAGACCAACGATTGCACCCCAGGCTCCGGTGACACTCGCGCGCTGCTCCTCAGGTGTTGCCGCCGTCAACAAAGATAGAGAGGTTCCGAACAATGCCGCAGCGCCTGCCCCTTGTGCACCGCGACCGAACAATAGCATTGCCCCATCCTGCGCCAGCATGACTGACGCTGAGCCTATGGCGAAAACGATCATCCCGAAAAAGAACACACCCATCTTGCCGGTGATGTCCCCCAAGCGGCTGACGATCGTTACAAGCGTTGCACTTGCCACGGTGTAGGTCGCCATCACCCACTGTAAACCAGATGGTGTCAGATCGAACTCAGCCTTTAGGTTAGGCAGGATGGTTGCCACGGCTGTTGTATTGAAACCCACGACCATCATGCAGATCGCTGTCATCGCCAAGACTACGCGGGCACGGGCCTGCGGAGTTACTTCTACCGAGGTCGTGTCACCCATCAATTTGCCCTCAAACTATGGTTGTTTAACTCAATTATTCAGCAGTTTAGCGATTTTTGCCTCTGAGCATAGGGTGCGCGTCAGAGCCAGTAGGACAGAGCAATCGGCAAAACGAAAATCGTGCTGAGTGTCGACACCAAAATAAACCCGGCCACATCCGGCCCATATTCCGGCACGTGTTGGTCAATAAAGAGATACGTCGCCACTGAAGACGGCATCAGGCAGCACAGGATCACGGCACCGCGTTCAGCCCCGGTGAATCCGAAAATCCAAACCAAACTACTCGCAATTACAATTGCCATCGCCAGATGAAGCGCAGTCAGCATCAGCGCCCGGCCTAGGCTTTGGATCTGCAGCGTTGCCAGTGTATGGCCCAGGGTCAGCAACATCAGTGGGATCGACAAGCCGCCTAGAATGTCAAAGGACTTGGCGATGGGTTGAGGCAGACTATACCCGGTCGCCATCAGGATCAGCGAAATAACCACCGCATAGATAATCGGTGAGGTCGCAAGTTTCTTGGGCGAGAACTCTCCTGCCGGAATCCACATGCCCAATGTAAAGATACTGACAAGGACGACGACCACAAAGCCCATCGTATAGGCCATACCGGCATCACCCAGCGCAAGCAGAGTGATCGGTAATCCGATATTGCCAACATTGCCATGCATTAGCGGGGTTAAAAATGCCCGCACCGGCAACCGCATGGCTCTAAGAGCAACAAACCCTAAAATGCCAAATCCTGCGATGGCCAGCGCCGCGGCGGCCATTACATCCAAGAATGTGCTTACAGCTATTTTCGTGGTCGACAGATGAGAAATAATCAGCGTCGGATACCCTACGCGCGATACAATCCCTCCAATTACCTTATTGTCGAAAGGCGCTTTGCTCAGGGCCAAAATATAGCCGATCCCGGCACAAATCAGTACGGGCAGGACCACGTTCAGAACGTTCAAAAACAGATGGTCCAAATGTGGCCCCTATCGCAATTCCCTGCATCGAACAGTGAAACAGGCCGCATTGTTTGACAAGCTTGCAACTTAACCCTTGATCATGCCTTGGTTTTCCAAATTAGAGCCTGCTATCACCCTCAGAGGTTCTTCCATTCCCGGCTTCCACAACATATAGTGGCTCACAACAACGTGTGGGAAAGCACGGCGGGACATGGGAATACAGGCATGGCACATATCATCGTAGTGGGGAACGAGAAGGGCGGCGCAGGCAAATCGACCGTGTCGATGCATGTGGCCACCGCACTGGCGCGTCTGGGCCACAAGGTCAGCACGCTGGACCTTGACCTGCGGCAGCGCAGCCTTGGACGTTACTTTGAAAATCGTGGCAATTTCCTTAATGGCTCGGAAGCTAGCCTGCCCAGTCCGCGCCATCATGATCTGCCCGAGATCGACGCAAGCAAGCTGAAGCCCGGTGAGAATATCTATGACCACCGTCTGTCGGCAGCTGTAGCTGAACTGGAAAGCGACAGCGACTTTATTCTGATCGACTGCCCTGGCTCACACACCCGCCTTAGCCAAGTGGC
This sequence comes from Ruegeria sp. BE9, assembly GCF_056538765.1. NCBI lineage: Bacteria > Pseudomonadati > Pseudomonadota > Alphaproteobacteria > Rhodobacterales > Roseobacteraceae > Ruegeria > Ruegeria sp. BE9. Next base: position 6,327 of record NZ_JBQFTS010000012.1, on the reverse strand, counting down.
GCATTCACTGGCCGACACCCTAATCACACCTCTGAACGACAGCTTTATCGATTTCGATCTGCTGGCGCGAATTGATTCAAAGGGTGAGAAAATTCTTGGGCCGTCTGTTTACTCCGAAATGGTCTGGAACGCGCGCCAGCTGCGGGCGCAGGCCGGGCTAAAGCCGATCGATTGGGTTGTTGTGCGTAACCGTGTCGGTACTCAGCGCATGGTCAACAAAGAAAAGATGCAGCGCGCGATTGAGATGCTGTCACAACGCATCGGTTTCCGCGTCGCCTCGGGCTTTTCCGAACGGGTTATCTTCCGTGAGCTGTTCCCGCGCGGGCTGACGCTTTTGGACCTCAAGGATATTGGGGTCAAACAGCTTAACATCTCTAACATCGCCGCGCGGCAAGAGCTGCGTGATATGATGAAAGAGCTGAACCTGCCGGGCGTCGAGATCGACTTTTAAGGGATCGCTCGTATGACGGGCAGCGAGCGGTTGGCAGACGTCTAATTCGGTTCTTATTAGTCGGATCGCAGGACTCGAGCAGCATTCACTGCAAATTTTCAACGACCCTGTAAAATTCTGCCCATGCCGCACTTCGGTCAGACGGAACTTCGTCTTCGTTGCCGTTGGTCAGGTGCTCCGGCGTTGCCCAAACAATGCTGAGAGGCCGCGCAGCAGCACATAGTTCCTCCGTCTGTCTTTTAGGCAGCTCTCCCCCAAGAGTTTCAGCAAGGGCGGCTTCGCTGTCTGAAACCTGCAGCATTCTGTCGACAGCCCCCTGCAAATCGGCGCTTTCCGCATCTTGTGGAAATGCAGCTATCAACGTCTCAATCGCGGCCAAATCCTGACTTCGCTCTCCGCCGCAAGCCCATTTGATGGCGATGGGATGTAAAATGAAATCAAAGCCAAAAAAGACATTGATACGAGGATCGGCCTGCGCCGGCACGGCCATTGCCGTCAAAGCCACGTAGAGAAAAACCCGAGTAGTTGTTCTTAACATCGTCCAAGCCATCGAGGTTTAGAAATCCGAGATGATGCTATAGCGGGCAGAGGTCTTCGGCACCCGTGAATAGCTAAAAATGAACCAAAGTGTTGCCGACCGTAAGCTCAGCAACGACTTAGAAACCCTCACAGCCGTTAGTCGAAATAGCTCCGTTATGAGCCCGCCTCATTGTACACCGTAAACAGCTCTTTCGGTTCGGGTACACCGCGCAGCATGTATCGCCCGACGGAAACAAGATCCTGACCGCAGGGCTGCGCCGCACGCGCCACGTCGTCCGAGATCAGAATTCGCTGACCCAGCGAACGGTGCATTCCGGCAATGCGCGCAGCCTGATTGACCGCTGGCCCGATGACCGTGAAATCCAGCCGGGCATCAGACCCGATATTGCCATAGAGAATCTCGCCCGAATGCAGAGCCAGAGTAAAATTGGCGACGGGCAACCCTGCCGCTGTTCGGTCCTCGTTGAGCTTGCTCATCTGACTTTGTAGCGCTGGAACAGCTTTCAGTGCTGCACGCGCGTCCTCATCGATTTCCCCAACATCGAACATGGCCATAAGCCCGTCACCCATAAACTTGAGGATGTTGCCTCCGTGTTCATGCACAACACCAACAGCGACCGCCAAATAATCGTTCAACATGTCTATGATCTCGGTGCCCGGCAATTCCTCGGACAGGCTGGTGAAACCTTCCAGATCAAAGTTCCAGATGACCGCATCAATCTGCTGCAGCGATCCCCGCCGGATTTCGCCAGACAAAACACGGCGACCAGCATCGCGGCCCAGATAAACTCGCATCAGATCCTGTGCAACGCGGGTGCTTGCCGCTGATTTCAGCGCGAGCCCAAGATGTGGCAATGCCGTGTTGATTAGCTCAAGGTCAGTGTCCTGAAACCCGTCAGGCGCATCACTGGTCCAAGATAGCAGCACACCGTCCACCGCCTTTTTCGCGTCTTTGGGCCCGCTGTGGGAAGGCGTCTCAAAAGACACTCCCGTTGCATAATACTCAGTGGCGCCGTTCTCACGGAGATCGTTGATCAGAGGGTACTGGCTGGGCTCGTTCTTTCCGACAAGACGTTCGTGAATGACGTCCAAGTCGTAGTTCAGTAACGCATAAAGCGGGCTTTGCACCCACATCTCGCTGGCTTCTTCTGAATACGCAAAGGTTTCAATCTCGCCCCCCTGCCCATTGTACCAGCTGTATCCAGTGCCACCGTAAACCGGGTGCAACGCCGATTGCGCTGCATGAAACCGCATCAATGGCACACCAAGGTCGATCAACCTTTTGCAATACCCATCCAAAAGTTCTTCTTTGTCTGCCCCTTCAAGGCCGCGCGTTACAAGCCATTCTATCAGATCGTTTGATTTCGCTGCGGCGGAGCTCGGGGCCGTCATTTGCTATTCCTGTGTCCATTGGTGGATGTCATTTGGGGGCTATCGCAAAGAATTACCAGAGCTTAGCCCATATGTGCCAGCCGCCTTAACATGCTGCGTAAAAGCGCGACATCTTCTTCTTCGAATTGGCGCGCAAGTTTCGCGTCGTATTGCCGTGCGATACCCTGAAGCTCTTGATAAACTGACTGGCCCGCAGCGGTCAGGGTCAATTGTTCAACCCGACGGTCCGTTTCGCTTCGAGTACGCTCAAGGAACCGACGCTTTTCCAGCTTGCTAACGGCGCGACTGATCTTGGTCTTGTGGATCTTTGCGCGATCGCCAATCTCCTTGGCAGTCATTTCGCCATAATTACCCAAGTGGAACAGCACCCGCCATTCCGTTCGAAGCAGGCCATAGCGGTCCTTGTAGATCTGCTGAAACTCCAACGAGCTTTCCTCGGCCGCACGGTTTAACAGGTACGGAAGGAAATCCTGCAAATCAAAGTCATCATTTTTGGTGGAATTATACTGAGTCATTCTTGTTAGTTACAAAATCAACTATTATCCGACAAGAAACAAACGGAGGAACACGGAATGAATCATCCGACGGATCCGCACACGATGACGCAAGCCGGCACTCCGGTGGGCACCCACGCAGGATACATGCCCGGCTTTGGCAATGACTTTGAAACCGAGGCCCTACCGGGTGCCTTGCCGCAAGGGATGAACAGCCCTCAGAAATGTAACTACGGTCTTTATGGCGAACAGCTCAGCGGCACGGCCTTTACAGCCAACCCACCTGAAAGGACATGGTGCTATCGCATTCGCCCCTCGGTAAAGCATTCACATCGTTACGAGAAAATCGACCTTCCCTATTGGAAGTCTGCCCCTTGCGTTGATCCTGACGTTATCAGTTTAGGTCAATACCGATGGGACGCGATACCGCATTCGCAAGAGGGGCTAACTTGGTTGACCGGTATGCGGACGATGACGACTGCAGGCGACGTCAACACACAAGTCGGAATGGCCAGCCACATCTATCTGGTCACCGACTCGATGGTGGATGACTATTTCTACTCAGCCGATTCCGAATTGCTTGTCGTGCCTCAGGAAGGCCGCCTGCGCTTTGCGACCGAACTGGGAATCATCGATCTGGAACCCAAGGAAATCGCCATCATTCCGCGTGGTCTGGTATATCGCGTCGAAGTTCTGGAAGGTCCGGCACGCGGGTTTGTCTGCGAAAATTACGGCCAGAAATTTGAACTACCCGGGCGCGGCCCGATCGGTGCGAACTGCATGGCCAACCCACGCGACTTCAAGGCGCCGATTGCCGCGTTTGAAGACCGCGAGGTGCCGTCGACAGTGACCGTGAAATGGTGCGGGCAATTCCACACCACGCAGATCGACCAAAGCCCTCTGGACGTGGTGGCGTGGCACGGCAACTACGCGCCATACAAATACGATCTGCGTACCTATTGCCCTGTGGGTGCGATCCTGTTCGACCACCCTGATCCGTCGATCTTTACCGTGCTGACCGCACCTTCAGGGCAGCCGGGCACGGCCAATATCGACTTTGTCCTGTTCCGTGAACGCTGGATGGTGATGGAGGACACGTTCCGCCCGCCCTGGTACCACAAGAACATCATGTCTGAACTGATGGGCAACATTTACGGCCAGTATGACGCCAAACCTCAGGGCTTTGTTCCTGGGGGCATGAGCCTTCACAACATGATGTTGCCTCATGGGCCAGACAAAGAAGCCTTTGAAAAAGCATCAAACTCCAATCTCGGTCCGGACAAGTTGGAAAACACAATGTCCTTCATGTTCGAAACACGGTTCCCACAGCATTTGACTTCGTTTGCTGCAATCGAAGCCCCACTGCAGGACGACTACATTGACTGCTGGACCTCGCTTGAGAAAAAGTTCGATGGCACGCCCGGCAAAAAGTGAGGACAGATGAGCTTAGAAACCTGGATAACTTATGTCGCAACCGTGTTGTTGTTGATGAGTACACCCGGCCCCAGCCAGTTGCTCATGCTTTCCAACTCGGCCGCAAACGGCCTAAAGCGCGGGTTGTTCACGGCTGCGGGCGACCTGACCGCCAATTTCCTTCAGATGCTGGCCGCGGGATTGGGTCTTGCGGCGATCATAGCCGCATCGGGCACAGCGCTGACGGTTATCAAATGGCTGGGTGTGGCGTATCTGGTTTTTTTGGGGCTTCGAACCATCCTGAAGGCAGAAAGCAAAGCTCAACGAACTGCAACGCAAACCAGCGCCCGGGCGCTTTGGACGCAGGGATTTATCACGTCTGCAGCGAACCCCAAGGCGGTCGTTTTCTTTGCCGCTCTGTTCCCGCTGTTCATTGACGGTGCTCTTCCGTTCTGGCCGCAATTCGCAATCCTTTCGGCGACTTACCTGATCATCGACGGCTTGTTTCTGACCGCCTATGGCGGCAGCGCCTGCTGGCTGGCGTCGCGGTTGAAAGGCCCGGCACGACTTTGGCTGGATCGGATCGGTGGAAGTTTCATGATCCTGGCTGCCATTCTGCTGGGATTGAAATCAATTCGGTCTGCTCAATAATCACGACCCAAACACACAAGGATCACAGATGCCTTTGATGAAATCCTGGGTGGCTTCTGCCAACGATGCCAATCACCCTTTTCCCCTGAACAACCTGCCCTACGGAGTGTTTTCGACCGAAGGTTCTGACCCGCATTGTGGCGTTGCGATTGGGGACATGATCCTAGACATCACGGCGGCTGAGGCCAAAGGCCTGATTGCCCTGTCCGACGAACCGCTGTTCGACCTGCCCTTTTGGAACCCATTGATGGAGCAAGGTCCAGCTGTCTGGGCTGCGCTGCGCGAGCGTTTGACTGACTTGCTGGCCGAGGGCAGCGAAGAACAGGACAAAGTTGAGCCATTGCTTGTCGCACAAGCCGATGCCGAAATGCATATGCCTTTCGCCGTCAGTGAGTATACCGACTTTTACGCGGGCAGGCATCACGCCCAGAATGTCGGCACCATGTTCCGAGGCCCGGAAAACGCCCTGCCGCCCAACTGGCTGCACATTCCAATAGGGTACAATGGCCGGGCATCGTCGGTCGTCGTGTCGGGCACGGATATCCGCCGCCCATGGGGGCAGCTTAAAGCGCCGGATCAAGAGTTGCCCGCTTTCCTGCCCAGCCGTCGCTTCGACATCGAACTGGAGATGGGGGCCATTGTCGGCACACCGTCTGACGGACCAATTTCTGTACAAGAGGCAGACGACAATATCTTTGGATATGTTCTTTTGAACGATTGGTCGGCGCGCGACATTCAGGCGTGGGAATACCAACCGCTCGGCCCGTTTCAGGCCAAGGCAACGGCAACGTCAATCAGCCCCTGGATCGTCACCAAAGCCGCTTTGGAACCGTTCCGGTGTGATACCCCAGCACGTGAGTTCGAACTGTTGGACCACCTGAAGGACTGTGGCCCAATGCTGTATGACATCGACCTTGAGGTTACGATGGCTCCAGATGGCAAGGATGCCACTACGATTGCCCGAACGAACTATAACGCAATGTACTATTCGGCGGCTCAACAACTTGCGCACCACACCACTTCGGGCTGCCCAATGAATACAGGCGATCTGTTAGGCTCGGGTACTATTTCGGGCCCGACCAAACCTGAACGAGGGTCGCTGCTGGAACTCAGCTGGGGTGGGAAAGAACCTCTGACACTGGATGACGGCGAAACCCGCAGCTTCATCGAAGATGGTGACACTCTGACACTAAGCGGCAAGGCCAAAGGAAACGGCTACACAATCGGTTTTGGCGATTGCGTCGGTACGGTCCTTCCTGCTCTTGAAAACCCATTCGCACGATAAGGAACACGAAATGGCCAAGGCATTCGCGTCCCAAGGGGACATGTCGGAAAAGAAGATTTCGTTCACCGAGGTTGGCGAGGGTCTTTATGCGTTCACTGCCG
>NZ_JBQFTS010000011.1:0-131053 GCF_056538765.1 Ruegeria sp. BE9 | reverse complement strand
CTGACGCGGGATGGAGCAGCCCGGTAGCTCGTCAGGCTCATAACCTGAAGGTCGTAGGTTCAAATCCTACTCCCGCAACCAGCGTCAAATAATCAAACACTTAGCGCCCCAAGGGGCGCTTTTTGCGTTAAGAGCCACCCACACTCGGTGCTACAACGGTGCTACGCCACACAGTGACTTTCAGCCTTTTGCAAGCGTCGAAGTGTTTATCTTACGGACCCCGTTTTTCTTCAGCGATGCAAGAAAGCCACTCTCGAAATACGATCTCTTTCAATGAGTTATGCAACTAGAGGGTTGTACCGGGCTTAAGTAGGGTGCCGTTGTGCTGTAAGCTGAGGAAAAGTATGAAAAAAATGTTACTAGCATCCGTCGTTGCAAGTGCTCTGGGGGCTTGCACTTCGGAGCAAGAGCTTTGTCAAAATAAGGCTATGCAAAACTATAACTATTTGCAGCGTCAAATCGTGAGTGTTGAGAAAAACGTTAGTCGTGGCTACGACACTAAGAAGAAAAAAGTCCCATATGAAGAAAAAGAAATTTGCCAAGATTTAGTTCAAGATCGGCGCACAGGTCAAAAGTACGTCTACACTCATGTGTGTACTAAGGTAAAACACCGCATAGAGTACGAAAAAGTCCCGATAAACATTGAAGTTGAGCGGGAACGCTTGGCTGCTATGAAGGAAAGGCTTAACCAAGAGCGAAGCTTTGCTCAGTCACGGCTTGATCAGTGCGGTGCCACCTGAGGAAATGCCATTGAGGTTGATTATACCGAAGAAGAACAACGCCTAAATCCACGATTTTCAAAGCCGCCATTCCGGCGGCTTTAAAGTGTTGAGTTTCAATCGGTTTTCCACTGTATCTTTGGCTCGTAACAAAGAAAAGAATATCCACGGTCCAAATTTCGATTTTCCGAGGCTGCGCCTTGCACAAAGAAACCCTTTCCTGAAACAGTGTCAGTGCTGTCAAAACAGTCCGCCAAAGTGGCGTGGAAATGGGGGCGAAGCAGCAAAGAAAAACGGGATCACGAGGCAAAAGAAAATTTTCACAGAAAATCGGGGTCGCGATAGAACAGGCTCGAGTATGTTTGGGCCCCGCACAAGAAAGCTGCAATTAGTCTTTGGGGTGGGAAAAGCGCCCGGCTATTTGGGTCGAGCAGCTATGTACCAACAAGCGTGAAAAGTCTCATCGATTGCCGTTTTAGTTGATCGGGCGCCCCAAGCCATTGAAACGTCTTGGCGATGTCTACCCGATCTATTGTTTGTCCATGCGAAGGCAGTTGTTTTCGAATAGCCGACCGCTCGTTTCTATATTGACGCATCTGTTGATCTCGGGCACTGAGTTTCAAGATGGTTCCCTGAGGTGTGCCCAAGGGATGAAAAGGGAATACGGTGCGGTTAGCCAATTGGCGCCAAGTCCGTAACTGCCCCCGCAACTGTAAGCGGTGAGCGACGCCAATCAGCCACTGGCAATTTGTGCCGGGAAGGATGGCCAAGCGATGACCCGCAAGTCAGGAGACCTGCCATCATATGTTTAACCAACCCGGGGCGGGGTGTCCTGGAAGGAGGCTTTGATGGCACGTCTTGCGCGTGTTTACATTACCGGTTCCTTCTGCGCTCGCTTGGTGTCAAGCGGAGTAGATCATGCCGAACTCTGCTGACCATTTCCTTCTGATCTGTTCGACATGCAACGGGACGTTAGGGGTTGAAAACGCACGGGGTGAGTTAGCCAGCAAGCTACCATCTGGGTTCGTTATTCATACAGTTGATTGCATGGCAGGTTGCGACCGACCTACGACTGTAGGGTTCCAGGCGGTTGGAAAAGCGCAATACCTGTTCGGCGATATTCAAACCGAACAGGATCTAGAGGCTTTGGCCGAATTTGCGTTGCAGTATCAAAACTCCGCTGATGGATGGACAAACGCCACTGATCGACCGTGGGCCCTATTTACCAAAACAATTTCCAGAATGCCGCGAATTGAACGGGGGAAGTTTACATGAGGTCTTCGAATTTTCTTGTGGCGCGCGGCCTCGAATACTACGCGCTGAACGGCGACATTCTTTTGCAAGGCGCGTCTTTTGAGTTGGACGAAGGTGCGATCCTTGCGATTGCGGGGCCAAACGGGGCGGGCAAGACGACGCTTCTGAATCTTCTGTGCGGTGCAGCCGAGCTTGTTCTTGGGGATGTGCTTGTCAAAGGCCGCAGTCTCCGGGTCATGTCGGCAAAAGAACGCGCCCGAATGATTGCCGTTGTCGGGCAGCAGGAAATGCCAGACGGTCGATTGCATTTGCGAGACTACGTTGCGCTGGGTCAGATCCCGATTTGGTCAGATCGTTCAGCTGAAGAGCACGCCAGTGATTTGAAGCGCATTCTCGATCTCACTGACCTTAGCGGGCTTGCTGATAAAAAGATGGCTGTGTTGTCGGGTGGTGAGCGGCAACGCGCCCATATTGCCCGAGCGTTGGCCCAAAGACCGTCCCTTTTGTTCTTGGATGAACCGACCAATCATCTGGACCCTGACGCAAAGGGGCGGATGCTTTCCTTGGTCGCCGAACTTGGCATCACTGTTGTGATGATCGTCCATGATTTGGTGATGATCCCCGAATTCGCCACGCATGTAGCCCTGATGAAATCAACACGCATGACCGGTTTTGGTCCCGTAGCCGACGTTCTGACTTCGGAACGGGTGCGCGATACATTTGGCGTCGATTACCTGTGCTTTCATCACGAAGGCCGCGTAATCCCGGCGTTGGATATCCGAAGAACAACCGTTTCAACTTAACTCGAGGAGCCTTCCCCAATGAAACAGTTTTGGTCCGTGGCGCTGGTTACAGCCATGGCGAGCGGTGCGTCCGCATCAGAGATCACCGTAGATAATTGTGGTGAACCGCTGGTGTTCGACGCGGCGCCCGAGCGTATTGTCGTGCATGACATGAATATGACCGACATGGCATTTGCACTGGACCTGCAAGACAAGATCGTTGGTCTCACCGGCATTACCGGCTGGTACAAAACCAGCCCTGAGTTTGACACGCTGCGCGGTGATATTCCTGAGCTTGCCCCGAAATACCCGACCGTTGAAAACCTAGTGGCCGTTGAGCCAGACCTGTTCTTTGCGGGTTGGTATTACGGAATGAAGCCCGGCGGAGACGTGACGCCAGATACGCTGGAACCGTTTGGCATCAAGACCATGATCCTGACCGAAAGCTGCGTGCATTTGGACAAAGACCGCCCCGAAGCCAGTATGGATCTGCTGTTTGGTGATGTCCTGCGATTGGGCAAAGTCATGCATGTCGAGGACAAGGCGGAAACGTTGGTGAACGGCTGGAAGGAAGATTTGGCTGCGATCGAAGCCCAAACCGCCGATCTGGCTAAACCGCGTGTTTTCCTCCTCGACGGGCCTGCTGATGCGCCCTTTACCGCAGGAAAATTTGCCATTCCGGACGCCATGATTGCAGCTGCTGGTGGTGAAAACGTAACTCACGACATGGATACCAGCTGGGGCCGTTCCTCGTGGGAAACCATTGCAGCTGCTAACCCGGAATTCTTGGTGCTGTTGGACTATCAGACAGGCAATGGTGCTGAGGATACGTTCAAATTTCTGCAAGAGCACCCAGTCATGTCCCAGATTGATGCGGTCAAAAATGAACGTTGGATCGGTTTACGGTATGAGGAGCTGACACCGGGGCCCGCGAACATCGAAGCGATCTCGAAAATGGCGAAAGCCATGCATCCGGGTTTGAACTAATATGGGCCGACTTGGCCTGACACTTTTGCTGGGGGCGGTCGTGTTGATCGCCCTCTTGCTGGTTTCAATAGTCTACGGAACCACATCCATTCCCATCTCAGACACAACCAGAGCCATTTTTTTGGGTGTCGGTTTGTCCGATGGAGAGATGTCGCCGTTGCATCGCATCGTGTTTGATCTGCGCCTGCCGCGCGCACTTTTTGCCGCCGTAATAGGTGCAGGGCTTGGTATAGTCGGGGTCGTACTGCAAACGACGACTCGCAATGACCTCGCCGACCCTTTCTTGTTTGGTTTGTCCTCAGGCGCCGCTGCCGGAGCCGTCTTTGTTATTACCGTAACCGGAGATATTTTGGGCTTCTGGACACTTCCGCTGGCCGCATTTTGCGGCGGTCTTGTTGCCTCGGGCATCGTTCTGGCGCTGGTTCACGTTTTGCGTACCAGCGCGCCGGAAAAGCTGATCCTTGCGGGGCTTGCAGTTTCCTTTTTGTTTTCGGCTATAACGAATTACCTGATTTTTGCAGGTGACAGCCGCGCTGCGCATACGGTTATTTTCTGGATGCTGGGCGGGCTTGGATTGGCGAGGTGGGAGACCTTTCCGCTGGTTTGTGTGGGTTTGCTACTGATCCTGTCTTATTCTATCTATCGCAGTCGCTGGTTAGATGCTTTGCTGACTGGCGACCTTACCGCCTCGACCTTAGGCGTACCGGTGCAAGGGCTGCGGTTTAGCATGTTTTTTGTGGCGGCACTTGCGACAGCGGTGTTTGTCTCGGTGGCCGGTGTGATCGGATTTGTTGGCTTGATGGTGCCACATATTGCGCGCGGAATTGCTGGCCCTCTGCACCGCCAGTTGCTGCCGACGGCAGCGATCGTAGGGGCCGCTTTGCTTACGGGATCAGACATTTTGAGCCGCTTGCTGCTTGCTCCCCAAGAGTTGCCCGTTGGTATTGTAACCACGTCCATCGGTTCGGTTTTCGTCTTCTTGTTGTTGTTCCGAACAGCCAAAAACTGACAATTGCCAAAAGTAGGCGTATTTCTGGCCAGCGTGTATGACGTCTGACTTGGGTCGACGTGGGCACCGATTTTGGCGGTGTTTTGTCTGCAAAACGGTACTGTGCCTCGTGGAGTACGCCCTGCGGACCGCGAAATATTTTCATGTCGGATTCGAGTAAAGTAGTGCAGAAAAGCGATTAATTTCAATTAACTGTACCTCTTGAGGGGTTGCCGAGTGACCAGTCGGTCAGCACGGTCCCCAGAGGTATTGAACAGACAAATGTAGATTTGTCTTGACGGTTCATTGGCGTGCATGGTTTCGTATATGAAACGATTTTAAAGAATCGCATCTACGGCGAAGGGAGGCGCTGTAATGACGAACCAGAAATCCGCCCTGCGAGCGACGCACGGGACGGAAAGCCAGATTACACTATCACTAAGCAAGATCGGGATGTCCTTTTCGGGTGTCTCCGTGCTTCGCAATGTTGACCTGACCTTTGATGGTGGAGAAATCCACACGCTGATGGGGGAAAACGGAGCTGGTAAGAGCACGTTGGTGAAGATCATCAGCGGGGTTCAAAAGCCGAGCTTTGGAACCTTTCAGATTGATGGCGAAACAGTTGAGTTCGACGCACCTCGCGACGCCGAAAAGCACGGTATCGTCATCATGCATCAAGAGCTCAGCCTCATCCCCGAGATGACGGTGGCCGAGAATGTACTGTTGGGGCACGAACCCCGCAAATTCGGGGCTTTCATTGATCGCAAGACATTGCGAGCCAAAGCGCGCAAGGCTCTAGCCCGTTTCGGCTTTACCCTTGATATCGATACGCCAGTAAAAGATTTGCGGGTTGGCGAGCAGCAATTGGTCGAAATTGCCCGTGCGCTTTTGATGAATGCCCGGCTGCTGATAATGGACGAACCAACCTCAGCCTTGTCGCAAGCCGAGGCAGATGTGCTGATGGAAGTTGTCAGGGATCTCGCCCTTCAGGGTGTAGCGGTCATCTACATCTCGCACCGGATGGACGAAGTTTTCGAAATCTCGGACCGCGTGACTGTTTTGCGGGATGGCGACCTTATAGGAACTCGGTTGGCGTCTGAAACCAGCTCAGCCGATCTGATACGCATGATGGTTGGGCGCACGGTTGAAATAAACCCGGTCACCCGTCAGACACCGGCTTCGGACGAAGTCGTCTTGCAGGTTTCAAACCTGACGGCCCGCGAAGGTCACCGCAAAGTTTTAGATGATGTCTCATTCGACTTGAAAAGGGGCGAAGTTCTGGGCGTAGGGGGTTTGCTGGGTGCCGGACGGACCGAGTTGCTGGAAACCTTGTTTGGCGCGCGGGGCGGGTCGTATCACGGTGAAATCACGCTTGAAGGTCAAAAACTGCGTCCCACCCGCCCTCAGGATGGGGTGCGTAATGGTCTGGCCTTGATAACCGAAGACCGTAAGGGAAATGGGCTGATACTTGACCGCTCAATCTCGTCAAACGTCGCGTTGCCATTGATGCCCTTGCAATCACGCTTTGGCCGGTTCTCCGAGGCCGAACAACGCAAACAGGCGCTAATGGCAATCGAGACGTTGAAGGTTGCCGCCACCGGTCCCGAGCATCTCGTTGGCAAGTTAAGCGGCGGCAATCAGCAAAAGGTAGTCCTTGGCAAATGGCTGGCGACGCAACCGCGCGTTTTGCTGTTGGATGAGCCGACACGTGGCATCGATATCGGCGCAAAGGACGAGATCTACGATCTCGTTGGGCGGCTGGCCGATCAGGGTATCTCGGTTTTGTTTGCCAGCTCGGAGCTGTCCGAGTTCATGGCCGTCTGCGACCGGATGATTGTTCTTTGTGATGGACAACTGGCCGGAGAACTTTCGCGCGAAGAGATGAGCGTGGATTCAATCAAAGCCTTGGCGATGCAGTTCCGCTGATCGCTCGGGGTGTGAAAAGAGAAAAGAAATGACCGTTATGGACCCCAACAGCCCAGCCGCGAAACCAGAGCATCCAAGCCGAGCGGTGTTTATGCGTCTGTTGAACAATACAAAGCTTTACTGGGGGCTGTTTGCCCTGATCCTGTTCGGCGCGTTAACCTCGCCCGTATCATCCAAGGGCAACAACATCTTTCTATCTCTGGGGAACCTGACGGACATCCTGCGTCAAGTCTCGGTCACCGGGATTGTCGCGGTGGGCATGACGATGGTGATCTTCATCGCCGGGATTGACTTGTCTGTCGGGTCGGTCATGGCATTGGGAACGGTAATCTGCGCGATGCTGTTGACGCAGGAAGGATGGACAGCAGCCAGCTATTTCGGAGTACCCGCGACTGGCTTGGTGCTGTTCGTGACACTTGGCGCGCTGATCTATTTCGTCCAAAGCAACCTGAACCGCGAAGCAGAGACAGCCGCCACGACCAGCGCGCCTTCGCGGATGCTGAGCCGAGTGGTCGCGGCAGCGATTGCGATTGGCGTTATGGTCTGGTTGGCCGGTCAGGTGATGCCCAAGTTTGGCGTATTGGCTGTACTAATCGTGGTGCCTTGTATCGGTGCCGTGATGGGCACGGTGAACGGAGCTTTGATTGTCTACGGTCGCTTACAGCCGTTTATCGTTACGCTTGCAATGATGGTTGGAGCGCTGGGTCTGGCGCGAGTCATCGCAGGGCAGGATACAGCTGTTTACCCAGTCTACACCGGTAGCAACGCCACCGAGAACTTTGAATTTTTGCGAGAGCTTTTGTGGGGCGTTCTGCCAGTGCCCGGCCTGTTCTTTTTGGGCGTTCTGCTGGTTTTCTTCCTGATCACCCGCTTTACCACCTTTGGTAGCTATCTGATGGCCATCGGCGGCAATGAAGAAGCTGCACGCCTTGCGGGTATCAACGTTGGCCGAAACAAGATCATTACGTACGCGCTGGCCGGTGCGTTGTCGGCTCTTGCCGGGGTTCTGTATGTGGCGCAGTTCCGGCAAGGCAAGCCGGATGCCGGTCTGGGGCTTGAGCTTGATGCAATCGCCGCCGTTGTAATTGGCGGCACCAGCCTGATGGGCGGGCGCGGAGCGATAATGGGAACCTTTGTGGGAGTGCTTATTTTCGGCTTTCTCAGCAACATTTTGCAGCTCAACAACATCGACAGCAACACGCAGCTGATCCTCAAGGGCATCATCATTGTGGTCGCAGTGTTGCTTCAGGAAGGGCGGTTTGAAGAGATCTTTGTCATGGCGAAAGAGCGCCTGGGCAGAGGGAGGAGGCTCTGACCTAAGATCTTGGCGGACCAAGGTCAGAGCAATCAGAACGCGGGAGTTTTTGAGAAACCCGCATCATGACTAAGGAGTAAACTATGAAAAGAAGAGCATTTGGCAAGGGTCTGTTGACAGCAACCGCTCTGACAATGTCGTTGTCTGCGGGCATGGCGTGGGCGCAGGACAACTATGTAATCGGCTTTTCTCAGGTCACGACGGTTGAACCGTGGCGTGTACAGTTTAACAAGGATCTGCGGGCTGAGGCCGATCTGCATGACAACGTTGAACTGATCATCGCGGATGCGAATGACCGGACCGAAAAGCAAGTCGCTGACGTTGAGAATTTTATCCGGCAGGAAGTGGACGCCATCCTGATCTCACCAAAGGAATCCGCAGGTCTGACAGGGGTGGTTGAGCAAGTGACTGACGCGGGTATTCCGGTGTTCGTCCTGGACCGTAATGTAGATACAGACAAATTCGTTCAGTGGGTTGGCGGCGATAACGAATTGATTGGCCGCGCGGCCGGACAGTTTGCTCTGGAAAAGCTTGGTGGGGCCGGAACGGCAAAAGGCAACATCATCGAAATCTGGGGCGGTCTTGGCACCCAAGCTGCGCATGACCGGGCAAATGGTTTCCACGAGGCATTCGAGGGTGAAAAGGGCGTGACCTTCCTGCTGGATCAGCAATCTGGAGATTGGAAGCAGGATCAGGCCTATGACATCATGTCTACTGCCCTGCGAAACTATGAAGACATTGATATGGTCTACGGCCACAACGATCCGATGGCCTACGGCGCTTATCTTGCTGCCAAAGATGCGGGGCGGGAAAAAGACATCATGTTCATCGGTGTTGATGCGCTGCCGGGTGAAGGGGTGACCTGGGTGGCGAACGGCGAACTGGCAGCGACGTTCCTATACCCGACGCCAGGAGCGGAAGGTCTGCGGCAGGCCTTAAAGCACCTTGCTGGAGAAGACGTGCCGAAATCAGTGGTTATGGGAACCGAAGCGGTCACCACTGAAAACGCTGGGCAAATCCTCGAGAAGAACGGTCTTTGAGGACCGGGTTGGCCGACGATCTTTCTCCTCCCTGTTGAGGTGGTTGGCCGGGCACGCAGGGGCTT
Organism: Ruegeria sp. BE9; assembly: GCF_056538765.1. Lineage (NCBI taxonomy): Bacteria > Pseudomonadati > Pseudomonadota > Alphaproteobacteria > Rhodobacterales > Roseobacteraceae > Ruegeria > Ruegeria sp. BE9. Next base: position 121,977 of record NZ_JBQFTS010000011.1, on the reverse strand, counting down.
GCGCCCCTGCTGTCTTTTCTGAGAAAGCTGGCGGAAAGAGGTAAGCCTATGTCCGAGCAAAAGACGAAACTACAGAAATACTCGGCCCCTGCGTTGGAAAAGGGTTTGGATATTCTTGAGTTTCTGTCGCTGACGGATGTGTCTCCTACGCTGTCTCAGTTGGCGCAAGGGATAGGTCGGTCCAAGAACGAGATTTTTCGAATGATGATTGTTCTTGAAGAGCGAGGGTATATCGAACGTCAGGACGGCGATATCTACAGCCTGACAGGAAAGCTGGCGTTGCTGGGCGGGGAACGCTCAGATCATAGTAAACTGGCCGAGCTGGCCGAGCCCTACATGCAGCGGCTCGCTGAAGAAACCGAATTGTCCAACCATCTCTGGGTGCCCGACAACAGCCAAGAGCTGATTGTCATCAATAGCGTTTCCTCTCCTCAGAACTATGGGGTGACGGTGCAAGTGGGGTACACGACACCTATCTACCCGACCTCAGTCGGGGCGTGTTTTTTGTCGGAGTTCGATTCCGTAGACGCCCGAATGGAATTCCTGCGCCGCGCCGCTCCTAACGAGGACTCGAAGGCCCTGCAGCAATTTGCAGATCAAGCGGCGCAGTGCGGCGAGCAGAATTACGTTTCACTTAGCAGTCCCGAGAGCCATGCCATTAACGAAATATCTGCGCCGATCCGGCACATGCCGGGGCAAACAGTGATGGCTGCACTGACGATCCCTCATTTTGCATCTGCAATGATAGATAACCGCCGAGAGATGGTGATTGATGCGCTCAAGGCAACGGTTTCACAACTGCAGGCGAGTATAGCAATAAGTATGCCGCTACCTCGGAAGGCTTGGTTCGAAATCTCCTGACGTTTGGTAGGGGTGTTGCCAGAAACCCAGGTGTTTCAGAGCGTACGTGTCATTTTCGCTGCCATCGCGCTCTGCGCAGTGGCGTCATCAAAGGCTGACACTAGCCGAGGCAGTTGGGGTGCTGTAAGTGTATTCTTGAATGGCGGATGGTACGAACAAGCCTATTGAGCAATCGTCGGATCAGGGGCAAAGGCGTCTGGTCTCCGTGTTGTTTGCTGACATGGTTGGGTACACCGGAATAGTAGCCAGTCTTGAGGATGAAAAAGCGTTGGCCTTTGTACGCAGGGTCTACGACACGCTTGTTCGCGCGGTTCAGGAACATGGTGGCGTTGTGCGCGATTTTGCCGGTGACAGCATCATGGCGCTTTTTGGCATTCCGGACGCCTTAGAGGATCCGGCCGTGCGTGCCTGCCGTGCCGCCATGTCGATCCACGACGCATTCAACAAGGCTGCACCGGAGTTTGAGGCCAGTTTTGGTGTTCGTCCGCAGATGCGTGTTGGTATTAGTTCAGGCACTGTTCTGATGGCCGCGGTTCAAGGCAAAGGCAGCCCGACCACTGCGGTGGGCAGTACCGTAAATCTGGCAGCACGTTTGGAAAACATGGCACCTTCTGGTGGAAGCTTGGTTTGCGATACAACGCGTGGATTGGTGGAATGGGTGACCGAGTTACGCTTTTTTGGCGAGCACAAAATCAAAGGACTGTCTGCGCAGCAAAAGCTGTGGCAGTTGAATGCAGTTCATGACGGGGCCACCCGCTTTGATGCGTCAGTAGCAAAGGGGCTCGGCAGCTATGTGGGGCGCGCGGACGAGTTGCGCGCTCTGACGGCTGCTTTGGAGCGGTCAAAAGCTGCGCCTTCTGTGGTCGACCTGGTGGCAGAGCCCGGGTTGGGTAAGACGCGGCTGGTGTTTGAATTCCTGCAGCAGGTGTCATCGGATGATGTAGCGGTTCTCACGGGGAACTGCTTTGCTGACGGGCAGCAGACCCCTTTTCTACCATTTCTCGAAATCGTGCGGAATTCGTTTCAAATCCGTGATGATGATAATCCGCTGAGGATTCAGAGAAAACTGGAACTGGGGCTTGGAAAATCCGGGTTGCTGTCCCAGGAAAATCTGGGATTGATGATGAACCTATTGGGGTTGAAGCCACCTATGGGCGCCCTAGACGGTTTGGATGGAGTTCTGATCGGGCTGCGGTTGAGAGAGCTGTTGCCAGCTTTGCTAAAAGCTAAATGCTCGCATGGTCGCGTTATTTTCTTGATCGAAGATAGCCACTGGATCGACAGCGCCTCTGAAGACCTATTGTCAATTCTGGTCGCTGATCTTTCGGTTTCGAACCTGCTCATCCTTCAAACGAGGCGACCAGAGTACGTTCCAAAATGGCTGGGCGCCGCCAGTGTAAAGACTGTTGCTTTAAAGCCCTTGCGTAGTGAGGACTTTGCGAGCTTGGCCCAGAACCGCTTGGATGCGACTGAGCTGCCAAATGGTCTGGCCGAGCAACTTGCTGCGCGGGCAGGAGGCAACCCGCTGTTTGGTGAAGAGATCCTCAGCTTTCTGCTGGATCAGGGAACTTTGCGCGTTGAAGACGACACCGCTTACTTGGATGAAGACATCAGCGACAGCGGTTTGCCTGTCACCATGCGCAGCCTTCTTGCCGCAAGGCTTGACCGGTTGCAGCCCGACGATCGCGCGTTACTGCAAGCAGCATCTGTGATTGGTCGGCGTTTTGATCCGGGGTTGTTGTCACAGCTCAGTGAAAACGGTGCTGAATCGGGTACAGCCCTGCAGCGTTTGCAAGAGTTAGACGTACTGTATCGCGAGCCGAACTCTTCCGACTACATCTTTAAACATGTCTTGCTGCGGGACTCGGTTTATCAAAGCTTGGTATTGTCGCGCCGTTCTGAATTGCATCTGGCTATTGCCGACGCATTAACGTTGCGAAACGCGAACCGTCTGCAAGAAGCGGCTGAAACCTTGGCCTACCACTACGGGCAAACCGACCGCCGGGATCAGGCATTCCGGTTCAGCGCAATGGCCGGTGACAAATGTCTGGGCGTGTATTCTCTAGACGAAGCCAACGGCTATTTCACTGCCGCGATGGAGCTGTATGAAGGCGATTCCGACTGCGCCACGAATGAACAATTCGCCGAGTTTCTGGCGAGCTTTGCGCTGTGTTCCAATATTTCGTTGCGCGTCAAAACGATCATCGAACTGGCGGGAACGGTCCGGCCGATCTTGCAGAAAGTAGGTGACAACCAGCATCATGCTTTGTTCCTGCATCACTATGTTTCTTGTCTGGTGTGCAACGGAAAATATCACGAGGCCTACTGGGTTCAGCAGGATCTGACTGATATGGCCAAACGTCTCAAGGATCCTGCATCCACTGCTTATGCCATGGTAAACGAGCTATCGGTCTCGATTTATCACTCGCCCATTGAAAACGCGCAGTTTGAAGCCAAGAAAAAAGAAATTGAGATCGCGCTGAGTAAGATCGATGACGCCTATATTCAAAACTTCTATCTTGCGACGGTCGGATGGAATGAACTAACGCGCGGGCGCGTTGCCCGGGCACATGCGACTTCGGATCAGATGATTGCTCTTGGCAAATCCAAGAATGACCCGCGCGCGCTGGGCTACGGCAAAGCGATGAAGGCGTTGGTGGCCATGGTGTCGGATGATCATGAGCTGGCGCTGGAGATGGCGGAAGAAGCGCGCCGGGAATCCAAAGTCGAGTTTGAGCTGGCTATAGCCGAAGCTGCTCGTGTTGGTGCGATGGTCCCGCTGGAAAAACCCGGAGCGATGGAGATTGTACAGCACCATATCGAGACATGTGACCAAAAGGGGTGGACGCTGTTTACCTTCGGGCCAGCAACAATGTTGGGCGTTGCATATGCCCTAAAGGGTCAGATTACTGCCGGTTTGCGCCAAATCGAAGGTGCCATTCAAAAGCGAACGGATGAAGGCACCATGGTCTCGGCGGATTGGGGGCGGTTGTTTCTGTGCGAGATGTATCTGGCTATCCTGACAGGAGAAGGCGGGGCGTCCTTAAAAGTTTTGTTGGGGAATTTTTGGTCCATTCTCAAAGTTATGCTGTTTGGGGAAAAACGCCTGAAGGCGATGATCGAACAGGTGCGCCGGAATCCTCAATTTGACGAAAAAGGGCACTACATTGCACGCTGCGATATGATCATGGGTTTGCTGTACAAGGCGAAGAAAAAGAAAGCGCAAGCCAAAGATCACCTGACCAAGGCCCGCGTTATTGTGGAAACCGCAGGACAGTCACCGATGCTGAGGCGCATCGATGCGGCTCTGGCGGAACTGGCTTAAGGGTTCACGCGGACTGTTGCGCCGTGAGGCTTTTTATCTTCAACCAACCTGATGTGCGTGAGCCTTTGACATCGGCAGAGTTTTCAAACAGATGGCTTTGTTCCGTGGCGATGGTGGCTGAAGAAGAGCTGGTTTGCTTGTACATCCGATCGGAAGTCCGCCGCTCGTCCGGACAGGGCGTAATAAAACCCACGTAGGCCGGGTTCGATATGTTCGGCAATTGCGACGCAGCCCTCGCATATCTCTTCGATCTGACTTTGAGGCCGGCGATCACGTATCGCGGCTATCAGGCTTTTGTGCATTGCTTCAAGTTTCTGAAAGGCGGGCGTCTTTCGAAGCCCACGGTTGCCGACCAGAACAAAAACAGGCTCTAGGTCTGTCTTCCCCTTGAGGTCGACGAACCCGGCCTCAAGCATCGCCATGTCGTTTTTCGTTTGCTCAAATACCGAGTTGGAAACAAGGATATCGTAATCGACGTGGCGGCAGCTTTGTTCGATCCGCGCGGCGACATTCACAACGTCCCCGATGACAGTATAGTTGAACCGCCGTTTTGAACCGATGTTCCCGACACAGGCTTGGCCAGTGGCACAGCCCGTGGCCAAAGCAATGGGCGGTCTTCCCAGCATCACGTCTGAGGCGTTGAAGTCCAGCAACGCTTGTCGCATCAAAAGAGCGGCTTGGGCGGCGCGGCGAGGGTGGTCTTCGACCGGTAGCGGTGCATTCCAAAAGGCCATGACCGCATCGCCGATGAATTTGTCTATCGTTCCTCGCTCTAACAGGATTTGGTCACCGACTTGCGAAAACAACTCATTCAGCAATGTCACCAGGTCCGTTGCGGATACAGACTCGGACAAAGGTGTAAACCCGCGAATGTCTGAAAACATGACGGTGATTTCTTGGGTCTCACCGCCCAATTGCAACTGATGGCCGCTGCCCTCCATTTCGTCCAGAATTTCGGGCGCGACATAGTGTGAGAAAACCTGTCGGATCACGCGCTTTTCGCGCTCGGTCGAGATGAAGAGATAGCCTGCTAGCAAGCCAAAATTCGCCATGCCGCCCAGCAAAGGAAAGGTAACATCAAAAAGCACGAGCTGGTTTTGAAATGCCAGCCAACTAAGCCCCAGAACTACCGCGGCAGAGACGCCACCCGCCACAAATGAGGCAACCGCTCCAAACCGCGCCATCACCGCAGTTACCACCAGCCCAAGTATGGCAAACGAAAGCAGTTCAAGTGCCGCAGTAACGTCTGAGCGGCTTAGCATTTCACCGGTCAAGATCTGTTCTAGGATTTGGGCATGTATGGAAACGCCCGGAACGGATTCCCCTAAAGCAGTCTGATGCATATCGAACAGACCGGCAGCCGACGTGCCGACCAATATGATGCGGCCTTCTATTTCGTTCCGCAGATCGGGGTTTTCACCAGTTTGCATGATGTCTGCGGCTGATATGTAAAGATCAGGATTGTCGTGCCGATACCTGACCCAAACCTCTCCGTTTTCAGTCGTCGGCAGGTGAAAACCTCCGACCTCGACCGCCAGCATGATTCCTGCTTCGTCCTGAGAGCCTTCGGCAATGATAATGCTTTCGCCCGTAGCTACGCGCAGGGCCTCGATGCTCAAGCCGGGCAACGCTCCGGTTGGTCCACCCCACAGAATTGGAACCCTTCTTACGATACCAGTGCCACCAAGTGGTGAGACATTTACACCGCCGATCCCCGCCGCACTTCGATCCAGTGGTGGGGCAGGCGGGGTCCAATGGGGTACGGATACTAAGCCTGAGCTGGGGGTTTCACCGATTTCAATGAGGCCTGCCAAGGGGGCTATTTCCCGGCCTTCCTGAGCTGCCCGCGCAGCAGCCCCCAAAACCACCGGCCAGTTGGCGATTTCAAAAGCAAAAGCCACGTCGTTGTCCCGTTTTTTCGCACTGTGATCCACGGTTAGCACATCGGCCAGGGCGGGGTCTTTCAGCAGCCGCGAAGGCGAATATCTGTCCGGTTCGACAAACAGCATATCGAACGCAATGACTGCGGCTCCATATTCGCCAAGGTTTTTAACCATCTCAGCTAGTAACGTCCGGGGCCAAGGCCATTGCCCCCATTGAGCCAGTGACTTTTCGTCAATGTCCACGACCCGCACAGGCAGTTCCGGATTGTATTCCCGCGGCGACAGGCGCTGAAGAATATCGAAGTATATGAGCCGGGTCATCCGTACCGGGTAAGGATCGAGGACCCTGATAAAGCACCCCAAAAGGATCAGGCCCAATCCCACAAGTTGAAAGGCTCGTCGTCGACCAGTTCTTATTTTCGGCTTTCTGGTCACTATAGTCTCCGAACACCTAGGTCGGTCCGGTTCGGATGCGCGCAAGACACGCATCCGTCGTTACGACTTTGTCTGATCGGTGGGCAACGCAAGGCTGGTGTCCTCAGCGACCTGCATTGCCCCCGTTTCCATCGATTCCACCGCTGCGGGCATCACCGCCGGTGAGGCCACCGCCACCGCCGCCAATCGTTCCTCCGGCGCCATCGTTGCCGCCGCTCAGGCCGCCGATGCTACCGCCTTGCCCGTTTCCGGTACTAACACTGCCGCCGATGTTGCCGCCGTTTCCGTTTCCTGTGCTACCACTGCCAATACTTCCACCGTTTCCTCTTCCTACAGTCGGGCTTTCAGGGGCGGGCCTTTCGGGTGCAGGCCTTTCAGGTGCGGGTCTTTCTGGGGCTGGCGGCTCACTACGCGGAGCGGATCGTTCAGCTTGTTGGACACCTGATCCTTGAGGCTGATCTGGGCTACGTTCAGGTGCATCAGATTGCTGGGGCGGTGGCGGCAGAGATTCCTCACCGCACCCGCTGATGTCCACTTGAAGGGGTGCCAGCAGGCTTTCCTGAGACTGAACAAATGGAAACCCGTTCTGCAGGGCTTGTTCAAACTGTTCCTGATCAGCAGGGCGACCAACGCTGCCGTTTTGTGTCGTGGCCATCAGGCTGCACCGACGGCCCGTCGCCTGGCAATTACCGCTCAGGCCACACATTTCGACCCGTCCTTCGAGAACCAGCATGGCGCTTTGCCTTCCTGTGACCACCCACATGTCAAAGGTTGTGCCTCGTACTGCCATTGTTGCAGTTGGGGTCTGGATAGAATAGGCGCGCTTTTTGCTTTTGCCCGAAATGAAGCGAAAGCTACCGCCAAGAGCCTGAACTGCGAAGTTTTTGGCCTTTTGATTGCCGCGCAACATCGTCACGTCCAGCATCATTTTAGCGTTTGGCCCAATCGCAATTTTGGTTTCGTCAACGAAAACCAGTTGAACAACGCCGCTACCGTCAGTCGAGATGGAGTCCCCGGACTGCACCTCCATGCCAGCTCGCAAAGGCTGCGACTTTCCTGAACGGGTGACTTCGGCGCCTTGTTTGACACCTATGACTGTACCGATGTTGGCTAAGACCTGCGAAGGCACAAGCAATACACAGCAGAAAACACAAAAAACTCTAAACCAGGCCAAACCTTATATCCTTCCCCAAAAGGTAAACATTGAGCGCAAGCGCCCACTGCCCGGTTTTTGCCTCTGTCAAATTAGTTGGTTAAAAATTCAAAAAACTCTATGCAAATATGCCTTAAACATTGCAACTTTGGCAAGTTATCAGTGTTTATTCGTTTAAAACCCCATTTATTGTCCGAAATCGTAATGCAGACGTGTGGGGCAGTGTTCTAACAGGCCTCATTTGTTGTTCACCCGACAACTGACTGAAAGGCCTCAAAAGCTATGTGTTTCACAACAATCTGAGAAAAATGCCCAAGGCATCGAAAATCGCCTTGTATCCGGTCAACATGCGAGGATATACCCGCCAGCGGAGACGTGGCCGAGTGGTCGAAGGCGCTCCCCTGCTAAGGGAGTAGGCGGGAAACCGTCTCGAGGGTTCGAATCCCTTCGTCTCCGCCATCAACCTATTTCGGTGAACTGGCATGGCCTGTCTAACGTGCCTTATTCCTATAAATAATGAGCACTTACCATCTCGTAGTACCATGCTGAGTTTTACTAAATTGTGCTTAATATGTTCCATTGAGTGGTGTTTTCATGGCCGCGCTCAGTGGGAAGCTGACAAAGAAGCTGGTAGAGAATCTTGGTTCGGGTCGGCATGGCGACGGCTCTGGCCTGTACTTTGTTGTTGATCCCTCCGGTGCGCGACGTTGGATCGTACGCGTTACGATCAAAGGACAGAAGAACCGCAAGGGCGCTCCTCTGCGCACGGATTTCGGACTGGGTGGCGCTGATGTCGTCACTCTGAACCAGGCCCGGGAGAGAGCGCTCGAATACAGACGGAGGGCAAAATCCGGACTGAACCCTCGGTTCAACGCCAACGCGAAATCCCGACCTTCGAAGAACTCAGCCGTCAGGTCCAAATCGACCGCCGGCCAACATGGAAGAATGTCAAGCACGGCCAGCAATGGCTCAACACCTTGCGCGACTATGCGTTCCCCAAGATCGGCCGTATGCCCGTAGACAGCATTGATCAGCCCGAAGTGCTGATGTGCCTGTCCCCCATCTGGACCGAGAAACACGAAACCGCAAAGCGACTGTCTTAGCGGATCAAAACGGTGCTCAATGTAGCAAAGTCTAAGGGCTTCCGCTCGGGCGAGAACCCGGTGACCGCGATCCGCGAAGGCAAGGTGCTGCCGGCCGCCAAGGCCAAGGTCCAAAACCATGAGGCGATGCCTTGGCAAGAGGTACCCGCGTTCTATGCTGAGTTGCATTGATTGGGCACTGACTGGGCACCAACAAAAAGCAGTCATTCGACCTAACCAGTCGAATGACCGCACCGAGCCCAAACTTACAACAACAACTAGTTGCAGCGAATGTCGGCTTCGCAGTCCGGTGCAGTGTTATTGTCCCGACAACTCCGCCACATGTGCGTCCGCCAGTTCGGCCATGCTGTTGAAACAGAAATTGTAGCTGGGCATCTCACCCGGGTTCATTGTTGCTCCGAACCCTTCCTTTTTATGACGGCGGTAAATCCAGCAATTTTGCAGCCCATGTTTGTTGGCCGGACCGTGATCATGGAACATGCTTTCGGCGGTGTGAAGAATGTCTTCTTTGGCGATGCCCTGCCGTGCAAGGGTTTCCAGCATGTAGTCGAAGTTGCGATCATTGGGTTTGTAGCTACCGACGTCCTCTGCGGTATAAACGCTGTCAAAATGAACGCCGAGTCGCGCGTTCGATCCTGAAAAGCTTACATTGTCGGTGTTGGTCAGGACGACTAGTTTGTAGTGTTGTTTGAGATAGGCGAGTGCGTCACAACTATCGTCGAATGCAGGCCACTGGCGCACCGAGAGGCCGTATGCTTGGCATTCTTCCCAAGTCACTTCGACACCCCATTCTTCAGCCAAACGACGGTAAACGACTGCAAGAAGATCGGAGTACTTTTTGTTGGGTGTCCAGCGCTGTGTCGTGGATTCATGATAGGCGTGCGCTTCAAGAATTTCGTCGCGTGTCAGGTTTTGAGTGACCTTTCTTGTCAATGGTTTGAGGGCTGTGACCATGCCGCTTTCCCAGTCGATCAGCGTGCCATAAACGTCGAATGCTAGAACCTTGAAGTCCGTCAGTTTCACAGTATCCCTCCTTCTTGTTGGTACGACCATTTTCGCTGAATTGTTGTCAGGCCCAACGGATCAACCCAATAACTGCCGACGTTGCGTAGAAGACTTGGAGCAAAAGGAAAGTCCAACGCCGGTCTAAGATTGCCCATCCTGCGAACAGGCCTGAAGACACTAGCAGTAGCGAGAACCCAAGCATCTCTGCTCCCACGTTGAGTGCAATCGACAACGCATAAACCATCGCCAAGACGGAACCAGTGATCTCGAAGAGCGATGTGAGCTTTCGCTTATCGCGCCCAACGACTTTTGTTTGTGCGATCTCCGTCATCGCTCAGCACTGTCTTTGCAGAAAGTCTACCAGCAAGGCTGAAATCTTCTCGGGTTGATCTTCCAGTGAGAAGTGACCGCAGTCTTCCAAGACATGGAGTTCTGAACCTGGGATTGCGTCATGCAGTCGATGCGCCCAATCGACAACCTGCCAGGCATCATCAGCCCCCCAAATCAGTTGAATTGGGTTCTTGCCGAGCTCAGCATAACGCGGGGCAATTTCGTCTGTGTGTTTGGGGTCGTAATGCATGACTTGATGCTGGAAAAAGCTTCCCTGACCAACCGGACCACAGATGAAATCCAAATAGGTCTCCATCGACGTTTCTGCCAAACGCTCTTTGTTTTGAACCGTCGAATAGAACCATTCGCGGAAATGCTCACGATGATCGGCATCTGGTGCTTTGATCAGCTTTTCTAAACCAGCCTTCATTTGCTCATTTGTGCGCTTAGAGGGCCAACTGTCATAGCTCACTACATCAATCATGCTCAGCGTGCGAACCCGGTCGGGCGACTGGATGCCAAAGCGCTGTCCAACACCACCTCCGATGTCATGGGCGATGACGTGTAGATCATCCAGACCCCATATGTCGAGCAATCCTTCAAGAATTGGCACTTGGCCGGTGACGGACGTGTCGATGGCCGGGTCGCAAGGGCGTTCCGACAGCCCAAATCCCAACAGGTCGTAGACATGAACTTTGTATCCAGCGGAGACCAGCGAAGGCAAAATGTTACGCCAGATATATGAGGAGGACGGTGTGCCGTGGATAAGAACCACGGGGATCCCTTCACCATGCACACCATGAGAGATGCGTGTGCCGTTGATGATGACATTTTGATTAACTAGGTGGGTCATGGCGATGCTCTGGATTTTTAGCTTTCGCAAACCTTAGCCAAGCGATACCATATGAAGCAAATGAATGATTGTCATGCATTGATTGCGAAATGTCATGGTTGGTTGAGAGAATGTCTAAGAGACTTGAAATAGATGCACTACGAGCCCTGCTCGCCATCGCTCACTACGGCGGTGTTACGCGGGCAGCAGAACATCTGGCGTTGTCGCAATCCGCCGTCAGTCACAAGATGAGACGCCTGGAACAAGCGTTGGATTGCGACCTGCTCGCGCGTCGAGCGGGTGGGCCATTGTTCACCGAGGCGGGTAAGCGGCTTTGTGACTATGCGCGCCGCATGGTTGACCTGCACGACGAAGCCCTTTCTGATTTGGGTAAGAAACCTCTAGCCGGGACCATCCGACTAGGCGTGACCGAGGATACAGCCACCAGCGACATCGCCCGGATTCTAGGGCGATTCACAAGACTTTTTCCTGAGGTCAACGTGCGAACTCGAACCAGCCAAAGTCTGAATGTTCAGGCCTGGCTCGAGGCAGGTGAACTGGACGTTGCAGTAATGCAGGTTTTCAACTCCGATGTCGCGAAGGGTGACCTCGTTCTTTTTGAAGACAGTCTGCATTGGGTGAAATCTCCTGACCTGCCCCTGAACCCCTTGGGGTCAGTTCCATTTCTATCGTTCGACAAAGACTGCTTTTACAGGCAATGGGGCTGTGCTGACGGCCAAGCGCAGGGGCATCACTTTGAACAGGTGTTGGAATGCCCCAGCGCCGCCGGAATAAAATCCGCCGTCCAATCTGGGCTTGGGGTGGCGCTATTGAATGGGATGCACCTGTCTGATGGTATCCAGGTCATCGAGGGTGTATTTCCACCTCCACCTGACATAACCTTTGTCGCTCGTATCCATCCCAAAAGAAGAACTGAACCCGTAAAGGCACTTATCGACGAAATCGCACGCGAGCTCAGCACTTCGATCCCGTTGTGCGCTGCCGGATAGCGCTTCAAAGCAGCCTTTCGGGAACGCGCAGCCAATGTCTATTTTACCCGCAGAGCAGACATTGAGTTGATTTCAAACAACGACTGCTTCGAGCCCAAATTGACCAATGCTGCACGATGACCCGATGACAGCAATGCGCAGAAACCAGACTTTGCAAAGTCCGGCGTGCGGCCCATAGCAGAAATTGAACCTTGCGTCGAACAACTACGGCTTTGAAACATACCAAGTCGCAAGGTGAAGTAATCTCAATACTCATTCTGCCACAAGCGTGACAATTGCTTCTTGAGGCTGGGACTGTTGGTTGTTTGCCTCGAGCGGTTGGTCGAGCTTTCCACGATACACCAAAGCGAACATCGGCGGAGTGAAATAAAACGAAACGACAGTCGACAACAGCACGCCCCCGGCGATTGCAACGGCGAATGGTGGCCAAAATGCTCCTCCACCTATGATCAGGGGTAGGAAGCCGCCAAAGGTTGTGACCGTTGTCGAGATGATATGCCGACTTGAACCAGTCACAACACGCGCCATGGCTGCTCGGTCGCCTTGGCTCGCGTCAACGTCTTGTTGCAACCCGGTTAGAATTATGATCGCCGCGTTGATCGAAACTCCGATTGAGCCGATGACCCCGATGATTGCCGTTATTCCGAACGGGAATTGCATAACGGCCAGCGACAGCATTGAAAGCCCCGCAGACAAAACGCAAACGACCAAGGTCACTAGGGTCAGCCGGAACGAGTTAAAGGTTAGCACGATGGTCGCGATGGAGAGTGTGACGATCAACCCGACAGAGGCGAGCAAGTTTCCCACGGTATTGGATCGCGCATCACTGTCGCCACCCAGGGACATCGAATAGCCTTGCGGCAGCACAAACCCGGACGCATCTAGCGCTTCTAATACGTCCTGTAACGCCTCTTCGGGTAAAACGCCGGGTACGATAAACGCTTGGATAGTGTTTTCGCGCACGCCATCCGTTCGGGTTATTACGCTTTCCGCAGGTTCGATTACCGGTCTGGCTAGTTCCGACAACGGCACAGCAGGGAAAACACCAGTGGCGGATATGGCGGCAGCATTGGGCAGCAGGATGGGCATACTTACAATAGCGCTTAGGTCTGATCGCACCTCGTCACCGAAGCGAACACGCACTGGCAACTGTTCAGTCCCTTCTATAAGCGATCCACCGGTGATACCAACAAGCGCCGTGTCCAGCTGACCTGCTATATCCGCCACGTCCAGGCCCAGCAGACGGGCTTTGACCTCATCAATCTCGAACCGGATCTGGGGGTTGCCGCCGTTCACGCTGGCGCGCGCTTGTGTCACCAGATCGAGATTGGCCATAACTGAACGCACCTCGTCGCCCAGATTACGCAAAACCGTGATGTCCTGCCCCTGAATTTTGACCTCAACTGGTGCGTCAACCGGAGGGCCCTGAACAAGACTGCGAACGATGATCTGCGCGTTAGGAAAGTCGGTATCCAGACGACTCTGCAACGTTCTAACAAGGCGGGCGGCGTCGTCTGCCGTGTCAGTCGTGATCATAGCTTGTGCAAACCCAGGCTCGCGTGAGCGGTTTCCAACGATGTTGTAGTAGAATGCCGGGCCGGACTCTCCGACGGTCCAGTAGACACTTTTGACGCCGTCGTCAGCCAGCAGCATTTCATCGATCTGGCGGGCGGTTGCTTCGGTGGTGGAAATCGACGTTCCACCAGGCATGTCGACTTCGATATAGAATTGGTTGCGGTCGACGCCCGGGAAGAATTGCGCGGTCAGCGTTGGAAAGGCCGCAAAGCCAAGCAAAGGCAAGACCAATGCCATGGCGATGGATCGCACCGGATTGGCGACTGACAATCGAATTGAGGCCTCGAACATTCGGGCGAGCGGCGGGATGCTGATACCGCGGCTCAGCATTCCTGCGTCTGGGCGATTGGACAGTAACCATCCAGCAATCGCCGGAGTAACCGTCAAGGCCACAACCAGAGACCAGACAAGCATAAGAACCACGGCGATAGCGATGGCGCCGACAAAGTCACCGGCGGGTCCCGGCAGCAAGATCATCGGTGTGAAGGCAAGCGCCGTTGTGACAGTCGATGCCAGCAATGGTGCGGCCAACCTGCGAACAGCGTCTCGCACGGCTGCAAGTCGCTCCATGCCATCCTGCAGACGACGTCGAATTTCATCGGTCATGACGATGGCGGCGTCAACGAGCAAACCGAGGGCAACAATCAGGCCCGTTACGGACATCTGATGAATTGGCAATCCAATCATGTTCATCGTTGCCAGAGTTGCCAATGAAACAACAGGCAAAACCAAAGCCACGATCGCGGCCGCCCGAACCCCCAACGTGACAAACAAAACTGCCACGACCAGAGCCACGCCAATGGCCATGTTGATCCCGACCTCTGACAAACGATCCGTTGTGTACTGGCTTTGATCAAACAGCAGTATTTCCTGTATTCCCAAAGGTACCGATGCGGCGCCAGCTTCAAGCTCATCCCGTAGAAAGCCTGTCCAGCGGTCAATCTGCACGCCGTCCTGCGCCAGAATCCCGACCAAAACGGAGGGCTTTCCGTTGGCAAATGCGATTGAGGACTGCGGTTTACGTGCGCCCCGGTCTACGCTGGCAATATCTCTGAGTTGCACGACAGCACCGTCTGCGTTTTCACGCAGGACGATTCCTCGAATGCGATCCAAAGTCTCAATTTCTCCGCTGACGCCTATGGTCAGGTCGACATCGGATTGCAGCCGCCCAGACTGAACCTTGCCATCTGCTTCGGCGATCCGTTGGGAAATCTCGGCAGCGCCAAGCCCAAGCGCAGCGGCCTTGTCCATATCGACACTTACGAGCACCTCTTCTTCCGGTTGACCGAAATAGTCCACAGCTCGTGTCCCAGGTATCGCGCGCAATCTGTCACCCAATGCTTCGGCATGACGAGACAGCAAAGTTAGCGGAAAGTCGGGGTCCTCGGCCGCAACTGCAATGACAGCGGAATAGGCAGCAATACCCTCGGCATCAAACTCTGGCGGCAATACTCCTGCCGGGAAGTTCTGGCGCGCATCTTCGACGGCGTCCCGAGCCTCTGCCCAAACCTGCTCAATGGTGGCTTCGTCTAGCGTCTCCAGCAATTCTACCGAAACGACAGACACGCCCGAGCGGGAGACGGAACTGACCTCATCCACCTCGGCGATCTTTCGCAGCTCTTCTTCGATTTCTGTAGTAACCAGCGCTTCAACCCGTTCTGGGTCTGCGCCCGGGAACTGTGTCGTTACAGTTGCGAAGAGGTTGGTGATCGTAGGATCTTCCTGCCGTCCAAGCGATAGGAACGAAGACAGCCCTGCAGATACAAGTACCAAAATGATCAGGGCAACCAGCCGGGGATGGCGAAAGGTAAGGGATTCCATCAGATCGCTCCGTTACTCGCCGCTGTTGAAGGCGACGCGCTGACCAACGCTGACTCGCTGTGGCCCCTGGTCAATCAAGACGGTGCCTTCCGGAAACGCGCCACGCACAAAGACGCGGTCGTCTTCGGCATGCAGAACTTCGACAGTCGCCAGGCGCACAGTCTTTTGCGCGTCGGCAATGAGCAGTGTCCATTGCCCGCGCGTTCCTTCCTTCAGCGATGTTGTGGGCACCCAGGTTCCCGCACTTTGGACAGGATCGAGTACATGCACACGTGCGGTTTGTCCGAAAGCAACGCCCGGCGCGTTCTTTAGATCGAACAGCGCTGTTCGGGTTCGGGTCACCGGGTCAATATCGGGCCGCAAAGTTGCAAGCTCAGCCTGATAGCTTTGACCTGCAATTTCGATTTCAACGTCAGTCAGCAGCGCCGGATCAACATCGAGAGGGATACCGATCCGAACCTGCGGCGACACGACCTCGACCATACCCAAAACCAACTCGCCCGAGCGCAGAGTTTCACCGCCATCCACGTGTCGCGCGGTTATTTGACCGGCAAACGGAGCCTCGATACTGGATTTCTCGATCCGAACGGTCACATCACGCAAGGCAGCATCTAACTCGCCAATCCTGGATAGCAATTCATCCTGCTGAGAAACGGCCTCGTCCAAACGGGCTTGACTGGTAAAGCCTTCTTCAATGAGTTTCGCGTTTCGCTCAACCGTCTTTCTTGCAAATGCAAGCTGGGCTGCAATGGCATCACGTGATGCTGTCAGACGGTCGCGTTCGACCTCCAGCAGTGCGATGTCCAGTGTCGCAAGAAGTTGACCCTTGGCAACCTCGTCACCCTCATCCACTAGAATTTGATTCAGCGTCCCGTTCAGTTCGAAAGAGATATCTGCCGAACGCCGAGGTTCGACCTGCCCGATGAAAACACGGTCGACTGTGTAGGCGCTCTCGGACGTGATCGGTGTCACGGATACCGGGGTCACAGCGGCGGCATCCGGTGCGGGTACTGCCTCCGCTCGACGCGTGAGCTCGGTTGCGCCGAAGTGAACAGCGGCCGCTGCAACGGCTATAAAGCTGACGGTCACTCCCAGACGCACAGTGCCGCGTAACACACGTGCAAATAGGCTCGGTTTGGTCGCTTCAGTAGATGAATTTGCAGGATTCGGCATTTGGGGACCTCATCAAGTTAGCATCTCTAACATATGTTAGAAGTTCTCACTTTGACAAGAGATACGTGATCTGGCACATGTTGGATCATGAGCAGCACCGAAAAAAATCATCCGACAAGCAGACAAACGGCTGGTCTTTCCGTCAGCAAGAAAGCCTATCATCACGGCGATCTCCGCGCTGCACTGATCGAAGCAACCCGACAGTTGGTTGAAGAAAAAGGTCCGGACAGCTTTTCTGTATCCGAGGCGTGCAGACGCGCGGGCGTATCAACCGCGGCACCTTACAAGCACTTCAAAGACAAGACAGAAATGTTGGTCGCCACTGTCCATGAAGGAATGGATCGGCACCGAGACAAAATGCTTGCCGCACTGGAAGGCGTTCCTGAAGGATCTCCCGAGCGCATTACTGCCATAGGAATGGAGTATATTGCCTTCGCCTTAAATGAGCCCGGGATCTTCAGACTGAAATTTGGCGGCTTCACAGACCGCATCGCGGATCCCCGACTGGAAGAAGGCGGCCAGCAAAGTTTTGGGATTCTTTTGACTGAGGTAGCAAAGTGTCTCGGTGAACCGGGAATCACAGACGAGGTTCGCCGCCGTGGTTTTTTGTTGTGGAGTTTCGTGCACGGGCTGTCCTTCATTCTGCATGACAAAGGGCTTGCGGAGAAAGGCGAAGAGTTCGATCTTCATACCCTTCTTGAGGACGTTTCGGAAAGAATGCTGAGTTGAGCGTTCTCACGCCAAAACGAACTTAACCAAGCACTGATAGCAGACAATCTAAGCCGCTATCACGCCTACGCTTAAACGATTGCTCTGGTTCACATAGAAGACATTTTTGGAAAGCGCCGCGAATGTCCGCTATCCAAAATCGCGAGGTCTCGTCGTGAATGTCGGCTTCGGATTGAGCTAGTATTACAAGGTAGGGTGTACGGCAGAAGCTTTGCTCCAAAGCCTCCGCTTCCCAACCCGGAGTTATGAACGCGCGTTCGTTAGCTGGGAACGTCCGCAGGCGCCAGGATCGTCATTCCCACTCGACCAGCCACGGCCATGATCGCCGGAATGTCTGGTGGTCCATCTGGCGCCGGAATATCGGTCGTGCCGTCAGGCATTGCTTCACCGGCTTCAGTAAAGAAAGTGTCATGCATCGCGCCGGGGGCGTTTATGCAAAGTAACCGCCCAGGCCGGTCTCCAGTGCATGTGAAGGCGTGCACTGCGCCGTCCGGAACTTTGACGAAGTCACCACATTTGACGTTGACTGTCTCACCATTCAAAAAGAACTCGAATTCACCATCGAGCACATAAAAGCTCTCATCTTCGCCAGCATGATGATTGGGCGGTGCACCGGCACCCGGCGCCGTCTTTATCTCAACGATTGTGCAACGATCTCCTGTCTCACTGGGAAAGGCGTGAAAGGTCAAAAGGTTCCCAAGAAGATGATAAACTCGCGGGCGAGGTTCAGTCATTAATGCGACTCCCTTTACTTGAAACATACTACTCTTATGATACATATATCCACTTATGAGACAAGTGTATCACAAAAGGCTTGAGCTTGGCACCTCGAACAAATCAAATCAACCGAACGCGAGAAGCACTACTTTCGGCAGCACGTGACCTGATGTCGGAAGGCAAGGAAGTCACGCTGGCAAAAGTCGCTGAACGCGCCAAAACTAGCCGTGCGACGGTCTATCGTTACTTTTCTGACCCAAGTGTCTTGGCTTTGGATGCGACGCTCGATCTTGATGTCACTCCGACGTCAGAACTTCTTGAGGGACTGGGTGACGTTAGGATCCGTGTACATGTCGTCGCGCGCTACTACCTGGATTTTTCGCGGGTTCATGAGGCGCACTTCCGACAGTTTCTGGCTGAATCGCTAAAGGCATCACTAGAAAATGGAACTGTCAAAATGCGTGGCGCCAGAAGAGTGGCGGCGTTTTCGGAAGCACTTGCACCAGTTCATTCAATGATGGAGCCGAAGGAAATTGACGACTTGGCAAAACGGTTGTCCATGACGACGGGTATGGAGCAACTTATTATTCTTGAAGACATTTTGCGCGTGGACGAAGCCGCGGGCTACCAACTTCAGGAAGGGTTGGTCGATGCTCTGTTGGATCGATACTTGCCAAAACACTGAGGCAGAATTCAGATACCTATTTTGTCTTAAAACTACTGGCAAAGAGACACCAGTTTGACGTCCGCTTCGGGCTGCAACCTGTCAGAGATACGCGTCGCGGATATTTGAGCAAAATCCGTATCGCAAAGCGACGTGACCATTTCTGTGGCCCATGGTAGTGGCCTAACGAAGGGGCACTCCATGACAACGGCACAAAAACTACAAAACCCGACAGCTGGTATTGCGTTCGTACTGATCGGAATTTTGGCGATTTCTGTCAATGATATGCTGATCAAATTCCTGTCTGGCGGTTACCCCTTGCACCAGATGGTGTTTACAAGATCGTTGATCGGGATCGGGTTCAGTTTTGCCCTGGTCCAGATGGAGGGCGGTTGGCGCATCCTGAAAACCGATCAGCCGGGACTTCACCTTCTGCGCGGCCTGCTGATTGTCGTTGCCAATCTGACTTTCTTTACAGCCCTGGCGGTAATGCCCCTGGCGGAAGCCACGGCTGTTTTCTTCGTAGCTCCTTTGATGATCACCTTGCTGAGTATCCCATTGCTTGGCGAAAAAGTTGGGCCGATGCGGATTGGTGCTGTGCTTGTGGGATTTTTGGGCGTGGTGATCATGACCCGCCCATGGGAGGCCGGCGGCGAGCGTGAAGTTGGCCTGTTGATGTATGCCTTACCGGTACTTGCTGCTTTCACCTATGCCCTCAACAACGTGATGACCCGTTTTCTCGGCGCAAAGTCCAAAGCCTCAGCAATGGCCGTGTACATACAAGCGTGCTTTATCGTTGTCAGTCTATTGTTCTGGTCAGTAGCCGGGGATGGGCGTTTTGCCAGCGAGCTCGAGAACGAAAGCTTGATCTTCTTACTGCGTGCCTGGGTTTGGCCCGAAGGGACTGACCGATGGTTGTTTATTGGCCTCGGATTCAATTCTGCAATTGTCGGGTATTGCCTTGGCCAGGCTTACCGCATGGCAGACGCAGCTACAGTGGCACCGTTTGAATATGTCGGTCTTCCCATGGCCATTTTCTGGGGATGGGTCATTTGGGGCGAGCTCCCAAACCTGCCTGTCGCAGTCGGGATTTCACTTATCTTGGGGGCGGGACTGTTTGTCTTTTTGCGTGAGCGTCAGAAAAAGAGGCACGTTGTAACTGAAAAGAGAGTGCATCGTCGGTATTAGGTGCCAAATCAATTCTGGCCAAAAGCCGCTCAAAAATACCCTGGGATATTGAATATCAATCACAGTTGAGTGCTGATGAATCTTGTCATTAATGAGATGAGAATTTTGATGCGATACACAGTCATTCTTGCTGCGCTATTTCTTAACGCTTGCGTCAATGAATCCGCAGAGCCAATAGCCCGACTTTATCCGGGTGAGACCCCTGAGCTGCGCGTGATTATCAACGAAACTGCGGACGCAAACGGTGTACCGCGGAGCCTTGTACACCGTGTGATCCAGCGAGAAAGCGACTATCGTCCCAATGCTCGAAATGGTCCCTATTACGGGCTGATGCAGATTCTGCCTGCCACAGCGCGCCAGATGGGATTTCGCGGACAGCCCTCCGACCTTTTGGACGCTCAGACCAATCTGACGTACGCCGTGAAATACCTGCGTGGCGCCTGGATGGTTTCGGATGGAAATGAGCCCGAAGCTGTCATGTGGTATGCCCGTGGGTATTATTACGAGGCGCGAAACAGATGCATGCTTGTGGCAACCGGGCTTAGGGATACTGAAGTACGAAAGTACTGCGACTGAAGCCCTTTCCACAAGAGTTACATAGAGCTTCAAATTAACCGAAAACAAACTCCTCCAAACAGAGTGGGCTCGCACTACGGAGCCATGTATTTGCGCGTCTTGCAGAGTTACCTAAACTGCGAGTAGTTGCTGCAACAGCAATACGCGGAAGAAAACAGGCGGCTTTACCGCGCATCTCAGAAAAATTGCAAAGCCCAGTTTTAGATGTTCGCTTTGGGCTAACTGCGGTCCTTTGGAGTAAAAATGCGGATGGCTGCAAAGTCCGGTAAATGGGCGTTCTTACTGAGTTCGGCGAATAACGACGAAGAGCCCAAAGCGGGCTATCAGATATCCGATCTCAGTAGGTGGCTGAAGAACCAAACTATCGTTTTTAGCCTGTGAGATGCAGGTTTCAGATCGACAGCAGGTTCACGGCAAAAACATGATAGTTTTTACCTGAAAATCTCCACTATTCGCTATCGAGAGGTAGTAACTGAACTACTTGCCAAGTTACGTTCAAGGCGACCTAATAGATTTTTGAAAAGGAAGTCCGCAGGACGACACCCAACCTTTTATGGAGCTTGTGAATGATTCAGGGTTCAAATGATAAAGGTCCCGCTCCAGGTTTCTGGGGGCTCACGTTCTGGTATCAGTTGGTCGTCCTTGTTTTCTTGACAATAGCGTCGTTAGTCCTCGCTTCGTCTGTACTGGTTCCCCTGTTTTTTGCGGCCCTCTTGTTCGTTCTCCTCACAGCGACTGCGGATCGCATTGGCAGATTGAAGATTTTTGGAAGTACCGTTCCGAAGTGGCTTGCACATTTGGCCGCAGTTTCAATTGTGTTAATCGGCCTCTCGCTTGTTTTGTCGATATTATCGAGTCAAGCCGGAGAGGTTTCGGAAGCGTTTCCGCGCTACGAGGAACGGTTTTCTAGCATAGTAGCGAAGCTGGTGTCACTAGTTGGGCAAGACAACTATGCAGCTGCGGTAAAGGCCTTGGAACAAATCAACCTGGCTGGGTTCGCGAAAGGAGTGATCGGGTCTGCTGGGGCATTCCTAAGCGCTTTTTTCCTAGTGCTGCTCTATGTGCCCTTCATGTTGGTTGAACGCGTTCCAATGCGCGCCAAAGTCAAGCTCGCAATCAAAGACAGGGAAGCCGCTGAAAAAGTTCGCCGCGTGCTTGAGAGCACATCCGACAGCATTCAAAGATATGTTGGCATCAAAACGCTGGTGAGTGCACTGACTGGCTTGGGCAGTTATGCCGTGATGGCATCCGTCGGCCTAGACTTCTCTGAAACCTGGGCCGTTCTTGCATTCTTGTTGAATTTTATCCCGACAGTCGGCTCTATCTTGGGCGTCGCGCTTCCTTCCATTGTCGCACTGGTACAGTTTGAAGAAGTCGTGCCCTTTCTTGTTGTTCTAATTGGTTGTGGCGCTGTTCAATTCTCTATCGGCAATATCCTGGAGCCAATGCTACTTGGGAAAAGCCTGAATTTGTCGCCTTTCATGGTCATTTTGGCGCTCACGTTTTGGACTGCGATCTGGGGGATTGCCGGCGCGTTAATGAGTGTTCCTATCACCGTGTGCATCATGATTGTGCTTTCGAACGTCCCGTCTACTCAGCCAATCGCCATACTGATGTCCGGTGATGGGAAGATAAGCAACTCTGACGCAGCAAACAGCTAAGTCCGAAAGACGTTCGCTGTACTGGACGGCGGTTTTTGCCTGACTAATCTGGCTAACGTACGCTTCGGCTCGGCTCGTTAAATTCAAACACCGTGCGAAGTTTGAGTTTAAGGATAAATCCGAACTATTTGCCGTTCGGAAAAACGAAGTTTAACGCATTTGGTTTAATTGAAACCTCAAAGCGTTGATCAATCATCGGCTCGCCGTCCAGATTCATATGAAACGGCTGGGAGGTTTCCAAAACCATAGATCTCAGACGGGAGCGCTGTACAACACCATCTGTGGGATCCGAGATATCCGGCAGTCTGCCAAAGGGCAGGTTTTCTGGCATCAATCTCTCCGTGGAGAGCACGCTTAAATCCAGCAACCCATCAGACACTTCCGCTTCAGGTGCCACGTCAAAACCGCCACCTGCATAGCGGCTGTTCGCAATCGCGATTGCGGAAATGGAAACGTCGTACGGGTCTCCACTATCGATTGCGATTTTCGCCGGAACGGACTTCGCATCAGATAGACGAGCTAGCCCAAACAGTGTGTACGCGAGTCCGCCGAGGCGTTTCTTCATTTCCTTTGGTGTTGTTGCGGTGATCATCGCTCCAAAACCGCCGCTGGCAACATTCACAAATGGTCTGCCGTTTATGTATCCGACATCAATAGGTTGCGCGTCTTCTGATGCGGCAACTCGAACAGATGTTGCCAAGTCCAAACCTTTATCACCGAACGACCGGGCGAAATCGTTCGCAGTGCCTAGGGGAACAAGACCTAGCGAGACAGGCGACTTTACCTTCAACTTCAAAACAGCACTCGCCACCGAGTTCAAAGTGCCATCACCACCGCCAGCGATTATCCGGGTTACCCCATCACCCACGGCTTCTCGAAGCGTCTTCTTCAAGTCTTTTCCTGACCAAGGAATACACACCCTAATACCAAGCTCTTTTTCCAATGGGCGGACAGCAGAACGCAGATCGGGTCTTGCTGCGGACTTCCTATTGAGAATTAGCAGGGTACGTTTGGCCATGATTCCAGCATAAAGCTCTCAAACGTTGGAGCAACCGCCTTGAAATTTCTAAATGCAGAGGCCCTCAGGCAATTGAGATTTTATTTGTGCCAGCCAACCCATAAGTGACGGTAGTCAGCTCTATCCGCATAGTCGTAATTAATGCGCTGCAACGCGAACGACCGCTTTGCGGACGAAACGGACTTTCGACTTTTCACCGTGATCCGGTATCTTCACGACATCTTCAGTTCAAACGCTGGTACCTGACAAATGGATCCGTTCCACACTGAAAGGCTTTCGGTTCACAGTTGGCAATCGACATTGGAAGACCAGGAGGCGCGCCGAGGGCTGGAGATTGCTTTGTCTGCGATATTGTCACGCCGTGTGCTTGAGCATCTTCCGTCACCTCTGCACCTGAGCGGAGATGACGATATTGCTTCTTGGGTGGACGAACGCGCCAAGGAAAGCGACATTTTTCTTGTCAACTGGAGGCGCAGCTCCGAATTAGTCGGACTGTTGATTTTGGCGTCCGACCCCAGTGACGCGCAAGTGCCAGAACTTCATATTGGCTATTTGCTCGGTGAAGCAACTTGGGGTCAGGGGGTCGCGACAGAACTCGTCCAAGGCTTGGTGTCAGCGGCAGAAAAGAACGGCCCGGTGAGACTGTTGGGAGGTGTCAGCATTGAAAACCCGGCAAGTGCTCGGGTGCTTGAAAAGGCGGGTTTCGAATTATCACCTGACCTTTCAACAACGAATTCGCACATGTACTCCAAGAAAGTCGGTTAAAGCGCATTCGACAGGTCCGGCTTGGGCTCAAGGCAGACCTTTAGGCAAGAGCGGCATCTTCGTTGAGGACTAGAACGCTCTCTTGAGGACGGCCCAAAGCGGTCGTTCGTTGGTAAGCGAGATGCTGCGGTTCGGTTTCGAAAAATGACCGCAATGCGGACTATGCCGCCGTTAGATGATAACGCTTGAATTTCTGCGTTACACTAAGAGCGGTCGTCACCGAGAAGAGCTTGCATTTCTAGCGACAAGCACGTGCATTTTAGACTGAATATCGCAACAATAATCTCTTTTTGGTCGCTTAGTTCCCGTTGGCGCAACAAATTTTCAAAAAACCAGAACGCAGAATAGAAGTTTTGGCGACTGAAAAACTGAAAAAAATATGAGCAATTTCAACTTCCAAGCGTGCCATTCAGGGCATGCTCTACTGTCAGCCGCGCGCTCGGGAGATAAGATTTTAAGTATCTTCGAGTTAAAGCTTCCACAAAACTGGTGCGGAGAAGTTTTTTCCTGTCCGAGTATTTTTCTGGACGTATTGGTGAAAGACGTTATCGATTATGAAACATCGCACACATGAAAACCTGAGCTTAAATGACCTTGCCATGTCTTCGACGGAACGACCTAGAGTTCTTTTAGTTGTCAGCTTCCTTGCGATTTTAGCCAGTATTGCGCTGTCTGAAACCTTCTTTCCAAACCTTGGTCCGCCACCAGAAAGGCTGAATTCTCCGATAGAAGCGCAAAGATGGCTTGCTCGCGTGACTCTGTTTGAAATTGCTTTTCTGCGCGGGCTTCTTGTAACCGTCAGCGTACTGTCTGCGTTGACATGGCTGAAATGGGAAGACTTGTCCAATTCGCGTTTTGTTGCAAAAGTCTACGCACGATCAGCCTACCCGCTCACTGACGATGGAGTGCTGAACAGATCATTCAAGATTATGTTTTCTGCATCTATCTTTATGTTGTGTTTGACTGCTCTTGGCTCGGTCTACCCCATCTTACTGCCCGAAGTGGTTTTAATTGAAGACGGGCTGGTTGAATACATTACCGCACTTCTGTTCGTGCTCTGTTCGATAATCGCCTTTTTTCTCGCCACGCGTGAAACGGTTCCAATGCGGAAACTGGTTCTCTACTTAATGGCTATCTTTTTCTTTCTATGTTTCGGAGAAGAACTGAGCTGGGGCCAGCGAGTTTTTGACTACGCTACGCCAGATGCACTGCTTGCAAAAAACGTGCAGGGTGAGGCCAACTTCCACAACTCTTTCGGTTATGCCGTGGATCACCTTTTCCGGGCTTCGGTCGTAACCTATTGCATCTTGATACCTGTGTTAGCCTATCGATACGACTTCATTCACAGGCTAGTTGACTATACCGGATTACCCATTGGATCGCTTGGGTTAGCTGCCGGCTTCTTCATCGCATCATTGCACGAAAACGCTCTGATATACAGGATCTTGCCCGAAACTGATCTGCGCCAGGCAGAGGTTAGAGAACTATTGTGCTCAATCGGATTTCTGCTTCTCATGCTCGAGACACGTAAGCTTCAGGCGCGTTTGGCATCGCGTCGAAACATAGAGCAATGACTCGATCGTAAGTTAAGCTTGTTTGATCACCGTGGAGCATTCAGTCGTGTACAGTAGTGACACTATCTTGCGATTTGTTGCCGTTGGCGGCCTTTACCTGCGCGGGGCGCGCTTTTTGCCTTCAGGCGTCACCATTGTGTTTTGTCGTTTTTTTGGAGAGACTTCTTCGGGCTCGAAGCGGTCACACGCAGAATTTTTCTGAACGTCCGTTTGAGCCATCCGGTTCAGGGAATTGCGCAGCTACTTAAAAGTTCCTTGCACCGACTTTCCTGAAGGTGGACGACGAACAGCCCGCTACGCACGATCTGTTATCGCCGCGGTTAGCGGAGCATTCGCCATACGCGGCGGCGACACAGAGCCCATGCTCCTGCACCTACAACGATTAGGCAGAGTGCCCCTTTCGTCACGTACTCCATCGCACCCTGGATTAGCCAGGCGTGTACGACTGTGCCTGTGACGATCACGACCGCCGCCACGCTATGGCCGAGGCGCCAGATTCGCAGTCCCAGTTGCTTTCTCACGGCAGCAAGAATGGCGGTTGCGAAGAGGACCCACATTGCCACCGCACCCCAGACGGAAAACGGAGTCGGAGAGCGGAACAGCAAGACATCCACCACGTCCGGTGGGCTCGTGACCCAAAGGCCCGCCACGTGGACAACCACAGCGAAAACCAGCGCCGTTCCGGTCCAGATATGGATGCGCCGCGCCGGAATCCCTGGAAGCACGCCGGTGACTAAAAGAGGCTGAACAAGCAAAAGCGCCAATCCGACGATCCCGGAAAACCCGGCAATGACATAGAGCGGCTCGCGCCATTGCAGAAGCGGGCTTTGCGCCGCGGCGATCAAGGGCACCGCAATTGCCAAGACCAGAGCCCCCCATGCGACCACGCCGCGCAACAAGGTCATCAAACAGGACGCAGAACGAACTCAACATGCAGGCTCGTGTCCGACGCCCGCTCCATCACAGGCCGCAAAAAAACTGTCTCGAAACCGCCATCATCGTATTCTGCATCGTAAGCCAGATGCGCATGCGGCTGGCCGAAGGCGGGTACAATCTGTGGCATC
The DNA here is from genome assembly GCF_056538765.1 of Ruegeria sp. BE9. Taxonomy (NCBI): domain Bacteria; kingdom Pseudomonadati; phylum Pseudomonadota; class Alphaproteobacteria; order Rhodobacterales; family Roseobacteraceae; genus Ruegeria; species Ruegeria sp. BE9. Next base: position 95,515 of record NZ_JBQFTS010000011.1, on the reverse strand, counting down.
TCAATGCGGAATACGCCGTCGGCGTCGGTGAGCGTCGCGCCATGAGACCGCGCGTCCCGTTCGTGACCTTCGGTCGTATGGGCCCACACCTGGATGCGCCGGCCGGCAAGGGGCGCACCGTCGCCCGCGCGTCGCACGGTTCCGGTGGTCCAAAAGCCGCCATTGCCAATCCTTTCCATGATCGGGGCGCCAGGGCGGTAATTGTTAGCTCCTCCCCGCATCGTCGGAGTGGCCGCGACCGTCTGCGCACGTGCCGGCAAAGTCAGGCCGGAGGCGCCAATGAGAAGCGTGGCACCCGCGGTTGAAACGACAGCTCTCCGAGTCACGTATGGGGTTGTCATGTCGATCTCTCCCAACTGCAGTCTCAAAAACGTACTTCTGCAATCTCCCATATGTATATAGGTGGAGGAGCCAATCAAGCACAGCACACGGGGAATTCACCGCGATTTCTTCGCGATCTGGCTTACCCGGCGAGGTACGTACGGAGCCAGGTTATCATGCGCTCTTCGGCAAGACGAGCGGCCTGCTCATCGTAACGCGGCGTGGTGTCGTTGTGAAAGCCGTGGTTCACGCCGGGGTAGATATGTGCTTCGTACCGCTTGTCGTTTTCCTCCAGCGCTTTCTGGAAGTCCGGCCACATGGCGTTTATCCGCTGATCTAGCGCGGCGAGCTGGATCATCAGTGGGGCCTCGATTTGCGCGACCTGTCCGCTGTCGGGGGCCGCGCCGTAGAAGGGAACGCCTGCCGCCATCTCAGGGTAGGCGATCGCCAACTTATTCACGACGCCGCCTCCGTAGCAAAAGCCGGTAGCCCCCACCTTGCCGTTAATACCCTCAAGCGCCTGTAGATACTGGAACCCCGCGAAAAAGTCGTTCAGAAGCGCTTCCTGATCGAGGCTTCGCTGCATCTCACGACCCTCATCGTCGCTACCGGGGTAGCCGCCGAGCGAGGAGAGCCCATCTGGGCCCATCGCGACGAACCCTGCCTTGGCGAGGCGACGCACCACATCTCGGATATATGGGTTCAGTCCGCGGTTCTCGTGGACGACCAGAACGGCACCCGGTGGGCGGTCGGCGTCGATTTCCGTTGGCCGGACCAGATAGGCCGTGATCTCGCCTGTTCCGCTCGGACTGGGGTAGGTGATGTCTTCACCCTGGATGCCTGGATCATCTTCGGCTACCTGCTGCGCGAGCGCGTAATTGGGCGCAAGCGTGCCAAGGATCGCTGCCGCCGTCAGACCCCCTACAGCCCATTTGCCAGCACGGTCGAGAAACTCGCGCTTCGAAATCTTGCCGTGGGCGTAGTAATCGTAAAGCTCTAGGAGCTCTTGGTCGAAATCGGCTGCGGTTAGACGGGGTTGAGGTGTTCGGTCATTCATCTCAGGGTCTCCCGTGGTATGTGAACTCGAGATGCAGCTCGCGCAGGTGGTCGGACAGCTTGTTGCGCAGTCCGGAACGTGTCCCAAAACGAGCCCATAGCCATAAAGAAAACTCTACGGCGACCACGTCGACCGCACAAGTCGCCATTCATGACTTTCACAGCACCCGTCGCTACGGGCTCGGAGCGGTCGTTTGCTGCATTCAGTTTGCGTGTCTGCTACGGTGTTTTACCAACATTCTGTCGTATGACACTCTGCGCTAAGCCTCGGTCTAAATCGAGCGCCGTGTGGTATTTATAGTGGTATGATTTCTTTATGCTGCAATTTAACGGTTATTTAACAATAATTTGCAGGCTTAGTTGTGCTGGCTTCGTCTCCGCCATCAACCTCATACTTGTGGCAAAAAAAACCCGTTTCAGTTGTCTTGTTGAGCGAATGCTGTGTTTTAGTTTGTCTTCTGCTCACCTGCCAATGAAGAAAATCCTTATTTCCTGATTTCGTCAGAGATTTGAATTCTTGTTCCACGAGGGTCATCTTTGACTGCATAAGCCCACACATCCCGCGGACGCTCTAAAAGCAATCCGTGCTTTGCCAGTAAGCCTAGGTCAGCTCGTTCGTGCTTGGGTATCAATGACAGCGACAGGTATTGGGCCGGCCCGTTCCAAATGAAGCGGGTTTGATGACGACACAAACGAGTGACGTGAGACAGTTTCACGTTTCGAAGGTGCGGCTTGGTGCTCGTTCCGCGGACTCCGTATTGCCTAGGGAACGTGAGGCCGATTGCCTGCGTATATTATTTGGGGGCGGGCGTTGTTTGGGGTTTGTGGTCCGACAGCATTCGGCGCTTTTCAGCCATAGCTTCGCGACGGCGGCGTTCCAGCCCGAGTTTGAAAGACTCTTCGACGAAATCAATATGATCGTGTGCCGCTTTTTCAGCCCGGTCCTCGTCGCCTTTGATAACAGCTTGCCCAAGTTCGCGGTGTTGCTCCATCAAGAGTTTGCCTGTCCCGTCAATGGTCTTGAGGAACTCTCGATTGTAGAAAACCCCTTGGCGGGTAAGTTCATAGATTGAGGCCATCATATGAATGAGTGTCGCGTTTTGGCTGGCGTCTACGATTGCTGCGTGCAAAGCAAAGTCTGCCTCGCGAGATGCCAAAGCGTCCTTTTCCAGCCACGCGCGTTCATCTTCGGCGAGGATCTCAGAAATCCGCTCTATATCGGCTGTTGTCGCACGGCGTGCAGCGAGGCGCGCGGCAAAACCTTCCTGTTCCCTGCGGTATTCAAGATAGTCGAAAAATGCGGGTTCGTGGCGTTCGTACAGAGCGAGCAGGGCAGGTAGCATTGCGCTGCCGGTCAAGGCCGCAACAAACGTGCCTTCACCATGTTGGGTGGTGACAAGTCCGCGTTCTTCCAGCGTGTGTAAAGCTTCGCGCAGTTTTGGTCGCGAGACGCGTAGCATTTCCGCCAAATCGCGTTCGGAAGGTAGCTTACGACCCTGTTTCAGGATGCCCGAAGCAATGAGGTCTTCGATCTGCGCCACAACGGCGTCGGCAAGTGATTCGTGGCCAATCGGTTCAAAAATCGCCGTAGGTGTCATCAGCAGTCGCCCTAACAGTTGTGAGCCAAACAATGTCATGTGGTAAATAAAAGTAACCTTTCATGAGCTTCATTTCAACAAGTTTCCATTTCTGATTGTCGGGGTGAATAGGTTTCTTAACAGGCTGAAATATATGGAAATGAACTTCTGAACCAAAGATTGCTCAGGAAACTAACCAGTTCGAATAGCGAGCAATTGCAGGCCCGAATTCGCTATGTCTTGCTTAGCCAGTGGTAAATAAAGTTGTTGACTGGTTGCGTTGGTAAACTTTATTGACCACTTAGGGCGCCGGATGACCCGCGTCACAAATTTATCGGACGTGGCGTCCGACCGACTTTGGAGGAGAAACCATGAAAAAGACCCTGACGAGCCTTGCCGTGGCCGCCAGCCTGATTGCGGCTCCTGCGCTTGCCGCAGACAAGCTGCTGCTCAAGACACCGATCGCATTCTCGACTGAACTGCCTGGTCTCGGCTCACCGATTCCCCGCGTTGCCGACCAACTGGACGTGATGTCTGGTGGCACTCTGAAGATGAAGGTCTATGAGCCCGGGAAATTGGTGCCGCCCTTCGAAATCCTGGATGCTGTTTCCACCGGCAAGATCAACTCCGGTTACACCACCGCTGGTTACTGGGCAGGCAAAATCCCCGCTGCTCCGCTATTCTCGGCTGTTCCGTTTGGCCCCGAGGCTGGCGAATATATGGCGTGGATGTATTACGGTAACGGTCTGACCCTGTATCAAGAGATGTATGATCAAGCGGGTTACAACGTTCACGTCATCCCCTGCGCCATCATCGCACCTGAAACTTCGGGCTGGTTCGCCACAGAAATCAATTCTCCCGAAGATCTGAACGGCCTCAAGATGCGCTTCTTTGGTCTGGGCGGTAAAGTGATGCAGAAGCTGGGCGTTGCAACCTCTTTGTTGCCTGGTGGTGAAATCTTCCCTGCGCTTGAAAAAGGCGCGATCGACGCAACCGAATTTTCGATGCCTGCTATCGACGCGCGTCTGGGTTTCCACAAACTGGTCAAATTCAACTATTTCCCCGGCTGGCACCAGCAGGCGACAGTGTTTGAATTGATGATCAACAAGGACGTTTGGAACGAAGCCAGTGATCAGCACAAGGCGATCATCGAAAACGCGTGTAAAGCGTCGATGGCGGACAGCTTTGCTGAAGGTGAGGCCATCCAGCACGCTGCTCTGATCGACAACGTCGAGAACAACGGTGTTACCATCAAACAGTGGTCGCCTGAGATGCTGGATACATTCCGCACAACTTGGGAAGAAGTTGCTGCAGAAGAAGCTGCAAACGACGCCTTCTTTGCGAAGGTTCTGGCCGACATGACCGATTTCCGGGACGGCTACGACCTGTGGAAAACAAACGCTTTCCTCCCCCGTCAGTAACTTAATTTGCTGACGCTTTCGGGGCGGTTAACTCCGCCGCCCCGGATTTTCCCTGATCTTCGGGTTTAAACCCCTTGGCCGCCGATGTCGGCCAACCGAGCGAGGAATCATCATGGCCACGCAGAAGAATTTTAACGATCCGGTCGAAGCCTATGAGGGGCTCCTGGAGCATCCCGATACCGATCGCCAGAAAGTCGCCGTCGCCATCGATACGAGCGTCAAGGCCATCGGGCATGTCGTAATGTGGGCCAATGTCCTGCTGATGGCTGCAATCTTCTCTCAGGTGTCGCTGCGCTATCTGTTTAGCCAGAACTATCCCAAACTGGACGAAATCCAGTGGCATTTTTACGGTCTGGTTACGATGATTGGCATTTCCTATGCCTTGATCACGGACAGCCATGTCCGCGTTGACGTGTTGCATATGCAACTGTCGCGTCGCGCACAGCGGGTCATCGAGGTGATCGGCATTCTGACCCTGCTGACACCGTTCATCTACCTGATGGTTGACCAGGGTTATGACTATTTCTACGAAAGTTTCCGCGTAAACGAGCGTTCTGACAGCCCCACCGGCCTTCCGGCGCGCTGGGCGTTCAAGGCGGTAATTCCGGTCAGTTTCGTCCTGTTGGCGCTTGCCGCGTTGGCGCGCTTGATCCACGACGGGCACGCGTTGCTTTATGGACCCGAGTCAGAACGTGAGGGCGCGCCTCTGCGCCGTATTCTTCTGGTACTAGCCGTCTTTGCAGCAGTTTGCGTTGGTCTGACCTTCCTCGTTGAAACAACCGAGGAAAAGTTGGTGATTGCAATGTTCCTAACCTTCATTGCGCTACTATTCACCGGATATCCGGTCGCATGGGTTTTGGCCGGGGTCGGCGTTGCATTCTGTGGTCTTGCCTATCTGTTCGACAACGACCTGATGCTTTGGACCGGGTTGGAAAGCACCTTCACCGGCCTCGATTACCTGACATTGGGCGCGGTAGTTAACCGTGTCTATGCGACCATGTCGAATGCGGTTCTGGTTGCTCTGCCGATGTTCATCTTCATGGGTCTGATGCTGGACGAGTCCGGTGTGGCCGAGCGTTTGATGACCTCAATGCAGCGCCTGTTTGGAACTGTGCGTGGCGGACTGGCGATCACCGTGACCCTGATCGGGATCATTCTGGCGGCCTCGACAGGTATTATCGGCGCGTCGGTTGTGCTTTTGGGTGTTCTGTCGCTACCTTCGATGATGCAGCAGAAATACCAGCCGACGCTCGCTGCGGGTGTGGTTTCGGCTTCGGGTACGTTGGGTATTCTGATCCCGCCTTCGATCATGCTGGTGATTATGGCTGATCAGATGGCCCTGTCGGTCGGTGACCTGTTCATGGCGGCCGTCTTCCCGGGCGTCATCATCGGCGGCCTGTACCTGACGTACATCTTCATTTTGGCATTGGTAAAGCGTGATGCAGCCCCTGTCCCCGAAGGTGCAAAAGCCCCTGACTGGGACGCGGTTAAGGACGTACTGATCGCGGTCATCCCAACCTTGATGCTGATCCTCGCCGTTCTGGGTTCAATCTTTGCTGGATTGACCACGCCGACCGAGGCGTCGGGTATTGGCGCCCTTGGTGCCACCGTGCTGGCGCTTGGTTACCGCAAATTGACCTTTGCGAAACTGTGGAACGTTCTGGTTTCGACCTTCAACACCACGGCCTATATCTTTGCGATCTTCCTTGGCGCGACCGTATTCTCCTATGTTCTGCGTGAATTGGGAGGGGACGAGCTGATCGAGCATGTGGTGCAGTCGACTGGCTTCGGCGCCAACGGCACGATCCTGTTCATTCTGTTCATCGTATTCTTGCTGGGCTTTGTTCTGGACTGGATCGAGATCACTCTGATCGTTCTCCCCCTGATGCGTCCAATCGTGAACGGTTTGGGCATCGACATCCCGGGCTTCGGGGTGCTCGATGAGCCTGCTCTGGTTTGGTTCGTGATCCTGGTCGCGGTGACCCTGCAAACCAGCTTCCTGACCCCACCGGTTGGCTTCGCGCTGTTCTACCTGAAAGGCGTTTGCCCGCCCGAGATCAAGCTGATGCACATCTACAAAGGTATCATCCCCTTTGTGCTGCTGCAGCTGACCGGACTGGCGCTTGTCTTCCTGTGGCCGACCCTCGCCACCTGGTTGCCCTCCGTCGCGTATTGAGGAGATACGTTATGCGTCTGAAAAACTGCCATAACTTTCACGACTTCCGGCAACTGGCCAAGCGTCGGCTGCCGGGGCCGATCTTCAACTACATCGACGGTGGCGCTGATGATGAGGTCACGTATCGCGAAAACACCAACGCGTTTGATCGCTGCGATCTGTTGCCTTCGGTTCTGCGCGGTGTGAATGACGTGGATATGTCCGTCACGGTCATGGGCCAAAAGCTGGACATGCCGATCTACTGCTCTCCCACCGCTCTGCAACGCTTGTTCCATCATCAGGGCGAGCGTGCAGTGGCCGCGGCAGCCGAGAAATACGGAACCATGTTCGGGGTGTCGTCGCTTGGGACCGTGTCTTTGGAAGAGCTGCGGAAGAAGCACAAGAATCCGCAGGTCTATCAGTTCTACTTCCACAAGGATCGCGGCCTTAACTCGGCTATGATGCAGCGCGCCAAAGAGGCTGGAGTCGAGGTGATGATGCTGACAGTGGATAGCATCACTGGCGGGAACCGCGAGCGAGATCTGCGTACGGGCTTCTCTATCCCGTTTCGCCTGACGCTGGGCGGCATGATCCAATTTGCCATCAAGCCAATGTGGGGCATCAACTATGTCACACACGAAAAATTCCGTTTGCCCCAACTGGACGAGCACGTGGATATGGGCGGTGGCGCCAGTTCGATCGGCGGCTATTTTACCGAGATGTTGGATCCGTCCATGAACTGGGACGACGTCGCACAGATGGTGCGTGATTGGGACGGCCAGTTCTGCCTGAAAGGTATCATGACTGTAGAAGACGCCAAGCGAGCCGCTGAGATTGGTTGTACCGGCATCATCCTGTCCAACCACGGCGGTCGTCAGCTCGACGGATCTCGCACGCCGTTTGACCAACTGGCCGAGATTGTAGACGCAGTCGGCGATAAGCTGGACGTAATGATGGACAGTGGCATCCAGCGCGGCACCCATGTTCTAAAGGCGCTGTCACTTGGTGCCAAAGCAGTGGGTGTCGGACGTCAGTATCTGTATCCTCTGGCCGCTGCTGGCCAGCCTGGAGTGGAGCGCGCGCTTGGCCTGATGCGGGCCGAGATCGAACGGGATATGAAGCTGATGGGCGTTACCCGGGTTGACCAGCTAACACGCGACAACATCCGCTTTCGTGACGCAGCATGACTAACGGCGCGCTCATAGACACGTTTCGCGCCATCGTTGGTTCGCGCCACGTGCTGACGGGCGCGCGTGCTACAGAACGGTTTCGGCGGGGGTTCCGATCGGGTGAGGGCGAAGCACTATGTGTTCTTCAGCCCGGTACTTTGCTGGAACAGTGGAAAGTGCTGCAGGCCTGTGTGGCGGCGGACAAGATCGTCATAATGCAGGCGGCCAACACAGGCCTTACCGAAGGCTCCACCCCATCGGGCAGGTATGACCGGGATGTGGTGCTGATCAACACCCGCCGTATGGATACCCTGGTGCCGTTGAACGACGGACGGCAAGTTGTCAGCTTTCCCGGCGCGACCCTTTTTGCGTTGGAAAAGATGCTCGCGCCGCTTGGGCGAGAGCCGCACTCTGTTATCGGTTCGTCCTGCATCGGTGCATCGATTGTGGGCGGGGTTTGCAACAACTCGGGAGGATCTTTGGTCGAGCGTGGCCCAGTTTACACTGAACTTTCGGTCTATGCCCGGGTGACCGAAGATGGCGCCCTCGAGTTGGTCAACCACTTGGGTATCGACCTTGGGGACACGCCAGAAGAGATACTGACCAACCTCGATAACGGCACCTTTGGCCGCACGCCCGAGGCAACCAATAAACGTGCCTCGGCGAGTGATTACGCGCAGATCGTCCGCGATGTGGACGCAGAGACACCAGCACGGTTCAACGCAGACAAAGCCAAATTGTTCGAATCCTCCGGCTCGGCCGGAAAGCTTGCCGTTTTTGCCGTGCGTCTTGATACTTTTCCTAAGAACAAGGCCGAGCAAGTCTTTTACATCGGGACCAATAACCCTGATGACTTGGCCGACCTGCGCCGCCATATTTTGTCCGAATTCAAGTCTCTGCCAGTTTCAGCTGAATATATGCACCGCGAGGTGTTCGACATCACCAAGACCTATGGCAAAGATACGGTCTGGATGATCGACAAACTGGGTACTGACCGTTTGCCAATGTTCTTTGCGCTCAAGGGGGCGGTGGATGCACGCTTGCGGCGCATACCGTTTCTGCGCAACTTCACAGACCGTTTTATGCAGATGGCGGTGAGTGTCCTGCCACAAGTCCTGCCAAAGCGGATGATTGAATTTCGGGACAGGTATGAGCACCACCTGATACTCAAGATGAAAGAGGGCGGGATAGAAGAGGTCCGTACCTGGTTGCCAAGCTTTCTGACTGAGCGGGGCGCAGGTTTCTTTGAATGCACCCAACGTGAGGGAAAGATTGCAGGTCTGCACCGTTTTGCTGCTGCCGGAGCTGCCGTTCGCTATATGGCGATCCACGCTGCAGAAGTCGAAGATATCATCGCGTTAGACGTTGCACTTCGCCGCAACGACCGTGACTGGCTTGAGAACCTGCCACCGGAAATTAGTGACCAACTGGTCCACAAGCTCTACTACGGGCACTTCATGTGTCATGTGATGCATCAGGACTACGTGGTGCGCAAAGGGGCCGATCCAAAAGCGTTGAAGTCCGCGATGCTGGCGTTGTTTGACGAACGCGGAGCGGAATACCCGGCCGAGCATAATGTCGGGCATCTATACCCGGCCAAGCCCGACCTTGCCGCGCACTACAAGTGCTGCGACCCGACCAATTCGTTCAATCCCGGGATTGGCAAAATGTCCAAGGCCCGCAACTACGCAGATGGTTCTGACCCAAGCTCAGACTAACGCTCACATATACATTTCCAGTGTGGCCTCTGGAAACGCATTGACCAGAGAGGACGCATGTTGATCGGGCAAGGCACATAGTGCTGTCGACAATCCATCTGCAATGGCCGCGCTGGGCGCTGATACGGATGCAATCCGGTGGGATAGTTTTCTGCCGTTGGGGTTTAGGATGTGGCCCTTTGCATCCGTCAGCATAAGGCTGTTCGAATCCGAGGTTGCAACGGCCCGATCTTTCAGAGTTATGGTTTTCTGAACCTGTCTTTCCGGACCCGCCAGGCCAACGCGCCAGTCGTTGCCGTCGCCACGCCGCCCTTTTGCTGCAACCTCTCCCATGTTCACCAGAACATCCTCTAGGCCATGAGCCGTAAGCACAGCACTGATACGGTCTGTGATGGTGCCTTGCGCGACCCCGTTCAACGTCAGCGCGGAAAGTCCCGGATTTGGAAGGCGTACAGCGTTAGCCTGAATTTCAACTCTGTTCCACCCAATGGATTCCTGCGCGGATTTAAGATCGGCTGGATCGGCGCCGTTTGCCAACGCGGTCCAGACGGGTTGTATCGTTGGGTCAAATGCCCCGTTCGATGCCTCATACAATGATGTGCAAAGGCTAAGGACTGCCAGCAATTCCGGCGTTGGCGCCAACAACTGACCGTCACGATTCAGGCGGCTGAGTTCGGATTGCGGCCGGTAAAGACTAAAAATGTCCTCCAGCCGGTTCAGCTCAGACTCGACGGCTACAAAGATTGGTGCGGCCTGTGTTTCAGTCAGGCCTTCCAACCGCAAACTGGCCGCCGCACCCAGCGCGACACCGCGCCAGTTGGCCACTGGAGAAGCCGCCGCCGCAGTTGGTACAGCTGCGCAAGCGGCAGACATCATTAGGAAACGACGGCGGGACAGGGCGGTCATGAAGGGGTCTCCAGTTTTTGGTCCAGGTCCACAGGTCCAAGAACCTCGTCGGCAGGAATGTCCGAGAGCAGCATGGGTTCTCCACCGTATCGACCGATAAAGGTCTTTGCTTCGTTAATGTCAGCAAAGGGCACAACCTCGGGGGCACCCATACCGCCAGCCACATTGGACCCCACGACGAAGGTCGCACCATCTGCGGCGATCCAGTTGGAAATACCAGGTTGCCGCCAATTGGGGGCAACCCCCATGTCGCTGACATACACGGCGGTGATTTCGGCGTCGCGTTCAGGGCTTTTGAGATAGGCCACCATGTCCCGCACTTGCGCAAAAAACAGAGGTGCCGGGTAGCCTTCCAAGTGAATTTGGCCCTTGGGCCCTCCATGTTCTGCGATGTTCATCTGGCAGAAAAAACTGAGCGCATTTGGTGTCAGATCAACCGGGTCGGGTGCGGCGATCTCTTCTTCTTTGCATGCGCTTATGGCGATCAAAGCAATCAGGGCAAAGCGTTTCATGGCTCGACCCTCCGAAAGGCCGCGCGGGCGAGGGCAAAGCCGATAACCGGCCAGATCAAGAGGGATGCAGGCGCAGCCCAGACGGGCAAGGCCTGCGCAGCTCCGGTCATGCCAGAGGCCATCGCGACACCTTCGGTTGCGGCAATGTTCCACAAACGGAATGCGTCGGCCGGGTTGGCTACCATCACCCATGGAAAGACGGATTGGGTGAAGGTGCCGCCCTTGTCCATGACGACGGCTCCCAACAGCCCAAGATCATAGAGGACGACAAAAACCAGCCAGAGCCCGGCCGACAGACCTGCTGCTGCCGTGGCTCCCCTTGCCAAGGCGGACAGCAGGTAACCCAGCGCAAGAAAAACAGCGCCCAGCAGGATGGAAGTGAGGATGAGGCGGACCAAAGCCATGAGGCTGTCGGGTCCTGCACCGCCAAAGAACGCAGCCACAGCGCCAGCGGTGCCAAAGCCGACAGTCATTGCGAAAGCCAGTGCCGCAAGGTGGGCGGTAAATTTGCCCAATAGGATTTCTCCGCGCCCGGCTGGATAGGACAACAGCAGAGACAAGCTGCCACGGTCCACATCGCCAGCGATCGCGTCGAAAGAAATCATCAGCGCCAGCAAGGGTGCGAGGTAAACCGACAGAGTGGTCATCGACGCGACCGAGACGGTCAGCATATCGACGCCCAGCGTTCCAGTCGGCGCGCTGCCCGCAAATGTCAGAGCTAGTGCGAACAGAACCATGATCAGCGTGGCGACCAACAGCCAGCGGTTGCGGCGCAGGATCAACATTTCGGTACGGGTAATGGCGAGGAAGCGGGTCATTGCATCTCCTCCTGTGCGTAGTGGCGATAGAGGTCTTCCAGCTTTGGCGGAGTCATTTCCACGTCAGCCACCGCGTCACCCTTTCCGGCGATCCGGCGCAGGGCCTCCATTTTGTCGTCTGGCGAGCAAAGCAGCTCAACCGAGGCACCGTTGATCCGATTGCCGCCCAGTTCAGCGGCCAGTGCATCCGGGTTGTCGCTTGCGCGGACCCGCAGGCGGATCGGCAGACCGGCGAGTGCAGACAGGTTGTTCAACGTGTCATCAGCGACCATCCGGCCTTTCCGCATGATGGCAATTCGGTCGGTTCGCGCTTCGACTTCGGTCAGCGCGTGAGACGCGATCAGAACGGCCGTGCCCTGCGCTGCCAGTTCGTCGATGATGGCATAGAGATCCTGACGCGAGATCGGATCCAAACCGCTCGTTGGTTCGTCCAGCAGCGCGACCTTTGGTTGGCCCAGCAGAACCTGAGCGAGGCCCAGACGTTGCCGCATCCCTTTGGAATAGGTGCCGATCCGCCGATCCAATGCGTCACTCAGACCGACACGGTTCAGCAGGCCGGGTACGTCGGCCTTGGTCCCGGACAGTTTTGCGAACAGCGTCAGTTGCTCGCGACCTGTCAAGGCCGGATGAAACGATACGGCTTCGGGCAGATATGCCGTCTCGCGCCGCGCTTGCGAGCAGCCGGGGGCGGCGTCTCCGATCCGAATGGCCCCGCCGTGGATCGGCGTCAGGCCGAGGATGGATTTTATCAGAGTCGACTTACCAGCACCGTTATGGCCCAGCAGAGCCACGCGCTGTCCGGGGGCAAGAGATAGGGTGATATCGTCAAGAACGCGGGTTTTTCCGCGGTCCTTGCTGACGTGGTCGATACTTAGGGCCTTATCCGTCATGAGGCACCTTTTTCATTGCTGGGGGTTCAGGGGCTTGCATCAGTGGGTTGCTGTCCATCACGCCGCCCGGCAGCAGTGCCGGAAAGGCCGATTGTGACCAGCGCACCAACTGCACGGCGGGGGAGCCGAGCAGCATTTTGGCTGCGGGTTGGGTCCACAGCACATGGTCCATACTGTCGTTGGGGCGATACGGGGCATCGGCGATACCGTTGCCATCCACATCATAGGCCGCGAAATCGGACCAGTAGTTTCCGCGCCCGTCTTCTGACCACTCGACCCATTTGGTCGAGACGTATTTCACCTGTGTCCGGTTGCCGACAAAGGCGTTGCCGACGATCCGGTTGCGTTCAGACCCGGCAGTAAAGTGGATGCCGATACCGCAACCTTGGAACCAGTTATCGGTGAAATCGTTCTTGTTCGAGTTATAGAGGAAGGTGCATTTCTCTTTCGCACCTTTCACCACGTTGCCGGTGATGGTGCTTTTGTTGGCGTAGTTTAGCATCACGCCATGTTCGCGGTCACCAATCGAAACATTGTTGGCGACGGTCACATTAGTGGTGAACATTACCGCATAGCCCAGATCATTGCCGATCGAGACGTTGTCGCTGACGACCGAGTCATCGGCGTACATATAATGCACCGCAAAGCGCAGATCGCGGAACAGGTTGCCGGTGAAAGTGTTCTTTTTCGACGAGTTCACAAAGATCCCGTCGCGGCCGTAGCGGATGTCGTTGTTTTCGACCACAGCTCCGGGCGCGTTCCAGACGTAGACGCCGTTGCCGCGCGCGTTCATGTGACGGTCTTGCCGCCCTTCGATCCGATTTCCACGTACGATGCTGTCTTTGGCGCCGTGGATGTCGATGCCATAGAGATTGCCGAGCAGTACGTTATTCTCGACTACTGGCGCTTGGGCCGTCTTGGTCAGTTTGATGCCGCTATCAATTTCATCATGACCCGAACCGGAGCCGATCACAGTCAACCCGCGCACGGTAACGCCCGGCCCGGTTACTGTGATGACACTGTTCTCGCCTTGGCCGTCAATGGTGGCCTGTCCCAGCCCGTCGATGATGATGGGCCGGTCCAGAACAAGTTGCTCGGTGTAAACACCGGGGCTCAGGCGAAGGGTGTCTCCATCCGCCGCCTGCGCCAGTATCTCGTTGATGGCCCCCGCCCGGTTGGGCACATCCCAGTCCGCCGCCCAAAGGGGCGAGCCGAGCAGGAGCGATATGAGCAGGGACCAACGCATTTTTATGCGCTCCGCGGCTCAACGAACATCCGGCCGCGCATTTCCATGTGCAGCGCGTGGCAGAACCACTGACAGTAGAACCAGTGTACGCCCGGACGGTCGGCAACGAATGTGACCGAAGCGGTGGCCTGCGGCGCAACCTCCATCGCGACACCGAAGTTCGACAGGCAGAAGCCGTGGGTCACGTCGTCCACGTCATCCAGGTTGGTGACATAGACGGTGACTTCGTCACCCTGCTTGACGGTGAACTTCTCCATGCTGAACACAGGTGCCACAGAGGTCATGTAGACCCGCACCTTGTTGCCGTCCCGGATGGGCTCATCCGCGCCATAGTCCAGATCGACGCCGTCAGCCTCGGCCTGCTTACGCGCATCTTCCCACATCGGATCGTTGCGATCCCACACATTGACTGGGTTCACCTTAGACCGGTGAACAAGGATCGAGTCGTGCGGCTCGGCAAAGGTTGGGCCGTCATGAACCACCTTCATCTTGTCACCCGAGATGTCGATCAACTGCTCATTTTCAGGCTTCAGCGGACCCACGTTCAGGAAGCGGTCTTTCGAGAATTTATTCATCGAAATCAGCCACTTGCCATCAGCCTCAGCAGTTTCACCCATCGAGGTCGAGTTGTGACCTGGCTGATACTGCACGTCCACTTTGTCTAGGATTGGGTCTACGTCCGAACCTGCATAGGCTTCGATGGCCTTCGCGATGTCCCATTTCACCACCTGGCTGTCCAGGAACAGGGTGGTGTAGGCGTTGCCCTTGCCGTCGAACGCGGTGTGAAGCGGGCCAAGACCCAGCTGCGGTTCAGCCACGATGGCCGAACGTGGATCCGCATCTTCGGCAAACAGCGCATCGACTTTCTCAACATCAATTACCGAAACGGTCGGTGAAAGCTTACCGTTGATCATGATGTGCTTTTTGTCGGGTGCGGCGTTCACACCGTGCGGCGAGTTCGGGATCGGGATATAACGGGTCAGGTTGCCACCTGCCTCTTTGCGCCCGTCCACGACCTTTACACCGTTCAGCTCCTGATAGTTGCCCGCGGCAATCGCGTCTTCGATGCCTTTGAGGTTGAACACGACTACATGATCCAGCTCGTTCTCGGTCATCTCGGCCAGGTTCATGCCCATTTCCGAGTTGTACGAGGTCGAGAATGCGTACTTGCCTTGATAGTCGCAGTCGGTGTTGTCGAGGTTGCCCGACACCATCACCTGCCATGCAATTTCCATGGTGTCACCGTCGATGGCGGTGAAGATGTTCACGTATTGTGACGGATCGTCGAGGACTTGGCCGTCATTAACCAGAGGCGCCTCATGCTCACCATTAGCAAAGACATAGCCGGTGCGTGGATATTTCTGCGGACGCAGGCCGTGGATGTCGTGCGCGTTCGGGATCTCGATGATCTTGTCGCATTTCATCACGTCACAGCGCACGCGGGCCACGCGGGTGTTGGCCTTGTCGTTCATGAACAGAAAGCGGCCGTCATAGGTGCCATCGGTGAATGACATGTGCGGGTGGTGCAGGTCGCCGTTGTCGTAGGTAACCTTACCGTTGGCGGCCAGGAATTCCTTGGTTTCAGGCAGCAGACCTTCGGTCAGAATTTTCAGCGACTCGTTGGTCTGACCCCAACCAGTGGCCGAGCAGCGGTTGAACACAGGTACCCGCATCAACTCACGCATTGATGGAACGCCCAGAATACGCAGTTCACCGGTCTGACCCGACGACCAGAAGCCGTAGTATTCGTCCAACTCGCCGGGCTCCAGATGAGCATTGGCGGCAGCGCTGGCTTCGCGTGCTGTCATCAGTGTCGAGCCCAGGCCGGTCCCGGCGATCACGGCACCGGTGGCAGTTGCCCCCAGCATTCCGCGGCGTGTGATGTTCAGTTTGTTTTCGTTGTCCGACATGATCGTTCCTCCTTTTTAGGAAACGGATTGCGGTTTGGCGTTTGGATGGTTCGCCGGTGGTTGTCCGAGGGGGGTCTTGATGTTGACCGACCCTGTCTTGGCCCGCCGTTTGAGCTGGCGGATAACGACGGGACATTTGTCCTCGGACTGGTAGAGCACCTGACAATGCAGGCAGGTGACGCACTCGTTCGGATTAATCTCACCGGTGGGGTGGATCGCCTGAACGGGGCATTCGTTGGCGCAGGTCTGACAGGGGCTGCCGCAATCCTTGTAGCGGCGCAGCCAATCGAACATGCGGATACGGGCAGGGATCGCCAGCGCTCCGCCTAGCGGGCAGAGGTAGCGGCAGTAGAACCGTTCGATGAACAGCCCGATCCCAAGCAGCAGCAGCGCAAAGACCACAAACGGCCAGTCGCGCATGAATTTGAGAATGATCGCGGTCTTGAACGGTTCGATCTCAGCGTATTTCTCGGCCAATGGGATCGAGACAAAGCTGATGCCGAACAGCACAAGGAAGATCATGTATTTTGCGGGCCACAGGCGCTCGTTCAGGCCCCAGGGCAGGGTCCATTGTGGGACCTTGAGCGCACGCGCGATCTTGTTGGTCAGTTCCTGCAGGGCGCCGAATGGGCAGAGCCAGCCGCAATAGGCACCCCGGCCCCAGAACAGCAGGGCAGCGGCCACGGCGAACCACTGGATAAAGACCAGCGGGTCGAGCAGGAAGGCATCCCAGGAGAAGCCTGAACGCAGGCTGCCCGCCAGAGCCATCAGGTTCACCACGCTCAGCTGCGCATTGGCGTACCAACCGATGAAGAACAGCGTCATTGTCAGGTAACCGATGCGGAACCAGTAAAAGACGCGCGCGTTCATGGTGGCGTGGAACTGGAAGAAGAAGGTGGCAGTCAGCACCAACAACATGACACCCAGAACGGCGATCTCGACGGTGCGGTCTTTCCAGATGCGCTGCCACAGGGCGGCCTTGGCGGCTGCCTCACCGGTGGCGTCGTCGACCACCACGGGGGCCGCGACGGGCAGCAAATACTGTTCCGGCAATTTGTATCCCAGATCAAAGGTCAGGAAGGTTTTTTCAACGGCGCCCACGGCACGCTGCACCAAGAGTTGCAGGCGGAACGGCTCGGCCGGTTCGAACTCAGCATCGGCAGGGATTTTGAAAATATCTAATTCGGTGAAGCTGGGTGCATCTGGTGCTGCGACCTCTCCCACACGGCGTTGCTGCCGGTCGAAGAAGCGTACCGAGTTGTCGCCCTGGATCAGCTGAATTCGGTCGAAAATACCGCCCCGAACATAGCCCGAGCCTTTAAAGCTATAAGCCCCACGTCCCAGTACAAGAATGGCTTGTTCACCTTCGTCCAGCCATTCTACGAGGTTCTGGTATTCAGCCTCACCCAACAGGGATTTGCCGATGGACGGAACCGAGACCAGCGCCATGTGCATGTCGATAAAGGTGTCGTCCGGCTCACCAGGTTCGGGGCGTTTGATCGCGCGTTGATCGCCTGTGGCCTCGAAGGCAGCGTTGACCTGACCAATATCCAGTGTCAGCCGCCGGACCGAGCCGTCGCCAGACAGTGTGGTCCAGTCATAGACCTCATCCTGCGCCATATCGACTTCGCGCTTTGGCCCATCAGCCTGCACGGGTGACAGACCACCCAGACCCAGTGCGCGGGCCACTTTGATACCACCACGTACAAGGCTGTCGTCGATCACCATAATCGTGACCGTTGCGCCTGATATGATGTCGAGGTCATGCCCCTCGCCACCAGTTTCAGCTTCACGCTTGAGATCCAGGCCAGCATAACCTTCGGTTAGCTCGACCATGCGCGAGTTGGGGATGCCGATCAGAACGATTGGCTCTGAGTGTTTGACCAGTTTCACTCCGGTCAAAACCGCATCGTCATCGATCGCTGCAACAACGTGGATGGGCTTGCCGGAATAACCGGTGGTCCCCACGAAATCAGATGTCAGGAAAGCCCAGGCGACAGTCTCTCCCCCTTTCAGAATGGGGGCAACTTGCACATCGTCCCGTACCGGACCAAAGGCATCAGCACCAGGGGTCAGATCCGCAGGTTCAATCTCGGGCAGGAAACTGGCGAGGCTGTCGGCATGGGCGCTGATCGCCATCAGGCAGGACAGTGTTAGGGCCAGCAGGAAATGGATTGCGCGACTTACGACCACGGCGCACCTCCGATTACTTGGGTGGACGCCATGGACGCGCGCAGGGCGCGTTCAGATTCTTTTTGGGTCGCGCGCGGGGGACCCCGGGTTTCAGGCCACAGTCGCTTGACGTTGTAAGCATTGACCAGATCACGGCTTTCGCAATGTGCCGAGGGAACAAAACCGTCGCGTATCAGGACGGGCAGGTCCGGCACAGGGGCTGCCGAAGTGACGGCGCACAAGGCGCAGTCTGCGCATTTCGGGCAGGGCGCGGTTGGGTCATTGGTGTCCTCTTCAAGGTCCACCTCAACCCAGACCGCGCCTGCCTCCGAGCAGATCTCTACCCACATGCTCTGCCCGGGACTCGCCAGCGCCGGGCCGAGCAGTTGCAATAGCAACAGGAAGATGCCTGCCATTGCACAAGCCACGCGGGAGGCGCGTTCGGCAGAAATGTGCAGAGGGTTGAGGGCAGGCATGGAGAATCCAACTCGGCAATCTTTCCCGAGTCGTAGAGCGTCAGCTCGATTCGATACTTGACTTATGTCATTTGTTCTCACGCTGCCCAAAAATTAATCTTGGGAGAATTTTCATTGAGATCACAGGGGGCTACAGGGTCAGCCTAGCCGTCGGCTTCATCCATCAGGCCGCGTACCCAGCGCCCGGCCAGCCAGGATGCAGGAACGCCCAGAGGGATGGACCATAAGATCGCGGTCACCGGCTCAATCACGCCGAAACCGGCACTGTTTGCGATAAGCCCAACCAGAAACAGGTTGATGGCCACGGTCAGAGCCGTGGCCGGGTAAAGCAATATGGCCAGTTTCCAGACTGGCCATTTGCCTTCAGTGGCTGGTGCCTTCTGAGAATGTGATTTTGTTCCAGACATTGTACTTCCCAGATGGTTTGCGCATCGGCAAACGACGGATCTCTTCCAACGTTTGTGCGTCGTATACGATCACCGCGCCGTCATCTTCCCAGATCGAGACTAATGCGTGGCTTCCGTCTTTGGTGAACTCTACGTGGGCAACTGTTTTGCCGGGTGCCGGGCGCAGAGTCTTGACGATCTCAAGGCTTTGCTTGTCGATCACGTGCATCGCGTCCTTGTTGGGGCCAAAGAACACATCGGCCCAGACATAGGGGGAATTTTCATGACTACGCATGAAGAATCCCGGTCCTTCGGTCTTGATCCGCTTGACGGTTTCCCATGTCTGCATGTCGATCACCGACACAGTACCATCGGTCAGGTGCGGCGTGGCCATCACGGTGGTATCGCCGTGCTGCCACGTAATGCCCGAGCCCAGATGCGGCATACCCGGAAGGTCCAGATCGGCGACTTTCTGGCCAATAACCAGATCGATTACCTGGCCGCCCTTGCCATCGCGCGAGGCACCCATGACGTATTCATAGCTCTGATCGAAGAAGAAATCGTCCAGATAGTCAGGCGTGGTTATCTTGCGCACCGGGAAAGGGTTGGGGTTCTTGAATTGACCTTCGATGCGGAAATCGTGACCCAAGCCGGATTGAGGAGGGTTGGCACCATAGAAGACTTCCCAAATCTCGGGTACGTCTTTCAGCGCCAGAACGAAGCTTTCGCGCGGCGGAGCCTGATAGACGGCCGAGACGCGGCTGGGATTGCCTTTCTTGCTTTTGATGTCGATGACCGTCGCGACCGAGAGATCCTCGGTTGACAGAAGAGTCAGACTGTTGGGCAGATAATTCGCCACGGCCACCCATTTACCATCACCCGACATGGCGATGTTGCGGCTGTTGAGACCAGCGCGCACGCGGCCAACCTGTTTCAGTGCCCAGATATCGTACTTCTGGACCCAGCCATCGCGGGACATGATGAAGACATAACGGCCATCGGGGCTGAATTTCGGGCCGCCATGCACGGCAAAAGGGGTCTCGAACCGGTCCAGCACTTCGAACGTGTCACCATCCAGAACGCTGACATGGTGATCGCCCGTTTCAACCGCGAGTGTGATGTTCATCGGGTCGCTGTCCCAAACGGGCGCGTCGACGGGGGTATAATCTTCGTCCAGAGTACGGCTGACCATGATATCGGCCTCACCCCATTCGGGGTCGGTTTCCAGTGGGGATTTCAGCCAACCTGCCAGTTCCTCGATCTGTAGCGCATCCAGTTCGTGCGAGAATGCAGGCATCTGGGTGGCAGTGCGCCCTTCGGCAATCACGGCGGCCACGCGTGGGCCGCGCATCCGTTTCAGTGTTTCAGGAATAAGCGCAGGACCGACCCCGCCCAAACGGTTTTCACCATGGCACGAGGCGCAGTGCTCGGCATAGTCCCTAGGGGCGTCAGCCCACGCGGTTCCAGCCAATAGCAGCGAGCAGATTGTGCCGATTTTCAGAGTGTCAAAAGAACTGATGTGCCGGATCATGACGTTTCCCCCGGAACGGCGTGACCTGCAGGCGTTCGCCCGCGTCCTCTACGCCGATTTCTTGATTAGACAGATAGCAGGCCGGGTCTTCGGCCCAGGGATCGCCGGTCAGTTGCAAGGCCCGGATCCGCGTGTTGCCGCCGCAGACGTCCTTGAGATGACAGGCCCCACAACGCCCTTTCAACGGGCGTGGCCGGGTGCGCAACATGGCGAGCATTGGATCGTCGCTGGTCCAAAGCTCGGAAAACGGTTTCGTCTTAACGTTGCCGACTGTGTAGTCGGACCAATATGTGTCTGGATGGACACGGCCCAGGTTGTCGATATTCGCTACACCCAGACCGCTTGAGTTACCTCCCCACGCGGCCAGATGCTCGCGAACGTGCGCAGCTTTGTCAGCATCGAAATGCGCACGCACCCAGTTCAGGAAATACCCGGCATCGGCGTCGTTGTTGCCGGTCACGATATCTAGCGGACGACCACCCGAGGCGGCCTCCCAAGCTCGGTCCAGCAAGAGGTCCAACCCGTTGCGTGTGCGCAAATGTTCAGCATCCTCGCCCCGGTTCTTGTCGCCGCGCCCGGCATAGACAAGGTGAGACAGATAGAACTTGTCGACGCCCTCGTCATCGCACAGTTGCAGAAGGTCGGGCAGGTGGTGCTGGGTGCCTTCGGTCAGGCAGAACCGCAGGCCAACCTTGATGCCGCGCCTCTTACATTCTCGTACACCGCGAAGGGCATCGGCAAAGGCGCCCTCGACGCCGCGGAACCAGTCATTCGTAGCTCCGATGCCGTCCAGAGAAATACCAACATAGTTGAAGCCTACTTCGGCGATCATGTCGGCTGTTTCATCGTAAATTCGCGTGCCGTTGGTCGACAGTGCCAGCATTGGCACCAGATCACGGGCGCGTTTGGCAATGTCAAAGAAATCGAACCGATCCAGCGGCTCCCCACCCGAGAGGATCAGGGCCGGGACGCGAAACTGGCCAAGATCCTCAAGGGTTACCATGGCTTGCTCGTGGTTGAGCTCACCGGGGAACGCCACATCCGCCGAGACGGTATAACAATGACGGCACTTCAGATTGCAGCGCCGCGTCAGGTTCCAGATCACCACAGGTTTCACCGGTCCGGGGCGGCGTTTGCGCACCGGGGTCGGCGTAACGAGTTGATGCATGTATTCGGTCAGGCGGAACATGTCTCAGCCTTTCGTTTTCAGGCGCAGTCCGGTCTTCTTCAGGATGCGCGTGGAATAGAGGATATCTTTTGCTCGGCAGGCATCGCCGAGAATAGCGGTTATCTCGGCGCGCTTTTCTTCGACCTCGTCGCGGTCTTTGCCGTGAACCATGGCGAACAGGTTGTAGGGCCAGTCAGGTAGGGCGCGAGGGCGTTCGTAGCAATGTGTTACGAAGGGCAGAAGACCAATCTGAATTCCCAATTCGGCAACGTGTTCGTCCGCGACATCCCAGACGGTCATCCCGTTCGAAGTCATACCCAGCTTGTAATGGTTCGGTGCCGCAGCAATACGGCGGATCACGCCGCGCGATTTCATATCGGCCAAACGATACAGCAACGCTTCTTCGTCCATGCCCAAGCCTTTGGCCACTTGCACATAGGGCGCGGGTACTAGGGGCAAGCCGCCTTGCAGCGCTTGGATTATCTCTCTGTCTTTCGCGTCGATCATGCCGCCACCCGGAAGCCGATGAAAAATTCCTGTAATTTGGGGAAACGGAGAACTTCGATCCCCGTTTCCCGTTCGATCGCATCGGCGGCGGCCTCGATCCCCTCGGGCGTTTCGGTGGCCAGCACGAACCACATGTTCAGCCGGTGCGTACGTTCATAATTATGGGCAACCTCGGGGTGTGCATTGACTTTGGTCAGGACGGTTTCAAATTTCTCGGCCGGAACAGCCATCGCACACAGACAGAATGCGCCGCCCATTGCGGCCGCATCGAAAAACGGGCCAAAACGGGTAATGACACGCTCATCTTTCATGCGGGTCAGGCGGTTGAGCAACTCGCTTTCTGAAATGCCTAGGTCTGCGGCAATTGCGGCGTACGGGTTTGAGGTCAGTGGCAGGTCATCCTGCATTCGGTTCAGGATCGCGCGGTCGATTTTATCCAGTGTCATGCAGCGGCCTCTTTGGGTTGGATTAGAGCGCCGGTCTGTTTGAAGCAACGGGTCGAGAACAGCACTTTGTGACGGGCACCGGCCAATTCGGGTAGTTCGGTGGCGCTGGACAGAACGTCCAGCGCCTCGTTGCGTGACCTGGCGTGGATCATGGAATAGAGGCGGTAGGGCCAGATATCTTCGACCGGGTTCCGTTCATAGCACAGGGTTACACCGGGATGCGCAGCAAGGGCCGGGCCGGCGGTGCCAACCTGATCGGCGGGCATATCCCACACAACCATTGCATTGGCTGACCAACCTAGCGCCCGATGCCTTACAATTACGCCTAAACGCGAAATGATACCGGCGTCGTGCAGGGCCTCAATTCGCGCCATCACATCGGGTGCGGTTCGATCCAACGAACGTGCCAGTTGCGTAAATGGGTCGGTGACCAGTGACAGGCCCGAGCTGAGGGCCTGAAGCAAGGCACGATCTCCGTCCCGCATGGCCGAGCAGTCCACTTTGCGAGGGCCGGGAACGTTTCGAGTTTCTCCCGACATGCGAAACCCAAGATCCACATTGAACGGGCGTACAAGCCGCAGATCCAGAACCCTTAAGCCGGTGCGGTGGCTGATCCGTGCCAGGGTATCATTCACATGTGCCCGGTCAGGGCCGGTGGCGACGAACCATAGATTCCAGCTATCCTCACGCTGGTAATTATGGTTCACGCCAGGTTCTGCATCGATCATTGCGGCGACTTCTTCCAGACGCTCTTCGGGTGCAGAGACGGCGGCCAGAGTGCTGGCTGAAACCGCGCCGGGCGCAATTGTGGCCCCAACCCGTGTTATCCGGCCAGTTGCGCGCATTCGGGACAGGCGATCAATGACTTCGGCCTCTTCCAAACCAAGCGTAAAGCCCAGAACTTGAAAGGGGCGTTCGGTTACAGGAAAGTCACGCTGAAACTCATCCAGCAGGCGGCGGTCGATAGGGTCGGTGATGTGTTCCATCGATTACAGCCCCGTTCTGTGCGCGCGGGCGGTAAAGAAGATGCCGGACGGGCTGTCCGCTTCAATCTCGCGCAGTTTTTCAAAGGTCTGCGTGTCGTAGACCATGACCTTGTTGGCGTCGCGCACGCTGAGCCAAACTTCGTGGCCACGCGGCGTGAACTCCATGTGCAGCACCGCTGGTCCCGGTTTGAATTCGTGGATGATCTCTTTGCTAACGCTGTCGATGACCTGAATCGTGTCGTTTAGCGGGTGGGCGAAGTTGACCCAGACCTGCCGACCGTCGGGCCGAGCCATGGCAAAGACCGGCTGGCCGTGCGTTTTGGTGCGTCCGGTTTCGGTCAGAGTTTCTGAGTCGATCCACAAAACCTCATGATGGCCGACAGCGGGCAATACGAATTCGCGCCCGGTCAGAGCCCAGCCTTCGAGGTGAGGCATCTTGTAGACGGGCATTTCCTCTTGGCCGCGCCCATAATCGGGCAACACGCGGATGGGCTCGGGCGTTTCATCCCAAAGATCCAGCGCCGTTAATCCGTCTTCACCGAAAAGGCCGGTAATATAGGTGCGACCGTTGGCGGTTATCAGCGCGTCATAGGGGTTTTTGCCCATATCGGTGATTTTGGTGATTTCTGGATCACCCTTGGCGAAATCTGCAATCCACGTTTCGCCCGTATCCCACATGGTGAACACAAACCGTCGGCCGGGTGCGTCGACCAGCCCGATGGTCTTGCTGTCGGTTGGAATGTCAGCCACCATCTCAAGCGTGTCTGCATCAAAAACGCGCACGCCGCCGGGCTCATAGTTTGACACAGCCACAAGTTTACCATCGTCCGAGATCGCGCCGCCGATGGCATTGCCTGCCTGCACGACGCGGTTCACGATCTGGCGGGTGACGATATCTACCTTGGTCAGACCACCGTCACGTCCGAAGACATAGGCGAAGCGTTCATCCGGTGAATAGACCAGTGAGGCATGGGACAAGTCGCCCAACCCTTCAATACGCGCTAAAGCGGCCCGATCGGATTGGTCCACCAACAGCACTGAACCCTTGGCGCGTTCAATCACCAAGCCCAGATCTCCGGTTGCGGTGGGTTCGGCGTAGGCCGCGGTCATCATCAGGGTGGCTGCAAAGCCAAGAATGAGGTGTTTCATTGTGCCTCCTGTTCCAGCAGGTAACGGGCGATCCATTCGGCCTCTTCTTCGCTGATCAGGGGCCGCCATGGGGGCATCGCTGTGTCGGGAATGCCGTCGAGGATGACGCCGGTCAGGACATCCGGGTCATAGTGTTGCAGCGTTTCAGACCGCAAGTCAGGGCCAAGACCGCCTTTCAGCGATAGCCCGTGGCACGATCCGCAGTCTTGGTGAACCAGCCGTTTTAGGGCGTTGGGGTCCAGTGCGTCGGCTGCAATGGCGGACGTGGCCAAAACAACTGCTGTTGTCAGTACCGCATGCACCGTCCAGCCCGGGCGTCCGCTCAGGCTATTATGACTAAGACTAGCCATGAGCTTGTTCCAACAAGTCGGCCATAGGGTAGTCTGCGCTAAGCGTCACCACCTGGCCGATGATGAACAGGGTCGGGGCTTTGAGCGCTGAATCGCGTACATCCGATGCTAACCGATCCAAACGGGAGACCATTCGGGTTTCCTGAGGAGTTGTGGCGTTGCTGACGGCCAGAACAGGGGTCGAGCCAGGAAGGTTCTCGGTCATTAGACCAACAGCGATCTGGCCGATGTTCGCCACGCCCATATAGACGACCAACGTCGACTCTGGGTCGGCGAGACGTTTCCAGTCTAAATCCAGAACTTTGTCAGCTTGTCTATGCCCGGTGACATACTGCACCGAGGTTGCCAGGCCGCGATGTGTCAGCGGCACGCCAGTCGAGCAGGATGCGCCCTGCGCGGCAGTGATGCCCGGAGCGTACTCAACCGCAGTGTCGTGAGCTATCAGGTAAGCGGCTTCCTCCGAACCTCGGCCAAAGATCATCGGATCGCCGCCCTTCAGCCGCGCGACGGTGTGACCTGCCCGGGCTTCTTCCAGCAATATTTCGTTGATGCGGTCTTGAGGCACAGTGTGGCACTTGGGGGCCTTACCTACCGGTATCAGTCGCGCACCGTCTGCATGCAGGGCCAGAATTTCGTCTGACACCAGTCGGTCATAAACGACCACGTCGGCCTCTTGCAGCATGCGTAGGGCCCGCAGGGTCATCAGTTCGGGATCACCGGGGCCAGCGCCTATCAGAAAAACCTTACCGCTCATGTGCAAACTCGCTTGGTCTGAATGTCTTCGGAACCCGGGTATTCCGGCAGCTTCCACGCGCGAAAAGGGGACGTTGCTGGGTGAACCGGGCGTGTCATGAGGGCAGGTTGACGCAATCGCAAACCAACCTCCTTGACATAAGTTAAGGAGCGCAGGATTTGCTCCTGCGCTCCTTTTATCTTGCCTGTGTTTTGCCTCGGCTCAGGGTTCGACTGTGACCATGCCGATCATGTTCTGCGTTTCCCAATGAGGTCCGCACAAATACTCCTGCGGTCCAGGTTTGAGGAATGTCAGTTCAACTGTTTCCTCGGGGAAAAGTCGGTCGCTTTCGGGTTCGCTGCCGTCCTTCAAAAGAACCGAGTGGCTGGTTCGTTTATCCACATTAATCCAGCGCACAGTTGTACCCGCCTTAACGGTCAATTCGCCGGGGCAGAAATTGTATTTGTACATAAGCACCACTTCGGCGTCCTCGACCGCAGAAGATGGCTGCCCGAACAGCTCGACATAGCGTTCTTCGGCCTCATCGCAGATTTCGGCAACTTCATCCGCCCATGCAGGCGCAGCCAATAACACTAGTGCAGGAAGAAGGCGGTGGGTTTTCATCGTCCATGTCTCCTGTTCAAAAAAGGGGAGGGGGCCGGTTTGACCGGCCCCCTTCTTTTTATTGCTTCACCACGTTGATAAACGCGCTGTCGTCGTCCAGGGCCAGGCTGGTATCCAACGTCACGTGGTGGAACCGGGCGGCGGCAAAGTCATCGTGGATTGCAAAGCCGACCGTGTAGGTCTTGCCAGCCTCCAGCGGTACGTCGCCGGGCGCGCCAGAGTTCAGCGGGCGGGTAAAGACCACGGTCCACATGCCTCCGGACAGGTTGGCCGATGCGGAGATCTCACCTTCATTGACCACGCGCTGTTCCAGCAGGTAGCCGTTGGTGGCGCTTCCGTCCGCATAGACACGCATCAGGTCAAGGTAGGTACCGTCAGCCAGATACTGCTCGATCTGCTCGGCGGCCTGCAGCTTGTCCCAACCGCCCAGAGCCTTACCACGGCGGCCTTTGACCTCAACCTCAGTGCGGCTTTCGCTGATGTACTTGGTCACCGTGTCCTGAGCCGTCAGGCGACCCGAAACATCACCATTAGCGGCAATCGCGTCTCCTTCGGGAGCGAAGGGCATGTAGGTGTTATCGGCGTGGCACGAAGCCCAGCAACCCACCTGATCGCCCAACTCGATTCCGGTGCCGGTGATCATCATGGCAACTTTGATCTGGTTGTCGGGGTCCATCTTGCCGCCGTCAACAAAGGGCGCAGGATTGTGGCCTGCATCCGGCCATTGTAGGCGGATATACAGGTTCTCGTCGTCATGCGCTGCTTGAACGGTTGCGTCGATCACACCACGTTTGCCGGGAACCGGTGTGGGTTCCAGATCACCGCCGGCGACGATCTTGTTGCCGATAGCATCCAGTTCCTTGGCGTGACAGGTCGAGCACTGATCGCCGCCCTTGGTGAGCGGACGAGCCCCACCGTGGAACTTGCCGTTCTGCACCCATTCAAACGAAGCCTGACCGGGGTAGAACAGCTTCATGTCCGCGCTTGCCACGGCGTTCCAGTCGACGTTGCCACCGACATCGCTGCCACCGCCGCTGGCAGGGGCTGCGGCTTCTTCGCCGTTTGCCTTTGCGCGCTCTTCGGCAACGGCTGCGTCAACAGCAGCTGCGATCTGAGCCTGAACGGCTTCTTGCTGCGCTGCCTTGGCTACTTTTTCAGCTTCTGCATCGGCGGCTTCCTGCGCCTCAATCTTAGCCAGGCTAGCCAGATATTCTGGCGGGATCGGACGGATGAAGTCCGGGTTCGGCGCCTCAAGCTCTTCCAGGTACTCCTCGTCGGCCCGATCGCGAGCGTCCGAGTGCGCAATACCCTTGTGACAGTCGATACAGGTCTGGCCGATCTCCATCGCGTTCAGGTGCTGCTGCCGTGCACGGGGTTTCTGGAATTCGGGCATCATCGATTCAAAGTCGTGGCAGTTGCGGCATTCGCGCGAGTCGGTGGCTTTCATCCGTTCCCACTCGTTCATAGCCAAATGCACGCGCTTGGCTTCGAATTTCTCGCGGGTGTTAATGGTGCCGACCATCTTGCCATACAGCTCTTTGGACGCCTTGATCTTGCGGATCATCTTGTGGGTCCAGTCCTTGGGCACGTGGCAGTCGGAACAGACCGCGCCCACCCCAGACCGGTTCACGTCGTGGATCGTGCCGGTGTATTCCTCATAAACGAAATCGCGCATCTCGTGGCACGAGATACAGAAGTCCTTGGTGTTGGTGGCTTCCATGGCGGTGTTGAACCCGCCCCAAAAGATGATGCCGGCGGCGAATGCCGCGGCGATGCCGGCCACAGGCATTCCCCACAGGAAATACCGGCGCCAGATCGGTGGTTTTTTATCCGGTTCGGAGGTCATATCCGGGCTCCGTTATGGCTGTCTTGACTGGCCCGGTATGTCGGGCGGGCGTGTTTGGCTGAATTGTCAAACGAGGAAAGGGCGGGCGAGGGGCCCGCCCTTTCCGGTGTTCGTGTCGAAGCCGTCAGGTGACGTGGTTCGAGCGGTTGTAGACGTTGAACTTGCCGGTCGGGGCATACAGCCCTTCGATGCGACCGATCTCTTCCAATGTCTTGGCGTCGAAGATCACAATCTGACCGTTGGGCTCTTTCGAGTCCGAGAGGTTCCACTTGGAGACCCAGACCTCGGTGCCATCCGCGTTGAATTCGAAGTGAACAGCGGCGCTGCCTTCGTCTTCGGTTATTTGGATGGTTTTCACGATCTCGCCAGTCTCTTTCGAGATGACCTGGACAGATTGCTGAATCTCAGGTTCCGGGTGCTTGGTCTGGTCAGCCCAGATGTAGTCCGAATTCGGGTGAGTACGGACAAACAGGCCGGGACCGTCGGTTTCCACTTCGTAGCAGACTTTCCAAGCGTCGTCGGGACGGTTTTCAGGATCGTTGCCCCAGACCGTTACGGTACCGACACCAAGGTGTGTTGTACCTGCAACCGGACCACAATTCGGGTCAACCCAGTTGGCGCCCGGACCGGGGTGCGGCAGTGCAGCCGTGTCGATCATCGCTTCCAGCTTGTGGGTTTCGGTATCGACAACCACCATCTTGTTCGACGCGTTCGCGGCGATCTGGAAATAGCGGCCTGTTGGGTCGAAGAACCCGTCATGCAGGAACTTTGCGCTGTCGATCTTGTCGATCCGCAGGTTGTCCAGATCGGTATAGTCGACCTGCCACAGCTGACCGAGCTCTTTGACCGCGACGATCCAGGTTGGTTCGTTCGGGGTGGTGTAGATGGCGGCCACGCGGGCTTCTTCTACATAGTCCCCGTCGACGTTCACACCACGTGTGGACACGACTTTGACCGGTTCCATGGTCTGCGCGTCAACGATTGCAAAGTGCGGTGGCCAGTAGCCCCCACCGATGACGTATTTGCCGTCGCCGGATACGGCAACGTCGCGGGCGTCATAGGCAATCTTGACTTCGGAAACCAACATCTTGTCCGGTGTCTGCCAGAGGTCGATTTTGGTCATCTTGCCGTCACGGCCCATTGTGTACCAGAAGCGGCCGGGCTGTTCCGGTTCTTCCAGAGAATGGTGCTCGGACGCTTTCAGAACGTGCACAGCGTAACCGGTTGGGATGTGAGTCAGGACTTCTTTGGTGTCGCCGTCGATCACGGCCACCTTGCCCACGTCACGTTCGATGACAACAAAGAAGTTTTCCCAGTTGCGGCCATGAAGCGGCTCGGTTGGGTAGTCGGCTTCTTCGACGTACACCTTGCGGGTCGCCATCATCTGTTCCAGCGACATTTCAGGCGGCTTTGGCGGCTCCATCATGATGTAGGTCGCCATGTCCTTGATTTCCTGCTCGGTCATGATGTCCGAGAAGTTGTTCATACCGCCTTCGGTCCCCCAGGCGATAATCTTTTCAAGGCGTTCCTGCCCCAGTTTCAGGGTGCCGGATTCGGTCACGGTGCCATCGTCGCTCTTTGTTTTGACCACCGGTTCAAGACTTTTCCCAGTGGCACCTTTACGCAGAACGCCGTGACAGCCTGCGCATTGCTCGAAATAAAGCTGTTTGGATGATTCAAACGCTTCCTCGCTGAGGGTTGGCTCTTCGGCGAAGGCTGGTGCAGCGACGCTGCCCAGCAGCATCGCCAAACCGGCCCCAAAGGCGCGGCCAGTTTTGTTGTAGCTGATTCCAAGTGACATGATCACTCTCCATTTGCGTGGTGAGGCAGGTCCAAGGGTGAGACATCGCGCAGGGGAGCTCCTTGACGAAAGTCAACACGGGGGGCGCAATTCGAGAGCCAGCCGTAAAAAAACGCCAAAAAAAACCTCGGGAAAATCTGAGTCTTAGGGGCATGTTTTCGGCGTTTTGATTTTGGTTAAGTCGCCAGTTCGGTCGCGCTGCTACGAGTTGTAAAACCGTCAAGGAGAGCAGCCATGCCCGCAATCGTCACCCGTGTTCTTGGTGAGGGGTTCCGTGTATTCTTTCTGTCCGCGGGCCTCTACGGCCTGTTTGTCGGGCTGGTCTGGGGGCTGTGGCTGGCCGTGCCGTATATGGCGCCGGATTATGGCATGACGCCACCGATGTGGCACGCGCATGAGATGATCTTTGGCTACGCCACCGCAGCGCTGGGCGGTTTCTTTCTGACAGCCGTGCCCAATTGGACTGGCGCACCCGAAGCAAAAGCGCGCTTTATTACTTTGGCTGCCGGGCTGTGGTTGGCTGGTCGGATGGCCATGTGGTTTTCAGGTATGTTGCCACCGGTGCTTGTCGCGGTGGTTGATCTGGCCTTTGTGCCGGTGCTGGCCGCAAAGATTCTGACGCAGCTGCTTCGTCGCCCAAAGCCGCATAATATGATCTTCCTTCTTCTATTGAGCCTTTTGTGGGTTGCGAATTTGTTGACCCATCTGGAATGGATGGGGGTCACCGCGGACACGCTTCAAACAGGACTGCGCGTCGGGCTTTTGGTTCTATGCGCTATGATTGCCATTCTTGGCGGGCGGATTACACCAGCTTTTACCCGCAATGCCATGAAACGCGCCGGCGCGCCCGAGGCGAGCTGGCCGGTTTCGGTTCCCGCTTTGGATAAGGCTGGCATGGTGCTGGCCTTGTTCCTGCCGATAAGCACCTTGGTTTTTGGGATCGGGACTATAGCGGGCATAGGGGCATTGGCTTTGGGTGCCGTACAAATTTTGCGTATGGCACGCTGGCGTTCGCGCTGGGCGGTGCGGCAACCGATTCTGCTGGCGCTGCACCTTGGGCTTGGGATGCTGGCATTTGGATTGATTCTCTGGGGGCTGGCGGTGCTGGGCCTGGGCAACGAAGTCGCCGCGCTGCACGTTCTGGGGATTGGATGTGTGGGCGGCATGACCCTGGCAGTCATGAGCCGCGCCGCACTGGGGCACAGTGGTCGGGAACTGATCGCGCCAGCGCCGATGGTCGTAGCTTATGGCCTCATGGCCTTGGCTGCCGTGTCCCGCTGGATCGGGGCCGAGTTGAATGCGGGCTATATGGTGGCGATGCTACTTTCTGATGGTCTGTGGGTCTGTGCCTTTGCCCTGTACCTGATTGCCATGTGGCCTGCGCTGACCGGCCCTCGCGCTATAAAGGCGGGCTGAAATTCATTTCCTTTCGGTGGTCTTGACTTTCGTTAAGGAGCCACCATGCCCCAGCCGTCATGCTGACCAGACTAGCTAATCTGCGCAAAGGAGAGCGCAATGCGAGAAGTCATGACCAAGAGCATGGCCCGCAACATATTCTATGGCGGGTCACTGTTCTTTATCCTCATCTTCCTGGCCCTGTCGGCCCATTCCCACTGGTATATCGTGAATTCCGAGAATTCGGCGAAACTCGATGAAAGTGTGGTTCGCGGCAAGCACGTCTGGGAAAAACACGCTTGTATCAACTGTCACACGATCCTGGGTGAAGGGGCATACTTTGCGCCTGAAGTCGCGAATGTGATGACCCGCTGGGGTGTCCTGGACGACCCGGAATCGGCCTTTGAAACCCTCAAGGGCTGGATGGAAGCACAACCGACCGGCATTCCCGGTCGCCGGCAGATGCCCAATTTCAACCTCAGCGACGAAGAAATCCGTGATCTGGCGAACTTCCTGATCTGGACGGACAATATCGACGCTCAGGACTGGCCGCCCAACGAGGCCGGCTGAGAAAGGGAACGGAGCAATGAAATACGAATCCCAAAAAATCGCCTACGCCTACTTTGCGGTAGCCATGGGCCTGTTTGCGATCCAGGTGATCGGTGGCCTGCTGGCCGGTCTGATCTATGTTTCGCCCAACTTCCTGAGTGAGCTTCTGCCATTCAACATCGTGCGGATGCTGCACACCAACTCTCTGATCGTCTGGCTTATCCTGGGCTTCTTTGGTGCAGCTTACTTCCTGATCCCGGAAGAGGCTGAACGTGAGATCCATTCGACCAAGCTGGCTTATCTGCAGCTGATCATTCTGGTGGTCGGTACTTTGGGCGTGGTTGTGACGTATGTCTTCAACCTGTTCGAAGGCAATTGGCTGCTGGGCAAAGAGGGGCGCGAGTTCCTTGAACAGCCCAAATGGGTCAAGGCGGGCATCGTCGTGGCCGCGCTGATCTTCCTTTACAACGTGTCGATGACCGTTCTGAAGGGCAAGAAGACTGCCATCACCAACATCCTTCTGTTGGGTTTGTGGGG
The DNA here is from genome assembly GCF_056538765.1 of Ruegeria sp. BE9. Classification (NCBI taxonomy): domain Bacteria; kingdom Pseudomonadati; phylum Pseudomonadota; class Alphaproteobacteria; order Rhodobacterales; family Roseobacteraceae; genus Ruegeria; species Ruegeria sp. BE9. Next base: position 63,160 of record NZ_JBQFTS010000011.1, on the reverse strand, counting down.
TCTGGCGCTGTTGTTCCTGTTTGCTTTCTACAACCCGGGCAACCTGGCTCTGGATAAACAATACTGGTGGTATGTCGTCCACCTGTGGGTTGAGGGCGTTTGGGAACTGATCATGGCCTCGATCCTGGCCTACCTGATGCTGAAGCTGACCGGCGTTGACCGCGAGATCGTCGAAAAATGGCTCTATGTCATCGTCGCCGCCGCGCTGTTCTCGGGCATCCTAGGAACAGGCCACCACTACTACTGGATCGGTACCCCTGCGTACTGGCAGTGGATTGGTTCGATCTTCTCAAGCCTCGAAGTGATCCCGTTCTTTGCGATGATGGCTTTTGCTTTCGTCATGGTCTGGAAGGGCCGTCGTGATCACCCCAATAAGGCCGCGTTGCTGTGGTCGCTGGGCTGTGCCACGCTCGCGTTCTTTGGTGCCGGTGTCTGGGGCTTCCTGCACACATTGCATGGGGTGAACTACTATACTCACGGCACGCAGATCACAGCGGCCCATGGCCACCTGGCCTTCTACGGTGCCTATGTCTGCCTCAACCTGGCGATCTTCAGCTATGCGATGCCGATCCTCAAGAACCGTGATCCGTATAATCAGGTGCTGAACATGGGTTCCTTCTGGCTGATGACCAGCGGCATGGTCTTTATGACTTTCGTCCTGACCTTCGGCGGAACCGTACAGACACACATGCAACGTGTGGTCGGAGACTACTTCATGGACGTGCAGGACCAGATCGCGATCTTCTACTGGATGCGGTTCGGCTCGGGCGTTGTCGTAGTCCTTGGTGCGCTGCTGTTCATTTACTCGGTCTGGGTTCCCCGGAAAGAGGTCATTGAACCCGGCGCAGCCGAAACCCCTGCGGAGTAATGGATATGGACGGCTCCATAAAACTGAATGAGGGGGCGGCGAACGCCCCCTTCTACCTGCCCCAAGGCGATGAATGCGACGTGTTCAGCGCTGCCTATAACAATGACCTGCCGGTTCTGCTTAAAGGCCCGACAGGTTGCGGCAAGACCCGCTTTGTGGCCCATATGGCCGCGCGCCTTGGCCGCCCACTTTATACCGTGGCTTGCCACGACGACTTGGCCGCTGCCGACCTGATCGGACGCTATCTGCTGAAGGGCGGAGAGACCGTCTGGGTTGATGGCCCTCTGACCCGCGCGGTACGCGAAGGCGCGATCTGCTACCTTGATGAAGTGGTTGAAGCTCGCAAGGACGTCACCGTCGTTCTACACCCTTTGACCGACGACCGGCGCATCCTGCCGATCGACCGCACCGGCGAAGAGCTTGAGGCCGCTCCCGGTTTCATGCTGGTCGCCTCGTATAACCCCGGATACCAGAATATCCTGAAAACCCTGAAACCCTCGACCCGACAACGCTTTATCTCGCTGGAATTCGACTTCCCGTCTCCCGAGATGGAAGCCGAGGTTGTTGCCCAGGAAAGCGGGCTGGCGCTGGAGCGCTGCAAACCGCTGATCCGGCTGGCGAACAAACTTCGCGGGCTCAAGGGTCAGGATCTTGAGGAAGGCGTCTCTACCCGTTTGGTCGTTTATGCCGCGACGTTGATCGCACAGGGCATGTCCACCGACCGCGCCATCCTTGCCGCTATGATCGAACCTCTGACAGATGACGAGGATATCAAACGCGGGCTCCTCGATCTTGTCACGGCTGTCTTTGGGTGAGGCCCGCCGATGGTCAGGATCGATTTTGAGCCATGGGAACCCGAAGAAACGATCGGGAAACTATGGCACACCCTTGCCAGCCGCCTCGATGCACCTGAGGTGCATGTTGGAGCCGCGGTCGACCTTTCTGAGGTCGCGGGGCGGTTGGCAGTCCTCTTTCGGGGGCTTGGGGGTAGCCCGGGCGTAGAATTACGCCCGGTCTCACCCGAAGTTTCGCGTCACCGCCTGGGTTGGCGTCGCAAGCTGGCGACAGAGGTTGAACTGATGCCGCGCGCTTCGTTCGATGGCGAGGTGCTGCGCCTGCCGGACAGGCTGGCGGTTTTTCCAGCGCGCGAAGCAAATGGCGCGCTTTATGTCTGGCTGGCTGCAGCGGCGGCCCATGCCGGAACCCGAATTGACGAAGATGACCCGCTGCGTGCTGACCTGCGTGCATTGGCTGCGGCCCGGCAAATGGTTGAGGCCACGCTGGAAGATGCCCCGGGTTTGCGACCACTGTACATTGAGCTGTGCAAGGGTCTGCTGCATCAGCGTGAAGTGCCCGATTTGCCACCCGACGAGGCGGCTGTGGAAGGTATCATTCGTCACATGCTGGGCGATCCCGATCCGTTGTCTGATCGCGCCCTCGCATTCCTCGAAATGGACGCCGAGGCCCAGCGAGGCTATCAGCCTTTCCGCCCAGTGCCCTTATGGCCGGAACTGCGCGCTGTTGGTTTTTCAGAACACAACGAGGTTGAGAATCCCGAAACTGAAGGCGAACCAGAGGAGTCGGGCGAGAAAACCCACCGCGCACGTCGCCGCAAATCAGATCAGGCTGAACGCAGCGATAGTTTCATCTTGCACAAGTTCGAGGCGATCCTCAGCTGGGCAGAGTTCCTCAACATCAACCGGCGGATCGATGACGACGATCCCGACAACGCCAAAAAAGCTGCGGACGACCAGGAAGAGATAGGGCTGGGCCAGATTTCCAAAGCGCCGCCTACCAAGTTGAAACTGCACCTCGACCTTGCGCCCGAAGACGTGAACCGAGAGCGTTTGTCGGGTCGTATCCTCTACCCTGAATGGGACGTTCGCACCGGTCAGTATCTGCCGGATCACGTTCACGTTCTGCTGTCAGACGCGGAGATCCGCGAAGACGCCGCTGAATTTGGCAAAGACGCTGCTACTGCACGCCGTATTCGTGCCGTTAAGCGCCAATTCGAAGCTCTGCGTCCCGGTCGGGTTATGACACGCGGTCATCTGGACGGCGAGCAGTTGGACATCGAAGCCGCAGTTCGGGCTGAAACCGACAGGATGGCCAGTGGTGAAGGCAATGAACGCATCTGGATGCAGTCTCGTCCCGTTGCGCGCGATCTGGCAGTTTCGATATTGCTGGATGTCAGTCGTTCCACCGAAAGTGCCGTCACTGGTCGCGCAGTTATCGATATCGAACGCGAGGCGCTGGCTGCCTTGGCTTGGGGGCTGAACGCCTGTGGCGACGATTTTGCAATTCACGCGTTCAGCTCGTTGAAGCGTCAGCGCGTCTACGTCCAGCGCTGCAAGCGATTTGATGAACCGATGGGTGGGAAGGTCGAACAACGCATCGCCTCATTGCGGCCCGGGCACTACACACGGCTAGGGGCCGCGATCCGCCATTGCTCGGCCGATTTGGCTAAACAATCCCGCAAGCGCCGGTTGTTGCTGGTAATCACGGACGGGAAACCAAATGATCTTGATCACTACGAGGGTCGCCACGGTATCGAAGACACCCGCCAAGCCGTGCGTGAAGCGCGGAGGGCCGGGCATTCGGTATTCGGCGTGACCATTGACAAGACGGGCAAAAGTTGGTTCCCGCGCATGTTCGGGCAGGGCGGATTTGCCGTCATTCCTGATCCACACCGTTTGACGATGGCATTGCCGCAAATCTACCGTCAGCTGGTCGGCGCATGAGCGACACGTCCTTCATTGACGAGCTACCGGGCGAGTTGCTGATGTGGGTACTGATCTTCTCGGAGCTTTTGGTATTCGGTGCCGGGCTGATCGCCTTCATGGGCGTGCGTCTGACCGATCCGGCGGGCTTTGCCGAGGCGCAGTCCCATCTGCATCGTACAGGCGCCGCGTTCAACACCGCCGTTCTTGTCACATCCGGCTATCTGGCCGCGCAGGCTCTACACTGGCGGCAAGTCGCGCGGCGAGGGGCTGCACGGCTGGCTTTGTTCGGGGCAGCTATGCTGGGCGTAGTTTTCTTGATCATCAAGGCAACGGAATATGCGGACAAGGCGGCGCAGGGGATCAATTTCGAAACGCACCCTTTCTTTCTTTTTTACTATCTGCTGACAGGTTTTCACGCCGCGCATGTACTGGCCGGAGTGGGAATCCTGCTACTGGTTGCTTGGAAGGATGACGCCCGGAATATCGAGGCAGGCGCTCAATTCTGGCACATGGTCGACTTGGTTTGGATTATGCTGTTTCCGGTAATTTACCTGTTGGGGTAAGGGGCATGAGCATCAACAACCTTACACGTGCCTGGCTTGCTTTGCTGGGCCTCAGCCTGGGGTCGGCGGTTTTGACCATGATCCCGCTGCCTTCCGCCGTACTCGGAGGGGGCATTTTGCTGTTGGCGCTGATGAAGGCACGGGTAATCCTTGCACGGTATCTGGATCTGGAAGTTAGTCCCGGTTGGCTGCGAGGCTTCACAATGGTCCTGACCGGTTTTGCAGTTCTGATTTTCTGCCTTTACTTGGTCTGAAACGAAAAAAGCCGCCCGGTCGGGCGGCAGTTTTTCAAGCGAGGGGCGCTTTGAGTTATTGGGCGGCCATCGGCATCCGAGCAATCTGGCACCGCTGCCACAGGGTCGATAGCGCGCCGACCAGATGGTCGATATCCGCATCCGTATGAACAGGTGATGGAGTGATCCGCAGGCGCTCTGTCCCTTTTGGCACTGTCGGATAGTTGATCGGCTGAATGTAGATGCCGAACTCTTCTAGCAAAGTGTCCGAAATGAACTTGCACTTTACCGGATCGCCGACCATCACCGGGATGATGTGGCTTGGGTTGGGCAGATGCGGAATGCCTTCGGCGTCGAGCCGGGCACGAACCTGAGCCACGCGGGCCTTCTGCAAGTCGCGTTCGGTGTCTGATTGTTTCAGGTGCCGGATTGAAGCCGCGGCACCAGCTGCAATCGACGGGGGCAGCGCGGTAGTAAAGATAAACCCGCTTGCGAAGCTGCGCACAAAATCGCAGAGCGCGGCCGAAGCAGCGATATATCCGCCGACGACACCGAAGGCTTTGCCCAGAGTGCCTTCGATCACGGTCAGACGATCCATTAGCCTCTCACGTTCGGCAATACCGCCACCGCGTGGGCCATAGAGGCCAACGGCGTGGACCTCATCCAGATAGGTCATGGCACCGTATTTGTCGGCCAGATCACAGATCTCTTTGATTGGGGCAATATCGCCATCCATTGAATAGACTGACTCAAAGGCGATCATCTTGGGGGCTTGGGGATCGGCGGCGGCCAATTTGGCCTCAAGATCCTCAAGGTCGTTGTGTTTCCATATCACTTTCTGAGCCCGTGAGTGGCGAATACCTTCGATCATCGAGGCATGGTTCAGAGCGTCAGAGAAAACAATCAGACCGGGGATTTTTGAAGCCAACGTACCCAAGGCCGCCCAGTTCGATACATAGCCCGAGGTGAACAGCAGGGCAGCTTCTTTACCATGCAAATCGGCCAGTTCGGCCTCTAACACAACATGGTCATGCGTGGTGCCCGAGATATTCCGTGTTCCACCAGCGCCGGCACCGCAGCGATCCAGGGCATCGTGCATTGCCGAGGTCACGGCTGGGTGCTGCCCCATGCCAAGATAGTCGTTCGAGCACCAAATACGCACATCCCGCTGCACTTGTCCGTCGGTTTGACGCGCGTTTGGAAATGACCCACAGCGCCGTTGCAGATCGATGAACACGCGATAGTTTCCTTCTTCTCGAAGGTCATCGAGGCTCTGGGTAAAAAATCGCTCGTAGTCCATCTTTCTGGCTCCCCGGAATACTGGCTTTGGAGCGAGATTAGGCAAGTGCCGGGGTGCGGGACATGACAATTGTCAAGTTGACGTGTGAAAACACTAGTGCGTGTCATGATGCTTTGGCATAGCCTGAGCCGGAAGGATGTACCGGTCAGAAGATCGACCAGGGAAAAGGGGGAACCTTCGTGGCTCACGAAGCACAAAAAGCAATCGCGCGGCAATCTCTTCTGCTCAAGAGTTTACCGGACCAACATGTCGACACGCTACTCAGTCATTCCATCTGGCGCAGCTATGATCGTGGTGAAACGATTTTTCTGCAGGAGGAAGAGGCAAAAGCTGTTCATGTGGTCCTGGCAGGCTGGGTCAAGCTGTTCCGGATGGCTCCAACCGGCGCTGAGGCGGTGGTCAGCGTCTTTACCCGTGGTGAAAGCTTTGGCGAGGCGGTTGCCCTGCGAAACGTTCCCTATCCAGTATCCGCCGAGGCCGTATCTGCCTGCGAGGTGATGCACATTCCCAGCCCGGTTCTTTTGTCCTTGATGAAAGAAGACCCAGAGATCGGTGTTTCCATCCTGGCGTCAACATTTACGCATTTGCATGCGCTGGTTGCCCAACTGGAACAACTCAAGGCTCAGACCGGCGCGCAACGCGTGGCCGAATTCCTGTTGAATCTCTGCGATAAAGAGGCTGACGGCTGCGACGTAGAGCTGCCCTACGACAAGATGTTGATCGCCGGACGTTTGGGGATGAAGCCGGAAAGCCTGAGCAGAGCGTTTTCGAGACTCAAACCCGTGGGCGTGAAGATCAACCGAAACCACGCAGAGATCGCCGATATCGAACGGTTGCGGGACTACGCTGAAAGCGATCCCTCGGAAAAGTGAGGGTTTCGGCGGTCGCATGCCAGTTTGGTGTGGGGATCAGGTGATCTGGGTGTAGGTCAGAGCAGTGATGCCTGTTCAAAAGGCCCTACCTAAGCGCCCATGCGTCAAAGCCGGTTTGAGCAGTGCGCAACGCTTGGCGGCGGAAAGGGCTATACATCCTGCCGCGATACCCCTATTTGCGGGGCCTTGCTCATTATCAGGTGATCCATGCGAGATTTCTCCGCCCTACCGCAAACTCTTTCAGCAGCCCTCACAGAAAAAGGGTATAGCGCGCTGACGCCTGTGCAAGAGGCTGTTACAGATCCAGAACTGTCCGGGCTTGATCTGCTGGTCTCGGCGCAAACCGGCTCAGGTAAGACAGTTGGCTTTGGTCTAGCGATCGCTGCTGATGTATTGGGTGAGGATGGCCGCTTTGCGCCGCCGGCTGGACCATTGGCTTTGGTTATCGCGCCAACACGTGAACTTGCGATGCAAGTACGTCGGGAATTCGACTGGCTTTTTGGTCAAGCCGGGATCGTGACCGCGTCCACCGTTGGCGGTATGGACGCCCGAACCGAGCGCAGAGCTATCGAACGCGGTGCCCACGTGATTGTTGCGACGCCGGGGCGGCTTAGAGATCACATTGCACGCGGCGTAATCGATTTCACTGATCTAAAGGCGGTTGTGCTCGACGAAGCGGACGAAATGCTGGACATGGGTTTTGCCGAGGATCTCGAGTTTATCCTTGATCACACGCCCAAAGATCGCCGAACACTGCTGTTCTCTGCGACGGTGCCACGCGGCATCGCCAAACTGGCTCAGGCTTACCAGAAAGAAGATACGCGGCGTCTTGAGATCGGAAGCAAGGATGCGCAACACGCGGATATTTCGTATCTCGCACTGAACGTCGCACCGTCGGACACCGAAAAAGCCATCATTAACCTGCTGCGGTATCATGATGCGCAAACGGCAATCATTTTTGCCAATACCCGCGCGATGGTGGCGCGCCTGACGGCCAAGTTCTCAAATCGCGGTTTCTCGGTTGTTTCACTCTCTGGTGAACTCAGCCAGTCTGAGCGCTCTCACGCCTTGCAAGCCCTTCGGGATGGACGCGCACGTGTTTGTATTGCGACGGATGTCGCTGCGCGGGGCATTGACCTGCCAAACCTAGAACTGGTCATTCACGCGGATTTGCCGTCAAACGCCGAAGCGCTGTTACACCGGTCGGGTCGCACCGGGCGCGCCGGGCGAAAGGGCACATCGGTATTGATCGTACCGGGTCGCCAGCGTTCTAAAGCGCAGAGGCTATTGAAGTTCGCGAAGCTAGAGGCGGATTGGCAAGCCCCACCATCCGCAGAAGAGGTTCTGGCCCGCGACGAAGACAGGATAATCTCGGACCCGGCATGGGATGAGCCGCTCAGTGCGGAAGAGGCAGCTTTCGCAGCGCGCATTCTGGAAAACCGCAGCGCCGATCAGATCGCAGCGGCCTACCTGCGGATGTACCGGGAGCGTAACTCTGCACCGGAAATCCTTGGGGGGGTGCCCGAGCCTCGTGAGCGCAAGCAACGGGATTCCAGAGACTTTGGACCCAGCACTTGGTTTTCGCTTTCGTTGGGGCGCAAGCAACGTGCTGAACCGCGGTGGTTGCTCCCGATGTTGTGCCGCAATTCAGGTCTTTCCAAAGACGATATCGGCGCGATCCGGGTTCAATATCAGGAAACTTTTATCGAAGTCCTGTCTTCGGCCGTGGCCGCGATGAAGTCCGAATTGGGTGCCGAACTTGAGTTGGAGCAAGGTGCACGGTTGACCGAATTGCCAGGGGTTCCGGATTTTGATGCCTCCCCCAAAGGCCCACCCGCTGATCGAGGAGCGCCGCGCAAACCACGAGCAGAGTCTTCTGGCGCGGACAAGCCGCGTGGAAAGGACCGTTCGGATAAGCCAAACAAAGACCGTCCGAAGTTTGACCGCCCGAAAAAGGTGCAGCCGGTCGAAGCGCGACCCCGTAAGGACAATGAAAGGAACGAAAAGCCAAACAAGTCGAAAGCCGGAAAACCCAAGCGCGATGATAAACCTGCAAAGGGCCAACAATCGAACGAAGGGGACCGCCAAAGCAAACGACGCAAGGGGGCTTCGGACCCGTCCAAACCCATGGGTCCGCGTAAAGATCGCGCTAAGGGGGGCAAAGCCGCTACTCCGTCTGCCCGGGTGAAAGTGCGCGCAGACAAAGGGGCAGACGCACGCCCCATGCGCAAACGACCGCGCAAGCCTTGATCCTCTAAGACGGCTGAGGTTCAGGTTTCCGGCGATCGGTACCGATTTAATCTGGCACCGAACTTCGGGGGCGACCTTGGCCGAAAGCGCCCAAAGGACGCGCCCTTCGTGTAGGTGTTACCGCATTTTGTGCGCTGGTGACGCATGGGTGCGTTTTAACTTTGTTCACGCTCAACGGTGCCAAGGCCTGTAAATTGTCCAAAGCCATCTTTGCCGAGGTAAATCGCCCACGTCTTTCATTGATTATGGAAGCAAACCAAGGTGCCCAGTGTTTGATTTCGCACCGCCTAGGTTTGTCTATTCAGCGCGAAGGAAAAAGGTCGCGATACTCTCGCCTCATTCGCAGAGGTTGGGGGTATTCCCCGAGAAACTGTTCAGGTGGCTTGCCTTCCCAGACTTGCGCGTAGACGCGCACTTTGTTTCCGCCATAGATTTTTTCCAGATCCTTGTTGAAATAGTCGCGTTCCCAAGGGGCGTCCGCTATCGCCGCCAGGATTTTGGTAACCTCACCATTGCCGGTGGCGCCCGTATTGAAGGCATCAATCATGTGTCAGCCGTCGTAGTACATGCTTGCGTTTGCAGTCGCCCACTGCACAACAAATTCGAGTGAGAACATGTCGTCCGTTGCAATCTCAACATGGTTAACGCCAACAAGTTTCAAATAGTAATCGATCATGTCAGCGGCTTGTTTGGGTGGGATATCCTCGGGTATGGGCCGATAACAAACTCGCGCAGTTGCTTTGGGTTCGTACTTGTAAAGACCTGCCGGAACCGAGTGCTTGTGGACATAAAGGACGCCTGGGTAGTTCTCATCCATTTAATCCATTGCATGGTTGGCCGTTTTTGAGCTTGTGTGGCTGAGGTCCAAAAGAATGCCAAAACGCATCATTTCGTCGATCACCGACTTCCCCCAAGGCGTCAGGCCGATATCACGCCCATTGTACGCGGCAAGCTGACCAGAACCGGTTCGAAAGATGTCATTGTAAGCAATGATCATGCTCTGGATGCCCAAGTCCTTGTGCAGCGCCATCCTTGTAAGGTCACCATTCAGAGTCGTAGCTGTCTGACTGCTCCAGATGACGGCCGTTTTGCCTTGCGCAGGTGCGGCCGCGATATCGCGGGTTTTGTCAACAATAAGGTAGTTTTCTGGCTGCTGGGCCGTTGCTGCGCGGAAGTGATAGTGCTGTTGAAGCAGGTTATCGAAAGACATGTCCGCTGCTGCAAGAGCCATCTCATGACCTGTAAAATCGTTGTCTCGGGCACGCTGAAAGTAGGTATGAAGCTGCTCATCTTCGGTCCACCCAGTACCATAGGGGCTGGCCAGCAATCCAAGAACAATTGTGTTCTGGACGAATTGTTTAGTCTCGTCCGACGCATTCCATGTTTTGCTTTCTTCACTGGCATAGACCAAGCCAGACATGGCAAGAGCTATAGCGCTGGCCGCAAATAGAGTTTTCTTGGCGGTTTCTTCCAGAAATTCGCTTGGGCGATCTGTGTCAGAAAACAATCCGGGTTCTCAACCCTAGCAGCGTTATATTGTCCTGATCCGGGTTCAACAGGGGATTGGAAATGAACTGCAGGGACGGTGTGATTTGCAGGCCCGGAGAGATCGAAAATCGGTAAAATGCTTCGACGGTGACTTGATCGCCATCAACACCTCGCGCTTCGGCCCAATTCAGACCCAGCCCAGCCAAATCTGTGTTGCGACCGTAATACCCTATGCCGCCTGAAACTGATCGCTTATAGAGCGCGGCCGTACCCTTGGCGGCTCCAGCGCGAAAGAATGGCATCCATTTGTTGTTCACGAACCACGCGGCTGAGAACGCTCCTCCATAATCTTCGGCGCGGCTGCCATCATCGGCGGCATCCGCGTGCCAGAGGGTTAGATGAACATTGTCAAAGTAGATGCGGTCGAAACCGGACGTGTAGCCAAGTTCGAGGGACTTAAAAAGATTGCCATCGCTGAACACATCAAAGTTCGGATCAGAAGGATCCGCATTGGCGTCGGCAACACTGGCGACAACATAGAGCTGGTCGTTGAGCTTTAGGCCGCCGGCAATTCCAAGCCCCTGGTTTGGGGAGTTGATGGTAGGGTTTGTGTTAAACGCGAGGTTTTGGAATCCGCTGTACGGGCTGACGAGGCCGTAGATATCGACGAAGTCGGTTACATCGATCTGGCCAATTTGTAGCGTCCATGAACCATCTTCGGCCCTCTGCGTCCAAAACAGGTTGGTCAGCAGCAAACCTGAATCGTTGAATGCGGTTCCCGTTATCGAAAGTGCGCCGCCGTCTAGGCCAAGGAACTGAGGGGCAACATCCGTATAGCTGTGTCGGTGTTCAATCTTGAAAGTCAGTGAACCACGCTCGGTGGCCTGCCAGTTCCCGTAGAAACGGGCGATACCGCTTGCAGCCTCGCCTGTTCCCAGATCGGCGTTCGTGGATTGACCCAATGCAAGATAATCGAAGTTGAAGCGAAATCCCTCTTCGGCCAGACGATCCTTCCAGGAGAACCAGCGCGGTGCGATGTTTCGGGGAAAGTCGGAACGATATTGCGGATCAGTCAGACCGTCACCGGGATCAAGGTCGGCCTCAACAGAAGAGGGTCCAGACAAGCCCTGTGCAGAGGCTGCAACCGAAGAAAACATGATCACAACGGCGGTAATCAGAGGGCGTATCATTCAGATATCTTCGCTCCGCCGGTCTTGCGATTGCCCGCCGCCCGAATGCGATCGGCGGTGGTTTGGCGCCACTCAAGCTTATCCCCCTGAGTTCCGAGGGTTTCGACAGTATCTGTGTCCAACTGGAAGGTGGCGCGCATGGGCATAAGGCCATCCACGACCAACATGCTTTGGTCAGAAGGATCAATGGTCAGTGTCCCGGTCAGCCGCACGGGCTCGTGAAAATAGCTGGGCGCCCAGTCATCGTTCAGCCGCACCCGGATCATCTGGTTGGGCGGCGGAGGTGGCATGTGGCTGCACATTCCACGCTTTGGTACCAAATACGCAATCGACTGGCCGTCTGGATCGTTAGGAGCCGGTATCGCAAAACCCGACAACGTAATTGTCTTGCCGTCAAGTTTTGGGTTTCCGGCTGTGCCCGCTTTTTCTCGGCGCTCTGTGACGACCTGGCGTTGGTCCAGTAGCCAGTCGATATCAATACCGTCTGCTGCCAAGGCGTCCTCGGTTTCGGTCAGAAGCTCTTGCCATTTCCGACGTTCTTCAGCGCTGCCAGCATCTTGATGCAACCTACCTCGCAGGCGCACGACATAAAGGACATCGTCGAATTGCTCCGGGCTTAGATCGCGATAGGGGTCTTCGAAGATTTGCACAGATGGATCTGGCAAATCGGCCCAATCAAGTGCAGTGACAGACGCCGCAATAGCAGCGTGGCTGATCATGGACAAAGCTGCGGCGACTGTAAGGTGAACCCAGTGGCGCATTGGTGCTCCCAGACTTCTTTTACGTTTATTCCAGCGTGTTCTTGTATACCACACCGTCTTTCATGATCAGCCGGATAGTTTCAGGGCTGTCGGGCCTTGGATCAGCGCCGAACCACTGGTCCCCAGTGCCAACTACGGAAAAGTCTTCCAGCGGGTTGCCGTCGATCAACAGAATATCAGCATAGGCGCCTTCTTCGATAACACCCAGTTTCCCAGCTGTATACGGGTTCATGAAGTCACCAGACAGAGCCACAACCTCTCCGCCTGTCGATGTCAGCGTCACCATTGAGGTGAGGGGGCCGAAGAACTCGTTGTTGAGGTGCTTCTCGTAAGCAATCTGGATGTTGCAGGCTTCCACAGACCCAACACAATCAGTCTGGAAACCCCGTTTCACAGGGCATTCTTTCATATTGTCGATATACCCGGCAAAAGTGGCCGAGGCCGACTTTGCTTTGGCAAGGCTCGAAGGCACGTTGGCCACCGCTGGAATATCAAGAAGACCTGGATCAAACGCTGTGAGGTTCGTCGTGATGTATGCGCCTTTGGCATTCATTACTTCAGCGATTTCGCAATCAAACGAAAACCCGTGTTCGATCGACATCACTCCGGCTTCGAGTGCACTCAGGATCGCTTCTTTGCGGTAGGAATGCGCCATGACATAGCTGCCATACTCGTTCGCGACCTGAACAGCAGCTTTGATTTCTTCGGGTGATCCAGCAAGCAATTGCCAGGGATCGAAAGCCGAAACAACGCCGCCGGACTGCATGAATTTCAACTGAGTTGCACCCATTCGGAAGTTGTTGCGCGCGTATTTGTACACGTCATCAACTCCGCTAACCTCTTGGGCCAAGTTCAGGCGGCTCATGTTCGTCTCAGAACCTGGCGGAGCAGTGAAGTTGGCAAAGTCAGCGTGGCCGCCGCGCGTTCCAATGAAGGCTCCAGAGGGGTAATAGCGAGGCCCTTCAATTTGCCCCGTATCTATTGCCCTGCGAAGACCGCCATTGGCACCTCCTGCGTCACGCACGGTCGTGAAACCTTGCATCAAGTACATCTCGGCCATCCGCGCCCCGTGAATAGCAAAGTCTTCCCACGTGGTATTGGCTTCCATGGCCGGCAGGGTCGGCCCCATCAACATAAGGTGCGCATGGAGTTCTATGAAGCCGGGGCTAAGCGTCCGACCGCCGCCGTCAATTACAGTGGCGTTTGGCGCATCGATCGCTTCGGTCGTGACCGACTTTATCAGGTTGCCTTCAACCAGAACGTTGGCGTTCTCGATGCGTTGTTCGTTGACGCCGTCAAAAACATGGACGTTGGTGAACAGGGTTTGAGGTGCTTCTTCCTCCTGCGCCTGTGCGGGAAATGAAATCAAAAGCGTCAGCCCGGCGGCCGCTGAAAGAAGAGAGCTACGTAACCCAGTCATGAGAAACCTCGTTATATTCAGATATTTCAACGCTAGCCCGGAAAGCTACATCTTGGTTGCCACTTTTCCATTGAAATGTTCGAATGTGACGGAAAAAGTGGCAACCCTATCTTTGCTGCTGATCGATCCTAAGGAGACGATTGTGCCTTTTAGTTCTTCAGTACAGGGGCAAAGCGAAGGGTTCATTCGGTTGGCTTTAGCTGCACCATTTCTCAAGTACCTGACTGACCGCAAGATTGACCCACGGCCGGCTTTGGATCAGGTCGGGTTAAAAGCAGAGCTGTTGTCCGACGCGGACGTCTATGTGCACTCAGAGCTGGTCTATGGCCTTTTGAACGCCTTCTCGGAATTGGCAGAGGATCGGTATCTCGGGCTTCATGTCGGGGAAACCTTCGACCTTAAAGGCTGGCCGCCTTTTGCGCAGGCTCAGCAATCTTCGAGTACGCTTTTTGAGTTCTTTGCCCGGTTCGTTCGACTTGTGCCCCAAGAGTCCAGCTCGGTGAGGCATAGGCTCATTATTGACGCAGACAAAGCAACATATCGGATCGAAAGACAGCAGGAACCCGCGGTGCCGCCAGTGCAAGTCACGGGTTTCGGGGCCGCAATTTACGTAAGGCTTCTGCAAGCCGTTGTAGGCAGTGCTTGGGACCCGTCAGTTGTTCGCTGGGAGAGTCGTTACATCAATGGCTTACCAATAGGCTACAAGGGGATTGATGTTGGCCTTGGCATCGACCCCGGAATGCAGCTCAGCTTTCCTGCGGAATGGCTGTTTCTGAACCAAGAGGCCGATTTTGCTGCCGCCCCGAAAATCACAGCGCGTCCAGACGAAGAAGTCACTGTGGTTGCCGCGATGAGATCCGTCCTGCGCGACAAACTTGATGAGGCAGATTTGGGGCCGAAAATCGTGGCTGAACTTCTCGGCATACAGCCTGACCGTTTCCTCAAGGCGCTTCAGCAGCAGGGGACTACTCTACCCCGTGAAATAAAGCGGTTGCGTGTTGACGTCGCCAAAAAGCACCTGGCAGACGGCCGAGGGACAGTTGCTGAAATCGGGCTTATGGTTGGTTACTCAGACAAATCCCATTTCACACGTTTCTTTAGGGGGCAGACGGGTATGACACCGACCGAATTCCAACAAAGGCACCGGCGAAGAAACGTGAGTTGAGTTTCAAAACCCCGGGGCATTGATCAAAGCGGCCGGTCTTTGGCCGTGGACGTTTGAATTCCTGTGTCCACGTACAAACCAGAACAATACTCTTTGGCTATACGGCTGTATAAGCCTCTCGCAAAAGGTCTGGGAAGAGGCGGCGCCGGCGCTGGTCCTGCAAAGCGCATTTCAGCCTTCTTGCGTTACCCGGATCATGGCGGTGGTGTGTACCAGATCGGCGAGGTGTAGGCGCGTTCTTGTGTTGTCAGCGGCACGTCATCAGGCAAGTCCAATCCGAATTTCACGTTGTCATATGCGGTCCAGCGGGGCGTTGGAATCTCAATGACACGGGCATAGTAAAACGCACTTTCGGATGGGTCGAAATCTGGGTCTTGCCAAACCGTTCCCAACTCAGACGCCCCAATGGTGTTGGTCCAAGAAGGGATCGAGAGGTCAACAGTCGACCCAACAGTTGGCAACTTGCCGTTTGCGTCCAGCTCACGAGTGCCTGACCAAGCTACGTCATAAACCTTTTCCAGCTGCTCTCCGTCGGCGTCCAGCCAGCCCTTAACGATCTGAATTCTATCCAGGTTGGCTCCGATCGGATCACGAAGTGCGTAAACAAGAAAGGTAGGAGAGCCGTCGCCTGACCCGAGATCACCGCCCATTGGCACACCCTTGGAATAACCAACCAATGCCAAGTCACGTCGTAAGACATCGTCGGGACTAAAGTTGTATCCGCCGAACATACGAACGCGCATTCGCGGCCCTGTCGTCGCGTATGTTTCGCGCCGATGCATCGCGTCCCAAATTGCATTGCGAGAGTTCTCTTGTGCCCAAACCGCAGTCAAACCACCGGTTATGTATTGTGAAGATCGCAACGCAACAGCCCCGTCAGCGAATGTCTTGCTAACATGTTGGCTGCGCTCTGCGCTGGGCTCGTACCCTGTGAACTTTCCGAAGAAATTGTCGTTTTCCGGGGTGGTCAGCCCAGTATGCGTATCGCTTGCTCCCCCCAGCCCGAATTTGAAGGGGTTTGTCCCCAAGGATTTTTCTAATGAAAGGCCGCGAAGTAACCCAGAACGTACATACTCTCCGGGCAACATTTCCGGCTCTTTCGGCACCGAGGCGTCCAGGTTTCCATAATCCCAGGTTTCGAAGTCCGCAAACTCGTCATCGGGTGAAAGGAACGGATGGGCTTCTCCATCTCCCTTTATCTGGGTCGGCTCGTACAAACGTTCCCATCTGTGTCTTGCTTCTGCATAGGTGGGGTCCAAGGGGACGCCATCCGCAAAGTCATCCATAAGCGGGAACATCCAGCCGTTCGATAGATTGCCGTTGTGTGGGATGGCAAGTGCACGCCCACCGGTGGTTTGCTCATAATTCTCGAGCCACTTCCAGAGGTCGCGAGGGTCCGGCGAGCCTACGGGTGGCGTTGTTGTGTACGGAAGTATCTGCCGGGTGCGTTCGGGGCCATCTCGAAAAATCACGTTTCGATGCAAGTTGTTTCCCGCAACGAGGGATGTCCACTCGAAGGCGATGAATGTGCTGAACACCCCCGGATCATTATATTCTTCTGCGGCATCGATTATGTCGTCCCAGACGCGGGCAAACGCCGGATTGCCGGGCTGGTAGTTCAGAACAGGAGATACCTTTCCTTGCGCAAACGCGGCCGTAAGCTCAAGTGCCGCGGCCAAAGCTGCTTCTCCACCTTTATTGAACTCTTCGTGGAAATACCTGCCTTGCTCGTCCGCCAGAATATTGGGTGCGCCGCCGATGATGTCGGTAATAGCACCCATCGCGTCCGTGTGATCGGTGATCATAAAGAAGTCGAGTGGCCTGGATAGCTTGACAGGTTGGCCGGTGTTTGACGTCACCTGCTCGCCGCGCGCAAACCGATAGGCGTCACGGGGCATGAGCCGTGTTCCGCCTCCACCCGCATCTCCGGATAGACCGGTGTGGACATGCGTGTCGCCGAAATAAACCTGCGTAGGGAAGGCGCGCTCGGCGTATGGCGAATAGGGTTTCCCAGAAGGACCCGAAAGCCCTGAAGGGTTGATGGCATCCTGACCGACGGCCGGACTTCCTAGGAAAAGTGCAATGGGCAAAACGAAACGAAACAATTTTTCCTCCGTATTTGAAGGCACTGTATCACAACATCACGGCAGGCAGTTATTGGTTGGCTAGATACAGTCGCCAACGAGCCCTGCCATTTGAACCAGAGAACTGATTTCCAATGCTGGCTTTTTTTGATTTGGTGAAATGTAGGGGAGGTGCCGAGGAACCCTAAATGCGCTGAAATGTACCGGTCGCAGTGTGCTGGTTTTGTGAGGGAGCAGAAACGATCAGGTTGACCTGTGGCAGTCCAAAAACCTACGTGTTTCGCCCAAATTCCTAAAGGGTTGGCCGTCTCTGACCCTAGCCCAATTAATTCTACTCGTGCGGAAGGTTACGGCTGGCCTGCATTTGCTGAACATCGTCCGGCCAGGTGGAACGGATATAGGCAAGAACGTCCCATATGTCGTCGTCAGTCAATGTGTCCTTGAAACCAGGCATGCCGCTGTTGAAGTCTTTTATGCCGCGCGTTGCCAGCGTCTCTGCCCCGCCAAGTTTGGTGTAGTCGAACAGAAGCTGGTTATCATGGTGCCAGGTGTGCCCCGTCACGTCATGTGGTGGCGCAGGCAAGAGCCCGTCTTCATCGGGTGTTTGCCAGTTGGGTTGCCCTTCCAGATTAGCGCCGTGGCACGAAGCGCAGTGATCTGCGTAAAGTTGCTGCCCGTTCGTCAAGTCTCTGTCTATCAGCTCATGATCGGCAACAGCGCCCGTACCAAAGCTGAATATGGCCAGTGCACAAAGGTGTTTTTTCATCCCTGCCTACCTCAACTCGGAAGCGTTAGTATGGTCGTGAGTGTTGCCGTTGTTGCCAGCACCACCATTACGACTATTGCTTCAATTTCGATGGATCGGACTAGGTGTTGCGCGGCCTTGGTATCTCCCATTTGCATAGCGGGAACAAACCTGAACTTGTTCGCCGCGGCGAGGATCATGAGTAGTCCTACAAGGAAAACTTTGAACAAGAGGGCCTGCCCGTAGGCAGTGAAAAAGAGCTCTTGGAGATTGCCGACAAGCAACCAAGCCATCCAGAGACCCGCTAAGATCAATGCGGGAACAATCAGTGCAGCGGCTTGCCCAAACCTATGCCCCAGCAGAGCAGCATCTGTCAGGTGTTCAGGCTTAATAGCCATTCCCCGCAACGGGCTAAAGATTCCTACCCAAAAGGCAACGCACATTAGGTGCAACAGTAGCAGCAGTTGGACGCCAAAGCTCTCGATCTCCGGCACATGTCCGATCTGAGAAAACGACCAAAGCGCCAACGTGCCGCCCGTCAATGCGATCCAATGGCCAAGGCGAGGAACCGACAATCCGACAAGGATCAAAGCTGCGCCAATAAGCCGATAAACAAAAATGTCGCCGACGGATGTCTGCCAAAGTAGGCCGAGCATCTCTGGATCAACCATGCCTTCCACTTCGCCTGTTAGGGCGGCCCCACGAAGCATGAAGCCAAATATAGTCGCGGCAAGAGCAAGCCACGCCAAGGCCACAGCTTGACGCCTCATGGTGAGGCTCATCGGTGCGATTAGTTCAGAATAGAGGCACTTGACGATGACAAGGCCGGTAGACCCCGCAAAGCCGGTGTAAAGCACCAGCTTTGCGAGGATTGCAGCAATTCCCCAGATATCAGGCATGCTTATTCCACGGTGAATGAAAACTCGCCCTGCATCGCATGACCGTCCTCACCTAAACCACGCCATTCGATCACGTAGGTCCCGGTTCCATTGCTCGGCAGCGGGATCGTAAACACCTGTCCAAAGCTTGTCTGGTCGCCCAAATCCAAGCGTACTGCCGAGTGCTCCTCATGCGCCATTTCTATCCGCGTCAACCGGATCTCCTTGGTGAAATTGAGACCAATTTCAGCGGGCGCAGCGGTTACAGTAGCACCGTCGGCAGGTGTCGTTTCTTCGATCTTCGAATGCGCCAGAACGCCGCTGGGAAACGCAGCAATAAGTGCAAGCGTTACGATCTTCTTCATTGGGCTTTCCTCAATTTATTCCGTTGGCACGCTGGATTTCACGAATGTACGCGATCACCATAGCCACGTCACCTCGGGTCAAGCCTTCGATGGGTGGCATGTCACCAAACTGCCAATGGTGGCTTCTTACACCCTGAGAAACTGCCCTCTGAAAGGATTCATCGGCGTGGTGGCTGGGTTCGTATATCTTATGGATCAGAGGCGGTCCTGCACCTTCTACCCCGACTGCGTTGACCCCGTGACAAGATGTACAGGTGGCATCAAAGATACGCTGGCCGATTGCTGCGTTGCCTTCGATAACTGGCATTTGAATTGCGACCAGAGCATCGCCTTCATTTGTCTTTTGCGGGGCAGCCTCTTTGATCGGGCTGGGGCGAAATGAGATGAAAGCGGCAACGGCGGCGATGGCACATACGCCGACTAGTATGTGGTTTCTTTTCATGGATTGATCCTGACTTTGTAAAAGCTGGTAGAGCTGCGGTACGTCGCGAACAGCACACATGTGCTGGTCACTCAGGCACGCGAGGATTTACGCGGCTTCAAACTGCAGGGGGTCTGTAGAGGCTGTCTGGTTCGGTCAGCTTAGCTTGAGATTCAATCTGAAAATCAGGTTCACTCTCACTTTGGACCTGCGCGGCTTTGCTATCGTGAGAGAGTAAAACAACTGCTTGGCACAGAGAGGGGTTACACTCTCCGACCTCGGAGTTTTCTGTGTCATTGTGGTCGCTTGGAGCCGACAAATGCTCGCCGTGCATTGCCACGGCAGAGTGCTCCGCCGATTGCTTGTGGGTTTCACAATGAAGGCCGATGCAGCCATTCGATAGCGCGTGAGCAGCGCTGCCAAACCCAGTCAGAGTGACCAGAAGGCTGACGAGTAGAGCAAGTGAGTATTGTCTGATGACCATGATTCCGGACGCTACTGCACAGAACTATGCATGACAACGCCAGTACATCTAGTTTGTTCGCTTGGGTAATAACGTTTTGACCGACCCAACCTCAAATCTTTGGCATCGATCCACATCATGCTAGGTCTTGCTCCATCTATGTTGGTGGTTTGGCGAAAGGGTATCGAAGTATGAGGCGAAGACATTTCTTGGCTACCACTTTTGGGGCTTTGGTTGGGGCCAGTACTTCGCGCGGTCCTGTTTTTGCGGCTGGGCCGTCAGTATCGCTTACAGCTGCGCCGACTGATGTCGAATTAGTGGGGACCGATTTGCCTCAGACAAAAGTCTGGGCCTACAACCAGTCTGTACCTGGTCCTGTAATTCGCGCGCAGCAGGGCGATCAATTGCTCGTAGACTTTGAGAATGGTTTGTCTGAGCCCTCGACCATTCACTGGCATGGCCTGCGTGTCCCAGTTGAACAAGACGGGGTGCCGTATCTAAGCCAAGAGCCTGTCGCACCGGGCGGTCGCCATCTTTACACTCTTCCGCTCGAGGACGCAGGGACGTTCTGGTACCACCCACACTTTAACAGTTCAGAGCAAGTGGGCCGTGGGCTCAGCGGCATGCTCATTGTCGAAGAACCTCCAAACGTCGCGGCACGCCTTGGCGCTGATCGTGAAATTGTGTGGGCCATAGATGACTGGCGTCTTGATGAAGCAGCGCAGATAGCGCCGTTTGGCAACCGTCATGATGCAAGCCATGGTGGACGGTTCGGAAATGTCGTCACTGTCAATGGTCGGCAAGAATTGGGCGAGCCCGTTCGCGCAGGCGAGCGTGTGCGGTTGAGGCTTGTTAATTTGGCAAATGCGCAATTTTTCAATTTGCGCTTTAAGCCACTCGATCCTTGGCTGATCGCAGTTGATGGCCATCCCATCGAACCATTTCGACTGGGTGATGAGGGTGTCTGGCTCGGCCCCGGGCAGCGGGCTGACCTTGTGGTCGACATCGATCTAGAACCCGGCGCCTACGCAGAGGTGCTCGACATAGCCTATGGGGAGGATAAGGCCCGCGCCATCATGGGCTGGAACGTCTCAGAGGCGGATCCTCTTCGCCAAAACGCCAAAGCGGCGCCTGAAGCTCTTCCCCCCAATCCAGTGCCTAAACCGGATTTGGCGAACGCTGAAATGCATAGTCTGGTCTTCGAAGGCGGAGCCATGGGTGGCATGACCGAAGCAAAGATGAATGGGCGTATGTTGGACATCCAGGCACTCGTCGAGGCCGGTCGTTTTTGGTCAATAAACGGGACTGTGCCTGCCGACATCCACTCCACTCCGCCGCTGCTAGATCTGGCTCTCGGTAAATCCCACATAATCAAACTGGAAAACCGGACCCGGTGGGTGCATCCGATTCATCTGCACGGACATAGTTTCTTTGTCGCTGACCCGCGTTTGCCGGATGGGAGCCCCAGTGTTATCCGGGACACTGTCCTTATGGCGCCAAATGAAGTCACACAGATTGCATTCGTAGCGGACAATCCCGGTCATTGGATGCTGCACTGCCACGTCTTAGAGCATCAGGGGTCGGGTATGATGGGCACGGTACAAGTCGGCTGATTGCCAAGGTGACTACGGTGGCCCAAATTCCTTGAAGTCGCTTGATCAAGATTGACTAAGCGCGTGAAACGAGAAACCGGCACCAACATAAAAGCAGACCGAAGGGCTGCGACTTTGTGCCAATTTCATGCCACTCAAGCATTTTCTGGCAGGGCTATGTCATCTGCATTCTTTGCGTTCTTAAGCGGTCGACAGGCGCAGTAGTTGCTGCGTCTTGGCAGCAAAATAACGCACAAATATTCATTCGACGTCACACTGCTCTAAAACATGTTTTTTGATGAATCTGTGAGATTTGGTGGAGCCTAGGGGATGCGATCCTGAGGTGATAGGTTAAAATAAAATCAATAGCTT
Source organism: Ruegeria sp. BE9 (assembly GCF_056538765.1). NCBI lineage: Bacteria > Pseudomonadati > Pseudomonadota > Alphaproteobacteria > Rhodobacterales > Roseobacteraceae > Ruegeria > Ruegeria sp. BE9. The sequence continues at coordinate 41,407 of NZ_JBQFTS010000011.1, read as the reverse complement.
AAGTGTAGCGTAATTCCTGCGCTGTAACAATCAATTGTAACACTTCTTAAGTTGTATGCTTCTGCTACGCAGATGTATGGCCTAGAGAGCGTAGTTAGAAAGAACGCCATCGACGACTGCTCAAAAGAGGCTCCTCAAGACCAACAAACAAATACGTATTTTTGATTTCATGTAGTGCGCGAACTGATCATGTGTCAAAAGTAGACCGTTGAACAAACCACGTACTCAGAAGGCGAGATCAATCTTCTTTGTCTTGGAATAAGTCAATTGAGGGACCACAAAGAATGGGCATTAGACGCTTAGCTCGAAACATAAGAAAACGTAGCCAGGCCAATCTTCCTTCTACTGGAGTTCCGGGAGATACTCTTGTTATTGAAAACGCGAATAAACAATCCAAAGAACTGGAGCAACCGCAAGACGTTAAAGAGACAGACGCCGTCGGCGAACCCGGTGAACTAGCTCGTGCCACAAGCGGAGAGGAAAAGTCCGAAGCGCTGGAACAACAGCAACAGGTCAACCGATCAGAGAGAGAACAGCGTGTCAGAAACGCGGCTGAATTCCGAGAGGCCCCGCAATCAGTTTTGTTCTTCACAACATATAAATGTGCCTCGTCATTTATGAGCTTCTTTTTCAACAAACTGCTTGAAGGAACACCTTACCGTCAGTTCAATTATGCTAGCGAAATGTGGAGGCTCGGACATGAATTCGATTTTACTGTTTCTCCAAGTGAGGCCCTCAGCAACCACTACGATCATTTCTTTCGACAACGCGGTGAAATCTATGTGCCCCTTCGCGAAGCAGTTCGGTTTCCTGGAGACGACCGCTTCCGAAAGCTCTTCTTTCTGAGAGACCCCCGAGATGTTCTGATTTCGCAATACTACTCGGTTACACAGTCACATGCTTTGCCCAAAAACCCAGCCACTCGTAAGCGAATGCTGAAGAACCGGGCGTATTGGGCGGAACTTGGTATCGATGAAGTTTCTGTAAATGTACTGGCGCCACGATATGCAGCCATCTACAAAGATTATGATGAAATTCGACGCTCGTCTGGAGATCATCTTTTCCTCAGTTATGATGATTACACGCGAGACGTGGAAGAGTTCACACTTTCGATCTCTAAATGGTTGTTGGTAGAACCCAGCGAGGCCACTTTGGCTGCTATTGTCTCGAAAGCGAACCCGATATCTAACAAAGTTGATAGTTCAAAGCATCAGCGTTCGGGACGAAGTCGTCAATTTATGTCTGAGCTTCAACCTGACACAGTTCAAAAATTAAATGAGACTTTGGGAGAGGCACTGCAGAGCTGGGGATTTGAAGTCTGAAAACCAGAGCCTGTGATTTCTATGTCGTAAGGTTTCTGTCCTAATCATCTGCAATAGCCTAGTGCAGAGGAATCTAAGGGATGCGGTCCTGAGGTGGTAGGTTGCAATAAAATCAATAGCTTAAGCGTAGGGGAGTTCCTGCGCTGTAACAACCCACTGTAACACTTTTCAGTTGTTGGCAGTCACGCACGGTGCGATTTGCATCCCAGTGAAAATCGCAGTTAATTCCTCTGCCACGCAGCTAGATGGCCGCCGAGCGCACGATGAAAAAGAACGCCATCTACGACCACTGTGCGGACAAAGCTGACAGAGGCTGGGGAGCTTGCTTTCTATATCAGAAGAACATTCCAAATGAACGACAATGAACTTGTGAAATGGTTCTAAGTCATAATCAACTACCAAAATGAACCGGTGAAAGGCAGAAACGAAAACGACTGGGTCACAATCGGTCTTCTCTTCGTATCAATCTATTGCTGGGCGTCATACTCTGGCGGGTTTGGTAATTACCCTCAGAGGGAATTGGGCAAAACAAAACAAACCTTTGGCAGTTCATCGCAAGCATCCTAATTGACCGGATGCTAATTTCCGACCGTGTCCCCATCAATGAATGAGAGCGCGATGAATTAGTTATGCGCCTTATCTCAACAAACAAAGATAACTAAAATGAAAAGAGTCCCTAAAGGTTACTACGAAACGCCAGAGGGTAAAGAATATGCCAGATCTCTGGCTGCTAAATTTGACTCAAAAACGAAGTTTCGTAGAACTCATGCTCCGGCCGCTTTGGCAGCCGTCAAGCTAGGCTATTTTGACGAAATTACTGCTCACATGCCTAAGATGACGTCCAAGCCTTCTTACTGGAAGACCGATAAAGGCATCAAAGAAGCCCATGCTAAAGCTCAACAATGCGAGACCAAAAGTGAGCTTAAAGAAAAACACCGCAAAATGGTGGATGCTATCTGGAAAGCCAATCCTGATCTCTACAACAAAATAACGGCTCATATGCCTGAACGAATAGTCAACGCTTCAAAGTGGAGAACTCCAGAAGGTATTGAAGAAGCCAAAGCAATTATCCGCGACTGGGAAGGCTCAGTCACCGAGCTTAGCAAAGAAGTTCACCATCAGATGTGCTCAATTCTCATAGAAGAAATTGGGCTGGATGAATGGTACGAAATCACATCTCACCTCAGAGCCCAGAGAATAAAAGGCTATTGGAAGTCTGAGGAAGGCTACCAAGAAGCAAAAGAGCTAGCCGCTCGCTACGAGCATCCTAGCCAGTTTACCAAAAATCATCCTAATGCTTCAAATGGGGCTAGAGAGCATGGCTACTACGCAGAAATCACTGCTCATATGACCATGATGCAAAGACCGGTTGGCTATTGGGACACTCCTGAAGGCAGGCAAGAGATGATCGACGAGGCTGCCAAGTACGATGAGTACTTCGAGTTCAGAGATCAATCCAACCAAGCTTACATGGCTGCGAAAGCTAGGGGCTTAATTGACGAGCTTGGGCCTCATCTTTCCAGGCGTCAGAAACCTAATGGCTACTGGACTTCTTCTGAAGGCATTCAAGAAGCTCATGATTCAGCTAAGACTGTCAACACAAACTCTGAGTTTAAAGCTAAGTTTCCAGCAGCTCATAGTGGAGCGTTCATAGGCGGATATCTCCAAGAGTTGGCAGACCTTTATTGGGAACAAGTTCAAAGACCCATGGGGTGGTGGAAGTCTCAAAACGGAAAACAAGAAGCTATCGAAGCCATAGCAAAGTTTGACAATCTCACTGACTTTAGAGAAGCGCACTACGACATCTACACTGCGATAGTTAAAGAGCCTTACTATAAAGAAATCGCTGGCCATTTAGACAGAAGGACTAGAGAAGGCTACTACGAGACCGAGGAAGGTTTTAATGCAGCTCTAGAGTCAGCAATGAAGTGCAGCTCTGTCTCTGACTTTAGAGAAAAGTTCGGAGCTCATCATAGCGGCATCTACAAATTAGGCCTAATTCCTGAAGTTGCTGATCTCTGTGGTTGGGACTATTCTGTCAGCAAACCGAAGGGATACTATGAAACTGATGAAGGGTTTTCTGACATCAAAGTTTCAGCTGAGTTGTGCGAAACTAAAATCCAACACAGGCTTGAGTTTCCTAAAGAGCACTCAGCAGCTCACAGGCTCGGTCTCTTAGATAAAGTTGGTAGTCACTGGATAGAGTTCTACCGTGACCTGACAGAAGAAGAGGTTTGGGAAACTGGTAGGAAGGTCAAGACCAGGTCTGAGTTCTTTCGTGAGCACGGCTCAATTGCCAACAAAGCTCGTGACCTTGGAATTCTCCAGGAGGTTTTGGCTCACCTTGATTACCAAGAAGGGGGCGGCTTTAGAGGAAAAGAGCCGGGGATTTTGTACGTAATTGGTGTTCATACACCTCTTGGGTACATACCCAAAATCGGCATTTCTAACACCAGCGTGGAAGTACGTTTTAGGACAGAGAAAGCTGAATACGACACCTTGGCCGTTTGGGACTTCGAAGTTGGCTATAATGCCAGAGATGCCGAAACACTCATCAAACGTATGTTTAAAGAGCATTCGTATGACGGCTCTGAAGTTCTAACTTCTCACGGACATTCAGAGATGTTCAAAGTCGAAGTGTCGAAATTCCTAGAAACTGTCAAACAGGTCGCTGAAGACTACGGAGGTGTAAGATAAAGGTCTGATTTGTGCACTAAGCAGACGCTAAGCGAACTCTCCTGAATGACCACTTTCAGGCTAGCGGTTGTACTTAGCTGCAGTACCCTGTGCGTCTCAACCGAGATTTGGCCGCAGATGTCTCCAAGTACCTTTAGCGCCCACCCGAGTACCTCGCGCAATCCAGAGCATGCCCCGCAAAAGGAGGTAGTTCAGTCATCCCTTCTAACAGTTCCTTCGAGGCTGCAATTGAACCCATGGTAATAGGTGCAACCCGGACCTTGACTGAGTTCCAATCCTCCTGATTGACCGTTTTCGATTGACAAAAAACAGTGTGCGGCTGCAATCCCCACTTTCTCTTTCAGTCTTCTTACGAAACCATGTAATTGCCCTGAGCAACCGGGCGAAACCGCAGTCATCGTCCCAAATTTTCCATCAATTTCGAGACTGATGGTACCTCCATAAGGACTGTCCCCAGAATAATTTCCGTCAGTAAGATCGGGAAGATTTACCACTTGAGCTTGCACGTTGGATGGTGTGACTTTGTCCTTACCAGCGTATTTTGGGCGGGGGCCAGTTAGACCAAGCATCTCCAATTCAGCAGCATCATAAACATGCATGTCTTCTGGAGCGGTTCTAAGCATTTCAAGAATAACATCATTGGAAACAGAGAAGCTCTCCATAAGCTCAATAATGTCAGCCAAAGCCACCTGCCCAGAGTTCAAGTCCGGCGACTCAGACGAAATTTGGTGCACTCCGACTTTCCCTTTTGCTGTGCGATTGACACCTGCAAAGTAAAGAAAAGCACATGCTGAGTAGCAGCTGTCCGGCCCCATAACGACAGTGTGTAAACCCATTCTATCAATGTGCTTAGCTAAGATAAGTGCTGAGTAAACGTCACCCCCAGGACTGGAGAGTGCGATAGTGGTCGCATCAGGTGTCATATCCAATAGGTTGGAGAACTTCCAAAGTGACAGTTTATCAATCCTACCATCCAGATAGATTGTAGATAGATCGTCCTCGTTATAAAAAAATGGTTGGTAATCCAGGTGCTCTTCAGCGGCGGCAAAACCAGACGAAAAGGAAACGGAAAGAAAAAGATAGAGGAGATACTTAGTCATCTAGGATCATCAGGTTGCGGTTGTCTTCGGAAGTTGGATCACAGCCGAGTTCACGTTGCAACCAAATTGGTCTGGCATAGAAAGACAAAAAGAACCTTTTGCGCTAGGTCGCATCCAAACGCATGACATGCTTAGGTTTCAACTTTTCGGCGACATTTTGTTGGGCCAGTTCTAGCCCTAAAGAAGAAAATGCAGTATCTAGGGGTGGAAACTCGCACGCGTCGAGTACCTTGTTCTATCCACACAGCTCTTCCACACTCATGTAGGGCCAAAGCTATGATTGGGAAACTGACAAAATTCGATCATGCCGGGCTTCGGCCATCAGAACCCGTCGGCCTTGTACCCAAAGAAGACCTTCGTCACATCCTCGAAAATGTCCCAAGTCATACGACTTCCATCCCGCACGAAGAGACTGTCTCCTGGTTTGAGTTCACTTACCTTACCGCTTTCCATATCGATCAAGCGACAGCTCCCCGACAGGATGGTCATCAGCTCATCCCCCTGTTCGGTGCACTCAAACGCTCCCTTTGTACACCTCCAGATACCCGTACGGGTCGTATGCCCCGGACCTCCGGCATCCAAGCGGCCTGACGCGCAAGGATCGCCGACTTTGATTTGATATTCGCTTTTAGGGTTGTCTAAGGGCCATTCATCCAACGGCCCAACATCATCCCCGAGTTTATAGTCCCACATCTCTCAATCCGATTTGCCCCAATTGTTTGGAGCAGTATAGTTCCGTGGCATATCCAACTGTTCGGAAGAATGCCAGAAATGATGAGCGTTATCTCAATGTAAGCTTTAAGGCCCTCTTCCAGCCATTTCGGACTCATGGGGCCTTGGAAGCATTATGAAGAGAAGCTAGCCATACGGAAATTGAAGAACTGCAGGTGCGCTCACAGTCGCCACACGCGTCGTGTTGGTCGCAGCGGCCCGGTATTTCCCTCGGAGCCGCCCGCAGCTAACGCTTTTAGGTTTTGATCTTGGCCATCGTCATCTCAGACCTTCCGGCATTGCCAAACCGCAACTGCGGGCAATTCGGCGAATGTCGTTTACCATCGATGCGTAGCCCTCATCTAAAACAGATACGATATCAGCACGTTCCCCGTGGCCGGGTTTGATCATCTGGTTGGGATGCGCGGCTGTGATTTGGTCAGCTTCTTCGCACATCTCTCGGCGCATCTGACGGATACCCGAGAGTACAGACAGTGTGCGCTTCCAGCTTTCAGTATCGTCGGTTAATGGCCCCACTGTGGGGTTGGTCTTTGTTGTCATGTCGGGTCCTTAGATTTTGCGGCGTCACTGAGCCGCCGGGTTGAACAATGGGAACTGCTGGAAGATCGACCGGGCATCCCGATAGAACTCGTCTTTAGGCAGGGTTATTCCCTTCGACCGGCGCAACATGTCTCGCCAGATCGGCAACTGTGTGTTGGGATCGAAGGGCTCGTCGGTCAGATGCTCGAGGGCGATCACTGCGGATTGGTCGTAACGATGCCGGGTGCGGCGTCCTTGGAGACGCGTGAGCATTTCTTCGATCCTCCAGTCGATCACCTCATCACGGCGTTTGCCGATAAGGGTCTCAGCCTTGGTCATCGGGGCGGCTGCCTTGGAGATTACCTCAAGGTCTGCCTTGTGTTGGCGGGTTCTGCCGTGCAGCGGAGTGTATTTTTGGTAGTGACGCTTGGCGTCACCTATTGTGATGGCGTTGGCCATTTGGAGGGGTCCTTTTCGGAAGCCTCAAAATTCCTAAAACAGCACTTCCCTACCGACCCCTGAGGAGGGTCGATTTTGGCCTCAAAAAAGCCAATGAAATCAATGGATCACGGGAGGTGTTTTTGGGGATCGAGGGGGGGGATGTTGGTGGCGTTAGTGGACGCCTAGCGTCATCGCTTCGTTGCGGTCGAGGGTTTCTTCGAGTTCAGAGTCGGCAGCTTCGTTTTGCTCGTGCTGGACAAAGGAGAACTTCTCGAGGCTTTCGTCGATCTCGAGAGGTACACCGAGTGTATCCGCGAGTTTCTGATAGAGGGCTTCAAGTGCGTCACGCTGGGCAGTCGTGAGGGTCTCGGAGAACTTACCGGTCTCCCGGTCTCGGCCCCCCACTACGCCAATCTGGATATGGCTTATGGTGAAGTTCTCTCGACCGACTGCGCCACGCGTCAGGGGGTGTCTACAGAGTTCAATCGTGCCATCGACTTGTACCAAGTAGTGCCAGCCAATGCCGAAGCGACCAGTCTTGGCGTGTTCGGCGTCGATGATTGTCGCGTCGATGCGTGGATCAGGTGGATGGTGGGTGTACCTGACCATCAGACCCGTGGTTTTCTCGCGGGGCAACGTGGCGAACAACGATGTTCGCAGGAACGTATCGGCTCTCTTGATGTTCAACATTGGTGCTTGGTCCTGTCTTCACACGCTCTGCCCATGCTTCGAGTTCACTGAGCGTCAACTGCCGGGTCCCAGTTGGTGAACGACCCTCTTCAATCAGATCGACGGTCGCGTAAAAGTAGTCCGGGTCAGCGCAGGCACGGGGTTGCATACGGTTCAGAACCAGAGCGACGTCTGTGTCCCAAACCATGTCGGCTAAGTCGTCATTCATGGGTGACCAACGTCAGTGACCAAGTTGTTCACGGATGTGCCGAGCGAACTCGGTCCAGGTGATCCCGTCGGCACGGCCCGCCGCGCGGTCCAGAGCAAACTGGCGAACGCAACGATCAACACCAGTATGCGTGTCTGATGCCTGTTTCAGGAAGTCGAAGCCATCTTGCCCAAGTTCCTGCATTGCGCTCTGGGTTGCGGCCTCGGTAATTGTGCTTTGAACATTCGCGAACATGGCGCGAGTGCTACCATCCACGTCTAGCTCCGATACCGACCCATCAGCCAAACCGCGCATGGTTTCAGTAACCTCATCGACGGACATACCGGACATAGCAATCTGACCGAACGCTGTTTCATACGTCTGGGCTTCTTCCATCGTCATGATGCTGTCATCAAGCGAAGAGTTCAGCCCGTCGATGACATTGTCAAACTCATCATGACCCGTGTCGCTGCCTTTGGGTTCTTCGGGCGTTTCGACTACCGCAGAACTATGTTCCTGCGCTGCCCTTTGAGCCGCGCCAATCGACAGCCCTTCATCAAAGACGGCGTCGAGCAATCCTAGTTCTTTAGCCTGGGCGACCTTCATTGACATCCCTTGTACGTTGATCACGTCGCTGTCTCTGAGATCGCCCTGTGAGTGAACATCGCGCTGCGTGTTCTTGGTGTCGCGGACGGTGACGCCCCCGCTCACGTAGTCTGCGCTCGAAGCGTATGATTTGGAGGATGGCATTGTTTGTGCGGTGGCATCGCCGCCACCGAGGGTTACTCTTTCAACCATGTTTCTTGTGTCCTTTGGAATGGGTTGGTTATCGAAGACCGAGTTCGATCTCGGCCAACTCTTGCGGTGTTGGTGGGTGTGAGTTTTCGATTAGGGGCAGACCAGTGATCGCCTTGTCCTCATCGAGAGACATCAGGTGGACGGGGCATAGTTGAGCCAGTGCGTCCAGCGCGTAGCCTTTTAGCCGGAGGCGGGTGAACGCCATAACCAGATGCAGTTTGGTTTCCTCGTCGATCTCGCGCTCGTGGAGTTGGGATAGAGATGAGACCTGCCCATCGCGGCTTACAAGCTCGAGCCATGCTACGCCGACGGCGCTTTCCTTTACTTTGTTGCTCATCTTTCGTGTCCCTCGGGGTTTTGCGCTGCTGCGTTCATCGAGCGTTGCCTCGAGTGCCTCGACCTTGTTCTTCCATCGAGCGAGTGTCTCTTCTGCTTTGATGATCTCGCGTTGTTCGGGGGTGAGTTCGGCCTGCCCAATTCCATGAACTTCGGCACAGGATAGACAGTTGTATTCATCGCCGAATGGAGCGGGGAACCTCACACTACAGGAGATGCAGAACTTGTAGGTAATCCTGCGGTTCTCAGAGATGCACCGGGTACATCTCGACGCTTTTGGCTTGTGAGTTTCATGTGCTTCGCCGCAGGCGTTGCAGGTCTTGAGGTACATCTGCCGGGGTGGCTTCTTGGGTTTCAATCTGGGCATCGCGACGGTCCTTATGTCTTCGCAAGCAGCCAGCTTGGGTCTGGCATTGGGGGTGCTTTCAGTACTGCGTTGGGTTTGGGCGATGGTGTCGGTCGGGGTGTCAGATCGGAGAGCGAGTCGATGCCTTCGGGCCAATGACCAGCGATCAGCCCTGAGGATCTACGGATCAACTTGTGGTATCTCGAGGGTATCTCTGAGGACCTCGGTAAGACGTGGTCGAACAGGCTATCTCCGAGGAAGTCGGTACGCATTGAGCGCAGCGGTACTGAGACCGGTGGATGTGCATCACCAGAGGCAAGGAGGCGACCGTACGCCGCCACAACGAATGCGGTTAGGTCTCTGTCGGTTCGATGCAGACCGAGTCGCTCAGCAGCGCGGAGGGTGTGTGTACCGACAATGGCGAAATCGGCATAACTCAGACGGTATTTGGAATATCGAACATCACCGGTTAAAACCGCTTCCTTGCGACCAGGCGGGACACATAGACCTTGACGACCCATGAACGTCGAACCGGCGAGGTAGACGTTGTACCTGTGTCCCGTTCCGACGAACTCCCGAGCCAAGGTGTAGTGTACGAATGCCCTGACGATAACCGAGGCGTTCGGTTCATACCGTCTACCGACCAATAGATGCTGCAACCGTTCTCTTGCTCTGCCGTATCGCAACACGGTCATTCTGTAAGCTGGACGATCATCCCACTCACCGACCCGATGGCGTGTACCTCGGGCAAACTTAACGGCCTTGGTGATCTCGTAGCGTGTCGGGTTGAAGTGCTTTAAGACAGACCGGGCAACTTTGTTGACCGCATCACCGGCGACGAAGCCACCAAGTGGAACACCACGGTTCCTTACGACCGACTGGCACCGGGAACACAGACCCCATCGCTGCGGTGGTCTTTGTCTGAACTCGTAGGCTGGTAGTGAGTTGTCGCATTTAGCAGAGGCACAAGTGATCATGGTGGCCTCGCTAAGTTGTACGTTGGGAATATTCGGGGGTCTCTGCGAAACAGTCACCAAGGAACAGAGACCCCCATCAACCCGCCCATGCGTCAAGCTGACAAATGCAACACGGACGGGGTGGAACGGTAATAGGCCCCACTAGCTCGACCACTCGATACACGCAGGGTGTACCTTGGGGGAACTGTGTGGGACCTGAACCAGCATCGACCAAGGACCAAGATCGATGCGGTATAGGGATTAGGATTGATGGTTGTCGGTGATGATCATTCACCTGACGAACACTGACAGAGAACTGTGAAGCCTTGAGAGGAACCTGATCGTGTAACTATAGGTATATCTCTTTGTATCTGTTCTCATAAGGGTGCAGTAATTCCAACCCATTGATTTACAACGAGGTGTACCGAGCGTGTCATCGACCGTCAAATGACCATCATCGATCATCTACACAGAGGAGATGCAGGGGGTGAACCTGACGGGATACCTAGAGTGATACACTAGAGGTATATCTGTCGTTTCTGTCTCTCATAAGGGGCCAGTAATTCAGAACCCCTTGTTTCATTGGGTTTCTGACAGTCCGGTCCCGGCCAGCAGATCACCAGCCGAGACGTTTTAAGGTCATTCAGAAGTCAGCAGTTATTGCCCAAGCCTCATGCCCTACTGCGGCAACCCCATGTATCGAGCGACAGTAAGTAGGTCGTCGATCTTCCGCTGCAAATCCCTGTACTCTTCATCACCCACAAGACCATCGCGCTCCACTTTATCCATCACACTTTTCTGCGTCATGTGGATTGCAGCATCGAACGCGAACGCTTGAACTTCGGGCGTGGAAGAGAAGTGTTTTAAGTCCAACTTGCGGCGGGTGCTGCTCATACGCGCAATGCCTCAGGCGGGCGGGCATCTGACTTTTCGGTCTTGTTGCTGGTCATGAGGATACCTTTGGTGACCATCAAGAGGAACGTGAGCGGCAAGCGTTTCCAGAAGTTGCCTTTGAGTTTCGGAAGCGGGTCGGCGTGAAAGCCGTAGTCGTCGCCGTATGTAAGTTCATGAACACGTTGTTCGAGGATGTCCTGAACCTGTTCGAGGTCATTGCGTGTTTGGTTGTCCATACCGTCGCTTCCTTTTTCGTAAATGCGATACGGACACCTACGAGCCGAGACTCGCTGAAGTCAACAATTTAATTGTTTATTTTCATATAGTTAAGGCATCCTTACCCTTGCGATATCGTATGTATTTTCCAGCCGAGAAAGAGGGCGAGACTACCCTTGGTTTACATGTACAGACCACCACCTAGGAAAGGACAAGAACACGCCCAATACGGGATGAATTGAGCCGCGAACGCCCCTGAAATCTAAGAGTTCACCTCCAATCTCTCGATGATCCGTTTCACCTGAGCGGCACTCCAAGCACCACCCCGCGCAGTCGCCACGCCAGCCTTATCAAGCTCCGCAGCGATCTCCCGTAGTGACCTACCTGCGTCTCTCAGGGGCAACACAAGGCCCCGCACCTTCTCAGCCCTTGCGGCAGCGTTGGCCTTCACAACTTCGTTCCGCTTCATCGTAGCATCACGCATACCACCGAGCTTCTGACCTCGAGCCTTAGCGGCCTGAAGTGCCGCCTTGGTTCGCTTGGATATGAACTCGCGTTCCTGTTCCGCCAAAGCCGCATAGACGTGTAGCTGGAACTTGTCGGCATGGGGCATCGAGGCGACACGCAAGGACAACTTCGTGTCGTCCATCAGCGTTGCAATGAAGGATACCTTGCGTGACAGGCGGTCCAACTTGGCAACCAGCAACTCGGCCCCTGCCAGCTTTGCTAGGGTGATCGCCTTGGTTAGCTCCGGGCGCTCATTATCTGCCCCGCTCAGTACGTCAGTGAACTCCCCTATGACCTCGAAGGTTTCGTCAGAGTAGTTAGCCAGGAACAAGTCTATGTCCCTTGTCTGGGCCTCTAGGCCTAGCCCAGAACGCCCTTGTTCGGTCGTAGATACTCGTCGATAGGTGACGTACTGCTTCATTGATTTGCCTTCCTCTGATGGCTCAATTCAAGCAGATAGGCGGTGTCGTTACAATCATCAAGGAAGGTTGTGAGTGTTACACTCTCGCTTAAGAGCAATGAGGTTTCCCGACATACGGACATACAAACGCCAAATTAGCTTGCGACGTTGATGCGGCTGAGGACCTAAAAAGTAGTCAGCCTATTCAGCGATTGGGGGAAAAATACTGCGATGGATAATTCAGACAAAGTACAGGCTTGGTTGATGGCGATAGTCGGGTTGGTGTGCCTCTATTCGTCCGGGCAAATGGGCGCGGGCTATACAGCGTTGGTGAGTGCTGGGTGCGCTTTGGGCGTGGGTTTCAAGCTCGGGCGTAGCTACCGGGAGGCTTGAGGTGGCGGTGCCAGCAGTGTTCAGGGAAGTGAAACGGGGCGGGTACCCCCGCAAGAATACCCCGGTGTACTGAGGGGAGTACGGGGGGTATCGTGGGAAGGATCACGTATTCATTACCCACTCAGATTTTTGACCCAAAATCCGACCTGGCAACCAACCTGAGGGTACCTTAGGGTTATCTGAATTGCTCCGTGGTTAGTTCCGAATAACTAACGCGGTGTATTGCCTCTCTTAGCATATCCAACCGGTAGACCCCATCACCATAGCGTCCAGCCATGCCTTGTTCGGCGTGACCCTGTATCGCGTTCATGATGTGTGGGAGAACGCCACCATTGCGACAAGCATCCTCAAAGTTGTGACGGAAGGAATGAAATGACGTCTTATCTGTCTTCACCCCGATGCGCTCGAGGTATCGGCTAAAGAACTTCGAGAACTCTCCCGAGCGGTACCCCGAGGCATCCACCTTAAGCTCAGGAAAAAGCTGATGCTCATCCGCATCGCGCTGCTCATCAACGAACTCGAGGAACCCGAGTTCAATAAGTTTCCCATGAACAGGAATCCGACGCCTACCGCTTGCCGACTTGATCTTCTGATCTTCGGCTTCGTCCGTGATGTCCAAGAACGTGATCCCGTCATCTTCGCGTACATCCTTGACGGTCAACTGGCAGAGTTCGTTGAGCCTCGCCCCCGTGAACAACCCGAGGAGCGGCAACCAGTACCGTGCGGTACCACGCAAGGAATGATCTCCCGGTTCTGCGCAGAAACGCTCAGACCGGCAACCCGTGTAGAGGGGGCTATTGAACAGCTTGGTCAACTGGTCTGGGCTGAACGGGTCCCTTTGCTCGCGAGCGTTGACCGTTTCCTTGATCGTCAAACCTTTGAACAACCCGGTTCTGATCCCGTCATGGTGCGCCTCTGCCCAATTCCAGAAGGCACCGACCCGGCGCAACGCTTTGTTCAGTGTAGCACTGCTCATCGGCGGCATACCCGTCTCAGCGGCCTTATCAGCGGCCTCTAGGATCGAGAGGTTTCTGACCTCGGGTTTCTTCTTCCAGTTCGCCGGTAGCTTGAGCAGGACCGCCTTGAAACGTCGAGCATCGTCCTTGTTGTATTGAGAGAGGGCCTTGTCGCCTGCGATCTCCTTGAACGCGGCCATCCATGCCAAGTGATCGTCACGCACCTTGGGTGACCATGCACCTCGCGCCTTCTCTGCTTCCCAACTCGTTACGGCGTCGGACAGAAGATGTGCTTGTGCGCGACTATCTGTGTCGTTCGGGGCTACTTCGGGGTAAGGCGGGGTAGGTACGGGTTGGCCAACATCTCGTTCCTTGGTGACCTCGTAAGCCTCCACAGACGCCTCTTGGAGCGCCCTGATCAACCTCGGCCAACTTGGGGAACCCTCGGCCAGTTTCAAGTCGATACCGTCCCACGTGAGAACCTCTTCGGCCTCAGACCGGAAGAACTCATCGCGTTTGCCCCGAGCGAGGTTGGCTCGATTGACTTCGTTCATGTCTTGGTTGAGCTGTTGCCATTCCTCAAAGGTTGGGCGCGGTTCATAGGCGATGGGTTCGTCTGGATCGTCGGGGTCCTCGAAGCCCGCTAGACGGACCTCTTCGTCTTCATCCAAGAGGTGATGCAGGTAGGCTTGCTTTGCCCGAGCTATCTGGATGGGGGTGAGTTCTTCCAGAGGGGCCTCGGCATCCTTCTCTTGCTGCCTGATTAGCGATCTCCGGTGTTCCTCAAACAGGCGATCAACTCGGGCTGCTTCGATACGGACCCTAACGAGTGCCTCAGCCCTGTTTTTGGTGCGCAAAGAGAAGGTTTCTTCGACCTTACCATACGAGTCAGCAAGGTCCTTCGGGACGGCAGCACGGTGATAGTAGGTCGATCCACGGCGATACAGACGGGGGTGTCCAGGCATCTTCTCAAGAGTCCTCACTGTAACACCTCAATGTAACAGGCCCTTGGGAAAACCATTGAAAACCATGAAGTTATTGAGTTCAAAGCATATCATGGAAATTTGGTGGAGCCTAGGGGAGTCGAACCCCTGACCTCTTGCATGCCATGCAAGCGCTCTCCCAACTGAGCTAAGGCCCCATCTAGGTACTGCCGAAGCAGTGGACGGACGTTTATGAGACGGTGGCGGCGAGTGCAAGTCCAAAAGAATGGAAATCGCCAAAAAGTTTACTGCCCTCGTCCGAGGTGGCATGAGGCGGCACGGGGCCGCCTCGGACCGGTCTTAGTTCTCGTCTTCCGACGACATGTCGGTGATATCGTCAAGCGAGACGTTATCATTTTCGTCGTCATCATCGTCCAGCAGATCATCGTCCAGTTCGACATCGACGTTGTCGTCATCATCCAGAACAAGATCCTCTTCCGAAGCACCTTTGCGTGCTTTGGCTGAGGCTGCATCTTCTGCATCCGCAGCGATCATCCGGCTTTTGCCGGCTTCAAGCTCCACGATCTCGCCGGTATAGGGGCTGATGATCGGGTCCTTGTTCAGGTCATAAAACCGCTTACCGGTTGTCGGGCAAACGCGCTTTACGCCCCATTCTTCCTTGGGCATGTCAAATCCCCTTGATATCAGGTGAGTCGTAATAATGATTCAGGTCACGTGCCACATGCGGCTGGCACTGTCAAAGCCTTTGCGCAGGAGAAACAGGCATATGGGAGATCACGCACTGCCCGGGACGCCTCCGGTGCCGCTGACGTTGCGCAAGTCAGCGCGGGCGCGGCGGATCAGTCTGCGGGTTTCGCAACTGGATGGCCGCGTGACGCTAACCTATCCGCAAAACGTACCTGAGTCCGAAGCGTTGAGCTTTGCGCGCACCAAGGAAGATTGGATACGGGGGCATTTGCAGGGGCGACCCGACCCGGCAGTTGTGCAATTCGGTCAGACAATACCGATCGAAGGAGAGGAGCGTCGCATTGTGCCTGCGGAAGGTCGGCGCGTTTTGTTGCAAGGTGATGAAATCGCTGTGCCCGAAGGCGCCGAAGCGCGACGTTTAGGGCGATTCCTAAAGGAACTGGCGCGGGATCGTTTGACCGGCGCGTGCGATGATTATGCGGCTATGCTGGGTCGCCCATACTCCAGCTTGACCATTCGGGACACCCGTTCCCGTTGGGGATCGTGTAGCTCAGCAGGCGGATTAATGTTCTCATGGCGGCTGATCCTGGCCCCGCCAGAAATCCTGCACTATGTCGCCGCGCACGAGGTAGCGCATCTGGCCGAGATGAACCATTCCTCGGCATTTTGGGCTCAGGTTGAACGGATTTTTGGTGACTACAAGCACCAGCGGCGCTGGTTGCGCGACAACGGGGCGCAGCTTCATCAATATCGATTTGAAGCTCCGACGAGTTGACCCCAGTACAGTTTGTGATCACATGGGGTAATGTTAAGTTCTCGCTCCTCAGACTCTCAGACTGCCACGCATGATCGCGTCTATCGCGCTTTGCGGTCGCGTATTATGCACGGTGAAATGGCGCCGGGGCAGGCACTAACCCTTCGCGGGATCGGTAAAGAATTTGGAGTTTCGATGACCCCGGCGCGCGAAGCCGTTCGACGCTTAGCCGCCGAGGGTGCATTGTTCCTGTCATCGTCGGGCCGCGTTTCGACGCCGGAACTGACCAATGACCGGATCGAGGAGTTGGCCGCTCTGCGCGCCTTGCTCGAAGTCGAATTGGCCAGCCGGGCCTTGCCGCGTGCTCATATTGCGCTCATTGACCGGTTGCAGACCATCAATATGAACGTGGCTGAAATGGTGACCAAACGCGATGCCGTTGGGTACATTCGGACCAATCTGGAATTTCATCGCACGCTCTACCTGCGAGCGCAGGCCCCGGCAATGCTGGCAATCGCGGAAACAGTCTGGTTACAGCTTGGCCCCACTATGCGGGCCCTCTACGGCCGCCTGCGCCGGACAGAACCGCCGCATTATCACAAGCTTATCATCGCGGCATTGCAGGCGGGGGATGAACCAGGCTTGCGTCTGGCGGTTCGCTCGGATGTGACGCAGGGCTTGCGGATGTTGGTAAGTTAGGCGGCTTGTCGCCGAGCGCGCCACGTTGTTTCGGATTGGCTTCGTCGTTCTGGCTTGCGGATTGGGTCTGGGTTACTCTGAACCAAACCACAACAAGAGCAGATTTCAGACATGATCAATCGACGGATTTTTTCCCTGGGCCTTGGTTCCACCATGTTGGCTGCGTGTTCCGGAGGCGTGCCGTCCAGCACGCCCGCTTCACGGATGCAGGCAGTCCCAAATGCGGGTTGGGACGCATGGGTCGCTGGTTTTAAAGGACGCGCCGCATCGCAAGGAATTTCGCAGGCCACGATCAACCGGGCCTTTCAGGGGGCGGGATATTTGCCCGGCGTCATCGAGCGGGATCGTAACCAGGTCGAGTTCAAGCGCTCTCTCGAGGACTATCTGGCGATTGCAACCTCGGACGAACGGATCAGCACCGGTAAGCAGATGCTGGTACGTCACGCTGGGACGCTATCGCAGATCGAAGCTAAGTATGGCGTGGACAAAGAGGTTGTCGTTGCTGTTTGGGGATTGGAAAGCCGCTATGGCGCCCGCCGAGGGGATGTGCCCGTGGTTTCTGCGCTTTCGACCCTGGCCTATGATGGGCGGCGTGGGCAATTCTTTGAAAGCCAGCTGATCGCAGCGCTAAAAATCTTGCAAAATGGCGACACGACCCCTGACAACATGACCGGCAGCTGGGCCGGGGCGATGGGGCACACCCAATTCATCCCAACATCCTACCTTGCATATGCGGTGGATTTTACCGGGGACGGGCGGCGTGACATTTGGTCCGAGGACCCAACAGACTCCTTGGCTTCGACGGCCGCTTACCTTGCTCGTGCGGGTTGGGTTCGTGGACAGCCTTGGGGCGGCGAAGTTGGAACGGTATCGGGTACCCCGGTTGCGGTGCTGCAGCCGCAGGTGCCAGGACCCCGTATCGCAGTGTTCCGGAACTTTCAGGTTATTAAGCGCTATAACAACTCAGACAGCTACGCGATTGGCGTTGGGCACCTTGCGGACCGCATCGCAGGCGGGGCGCCGTTTCAGGCCTCTTTCGGGCCGGATGCGACGGGTTTGACGTTGGACGATCGCAAAGAGCTACAGCGCCGTCTGACGGCAGCTGGTTATGATACACAGGGCGCAGACGGAGTTATCGGCAACAACACCAAGTCAGCCATCAGCGCCTATCAGCGCGCCAGCGGTGTTCCGGTGACCGGAGAGCCTTCGGTGGCTTTGTTGCGCAGCTTGGGTGGCTGACGGTTACGCCGCCAGCCCTTTTGAACCGATATCCAGGAATTTCTGCCGGCGGTCCTTGATAAGGGCCGCCGCGTCCTTGCCGTCCAACTCTTGCAGCATAGCGGCGATAGCCGCGCGCACGGATTCCACGGTTGCTTCGCGATCCCGATGGGCCCCGCCCTTGGGTTCTGAGATGATGCGGTCACAGACGCCCAATTTATTCAGGTCTTGCGCGGTCAGACGCAGGGCCTCGGCCGCTTCGCGCATTTTCTCAGCATCCTTCCACAGGATCGAGGCGCAGCCTTCAGGTGAAATCACTGAATAGACCGAATGCTCCAGCATTGCGACGCGGTTTGCGGTGGCGAACGCGACAGCACCGCCCGATCCGCCTTCGCCAATGATGACCGAAACCAATGGCACGCCGATCTTGAGGCACATCTCGGTTGAACGGGCGATGGCTTCGGATTGACCGCGTTCTTCCGCACCCTTGCCTGGGTATGCGCCTGCCGTATCGATCAAGGTAATCACAGGCAATCCAAATCGACCGGCCATCTCCATCAAGCGTACTGCTTTGCGGTAACCTTCGGGGCGCGCCATACCAAAGTTACGTTCGATCCGCGATTTGGTGTCCGAGCCCTTTTCATGGCCGATTACCATAACCGGTTGATCGTTAAAGCGGGCAAGGCCGCCAATAACGGCCAAATCGTCAGCAAAGTTCCGGTCGCCCGCCAGCGGAGTGAACTCGGTGAACAGTGCTTCGACGTAGTCTTTGCAGTGGGGGCGTTCAGGGTGACGCGCCACCTGGCATTTTCGCCATGGTGTCAGGTCGCCGTAAAGCTCGTCCAGCAGCTTGGCAGCTTTGGCATCCAGCGCGGCGGCTTCTTCGGCCACGTCCATCTCTTCGTTGGCACGGGCCAACGCGCGCAGTTCCTCGGCTTTGCCTTCGATCTCGGCCAGCGGTTTTTCGAAATCCAGATACTGGGTCATGACGCCTCTCAACGCGGAAGTTCTCTGCTATATGACCTGAGGTTGCCCGGGATGCAACTCAGCAAGATTTGTGGATGCAGAATATGCAACCTCGGACAGGCAGAAACAAAAGGATGGATGCCGATGGCTGCCAGTTATGAAGACCGCATTCTGCGCGTGTTGTCCTATATTCACGATCACCCTGATGGGGACTTGTCGCTGGACGCACTGGCAGATGTGGCCGCGATGTCGCGGTTTCACTGGCATCGCGTGTTTCGGGCCCTGACGGGCGAAACCTGCGCGCAAGCCGTGCGCCGTATCCGATTGCACCGAGCGGCTTGCTGGCTGGTGCAGTCGGACAAGCCGGTAGCACGAGTTGCTGCAGAAATCGGTTATCCAAACCTGAATTCCTTTTCGAGGGCCTTTTCCGAGGTCTACGGCAGCAGCCCTGCCGCGTTTCGCAGGGCTGGACAGTTTCTGCCTGCTAATCCTCATTTCAAAACCGGAGAATATCCAATGCATCCTATTACCACGCGAACAGAACCCGCCCGCCGTGTCGTCGCTCTGCCGCACAAAGGGGCTTATGCCGAGATCGGCAAAAGCTTTGAAGCCTTTGGCGCACTTTGCGAGTCCCGGCAGCTTTGGTCTCAGGTTGGACCGGCGATCGGAGTTTATTTGGACAGCCCAGATGATGTGCCCGAAGACGACTTGCGAAGCTATGCAGGGGCCGAAATTCGGGGTGATGCCACGCCTGAAGGTATTGAAAGCCTGAACATCCCCGGCGGGAAAACCGCTGTTCTGACGTTCAAAGGGCCATATTCGGGACTTGCTGCGGCTTATCACACTCTGTTTGGAAACTGGTTGCCAGAATCGGGTGAAGAACCTGCAGACCGGCCCTGCTATGAGATCTATCTCAACGATCCGCGAGAGACCGCCCCCGAAGACTTGCTGACCGAGATCTGCCTACCGCTAAAGTAACTTAGTGCGGCCAAAGGACGGGATAGAGCGAGGCGATGAGCAGCGCGGCCATAGTCCAGTTGAAAAAAACCAGTCGGCGCGGGTTCGTGAGGATCCGCGCCATTTGTTGTCCCAGAACAGTCCAGGTGCTGACCGATGGCAGGTTTACCGCACCGAAGATTAGCGCAACGATCAGGATAGCCTCTACTGTGTGGTCGGGCGTGTAAGCGGTCGTCGCCGTCAACGCCATGGCCCAAGCCTTGGGGTTCACCCACTGAAACGCGGCAGCCTGAAAAAAGGTCATTGGGGTTCCGGTTGCAGTTTCACCCTTGGCTGGTGCAGCGTGTGCAATTTTCCAGGCGAGGTACAGCAAGTAGGCAACAGACGCGACTTTCAGCACGGAGTAGCTGACCGGATAGGCATCAAAAACCTGAACCAATCCCGTTCCGACCAGCAGTACCATAAAAGTAAATCCCAGGCCTATGCCCAGCATGTGTGGAATTGTTCGGCGAAACCCAAAATTTGCTCCCGAAGCCATCAGCATCAGGTTGTTCGGTCCCGGTGTTATCGAAGAGACGAACGCAAAGGTGATCAGGGCAAAAAGGATCTCATAGGTCATGTCGGGATAATTGCTGCAAAAAGAACAAATGAAATTGCGTTTTGATGCGTTTTGGCAGTAGTTTTGCAACTAATGGCGAAGATAGATCAGATAAACCAACACATATTGCGTGAGTTATCACGTGACGGTCGCATCAGTAACTTGGAGCTCGCCGAACGCGTGGGTCTTTCCCCGTCGGCTTGTCTGCGCCGAGTGCAGGAGCTTGAGCGCGGGGGCGTGATCTCTGGATATCGTGCAGTATTGAACCCGGCCGCGATGGGCGTTGGGTTTGTTGCCTATATCGGCGTTGGTCTGGGTGAGCACACCAAGGCTGCTCAGGAAGGGTTCGAACGCGCCTTGCAGCGGACCCCCGAAGTTGTTGAATGCCACAACATCACCGGAACGATTGAATACCTGTTGCGCGTAGAATGCGCTGACCTTCCGGCCTACAAAACCTTACACACCGAAGTGTTGGGAACTCTGCCGCACGTGACCTCGATCACGTCTTACGTGGTGATGGGGTCTCCCAAAGATATGCGGGCTTGATTAGGCAAGGTGGTTCTTAACTGCCTTGCAGGGTAAAATCTCTGGTCTTAGAGTCGTGCAAAGCACCCGATCTAGAAGAGGGGAAATAACCCCTGATCGGTCCAAGCTCAGGGAGATGACTATGAAACTCGTTCGGACCGGAACGCTTGCAGCAATTATGGCATTGATTACCGGCGTCGCCACGGCTGCGCCGCTGAAACTGCAGCCAGCAAACCCTCAACCCAACCCGAAAGCGGGCTTGAACGTCAAATATGTTGGAAATGGCACGCAGCGGAAAATCCGCGATTTAGGCCAGGCGCAGCAAATGTTGTCGAAGGCCAAGCCAGGCCAGCCGCTTCGCGGTCTGGACTACGCCGACACATACAAAGGCGAACCCGTACTGACATTCAGCGACCCCTATAACGTGGCCGCTGAGATAACCGGCTACATGCGGTTCGACACACCCGGGATCTATGAGTTGGAAACGTGGTCGAATGACGGGATAGATGCATGGGTCGGTGGCCAGCAGATTGGATATGTCCGGGGCATTCAGGGATGCGAGGCCAATCAACGTACCGAGGTCGAAGTACCTCAGGCCGGATGGTATCCGCTTAAGATCACTTACTTCCAAAAATTGGGGACGTCCTGCCTGATGATGAAGTCAGGTAAACAGGGTGAGCGTATCACCTGGACACCAAACAACGTCTTCGGCCGGTAGGAAAAAGGCGCCCTGCAGGGCGCCTTTTTTGGTTATCCGTTCGCGGCGATCAGTTCGGCTTGGGCCACGATCACTTCGGCCTGTTTGATCGAAGCGATATCGACCAGTCGCCCCTTGTAAACAGTGGCGCCTTCGCCATTTGCCTTGGCCTGTTCCATCGCGGCCAAGATTTCGCGGGCTTCGGATACAGCCTCGTCCGACGGGGTAAATACCTGATTGGCTAGCGCGATCTGTTTTGGGTGGATTGCCCATTTACCCACCATGCCCAGCGTGGCCGAGCGTTTGGCTTGAGCGATATAGCCCTCGTCATCCGAGAAGTCGCCGAACGGTCCGTCCACCGGCAGCACTCCATGTGTGCGACAAGCTGCGACAATCGCCGCCTGTGCCCAGTGCCACGGATCGGACCAGTGCTTTTCGCCCTCACGCAGCATGTAGTAGTTTTCCTGAGTTCCGCCGATTCCGGTGGTCTGCATGCCCATGGATGCCGCAAAGTCTGCAGCGCCAAGGCTCATCGCTTGCATCCTGGGGGAGGAAGCAGCGATCTCTTCTACATGCGCGATGCCAGCGGCGGATTCGATGATGACCTCGAAGCTGATTGGCTTGGTACGGCCTTTGGCGCGCTCGATAGCAGTGACCAGAGCGTCCACGGCATAGACGTCCGCAGCGCAACCGACCTTGGGGATCATGATCTGATCCAGACGGTTGCCAGCCTGTTCCATCACATCAACAACGTCGCGATACCAATAAGGCGTGTCCAGCCCGTTGATCCGCACCGACATGTACTTGTTGCCCCAGTCAACGGTGTTCAGCGCCTCGATGACATTCGCACGGGCTACATCCTTGTCGGACGGCGCAACCGAGTCCTCGAGGTCCAGATTGATCACATCTGCTGCTGACGCGGCCATTTTGGGAAACAGTTTAGTGTTAGAACCCGGCCCGAACAGCTGGCAACGGTTTGGGCGCGCGGGGGCGGCGGGTTGAATGCGAAAGCTCATTTGGACCTCGTGCGAGAAAGGAAATTACGATTTTCTTGCGTTATGGGGTATTAAATTGCGCGATGCTTCGCAAGTGGCTTTGTGCAGCTGCGGCAATGCAGACGCAGCATTCACCGTGAAGCGGGATATGACTGGTGATTAAATAATAATCGATAGGAAAACTTAGAAGAAATGTGCGCAGGTTTCGGCAATCACGCAAAAATCTCTCACTCAAATGAGTAAAGCCGGAGGAAAACGAGAAACACTCGTTAAGGACGTCCCTTAGCCTGCGTCAGAATCAAAGGAGTGCACCGCAATGATCGAGACACCGTACCTGCTGTTTTTGGGCGATGCGCCCGACCAATTGGCGGCCAAAGTGGCAGTTGGCATTAAAGACTGGCGTCCGGAAAACGCCGTAGGTCAGTACCGGATGGAGGGCTGCAAGGCCGATCTTGGTCTGACCGACATGTCGCTGACCGAGGCGAAAGAGGCTGGGGCTAAGACTCTGGTCATCGGCGTTGCCAACCGCGGTGGTGTCATTAGCCAGGAGTGGAAAAAGGTTCTGGTTATGGCGCTGGAGGAAGGTTTCGATCTGGCGTCGGGGTTGCACAACCTATTGCGCGATGAACCTGATCTGGTGGCGGTTGCCGAAGCAACAGGCCAGAAACTGCACGACGTTCGTGTGCCCGAAGTTGACTATCCAATTGCCAACGGCATCAAGCGCAAAGGTAAGCGCTGTCTTGCGGTCGGCACTGATTGTTCGGTGGGCAAGATGTACACCGCGATGGCAATGGATGCCGAAATGCGCAAGCGCGGTATGAAGTCCACCTTCCGCGCGACAGGTCAAACGGGCATCCTGATCACAGGTGACGGTGTTCCACTGGACGCAGTTATTGCTGATTTCATGGCTGGGTCGATCGAATGGCTGACACCCGACAATGATGAGGACCACTGGGATCTGATCGAAGGGCAGGGCTCGTTGTTCCACGTGTCTTATTCTGGTGTGACCATGGCGCTGATTCACGGCGGTCAGCCTGATGCTTTGATCTTGTCGCACGAACCGACGCGCGAGCATATGCGCGGCCTGCCCACCTATCAGCAGCCCACGCTGGAAGCCCTGCGGGACACAGCGCTGGCGTTAGCCAAGGTCGCAAACCCTGACTGTCAGGTTGTCGGCGTTTCAGTTAACACGCAGCACATGTCCGAAGAAGACGCCACTGCATATCTGGCTAAGATCGAGGCCGACATGGGTCTGCCCGCAACCGATCCGTTCCGCTTTGGCTCGGGCAAGCTGGTGGACGCGCTGGCCGCGATGTGATCTGAACAACGCGCCGGGGGCAGGGGGCTCTGCCCTTGGTGTTTTTTATAAGAAATGAAGGAGCGTTTGCGTGCAGGTAGAAGTCTCTCGTGATGTGTTTCGACTGGCGCAGGTGTTTACCATCTCGCGCGGGTCGCGGACCGAGGCAAAGGTGCTGACGGTTCGGATTTCGGATGGAACCCATCAGGGCTGGGGCGAATGTGTTCCCTATGCGCGCTATGATGAGACGCTCGAGTCGGTTGAGGCCGAGATTGCTGGCCTGCCTGCCGAGTTCACCCGCCAGTCGCTAATGGACCTGTTGCCTGCCGGAGCTGCGCGAAACGCTGTGGACTGCGCGCTGTGGGACTTGGAGTGCAAGCGTGCGGGCAAGCGGGCTTGGGAACTGGCTGGATTGCCAGTGCCGGGGCCCGAGATCACTGCATACACTTTGTCTCTGGCAACGCCCGAAGCGATGCAGGCGCAAGCCGCTGAAAACGCACATCGCCCGCTGCTGAAGATCAAGCTGGGCACGCCTGACGACATGCCCCGGTTAGAGGCCGTGCGCGCTGGTGCGCCGAAGTCCAAGATTATTGTCGATGCCAACGAAGGTTGGTCAGCTGAGGTCTACGCCGATCTTGCCCCGCATCTGGTGCGACTGGGTGTTGAATTGGTCGAGCAGCCTCTACCTGCCGGGGAAGATGAGGCTCTAATTGGAATGGACCGTCCGGTACCCGTCTGTGCCGATGAATCCTGCCATGACCGGGCCAGCCTGCCTGCCCTCAAAGGCAAGTACGATGTGGTGAACATCAAGCTGGATAAAACGGGTGGCCTGACCGAGGCTCTGGCATTGCGCGAAGCCGCGTTGGCGGAAGGCTACAAAGTCAT
Source organism: Ruegeria sp. BE9 (assembly GCF_056538765.1). Taxonomy (NCBI): domain Bacteria; kingdom Pseudomonadati; phylum Pseudomonadota; class Alphaproteobacteria; order Rhodobacterales; family Roseobacteraceae; genus Ruegeria; species Ruegeria sp. BE9. Next base: position 16,695 of record NZ_JBQFTS010000011.1, on the reverse strand, counting down.
GGTTGGTTGCATGGTCGGAAGCTCTCTGGCGATGGCCCCAGCCACGTTGTTGGCGCAGGGTGCGATGGTAACGGACCTTGACGGCCCGCTTCTGTTGGCCGAAGACCGCGACAACCCGCTGAAATTTGATGATGCCGGAGTGCACCCGCCAGTGGCAGCACTTTGGGGCTGAGGAGACAACATATGACCCGCACCGTTTACGTAAATGGCGAATACCTGCCCGAGACCGAGGCCAAGGTGTCCATCTTTGACCGTGGTTTCCTGTTCGCGGACGCCGTTTACGAAGTCACCAGCGTTCTGGACGGCAAGTTGATCGATTTCGAAGGCCACGCAGTGCGTCTCAAGCGGTCGCTGGACGAGTTGGAGATGGCCGAGCCCTGCACCAAGGAAGAGCTGCTGGACATCCACCGCAAGCTGGTGGAGCTGAACGGCATCGAAGAAGGTCTGATCTATCTGCAAGTCAGCCGTGGCTCGGATGGTGACCGCGATTTCGTGTTTCCGTCCGCCGATACGAAACCCAGCCTCGTGCTGTTCACTCAGAACAAGCCGGGTCTGGCCGACAGCCCTGCGGCCAAGAAGGGCGCCAAGATCATCTCGATTGAGGATATCCGTTGGGGTCGTCGCGACATCAAGACCGTGCAGTTGCTCTACCCGTCGATGGGCAAGATGATGGCCAAGAAAGCGGGCTGCGATGATGCGTGGATGGTCGAGGACGGCTATGTCACGGAAGGCACCAGCAACAACGCCTATTTCGTCAAGAACGGTAAGATCGTCACTCGCCCGCTGTCCAATGACATTCTGCACGGCATCACCCGTAAGGCCGTGCTGCGCATGGCGGCAGAGGCGCAGATGGAAGTTGAAGAGCGTTTGTTCACAATTGACGAGGCGAAAGAGGCGGATGAGGCTTTCACCACTTCGGCAAGTGCGTTCGTGATGCCTGTGGTTGAGATCGACGGTGTCGCGCTGGGCGACGGTACCCCGGGTCCAATCGCCAAGCGCCTTCGCGAAATCTATCTGGACGAAAGCCGCAAGGCAGCGATCTAACTAAAAAGGCCCGCCGATCTGGCGGGCCTTTTTGATTCCGGGTATCAGCCCTTTTTCGTTACATTCTCTTCGAAGGCGACTTCGAAAGCGGCCTGTTTTTCAGGGCTGGCCTCAGTCTGATAATTCGCCTTCCACTCATCCATGGTCATGCCATAGAAAATCTGACGGGCTTCGTCCTTGCCCATCTCGATGCCTTTTTCATTAGCTGCTTCCTGATACCAGCGCGACAGGCAGTTACGGCAGAACCCGGCCAGATTCATCATGTCGATGTTCTGAACATCGGTGCGGTCTTCCATCAGGTGCTTTTGCAGCCGACGGAACGCGGCGGCCTGAAGTTCGATTTCGGTTTGCTTGTCCATGGTCTGGCTCCGGATGACAGTATCGTTGTTCTTGAACTAACGGTCCAACTGCAATGTTTCAACAAACAGCGTGTCAGGCCAGTTTCAAAGCCAGCCAAGGCGTGATGCAGAAGATCAGTGTCAGAATCTTGTAGTTCGCAAGGTACCGAAAATAGGCCCGTTTGACGGCTGGGCGCTCCATCTGGAACATTCTACCGTGAATGCCTGCGATCCAGTCCTGTAGCAGCAAAATCATCACAGTGGTGAACAATAAGACCGCAATATTTAGTACGGCCATCCAGCCGAAGACGGCCGTCAGAAACTCCTGAGTCATGGTCGCCTCCTTTCCAATATTATATGGGGGTCAGGGGCTTTTCTAACAATGACGTGCGCTCAAAGGCCGCTGTCAGCCAGCGCGTCCTGTAACACGACGGCCATCCGCTCGGCCCAGGCACGTTGTCCGGCGTGGTCGGCTATCAGATCGTTGCGCAATTCAATCAGAGCGTTCGGACGGCCATGAGCTGTGCAGTGTCGGTCAATCGCGTCACCGGGTAATACGCCGGTATAAGGTTCGTTGACGCCGACACACAAATCACCTTCTGCCTCAAGGCGGTTGATCAATGGGCGAGAGAATCGTTCGTCAGGCGTGTGCAAGACCCCAATATGCCAAGGGCGCGGCTCCCTTCCCCGCAATTGGCGGGTGAACGAATGCATCGATACGATCACCGCATGCGGCAGCCCGGCCATACGCTCAAGCGCCTCGTGATAGGGGCGATAACACATGTTAAGGCGCCGATCCCGCTCAACGGTGTCGGCGTGGCGATTGCCTGGGATAATCGATCCATCATAGAGCTTCATCAGCAGGGTGGGGTCATCCTCACCCCGGTTTGGATCAATGACGAGGCGCGAGAAATTCGCCGCAATAACAGGGGCATTCAGAATTTCACCCAGATGTTTTGACACCTCATAGGCGCCGACATCATAGGCAATGTGACGTTCCATATCCTCACGCGGTAGCCCGAGGTCTCCACCGTTGATTTCGGGGGGCACCGTATTGGTTGCGTGGTCACATGTGATCAGCCAGCGGGACGGGCGATCCGCGCCGTGGATAAAAAACGGAGAATACGTCATAAGCCTGTCATCTAGTTTGTCGCAGGTGTAGGGCAGTTGCTTAGAAAAGGGAATTGCGCAATAAGCAGTTCCAAGCAATGTTTGCGGTAACATTTGGGACGTGAGGAGAGCAAGACCAATGCGACGCCTGAGAAAAGTAAAAATCGTGGCGACGCTGGGGCCGGCGTCTAATGACTATGACATGATCCGAGCGCTGCACGAGGCCGGGGCAGATGTCTTCCGTTTGAACATGAGCCACGGCAGCCATGACGAGATTCGTGAGAGGCATAGGATCATTCGGCAGGTGGAAAAGGATCTGGACAGTCCGATTGCCATTCTGGCGGACCTTCAAGGCCCGAAACTGCGCGTCGGTGTTTTCGCAAATGATGCGGAAGAACTAGAAGAAGGAGCAGCCTTTCGGTTGGACCTTGACCCAGCACCCGGCGATGCAGGCCGCGTTTGCCTGCCGCATCCCGAGATCTTTGCAGCGCTCGAGCCGGGTGCCCGACTGCTGGTCAACGACGGTAAGATACGCCTGATCGTTCAGGACTGCGGTCAGGACTTCGCCACCTGTACGGTTGAGGTAGGTGGAACCATCTCGAACCGTAAAGGCGTGAATGTGCCTGACGTTGTGCTACCGCTGGCAGCGCTGTCGGCGAAGGATCGGGATGATCTGGAATTTGTTTGCCAGTTGGGTGTGGATTGGTTGGCGTTGAGCTTTGTTCAACGCGCCAAGGATGTTTTCGAAGCCCGCGCTCTGGCAGATGGGCGTGCTTCGATCCTGTCCAAGATCGAAAAGCCTGCCGCGGTAGAAGCATTCGACGACATTCTTGATGCCTCGGATGGCATTATGGTCGCACGGGGGGACTTGGGGGTCGAACTGCCAGTCTCCGCCGTGCCGCCGATCCAGAAGCGATTGGTGCGGAAATGCCGGAGTGCAGCCAAGCCGGTGATCGTGGCAACCCAAATGCTGGAAAGCATGATCGAAAGCCCGATGCCGACCCGCGCCGAAGTTTCCGACGTGGCCACTGCTATCTATGAGGGCACGGATGCGATTATGCTTAGTGCTGAATCTGCAGCGGGCTCGTACCCGATCGAGGCGGTCCAAACCATGAATAAGGTCGCCATCGAGGTTGAAGCTGACCCGACATATGACCAGATCATCGCATCGTCACGCAGCGCCAAGGGCACCACGATTGCCGACGGGATCGTAGCCGCTGCTCGTGAGATCGCAGAAAAGACCGACATCAAGGCAATTTGCTGTTTCACACAGAGCGGTACCACGGCTCTGTTGACTGCACGCGAGCGTCCCGGTGTGCCGATTATCGCGATGACCCCAGCTACTGGAACCGCGCGGCGTCTTTGCCTGACCTGGGGATGTCACTGTGTGATGACACCCGAACTAGAGCGGTTCAAAGGCGCCGTGGTGAACGCGGCTCGTGCGGCGCGCTCTGGCGGATTTGCGGCGGAGACCGACCAGATTGTAGTCACTGCCGGTGTACCTTTCAACGTACCCGGAACAACCAATATCCTGCGTATTGCGCCATGTGACGAGCGATTGATTTATAACACTGACCCGGGTTGAGTTTGGTGTGCTACCCCTACACATCAATGTGATACTTTTCGAACCGCCTAAAAAATAGGCGGTTTTTTTTGTTTATTTTCAACGCGAAAGCCTCTTCCTGGTTGTATCTCGCAAAAACCTCTCTGTTTTTCAGTGTTTTTCTCGGATACTTGGGCGCAAGGGTAGTCTACTCAGAAAGTTCCAGGTTCCGGCTGCCCTGCCGGGGGCACGGGCCCCGGCACAATCAAAAAATAATGGAGGAACGTCATGACAACTAAAATTGTCATTGGACTGGACGGGACAGAAACCGGCGAACGTGCCATCGCTTTTGCCAAAGATTTGGCCGAGCGGATTGGTTCATGTGAGTTGTTGGTGGTTTATGTCATCGAATGGTCGCCTTTCACTTTTCAAACACCTGAAGAAAACGCTCTGCGGCACAAACGGCGCGAGGAAGAAGTCGAACTGGCTACGAACCGGATCGTCACTCCGACCGTTGAGGCGCTGAACGCGGCTGGATTTACGGCGCACGGTATCGTGCGGCACGGAGATGTGGCTGAGACGTTGAATGCTATCACCGTTGAGAACGGTGGCACGCAGATCATCGTTGGTCGGGCTTCGGCCGATGGTTTCAAAAAACGGCTCTTTGGTAGTTCGACCCAGAATCTGGTCATGCATGCCGACGTGCCTGTCACGGTTGTGAACTGAGGGGAGACACGGAAATGAGTATCTCAAGAAATCTGGGTTTTTCCGCAGTTGCCAGCCTGATCGCCGCTCCGGCGATGGCGCAAGAGGCTGCAGGGCTGGACGAAAAGATCAACCAGGCATTTGCTGACTTTACCGGTCCTTTTGTCAGCTTCATCTTTGCACCGTTCCCTGGAACTGGCTTCCCTTGGATCGTTGGGTGGCTGGTTGTCGCTGCGACGGTCTTTACGTTGTACTTCGCTTTTGTGCAGCTGCGCTTTTTTGGTCATGCGATCAGCCTCGTAAAGGGTGATTACTCTGACCCTAATGATGCAGGTGAAGTCAGCCACTTCCAAGCTCTGGCCACAGCGCTTTCGGGTACTGTCGGGTTGGGTAACATCGCTGGTGTGGCGGTTGCTATCGGTATCGGTGGCCCTGGTGCGACCTTCTGGATGATTGTCGCAGGTCTGCTGGGCATGGCGTCGAAATTCACTGAATGTACGCTGGGCGTGAAATACCGCAACGAATACGAAGACGGCACCGTTTCAGGTGGGCCGATGTATTACATGTCGAAAGGCTTTGCTGAATTGGGTCTGCCGGGCGGAAAAATCCTGGCAGTTTTGTTCTCGATCTTCTGTATCCTTGGCGCGCTGGGCGGCGGCAATATGTTCCAGGCCAACCAGGCGCACCAGCAGATTGCTGGAATCGTGGGCGAGTATCCGGGTTGGATCACAGGGTTGGTCTTTGCGGGTATCGTATTTGCGGTGATCGTTGGTGGCCTGAAATCCATCGCGCGCGTCACTGAAAAGGTCGTGCCGTTCATGGGTGTAATGTACGTGCTGGCCGCTCTGGTTATCATCCTCATGCACGCAGATCAGATCGGATGGGCTTTCGGGCAAATCTTCGCAGGTGCGTTCACCGGACTTGGTGTTGCTGGCGGTATGGTTGGTGCGCTGATCCAAGGTTTCCGACGTGCGGCGTTTTCGAACGAGGCGGGCGTTGGTTCCGCCGCGATCGCGCACTCGGCGGTACGGACCAGTGAGCCGATCACAGAAGGCTTCGTGTCTCTGCTTGAGCCGTTCATCGATACCGTTGTGATCTGTACAATGACTGCGTTGGTGATCATCATCACCCAGCAGCTGATCGTTGATCCAAACACCGGCAACTACATGCTGAACGAAGCAGGAAACGCGATTGCCACTGTTGACGGCAACTCTGGTGTCAGCCTGACCTCGGCAGCCTTCGGAAGTGCCTTTAGCTGGTTCCCATATGTGCTTGCTATCGCAGTGGTGTTGTTTGCCTTCTCAACCATGATTAGCTGGTCCTATTACGGCCTGAAGGCCTGGACCTATCTGTTCGGTGAAGGTCAGACCAAAGAGCTGGTCTTCAAGGTCATCTTCTGCATCTTCGTTGTCATCGGTGCGGCGGCCAATCTTGGTCCAGTCATCGATTTCTCGGATGCAGCGATCTTTGCGATGGCGGTTGTGAACGTCTTTGCGCTGTACTTCTTGATGAAAGTGGTGCGCCAGGAACTGGCGTCCTACGCAGAACGGCTGAAGAGCGGCGAAATCCGCAAGTTTGGCCATTGAACCATACAGCCGGGGCGGTTAAGCCGCCCCGGTGCCTGACCACCCTGCGAAAAGCGCAGATTCTGGTCAAAACCCCCTTGCCAGTATGATCGAACTTGCGTAAACGGCGCTTCTGATCGCGTGACCGGCCGAGATGGCATGCCGAGTCGCGTTTAGTACCGAACCCTGAAAGGAGACGGAAATGCCTAAGATGAAGACCAAGTCGAGCGCCAAAAAGCGCTTTAAGGTGACTGCGACCGGTAAGGTCCTTGCTGGCCAGGCCGGCAAACGGCACGGCATGATCAAGCGGACCAAAAAGTTCATCCGCGACGCCCGTGGCAACACCACCCTGTCCGCCCCCGACGCCAAGATCGTCAAGGGCTACATGCCCTACGACCGCTAAGAGGAGATTAAGAGATGTCCCGCGTTAAAGGTGGAACCGTAACTCACGCCCGTCACAAGAAGGTTATCAAGGCCGCCAAAGGTTACTATGGCCGCCGCAAGAGCACCTTCAAGGTTGCCCGTCAGGCCGTAGACAAGGCCAACCAGTATGCAACCCGCGACCGTAAGAACCGTAAGCGTAACTTCCGCGCGCTGTGGATCCAGCGTATCAACGCTGCTGTTCGCTCGCACGACGAAGCACTGACATATTCCCGCTTCATCAACGGCCTGAATCTGGCCGGTATCGAAGTGGACCGCAAAGTTTTGGCCGACCTGGCCGTGCACGAACCGGAAGCGTTCGGCGCGATCGTCGCCAAAGCTCAGGCCGCTCTGGCTGCCTGATCCTCTTTCGAGAGACAGTGAATGAAGGGCCGTTCCTTACAGGGACGGCCCTTTTTCATTTCAGGTCTTCAGGATCAGATTGCAGATCCGGCCACGTTGTGTTGGGCCACTCGCGCCAGAGCTTTGGAAAACTGATCCTCAACCTCGGGTGTTTGGCGCAAGTGCACATCGTTGCCGCCCACGCAAAATTCAGGTTTTGAAAGCCCGGGCTTGTCAGGCAGTCCAGTTTCTTCGCGCAGATCGAAATAGGCGAGGCCTTGCGCCATTGAGGCCTTCCGCAACCCCTCACAGATATCGGTGTTGATTTTCCAATGCCGCTCTACTGTGATGCCGAGGTCTTCGGCCTTCTGCTTGAATTGTCCGCGAGGTATTTCCAGAACAGTGCGTATACGACGGTGCAGCGTCCTGCTTAGGGCTTTTCGGTCCTGCAGGGTAGCAGTGTTCAAGCCTTTGATAATGATCCGCCGGTTCCCCGCCGCATCGCGGCATGCTTCGATATAGCGGCCCAGTGCCTTCACTCGGGTTGCGACGGCTTCATCCAGTGAGATCTGGTCCCTGAGCGCAATGAAATAGCAACTGAGTTCTGCATCCACCTGCCCAAACCCAAAACACACAACATCGGGATCAAGTTTTCGGATTGCCCGCGCAGCTCGGGAAAATGAGGACTGGCGGCCATTCTTGGGGTAAAAACCTGCGGCGGTTGCTCCCTTAATGCTGATCACATTGGCTGTGTCGAACCCATCGATTACGATAGGGCTGACCCGTCCATATCTGAAACGCGACCCCGCTGGTTTTGTTCCGATCAATCGGGAATGTGAGTCACCAACACATAATAGCGTTTTCATTCTTGGTCTCGTCGCGAATATGATCACACGGTTATCTTTCTGCGGACGGTCGTCAAGTCGGAAGGGGGTGTCCTTCGCGCTCTTAGCACAGATGCGTGCATCAGCTTTTGGTGGGCCCAGTTTGTCCGAAAACAACACCTGCTACTTTGGCTGAAAGGTAAGGCTGGAAACGCACGGGTTTCTCGTTAAAAGTCCGTTCTGAAAGATCAGGTAACCAGTTCGGCATACGCCCTGTCGTGCGAAACTGATTGAAGAACCAAAGACGTTTTGAGTAGGTGAAAAATGGTTGCCATCAGCAACAAGTACAAGTTCGTCTTTTTGAAATCCCGGAAAACGGCCGGGACAAGTATTGAACGCGCGTTATTCCCGTTTTGCACTAAACTTGACGATGATCTTCCTTTGGACCTTTCGGAAAAGCGCTATGGCGAAGGTGTGGCCCGTGGACCGGCCCCGGACGGGTGGAGACCGCACATTCCTGCTGTTCGTGTGCGTCGCCGGTTGGGAGAGGAAAAGTGGAATTCGTATTTCCGATTTACGGCTGTCCGAAACCCTTTTGACCGTGTTGTATCCCACTTCTTTTGGTTGCGGCGCGAGGATGAAATCGTCAGGTCCGACAGTTTTGACGAGGTCAGGACTGCCTTCCGGCGGTTTTGCGTCCGGCCTCGATACGCGACGGATTCTGATATTGTTAAGATTGGTGACGAGTTCGTCGCACAGGACGCAATTCGATACGAATGCCTTGCCGATGACCTGTCACGCATTGCTAACAAGTTAGGTTTTGACAAGCCCCTTGAGCCTTTGCCCGAATTTAATAAGGGCATCCGAAAATGGGGGGATGTACCGGTCGCGGACTTTTATGACGACAAGTCGATCGAAGCAGTGAAGCGCTCTATGAGTTGGGTTTTCGATAACTTTGACTATTCCGAAGATCCAAGAGATGCGCGTATCCCGGAAGTCAGTTTGTAAGGGTTCTGCCCGAAACAGCTACTGACCAAAATGTAGCTTTGACAAGCGGTACAAAAAAACCGGCACTCTTCGTGCCGGTTTCATTCTTTCAGGGTGAGGTCGGTTTACCCGAACACACGTCCCAGCGCGCCATCGACCGCATCTGTAATCTGATCGATATCGTCTGCTGTCGCAATCAGAGCGGGCGAGAAGCAAAGTGTGTTGTTGCGACTTGGGACTGAGCGGTTGGTGACACCAATGATCACGCCCTGCGCCATACAATCGGCCACAACCGCTTGTGCCAGCTTTTCGTCTACCGGCTCCTTGCTGCCGCGGTCCGCAACCAGTTCAGCGCCCAGGAACAGGCCCTTGCCGCGTACGTCGCCGATGACTTTGTGCTTTTCCATCAACGCTTGCAGGTTACCCATCATGCGATCACCCATGGACGCACAATTGCCCAGCAGGTTTTCGTCTTCGATGATGCGCATGTTCTCGATTGCGGCCGCTGGACCGGCGGTGCAACCACCAAAGGTCGAGATGTCGCGGAAATAGTTCATGGGGTCAGCCGCATCGTCTTTGAACATCTCAAAGACTTCCTCGGTGGTGACCATGCAGGCAATCGCCGCATAGCCTGAGGCAACACCCTTAGCCATGGTTACGAAGTCTGGCTTCACACCATATTGCTGGTAGCCGAACCATGTACCCGTGCGGCCAACACCGCAGACGACCTCGTCGATATGCAGCAGTATGTCGTACTTCTTGCAGATTTCCTGCACGCGCTGCCAATAGCCCTCGGGTGCTTCGATCACGCCGCCGCCAGCGGTAACCGGCTCAAGGCATAGGGCGCCGACGGTGTCGGGACCTTCGCGCAGGATGACCTCTTCGATCTGGTCCGCTGCCCACTCGCCAAAGTTCTCGACAGGTGCGCCGTCCAGCTCGTGCTTGCGGTATTCCATGCAATGCGGCACGCGCACGAAATCAGGTGCGAAGGGGCCGTATTGTGCGTTGCGCTCGTCCTGACCGCCTGCGGACATCGCTGCCAGGGTCGAGCCGTGGTAGTCGCGGTCGCGGTACAGGATTTTGGTCTTCTTGCCGCCGTACTTTTTGTGGGCGATCTGGCGAACCATCTTGAACGCCTTCTCGTTCGCCTCCGAGCCTGAGTTGGTGTAGTAAACACGGCTCATGCCCGGCATCTTTTCGATGAGCTTTTCAGCGAAAATCGCCCCTGGGATCGAACCGGCGGAATTGGCGAAATAACACAGCTTCATCAGCTGATCATACACGGCCTTACAGATCGATTCGCGGCCGTAGCCTACGTTGACGGTCCACACACCGCCCGAAACTGCATCCAGATGCTCTTTGCCGTTCTGGTCCCAAACGCGCATACCTTTGCCTTCGACAATGATGCGGGGATCATTGGTTTCAAAGGGTTTGTGCTGGATCAGGTGGTGCCAGATGTGGGCGCGGTCGGCTTCGACGACGCGGGAAAGATCGTTTTCGTTGAACGTGCCGTCCATGACATGTCCTTTCAGAAGTATTGGATGTGCAAGTTGCGGGAACGCTGCCGCCCCGGCTTGGAACTTTTGATGGCCCAGATCACCGCGAAAGGCCATCTGTAGATAGGGCCAGATTGCACCATCCCGTATCGCCAGTCCATGCCTTCGGCGTATTTCTACGGGTTTGCTAGACGGGCCGCTTTGTGATCAAGTCGCTCGAGAATTGAACTGGGAGGGTCAGCAGATGACAGGGGCCAACATCTACGAGCGTCATTTGGACAAAAACCGTGCGAACTATACGCCATTGTCGCCGCTGAGTTTTATTGAACGTACTGCTAAAATCTACCCTGACTACCCTTCCGTTGTTTACGGTGACCGCCGTTTTAGCTGGGCGGAAACCTATGCCCGATGCCGTCGTTTGGCTGGAGCGTTATCCGCTCGGGGAATCGGCAAGGGTGATACGGTCTCGATCATCGCAGCCAACATCCCGGAAATGTACGAGGCGCATTTTGGTGTTCCTATGGCGGGTGCTGTTCTGAACACGATCAACACGCGGTTGGACGCGCCGATCATCGCGTTCATCCTGAACCACGCTGAGGCAAAGGTGTTGCTTGTCGATCCCGAGTTTTCGGGCGTGGTGAAAGAAGCTCTGAAACAGGTCGATCATGACGTTCTGGTCATCGACATCGAAGACCCCAGCTTTGACGGCGGGGAAAAGCTGGGCAGCCTGACCTATGATGCGCTGCTGACTGAGGGCGATCCTGATTTCGCGTGGTCCTTACCCGAGGACGAATGGGACGCGATCACGCTGAACTATACCTCTGGCACCACTGGCAACCCGAAAGGGGTCGTGTACCACCACCGGGGCGCGACGCTGAATGCGCAATCAGACTTGCTCGATTGGGACATGCCTAAGCATTCGGTCTACCTGTGGACCTTGCCGATGTTCCACTGCAACGGCTGGTGTTTCCCTTGGGCGATTGCGGCCAATGCCGGGGTTTCGGTCTGCCTGCGGGCGGTGCGGGACGAGCCGATCTATGCAGCCTTCCGCGATGAAAAGGTTACTCATTTCTGCGGTGCGCCGATTGTTTTGAACATGCTGGCGAACGCACCGGATCACCTGAAAGACTTCGATCATGAGATCAAGGTGATGACCGCAGGAGCTCCACCGCCAGCTGCCGTGATCGAAAAGATGGAAGGCATGGGTGTCGAAGTAACCCATGTTTATGGACTGACCGAAACCTACGGCCCTTCAGTTGTGTGTGCGTGGAAAGACGAGTGGAACAGTAAAGGGGCCGAGGAACGCGCGGCGCTTAAGGTCCGTCAGGGCGTTCCCTACACGGCGTTGTCAGGGCTCATGGTTGCTGATCCGGATACTCTGGAGCCTGTGCCCGCAGATGGCGAGACCATGGGCGAGATTTTCATGCAAGGCAACGTCGTCATGAAAGGCTATCTGAAAAACGCCGAGGCCTCGGACAAAGCATTCCGAGGTGGTTGGTTCGCTTCGGGCGATCTGGGGGTCATGCACCCGGACGGCTATATCGCGCTAAAGGACCGTTCCAAGGACATCATCATCTCGGGTGGCGAGAATATCTCATCTGTCGAAGTTGAGGATATCCTCTACAAACACCCCGCAGTGATGGAGGCCGCTGTGGTCGCGCGACCCGATGAGAAATGGGGCGAAACACCTTGTGCCTTTGTCGAACTCAAGCCGGAAGTACAGGCAACCGAAGCGGACATAATCTCGTTTTGTCGGGACAACATGGCCCATTTCAAAGCACCCAAAACTGTGGTGTTCGGAGCCTTGCCGAAGACCTCAACAGGCAAGATCCAAAAATTCAAACTACGCGATCAGGCACGCGAGCTGGGCTAGTTTTGTGTGAAGGATTGGGTTTGTAATGGACACGTCGTTTAGCCGATGCGTGGTAAATTTTCCACGCACGCAGTGGCGTGTCCGAACGACCTCTGTGGGTTGTTGTCAATGGCGATCAAACACACGATAGTGCGGCTTGAAATCGATACGAAGGAACGGCCCTCCAAATGCTGAACTTTAATAAAAACCACATGAGTTTCGATTTGAGGAACAGCATTATCCTTGAGGAACTTGGCCCAAACCTTCTGTTGCTTGATGTCGGTTCAAATAATGGAGAGACCAGCAGGTACTTAGCTGAAAACGGCCATGAAACCGTCGGGCTGGAAATCGCCAAGAAGGAATACAACTCCTCGATTTCAAACGCGCACAAAAATTCGTCTTTCCATAATTTGGCAGTTTCCAGAGAGTTTCTGAACTCCAAGGGGAAATGGGACGCGGTCCTGCTTCTAAGTGTTCTGCACCGAATTTATGCCTTGAAAGGGCCGGAAGAAATGGAGGACACGCTGCTAGCTTGCAGTGAAAAGACCTCCCAGATATTTGTCGAGGGCAGCACCCGTGCCGCACGTTATACAGATCAGGGCCAACCGCGCCCTGAGTTTGAAGACTTGGATGTCGATTCCAGCATCGAATGGCACAAACAGATGTTCTCGCGGGTGTTGGGGGATGACTGGAGTGTTCACTCACTACACCGACTAAAGTGTAGTAAGAAAGAACCCATAAGGGTTTTGTTCAACTTAAAAAAAAATCCTCAGTAATTGAGATTTCTCCGCAAGCCATAAAATACGTTCAGTATCCAGAGTTTTTCGTATCCCAGCCAAGGAGGTCTTTCCTTGAAAAGGTCGGAGATTGGGACATTCCAATAGATCGACGGCTATTCTGGTCATCAAAATACGAACAACCGGATGAAGCGGAAATTGGCATGGTTAGCATGGACAACTATGCTTTTCTGGATTCGTTAAAACGTCACTTTCATGACGGCTTGGCGTGGGACGATACCGAGTGGCTGCAGTTCATTCGCAACCACGGCAACGTCAAACGATATGAAAACGAAGCACAGATATCAAAACGTTTAGAATTTCTGGAAAAGCTGTTCTCTGACTTCAAGTACCGCGGTGGGTTTGTGCCAACTGGTGACCTTCCAAGTGTCAATATCGGTAGAGCAAACCGGATATCTTTGGATGACGGCAGACACAGGATGTGCACGGCAATAGTTGCAGGCGTCTCCAAAATCACTGTTTCTGTTAAAGCCTACCATCCAGAAGAAACCTTCAATTGGCCAGCTACTAGAATACGCTCGTAGTGTAGTAATTCAACTATATGCTAGGATTACTTAGGTTCGGCACGATCGAAAATGGATAGATCAAGATCCAGCATCTCCCCCATCCAGACGGCGCGGTCCCGGTGGTCTGCAAGATGATCGCCGGTTTCTGGGTGCGTGAAGATGGTCAGGCCCTGCCGGTTCAGCATTAACCAGGGAAACACCTGTTCGAAAACGGCCGGGGTGAAGGCAAGTTGGCAGCTCCAACGTGGGTGAGGACCAACGTTTTTGGCATGCATACGACCCATCTCGACGGAGAACAGGCGGACGGCTTCTTCGCAGACTTCTTTCGCGGTGTCCTGCGTGTCAGCATCAAAATAGACATGGGCGTGATAGCCAGTGATTTTGGGCATGGAAGCCTCCTACAGCCTTTGAGAAGACTATAAGGTCTATGGGCAGCGCTTCCTATTCATGCCTGCACACATCGCCTGTGCGCGTGTTCACGACGGGGAGTGCTTGTCAGGATGCGCGGCGATAAAAGCTGGATGCTCAGCGCAAGCGGCTTCGACCCCTAACACACGGGGCAGGTCAGACAGGTCAACATCCCACCGTCGGGCATTGTACATCTGGGGCATCAGGCACAGGTCGGCTATGCCGGGTCGAATCCCAGTACAAAAGGGGGCCTGTTCGAACTTGCCAAGCAGTGTCTCGAAAGCCAGTAGCCCCGGTCGTATGAAGTGACGCATCCAATCGCCGGGCATTCCCTCAGTGTTCCCGGCCAGCGTAGATGCGTATTGAGCTACAGACAGGTTGCAAATCGGATGCACATCTACGGCAATAGACTGAGCAAGGGCAGTTGCCTGCGCGCGGAGTGCCGGGTCAGATGGGAAAAGCCCCAGACCCCGCGTTTGGTCTAGGTATTCGATAATTGCCAACGATTGCGTCAGTTGAAGTCCGTCAATTTCCAGCACAGGCACGAGGCCTTGGGGGTTGCGGGCAAGATGCGTACCTGAACCCTGCTCTCCGGCCCTCAGATCGACTGAAATGGCACGATAAGCGATGCCTGCGATGTTCAATGCTATGCGGACCCGATAACTGGCTGATGATCCCCAATAGTCATACAGGATCACATCACTCATACAGTCAGCCTTCCCTTAGCGCAGCTGCGTCCAGGGCCTGTGCCAGTACGTTGGAGTCACCAATATGGTTCGCCAGTACAAGCAGGAGCCGTGCGTTCAGCGCATCGCTTTCGGCTTGCTCCAACCCTTCATGAGCATTCAGCAGGCCGGCATAGAAATCATCGGCGTTATCGAGATTGGGGGTGAGGATCAGATCGGCCATTTTGCTTACTCCTTACCTGTTGCCCGGCGGATCGCCTGCCGGAAAGCGTTTTCTTCGAAGCTATCGCGTCGTGCTGCAACGTGTTGGTCGGGGCGGATCAGATACACTGCACTGTCTGCGTCGCCCAGATAACGCCGCTTGAGTTCCAGTGTCAGGTCGTCCTTGACCGAGAGGGCGAGACGTGAGGCTTCGATCCCGCTTTCTTCGATCAAATCTGGGGCGTCCGCATCGATGGTTAGCAGGGTGAACTTACCTGCCAGTTTGGGTAACAGGAATTCATCGCCAAGTGGCGCATCCGGGCAGGCGGATCCTGGGCGTGTCATTTCGGGCCCGTTCAGAGCATCCGCCGAACTCAACGAAGATCCTTCGTACGTACAGGGTGTGCTCAGTCGTCCGGAATTGACCATTGGGCGCGCGAATTCGAAGTGCTCGCTGAGATCAAGTACAGCATCCCGCAACAGCCGTGACATGCGGGACTTAGGAGTAATGAAATCAGTTGATCGAGTAGACATGCGGATGTTTTCATCAGCGGCCTGCACACGCTCAAAGCTGTAATTGTCCAGCAGCAGCTCTGGCGCCTTTCCTTCGATTACAAGCTTGAGTTTCCAGCACAGGTTATCCGTGTCTTGTATTCCTGAGTTGGCCCCACGTGCCCCAAATGGGCTGACCTGATGGGCGCTGTCTCCGGCAAAAAGCACCCGCCCATAGCGGAAACGATCCATCCGGCGGCATTGGAAGGTATAAATCGATACCCATTCAAGAGCGAACTCAACATCCGCGCCCAACATTTCCTTGAGGCGCGGGATCACGTTTTCGGGCCGTTTTTCGCGCTCTTTGTCGATGTCCCAGCCAAGTTGCAGGTCAATGCGCCAGACATTGTCGGGTTGTTTGTGCAGCAGGGCGGATTGCCCGCGATTGAAAGGTGGATCGAACCAGAACCAGCGTTCGGAAGGGAAATCCGCCTCCATCACGACATCGGCGATCAGGAAGTTGTCCTCGAATACGCGCCCCTCGAACTCCAAGCCCAGCATGCGGCGGGCAGGAGAGCTTGCGCCGTCACAAGCGATCAGCCACTCACCCTCGATGTTATAAGGGCCTTCGGGTGTTTCAACTTCTAGCGTGACATGTGTGTCATGGGTGCCGATGGCCTCGACCTTGTTGCGGCCGCGGACTTCGATCGGGGCACCCTCAGCCTGTAATTCTCGTACACGTGCCATCAGAGCATCTTCGACGTAGTATTGCTGAAGATTGATGAAGGCTGGGTTTGCATAACCGCTGTCCGGCTGCAGATTGAACTCATAGACCTGCCGGTTGTCGAAATAGACTTTGCCGGCATCCCACAGAACGCCTCTGTCCAGCATCGGTTTTCCTGCGCCCAGACGGTCGGCGATTTCCAATGTGCGCTGGGAAAAGCATATGGCACGGCTGCCAAAGCTGACCTTGTCATTGTCATCCAAAACGACAACCTCGATCCCTTGTTGCGCCAGATCGATCGCGGCAGCCAGACCGACCGGCCCGGCACCGATCACGATGACCTTGTGGCGTACCGGTATTGCGGCATCCTGATCCGGGCTGCGCTCATAGGCATAGAGTGGAACTTCGAAAATCTTGTTCATGGGCTTTCCCCCGAAGCTTTGGCGCCGATGGCGCAAAGGTCGCGTCCGCCGGCACGAGTGCGCCGACGGTCTTGCCCAATGGTTTCATCGATTTTCCGTGGGAAAAACGATCTGGATCAAATGGGGCGGTATTTCCTCAACTTTGCAGGTCTTCCCACATTTGGAGATCGCGTTGTGCGGTCCAGATGCGGGGGGTGTCGATGCCACGGGCCTCGTCATAGGCGCGGGCGACG
>NZ_JBQFTS010000010.1:0-136349 GCF_056538765.1 Ruegeria sp. BE9 | reverse complement strand
CCAAAGGATACTGAACAGGCATCTCCCAACCAGCAAAATCAACCATCTTGCCACCCAACTCAACATGCAAGTCATACAAAGGAGTGCGTTTTGGTGAAGTCATTTCTGTAGCCTCTCAATCAGCGGGACTGGTCGCGAACAACCATCACGGTGCAATG
Organism: Ruegeria sp. BE9; assembly: GCF_056538765.1. Lineage (NCBI taxonomy): Bacteria > Pseudomonadati > Pseudomonadota > Alphaproteobacteria > Rhodobacterales > Roseobacteraceae > Ruegeria > Ruegeria sp. BE9. The sequence goes on along the minus strand of NZ_JBQFTS010000010.1, from coordinate 136,191 downwards.
CGCGTTGCGCACCACACGGGCGAGGTTCGGACCAATCTCATAATTTGGGAAATCGCCTTTGGTCGACGCCATGACGATCAGATCAAAGCCTTCCTTGTAGGCAAGCTTTAGGATTTCGCGATAGACACTGCCTTCTTCGATATGGATCGCCACATCGGAGGCATTGCCATGATCCAGAATGGCCTGAACCGCATTGCGGACGTGATCCTTGGCACCAGCGCCATAGTTGGCGGGCAGGTTCGGCAGTTGAATAATCTCGGGGATGACGGCAACCGCATGCAGTTCGGCACCGTAGAACTTCGCTTGTTCCAAAGCAACCGGCAGTGCTTGTTTCCACGAGCGGTCGTCGCCGTGATCAATGGGCAGCAGGATTTTCGTGGCCATCACGTCTCTCCTCGAGATATAGAATTCTGTTTCAAAGGCGGGGGGCCGGGACGGCCCCCCGTATTTCGTCAAAGACTATTCGGCAGGCGTGCCACCCGGCTCTTCTGACTTGCCACCCGAGGCAAAGAATTCTTTCGTCAGTTTGAAGACGATCGGGCTCAACAGGGCCAGGGCGATCAGGTTCGGGATAGCCATCATGGCGTTCAGCGTATCCGCCAGCAGCCAGATGAAACCCAGATCCGCAGTTGCGCCGAAATAGATCGCTACGATCCAGAGCACGCGGTATGGCATCAGCGATTTGACGCCCAACAGGAACTCCACGCATTTCTCGCCATAGAACGACCAGCCGAGGATGGTGGTGAAGGCGAAGATCGACAGAGCAATCGCGATCAGGTGACCGCCGCCCGGCAGCGAGGTCGCGAAGGCCAGCGAGGTCAGTGCCGCGCCAGATTCACCCGAGGTCCATGCACCCGAAGCGATGATTGCCAGACCGGTGATAGAGCAGACGATGATGGTGTCGATGAACGTACCCAGCATCGCGATCAGGCCCTGGTTGACCGGACCTTTGGTCTCAGCCGCGGCGTGCGCAATCGGGGCAGAACCCAGACCCGCTTCGTTCGAGAAGACACCACGTGCCACACCAAAACGGATGGCGGCCCAAACAGCCGCACCTGCGAAACCACCTTCGGCGGCCGACGGGGTGAAGGCATAGGTGAAAACCAGCGACAACGCGTTGCCGATTTCTGCGATATTGATGATCAGAACCAGCAGGCCTGCGATGATGTAAGCGATCGCCATGAACGGAACCAGCTTACCGGCAACCGCACCGATGCGGGTGATGCCGCCCAGAATAACGGCTGCGGTCAGCACCATCAGAACCACACCAGTGACCGAGGTGTTCACGCCAAAGTTCGATTCGAGAACCTGCGCCACTCCGTTGGCCTGTACGCCGTTACCGATGCCAAAGGCTGCGATTGCGCCGAACAGTGCGAAGGCGACGCCCAGCCAGGCCCATTTCGCACCCAATCCGTTCTTGATGTAGTACATCGGGCCGCCGACGAAGTTGCCCAGCTCGTCCTTTTCACGGTATTTCACCGCGCAGACGGCCTCGGCGTATTTGGTGGCCATGCCCACCAGGGCGGTCATCCACATCCAGAACAAAGCGCCCGGACCGCCCAGGAAGACAGCAGTGGCCACACCGGCGATGTTACCCGTACCGATGGTCGCTGACAGCGAGGTCATCAGCGCGTTGAACGGGCTGATCTGCCCTTCGCCCTGGCCCTCACGGCCTTTGAACAGCAGGCTAAAGCCTGTGCCAATGCGCAGGATCGGCATGAACTTCAGCCCCACCTGCAGGAAGAAGCCAACGCCTAGAATGAGAACCAGCATCAGCGGCCCCCACACGACGCCATTGATGGCCCCTACGATTGAATTTAACGCTTCCATGGTATTCCTCCCTAGTGCGTCTGGATTATGCCCCGGCTGCAATCGCCTGTTGGCGGACTTGCTTGAGGGCGGCAAAGTCTTCGTCCGCGTGGAACGACGAACGGGTCAGCGGAGTGGCCGACACGTGTAGAAAGCCCTTGGATCGCGCGATTTGCTCCAGTTGGGCGAACTCTTCCGGTGACCAGAAACGATCGATCGGGTGGTGCTTCGGGGTCGGCTGCAAGTACTGGCCGACGGTCAGGAAATCGACATTTGCGGCGCGCAGGTCGTCCATCACTTGACGCACGTCACTGAGGCTTTCACCAAGACCGACCATCAAGCCCGATTTGGTAAAAATCTCAGGTTTCGCGCGTTTGGCATCATCCAGCAGCCGAAGCGAAGTGTAGTACCGAGCACCGGGACGAACCGTTGGATAAAGATGCGGCACAGTTTCCAGATTATGGTTGAAAACGTCTGGTGCCGCTTCAAATACCAGATTTGCAGCAGTCCCTTTTCCAAGAAAGTCTGGGGTCAGAACTTCAACCGTGGTGCCGGGGTTCTGATGACGTACCGCTCGGATCGTCTGAGCGATGTGCTCAGCACCGCCGTCAGCCAAATCATCGCGATCGACAGATGTAATCACGACATGCCGGAGGCCCAGCTTTTTCACCGCTGCCGCGACGCGTCCAGGTTCGAACACGTCCAATTCGTCAGGCCGCCCGGTCGCTACATTGCAAAAAGAGCAACCACGCGTGCAAACCTCGCCCATTATCATCATTGTAGCGTGACGCTTGGACCAACATTCACCTATATTCGGACAGGCGGCCTCTTCGCAAACCGTTGCCAGATCGTGATCACGCATCAGACGACGTGTTTCGTAGTACTCAGCGCTTTCGATCTTCTTGCGTCGAATCCACTTTGGTTTGCGCGGGATGACACTGTCAGCCTTCTTGGCTTTTTCCGGATGTCGGGGGCGAAGCTGGATGGTCATCTTGCAGTTCCCTTTTACGCGTGAATTGCGCGGCCCATGGCATCAAGGCAGGCTTCTTTGACTGCCTCGCCCATGGCCGGATGTGCGTGACAAGCGGCTGCGACCTCGGCGACGGTGGCGCCTTTGGTCATCGCCAGAACGAGTTCCGCGATCAGATCACCGCCGTGAGCACCACAGATATGCGCACCGAGGATTTTTCCGTTTGGATCAGCCAGCACCTTGACCGCACCATCGGTTTCTCCGGTTGACCGGGCACGCGAGTTCGCCATGAAAGCAAACTTGCCGACCGAATATTCGGTGCCCGCATCTTTTAACGCCTCTTCGGTCAGACCTACCGAAGCAACCTCGGGATCAGTGTAAACAACGCCTGGCACAGTGTTGTAGTCCACATGTCCGCCCTGCCCCGCCAACATCTCAACGCAGGCGACGCCGTCTTCTTCGGCCTTGTGCGCCAGCATCGGTCCGGGCACGCAATCGCCGATGGCGTAAATGCCGGGTACCGACGTACGGAATGTGTGGTCCACTTGAACAAATCCGCGCGGGTCAAGGGCCACTCCCAGATCTTCAAGCCCAAGCCCGCGCGTGACGGGGCGACGTCCGACGGCGATCAGGACTTTGTCGGCCTCGATCACCTCTTCCTTGTCTTTGCCGACCCGATCCAAGGACAGGACTAAACCCGCCTCGGTCTTTTCGATGGTTTTCAAAGCACGGCCCAGTTGGAATTTCAGCCCACGTTTTGACAGCGCACGCTGCGCGAGTTTGGCGACCTCGCCGTCGATCCCAGGCAGTACTCGGTCGAGGTATTCGACCACAGTGACCTTGGCACCCAGACGCGCCCAAACTTGACCAAGCTCCAAACCAATTACCCCGGCCCCGACAACAACCAGATGCTCGGGTACTGTCTCGAGCGCGATAGCTCCGGTCGAGCTTAGGATGTCCTGTTCGTCAATCTCGATCCCGCTAAGGGGTGTCGGTTCAGAACCGGTGGCGATCAGGATGTTCTTTGCCTCATAGAGGTCATCTCCGACCTTAACCTGACCGTCAGCTGGAATACTGGCCCAGCCGTCGATTAGATCCACGCCGTTTTTCTTAAACAGAAAGGCGATCCCGTTGGTCAAATCTCCAACGATTTTATCTTTGCGTCCCATCATTGCTGGGATGTCGATGCCGGCCCCCTCGACGGAAATGCCATGGGAGGAGAGGTGTGCAAGCTCGGCATACTTCGCCGAGGAGGTCAGCAACGCTTTGGAGGGGATGCACCCCACATTCAAACATGTTCCGCCAAGTGCACCGCGCCCTTCGACGCAGGCCACTTTCATACCCAGCTGAGCGGCACGGATTGCAGCAACATAACCGCCGGGGCCGCCCCCGATGACGATGAGGTCGTAGATGCTCATTGGCTTTTCTCTCAGTAAATCGGATGGCTGGCGCACAGGGCGCGAACTTTTTCACGGGTTTCAGCTTCGACTGTCGCGTCGCCCTCAGGCGACTGGGCCAGAGCGTCCAGCACGTCGCCAATCAGGTGGCCAATCTGCGTGAACTCATCCGGACCGAACCCGCGGCTACAGCCCGCTGCGGTTCCCAGTCGAATACCGCTGGTTACAGTGGGTTTTGCTGGATCACCCGGTACGCTATTCTTGTTGCAGGTGAACCCAGCACGCTCCAACGCGGCCTCGGCGTCTTTGCCGGTCACGCCCAGTGGGCGCAAGTCGACCAGCATCAAGTGGTTTTCAGTACCACCCGAGACGATATCACATCCGCGCGCCATCATAACGTTCGCCAGAGCGGATGCGCTGTCGACAACCCGCTGCATATACTCTTTGAACTCGGGTTTCAGCGCCTCGCCAAATGCAACGGCCTTACCAGCAATCACGTGCATCAGTGGGCCACCCTGAAGACCGGGGAAAACGGCAGAGTTGATTTTTTTCACCAGCGCCTCGTCATTGGTCAGAATGATCCCACCACGCGGCCCGCGAAGGGTCTTGTGTGTGGTCGACGTGACCACATGCGCGTGACCGATGGGCGAGGGGTGTAGCCCAGTTGCGACCAGACCGGCGATATGGGCCATATCGGCCAGCAGCCATGCACCGACTTCGTCCGCAATGGCGCGGAAACGAGCAAAGTCGATTTTTTGCGAATAGGCTGACGCACCTGCAATGATCAGTTTAGGCTTTTCGGCCTTTGCCAACTCTTCAACCTGATCGTAGTCGATCAGGCCAGCTTCGGTCAGGCCGTATTGGACCGGACGGAACCATTTGCCGGACTGCGCTGGTTTCGCACCGTGGGTCAGGTGGCCACCTGCATCCAGCGACATGCCCAAGATCGTGTCGCCGGGGCTCAGCAGCGCCAGCTTTACCGCGCCGTTGGCCTGTGCCCCGGAATGCGGCTGGACGTTTGCAAATTCGCAACCGAACAGCTTTTTCAGCCGTTCGATGGCCTCAGATTCAACCTCATCCACATACTCGCACCCACCATAATAGCGGCGACCCGGGTAACCCTCGGCGTACTTGTTTGTCAGTACGGAGCCTTGTGCGTCGATCACCGCCTGAGAAACGATGTTCTCAGATGCGATAAGCTCAATCTGCTCGGCCTGACGTCGACCTTCCCGCGCTATCGATTCAGCGATAACCGGATCAGCCTGTGTAAGCGAAGTTGTGAACATGATCTCCTCCTGCGCCATCGAATCTCGTTGATGAAACTTTGTTTCCTATAGTGGAATTTGTACATTCAAAGCAACAACGATCTCTTTAATGTGAAGTTGTGCAGGTAGAGGGAATTCAGTAACCTTTGAAAAAAAAGGAGATTCCTATGTCCGAAGAAAACCGCGGTGATGTTGCCGGACAGGAAAATCAGGACGAAGGGGCGGCCTTGGGTCGCTCAATTCGCGATGCGCGCCGCGCAAAAGGCTGGACTTTGGAAGAGGCCGGGCGGGCTGCGGGAATCGGTCGGTCAACTTTGTCAAAGATCGAAAACAACCAAACGAGACCCAGTTTTGACATTGTCAGAAGGTTGACGCAGGCGCTTGATATGAGCACGCCGCAACTGTTTCTCCAGTCCGGACAAACGGGGATTTCAGGACGCCGAGATTATACCCCCAAAGGTCAGGGCGAGACACGAGACACGCCCACCTATCTACATGAGTTGCTTTGCTCGGAATTGACCAGCAAAAGGATGCTGCCCTACATCGCTACAATCAAGGCACGAGACATCTCTGAATTCGAAAACTGGATCCGCCACACCGGCGAGGAGTTCATGTATGTGATTAGCGGAGAGCTAATTTTTGTTTCTGAACACTATCGCCCCTTGCCGATGAAGGCCGGTGACTCTCTCTATTACGACAGCGGCATGGGACACGGCTGTATCTCCACCAGCGAAGAAGACGCCCGAGTTCTATGGGTGTCGTTAGAGTGAGCAAACAAGACAGTTCTGCCGTACCCTGGTTAACCAACCAGAACGTGGTGGAATCGCTTCGCCCATGCCTCACTGGTTGTGTCTTTCGATAGACAACGACGTTTGATGCTGAGGCCTTGGTCCGAAGGAAATACCCTGAACTGCACAACCTAGGAGCACTAAATTCACATAGACAGTTACTCCTTGAATGCCTGATCTCTCATAGATCAGCGGTTTCTAACAGGCTCCAGGCTACGGCCAAAACTCCCAACAAATCGGGTCCGGACCTCGATCTTGAGCACTTTATGAATGCCCGTCATGCATTGATGACACACAGCCATAATCTTGAAGGTGAAGTCGATCGCGTCCTTCGGCGCCAAGGGATGACCCGAAAAATAGTTATGACCTGCGCACTGCGCCGCTCGGTCAAGTCCTTTTGGAAACCATTATGCTCTCCATACCCGTCACTCAGAGACCATGAATTCGATAAGTTTACGCACTCGCGCAGGCAACAAACGGCGGCTGGGATAAACTGCAAACATATCGCGCCGGACTGGTTTCGCCTCGCCAACTGTCACCGGATGCAAGCCCTCTGTCACCATGTCGCGCGGCAGTACGGTGATCCCCATGCCCCTCCGGGCCGCGCCTGCGAGCATGTCGAGCGTGTCGAACTCGTGCACTATTTTGCGGGGTTTAATCTGAACGCCCGATTGCATCAGCCAAGGCTGCCGCGAGACAAGGCTGGGCAACTCCTGCAATCGATCCAAAGAAATCGGGCCTCGGATTTCATGCGCGTCAAGAAATTCCAGGCTAGCACAAAAGTCGTAAGTCAAGCTCCAGAGCTTGCGTGCCACCAACCCGGAATCCTGCAAAGGGCCAACGCGGAAGGCCAAATCGATGTTGTCGCGGAAGAAATCCAAGACTGCGTTCGAAGTTGTCAGATCAATCCTAATATCCGGGTTCTCAGATGCGAAATCTAACAAGAGCGGTCCAATCCTGTCCTGCACCGCCAAAGGGGGCGCAGTGATACGGATTGTCTGGCTAGTCGTGTCTTCGGCAAACCCCGCAATACCCTGCAACGCCTCAATCGGGTTTTGACAGCGATCCAATAGGCGGCGACCTTCCTCGGTCAGTCGGACCTGGCGGGTGGTGCGTTCGAAAAGCCTTACTCCAAGATGGTCTTCAAGCTCGGCGATGCGGCGGCTTACGCGAGACAGAGGGATTCCGATCTGCCCAGCAGCTTCCGAAAAACTTAGATGCCGGGCAACGGCGGTAAAAAGAGCAAGGTCGTTGTAGATCATTATTTCATGTATGGGATTATCATTTCCATTTGTAGATATTATCACCCATGTGGGCAAAGGCTACCTTCTTCGGAACAACAGTTCCGAGGACCCTAAAATGACCTTCGCCATCCAGATAACCGAAACCGGCACTCCTGAAATCCTAAGCCGCACCGACTTTCCAACCCCTGCGCCCGGAAAAGGCGAAATTCTGATCCGCAACCGCGCGAGTGCTGTGAACTTTATCGACACGATTATCCGCCGGAGGGAAATGCCCGAAGGAATGATGCCCAACCTACCCCATATCCCAGGCGTCGAAGGCGCCGGCGCGATTGAGGCCTTAGGCGAAGGCGTTGAAGGATTTGCAATTGGTGACCGCGTTTCATGGATTGGGCCGATTGGAGCTGGTGGATATAGCAGCCATTCCGTCATCGCCGCTCCCTACGTCACACAAATCGCCGATGACATCCGTTACACAACCGCTGCAGCTATGCCAGTAAATGCAATGACCGCTTGGCATATGCTCGTCAATCTGGGGAACGCCAAAGCTGGCGACAACGTGCTAATTCACGCAGCGGCTGGCGGTGTCGGCACGATGGCCGTGCAGATTGCAAAGCACCTTGGGTTAACGGTTATTGCATCTGTCAGCCCAGGTAAAATTCATTACGCCCAAACACAAGGCGTGGACCACGTGATCGACTATGTGAACGAAGATTTTGCCACACGTGTAAAGGAAATCACCGGTGGGCGCGGGGTTGATCTGACTCTTAACCCAATCTCGGGTGAGACCGTGAAGTCCGACCTTGAGGTGCTCGCACCCTTGGGCACAGCTGTGATCTTTGGATTTCTTGCAGGCCCCCCTGCAGGTACATTTGCAGATGATCTGGCCCGACACTTTCAGAAATCCAACGCGCTGAGGGTCAGCGACATTTACACGTATTTCGGGGACAAACCACAAGCATTCAGCGAGGACATGAAACGGGTATTTGAACTATTGGGCAGAGGCGTTCTTCGTCCTCAGATTACCGAATTGCCGCTGACCGAGGCGGCAGAAGCGCATCGGCGCTTAGAGGCCGGAGAAACCACGGGCAAGATAGTACTAACAATCTGAGCAAGTCAGGTCATGAGCCGACATCTGCCATGTTCCAAGCCTTAACGAGCGTGGGCACGCCGCAACCCTGAAAACCTGAGAAATTCTTAGTCGCGTCTTGCGCAGCCAAAACGCGACTACCTCGACTTGTGGTCGAATAGACATGACAGAACGTCAGCCTCAGGCAGACGCGAAACATGCAATAAGGCAAATGGTTCTAAGGGATCGGCGAAATTCAGCACAAATTTCTTTTTTGAGTGGTGTTCAATTTAAATTGAATCCGGTACGTAAGGCGCATCAATTTTCTCAGGCAGAAAACAGTCCCGTGTTCGACCTACCCGCGCAGCGCGCGCATCTCTCCGAAAAATATGATCTCGACCCTTCGCCCGAGCTGGCAAACAGCATGAGCGATATCTACGACCGCATGTCCCGTGTGGTCTCACCAGTAGATTGGGCGATCTATGCACCATACGTAAAAGCGATCAACGACCTGAAAGCCGAACGTAATGCGGTAATTCTGGGCCATAACTATATGACGCCCGAGATTTACCATGGCATTTCAGATTTCGGCGGCGACAGCCTGCAGCTTGCGATCAAGGCGACTGAGGTCGAGGCGGATGTGATCGTACAATGCGGCGTGCATTTTATGGCCGAAACGTCCAAGATTCTAAGCCCCGGAAAAACCGTGCTGATGCCGGATATGGAGGCCGGATGTTCACTGGCGGAGTCCATCACCGCCGAAGGGATTGAGGAAATGCGCCGGCGGTATCCAGGCGCACCGGTCGTATCCTATGTAAACACCACGGCTGAGGTGAAGGCAGCCTCGGATATATGCTGCACTTCATCCAACGCCGCTCAGATCGTTGCCGCACAAGACAGCGATACAGTTATCATAACGCCGGACCAATATCTTGCGCAGAACGTGGCCCGAGACGTGCCGCAAAAGAACGTAGTTTGGTGGGAAGGCTCATGCATCGTGCACGAGCAATACAGCGCGAAAGACCTGCGCGATTTCCGCGAATGGAACCCGGGCACGCGACTGATTGCGCACCCTGAATGCCCGCCAGACGTTGTGGCCGAAGCAGACTTTTCTGGCTCGACCAGCGGCATCATCAAGTATGTCACCGATGAAAAGCCGGAAAAGGCCCTTCTGATCACCGAATGTTCGATGGCATCCAACATCGCTGACGAACTGCCCGAGGTCGATTTCGTCGGTCCGTGCAACATGTGTCCCTACATGAAGAAGATCACGCTGGAAAAAGTTCTGTACGCGCTGGACACCATGACCGGGCAGGTCGAGGTTGACGCAGAGGTCGCAGACAAAGCACGTCTTTCTGTACAGCGCATGATCGATCTTTCGCGCCAATTGGGTATTTGATCGGCGACATGCAAACAATCGAAACGCCGCGCGTGGTCATCATCGGGGCCGGGTTGGCTGCGGTTTATACTGCCCTAAAGCTCGCGCCGCTGCCGGTTGTGATGATTTCACCCGAACCCCTGGGGTCAGGCGCAAGTTCGGCTTGGGCTCAAGGCGGCGTTGCGGCAGCCATGGCGCAGACCGACAGCCCCCAAGCGCACGCGGATGATACGATGCGCGCTGGCGGAGGGTCGGTTCTGAGAGAGGTGGCCGAGTTCGTTACCAACGCCGCTCCGGAACACATTCTTGATCTATCGGAATTGGGGACTGGTTTTGACCGGACCGCCGATGGCGGGTTTGTGCAATCGCGCGAAGCAGCACATTCCGCTGCACGCGTTGTGCGTGTCAAAGGCGATCAGGCCGGGTCCGAGATCATGCGGGCACTTATCGAAGAATTGCGCCAAACTCCATCAATACAGGTGATCGAAGGCATGCAGGCCGTCGAGCTTCAGAGCGACGGCAGTCAGGTCACCGGTGTCTACATAACCAATGCAGACAATGTAACAGCCCCGACCGTTTTACTGCGAGGGGCAGCACATGTTCTGGCAACTGGCGGTTCGTCTGGCCTTTATGCCCAAACCACTAATCCTGCGCGAATTCGCGGACAGGGCATCGGAATGGCGGCCCGGGCTGGCGCTCGGATCGCGGATGCGGAATTCGTACAATTTCACCCGACCGCAATTGACGTAGGCGAAGATCCTACACCACTTGCGACCGAGGCTTTACGTGGCGAAGGTGCTATTCTGATCGACCGTGACGGGCATCGGTTCATGCCGAACATTCACCCCGACGCAGAACTGGCCCCGCGTGATACGGTTGCGAGAGCTGTCTTTTTGCAGGCGCAAAATGGCATGCGACCCGCTTTGGACACCCGCCAAGCCATCGGTGCCGTGATCGCAGAGCATTTCCCCGCGGTGACAGAAGCCTGTTTGCGAAACTGCGTCGATCCAACCCAAGAACCGATCCCGGTGACCGCCTCAGCGCACTATCATATGGGCGGTGTCGAAACCGATCTGGCAGGGCGAAGCTCTCTTGCTAACTTGTGGATCTGCGGCGAAGCGGCCTCGACCGGATTACACGGGGCAAATCGCCTTGCATCGAACGGGCTGCTCGAAGCATTGGTTTTTGCGCGGGCTTGCGCCCGGGACATTGCATCTGTGATGACCGAATGCGACGCCCCCGAGGTCGATATCCATCCGACCCCCGGTGAAGATGGCAATTGGGAACAAGACGTGACTGCCCTGCGCCAGACCATGACCGAAAATGTGGGTGTGGTGCGAGACCAAGTGGGCCTGCTCCGTGCCCTGTCAGAAATTTCTGCACTTGAGGCTCGGCACGCCGAGTCCGCTGTGTTTCTCAACATGACTGCGACCGCCACGTTAATCGCCGCCGCCGCATTGCTGCGCGAAGAAAGTCGCGGCGCACATTACCGATCCGATTTTCCTGATCTTCTTCCCGGCCCCGGCCAACGCTCGTCCCTCACTCTTATCGAAGCACTGGCCCTGCGGGACCGCATCGCAAAGGAAACAGCATGACCTATCCTGCCCTGCCAGATCTGATCCTTGAACCCATGGTGCGGTCAGCATTGATGGAGGATTTGGGCGCCAATGGCGACATCACCACGCTGACCGTGATCCCGGCCAACACCACTTATTCAGCACGGCTGAATGCGCGTGAGGATGCAGTGGTCTCAGGTATGCAAGTGGCCGCGCTGGCTTTTCGTTTGGTTGACCCTTCACTGCAAGTCACGCCCCATGTTGCAGACGGGCAGCGTTGCGCAAAGGACGATACACTTTTGGAGATAAAAGGAAGTGCGGCCTCGATCCTTTCAGGCGAGCGGGTGGCTTTGAACCTTGCCGGACGCATGACCGGTGTGGCGACCGCAACGTCGGCATTGGTTGCCGAGACCAAAGGCACCAAGGCGCGCATCACCTGCACCCGCAAGACCACACCCGGGCTGCGTATTGTAGAGAAACAAGCCGTGCTGCATGGGGGCGGCTTCAATCACCGCTTTTCATTGTCGGACGCGATCCTGATCAAGGATAATCATATTGCGGCAGCAGGCGGCGTGCGCGCAGTGCTTGAGGCAACTAAGGCCCGGGCATCGCACATGATGAAAGTTGAGATCGAAGTGGACACGCTGAACCAACTTGCCGAAGTGCTCGAGGTCGGCGGGGCCGATGTGGTATTGCTAGACAACATGTCACCAGAGATGTTGAAAGAAGCAGTCGACCTGGTCGGTGGTCGGCTGGTGACAGAAGCGTCCGGCAATATCAACCTAGAGACTGTGGCAGCCGTCGCCGCAACCGGCGTGGACTATATCTCCTCCGGAGCGCTGACCCATTCGTACCGCACCATTGATATCGGGTTGGACTTTTAGCATCCCAGCGAGATTTTCGACGTGGCAATGGTGTATTTTTAGTCTGCGTGACAGCCTAGGTCACAACACCCTGCCAGTCGCTGATGGAAAACAAGGCAGTAGCTCAGTCCACACTTCTCTTCCCAGTGCCCAACACCTGCACCTCTAACCAATGGAAAGCCAAAGCAATCAATCCGGCGACGAGTATGTAGAACACCGCCAGCAAAATAAGTGGCTCATAGATGATGAAAGTGTCCGAGCGCACTCTCGAAGAAACGGCGTAGATATCGACTACGGTGATGGTCGCCACCAAAGGCGTTGCCTTTAGCTGTAGGATGGTTTCACCCCCAAGCGTTGGCAGCACATTTCGGATCGCTTGCGGCAACCAGATGCGGCGAAACATCGTAAATCGCGGCATGCCGAATGCTTTGGCGGCCTCTAACTGACCTTTGGCAACTCCTTTGAAGGCGCCGCGCATGACTTCGCCCTCGTAGCCCGCATAGGAAAGCGTAAGCGCCAGAACCGCGTATGGCCACGCCTGACGCAGGTACGGCCAAAGCTCTGAAGACCGTATCCACGGGAACTGAGGAAAAAGAGAGCCAAGCCCATAGTACAACAGCCAAAGCTGCAGCAGCAGCGGCGTACCCCGGATAATGGTGCAAAAGGCTTTGGCTGGGGCGGCTAAGTACCAAGGCCCGATCGCCTGTGCCAGCCCAAGCGGCACTGCAAGAAGGAAACCGAGCACAACAGTGACAACCAGCAGCCAGATTGTCGTCCAGATCCCCTGAAGTGCGAGCGGTGCGTATTTTGGAATCCAATCCCACTGCAAAGACAAAGCACACCAGACAACAATGCCGGCAAAGATCAGCATCATCACAATTCGGTGCGGCTGCATCAAAGATTTAAAGTCAATCATCTGGCCCCTCCCTTTAGAGAGGGTTGGCCGCGGCGCGCCCATTTCTCAATCCGGGCGAAGATGCCGCCGGAACACAGAGTGACCATGAGATAGAGGAAGCCAGCCGCTAAGAAAAAGGTGAAATAGGCGCGTGTACTGCTTGCGGCCTGACGTGTCTCGAGCGTCAGTTCGTTAAAGCCCACGACGGCGAGCAACGCGGTATCCTTAGTCGCGATCAGCCACAGGTTGGCCAGACCAGGAACAGCAAAACTCATCATCGCCGGGATTGTCACGCGGCGCATGGTCATGAAGGCTGGCATGCCATAGGATTTCGCGGCCTCAATCTGCCCAGGTGGCACAGCCTGAATAGCGCCGCGCAGGATTTCGGTCGCGTAAGCACCTTGAACAACCCCCAGCACCCATATGCCTGCGGCCACACCGCTGACCTCGACACGTCCACCACCTAAAGCGGCTGATATTTTGTTGATGATATCCGACCCCACATAATACAGGATCAGGATCAGGACCAACTCCGGCACAGCGCGGATCACGGTCGTGTAGATGGCGAGAAGATCGCGCGTGACTTTCCCGCCATAAAGTTTGCCATAAGCTCCGAACAGTCCGATCACCAGACCGAGCGCATATGCGCCAAAAGCGATTTGCAACGAGTGGGACAATCCGCGCAGCAGATTGCCCCCCCATCCCGGCGGCGAGAGTGACAGGAGTTCTACACTCTGCGCCAGTCCAAGCGACTCTAACAGTTCGGTCACGGCAGCGGCTTAGTAGATGCTGGCCGAGAAGTAGTTGGATGTAATCTTATCGTGCGTACCATCGGCAAGAATGGCCGCGATTCCTTTGTTCAGCGCCTCACGCAGGTCATCCTGACCTTTACGAACCCCGGCACCAACGCCACGACCTAGGATCGCAGGATCGTCTTTAACGGCTCCTTTGATCTCACAACACGCGCCCGCATCCGAGTTCACAAAATCCGCCATAGCGATGCTGTCAGCTTGGGTGGCGTCAATGCGTCCCGCGAACAGATCCTGATTTGCCTCATCCTGAGTCTGATAGACCCTCAGTTCAGCATCCTTGAAGTATTCCTGCGCATAGGCCTGATGAATGGTCGAAGCCTGAATACCGATAACTTTACCCGCCAAAGACTCTGGGGTCGCTTCAATGTCCATCGATTTATCGGCAACGATAACTGCGGGTGTGTTGTAGTAAGGATCGCTGAAATCAATAGTCTTGAGACGCTCCTCGGTGATCGACATTGAGGCCATGATCGCGTCGATCTGCTGCCCCGTCAGCGATGGGATGATACCGTCCCACGCAACGGGCGTGATCACGCAATCCAACTCGGCCGCCGCGCATACAGCATTGATGACATCGATTTCCCAGCCGACCCAGTTGCCAGAGCTGTCCAGCGAGGCAAATGGTGGATAAGGTTCGGCCGCAATGCCGATCTTGACCTCTTCGGCGCTTGCAACGCCGGCCGAAAGGACTGCAGCTGCTAGGCTGGATGCGAGCAGTTTCTTGACGTTCATTATATTACTCCCTGTTGGATTTCTTATTTGGTTTTTTGGTTTAGGCCACTGAGCTCAGGAATTGTTTAAGCCGCGCAGATTTGGGATTGCCGAAAACCTCGGCGGGCGGCCCCTGCTCTTCGATACGGCCCTCGAAGAGATAGACAACGTGATTGGCAACTTCGCGAGCGAATTTCATTTCATGGGTAACCAGCAGCATAGTACGCCCTTCGGCCGCAAGGTCACGGATTACGGTTAAAACCTCGCCGACCAGCTCAGGATCAAGCGCTGAGGTCGGCTCATCAAATAGCATGACGGATGGGTCAACCGCCAATGCCCGCGCTATGGCTGCGCGTTGTTGCTGACCACCTGAAAGATAGGCTGGATATGTGTCGGCTTTGTCCCCAAGCCCCACACGTTCGAGCAGTTCGTGCGCACGCTCAATAGCCTGTGCTTTTGGAACCTTGAGAACATGGACCGGCACTTCGATCACGTTTTCCAATAGTGTGCGGTGCGTCCACAGGTTGAACTGCTGGAAGACCATGGCAAGCCGCGTGCGAATACGCTCGATTTGGCGGCGATTGGAAGGGCTGCCATCAGCGTGCATTTCAACCAGCTCACCGCCGATTGTTATCTTTCCCGAACTCGGAGTCTCCAGAAAGTTTATACAGCGCAACATGGTCGATTTACCGGAACCTGACCCGCCGATAATTGCGACGACATCGCCCTTGCGCGCGGTCAGAGACACACCCTTCAAGACCTCCAACCGACCGAAGGACTTGTGAAGGTCTTCAACCCTTATTGCCTCTTCAGAAGCGGCTGTATCGTGCGCGGGTAAATTTGCTTTGGCTGTGCCCATATCCAACATTCTTCTGATTTCGACTTGCAGTAAGCCCCGAATCTAGCAATTATGCAAGTGTATAATAACAGCATTCCCTGGATACCCGATTGTGCAGGACGACAGCCGCAAATTTACACGTGAGTCTGCCGAATTTCGGCGCGAAGCGCTGATAAAAGCGACTTTGGACTTGATTGCCGAAATGGGCGTGCGCGGCGCCACAGTGCGCGGGATCGCCGCCCGAGCGGACGTGACCCAAGGATTGATCCGTCATTACTTCTCATCAAAAGAAGAGCTGGTTCAGGCGGCGTACGAGTACCACATGAATACGCTGACCGATCAAACAGCCGCCTCATCAGGTGAAGGAAGCGCTCTGTCTCAACTGTCGAACTTCGTTGACGCCTCACTACGACCGCCAGTGGTGGACCCAAGCGCGGTGGCCCTGTGGGCCGGCTTCCTGAACAAAGTGCAGCATGATCCCAAAATGCAGCGCATTCACCAACAGACATACAACTATTTCCGGGACCACCTTGAGACACTGATAATAGCGGCGCTGCACGAGACCGGCCGCCAGGTCGATGCGAAAGAAGCGATGCAGCTGGCAATTGCATGCAACGCGGTGATCGACGGCCTTTGGCTGGAAGGAGGCGCGCTTCCGGATGCCTTTGACGAGGGACAATTGGCGCGGATTGGCCTGAAATCGGTCAGCGCCATCCTGAAAATTCCATTGACCAAAGAAGTGGATTAGCCATGAAATTCTCGGCCGTAACAGAACGGTTAGCTGGCTTGGGCGGCGCTAAATGGAGCGTCCACCTAAAAGCGCGCGAGCTAATCAACGCAGGAGCTGACGTCATCGAAATGACGATTGGCGAACCCGATGTTCCCGTTCCAGACGCATTGATTGAGGCCACGGTGTCCTCGTTACGGGCTGCGCGAACCGGATATTCAAACGGCCGCGGCGAAGCTGGCCTTCTGGACGCGCTCGCCAAGCGCTACTCGACGTCGCGCGGGCGAACTTTCGGGCCTGAGAACTTTCTATGCTTTCCCGGAACGCAAACGGCCCTTTTTGCGGTCATGGCGGGCGTCGCACAGGCCGGAGATGAGGTATTGGTGGGCGACCCCATGTACGCAACCTATGAAGGGGTGGTCAGGGCATCCGGCGCTCAAATGGTGCCAGTGCCTCTGCGCCCCGAACACGGGTTTCGCATGCAGGCCAACGATGTCGCAGCGCGCATTACTCCGCGCACGCGCGCCATTCTTCTGACAACTCCACACAACCCCACCGGCGCGATCCTAACTGCAGCGGAAATAGCCGAAATAGGAAGGTTGGCGATCGAGCATGACCTGTGGATCATCTCGGACGAAGTCTATGAAGAGTTGATTTTTGACGGCGCTCAGTTCGTCTCACCACTGGCCATACCGGATCTGACGGATCGCGTTATAGCGGTTTCGTCGATTTCCAAATCTCATGCCGCCCCGGGGTTCCGCAGCGGATGGTGCGTTGGCCCAGCCGCATTTTGCGAGGCATTGCTGCCCTATTCAGAAACCATGCTGTTCGGGAACCAACCCTTTATCGCGGACATGACAGAACAAGCGATCCGCGGCGGGTCTGAGGTCGCCCGTGGAATGGCTGCACGGTTCTCAAACCGGGCCACCCTATTGGCTGATCGCTTGCAAGCAGAAACAGACCTGATCGTACACCGGCCCGAAGCCGGCATGTTTGCGCTCATCAATGTGTCGGCAACCGGGCTTGATAGCGAAGCATATGCCTGGGATCTGCTGCAGGCCGGAGTGGCCGTCATGCCGGGATCCGCATTTGGAGCCGGCCTAAAAGACTGGGTGCGTGTGGCTTTGACAATCAGTGACACTGATTTTGTCTCAGCAGTCTCGCGCATCATTGATCACGCCAACAGAAAATCACGCGAGGTTGCATGAGCGGAATAACAGTCGGCGAAGCTCTGGTAGAAGAGCTGCGTCAAAGAGATGTGACCTGTGTTTTTGGAATTCCAGGCGTTCACACCGTCGAACTTTACCGTGGACTTGCGGCCTCGGGCATTAGGCACGTTACGCCCAGACATGAACAAGGCGCAGGATTTATGGCTGATGGCTATGCGCGGGTCTCCGGCAAACCGGGTGTCGCCTTTGTCATTACCGGACCTGGGTTGACCAACACCCTCACGCCGATGGCGCAGGCGCGTGCGGATTCAATACCCATGTTGGTCGTATCCGGTGTAAATCCGACCGCTTCGCTCGCCAAGGGTTTGGGGCATCTTCACGAACTACCCGATCAACTGGGGCTAGCCAAAACGGTCGCTTTGGCATCTGAACAAATCTCTGTCGCCAACGATTTGGATCCGGCTATGGACCGCGTGTTTAAATGCCTGTCCAACGGCCGGCCCGGTCCAGTGCACATCGAGGTCCCGTTGGACATTGCTGCTGCTGAATACCAGAAAGCGGCAAGCTCAGCGCCTGACACGGAACTATCGGCAGACCCAGGCCTAATCACACAAGCGGCCCAAAGGCTGACAGAAGCAAAGAGAGTTGTCATTTTGGCAGGAGGTGGCGCTAAACGGGTCGAAGCCAGCTTACAATCTTTGGCCGAATCTCTGGATGCGCCAGTAGTGCAAACCGTCAACGCGCGTGGCTTGATGCACGGGCATCCTCTTACCGTTCCGGCCAGTCCCAGCCTGAAAGCAGTGCGCGATCTGGTTGAAGGGGCAGATTGCGTTCTGGCCCTGGCAACCGAACTTGGGCCGACCGACTACGATATGTATGCAACAGGCCAGCTTACAGAAATGCCGGGCCTGATCCGCGTCGATCGCTGCAGTGACCAATTGCTACGAAACAAAGCCGAGCTAGCAATTCATGGCGACGTCAATTCGGTTGTCCCCGCCTTGCTCAACGCCTTGAACTCGGCACAAAAGCACAGCAACGGAGCGAAGGTTGCCGAGGAATCTCGCATCGCCGCATGGGATGAAATTGGGCCGGATTATCGCCATCAGGTAGACATACTGAATGCTATGCGCTCCGCTGTCCCCAATGCTCTTATTGTCGGGGATTCAACTCAGCCAATATATGCTGGCAATCTCTACTACGATCACGATCGGGCCGGTGGTTGGTTCAACGCCGCGACAGGCTATGGCGCTCTTGGCTATGGGATACCAGCGGCTGTCGGCGCATCAATCGCTGACCCCTCAGCGCGCGTGATCTGTATCGTTGGCGACGGTGGAGCCCAGTTTTCATTGCCCGAAGTCATGGCTGCAGTGGATGAAAAGCTCCCCATAACTTTCGTGATCTGGAACAACCACGGGTACAAAGAGATCGCCTCGTCCATGCAAGATGTGGGCGTGACGGTCATTGGATGTGATCCCACCCCTCCCGACTTTGCAGCGACCGCCCAATCGTTTGGTATTCCGTTCAAAAAGGCTCCTTCCGAGCCACAGGCTGTCGCGCAGGCTTTGCGAGAGGCCGCGACGGTCGACGGACCAGCAATGATTGAGATTACCGCTCAGAAATTCGAACCGCAGAGAGATTGAAACATGTCAGACCCAACTTTTGAGTTCTCGCGCGCGATCACACGCCGCCCCGCCCCAACAATAGCAGGCGGCTTGCGGGCAGAAGATATTGGCAACCCGGATTTTGAAGGCATGACTGCAGCGCACAAAGCATATGTGGAAGCGTTAAAAAGCACCGGAGCAGAGGTAATCGAGCTTGATCCTCTCGACGCGTTTCCTGATGCGCAGTTTGTAGAAGACACTGCCCTGTGCCTGCCGCAAGGCGCCATACTGATGCGACCCGGAGCGCCGTCTCGTCTGGGCGAAGTCGCCGAGATGGCACCGGCACTTCGCGCTTGCTACGATACGATCCACGAGATCGAAGGCCCCGGCCATATTGAAGGAGGCGATATCCTTGTAACTGGGCGGGAAATTCTGGTCGGAAGGTCCGATCGAACGGACGCGGAAGGCGTTGCAGAACTGGCAAAGATAACGTCTGAATGGGGTCACAATCTTAGAGAAGTATTTACACCCGAAGGTGTTTTGCACTTCAAAACCGATTGTTCACTTATGGATGCTGAGACGATCCTGTCTACTAAACGGTTGGACGCATCAGGCTGCTTCGAGGGCTACAAGGTCCTGCACGTTGCTGATGGAGAAGAGGCGGCTGCCAATGCGATCCGCTTCAACAATTTGGTGCTGATGGCGGCTGGCTTTCCGCGCACTGCGGAAATGCTGGATCGCGAAGGCTTTGAGGTTGTCCAAATCGACAATACTGACTGCGCCAAACTTGATGGGGGTATGTCCTGCCTGTCCTTGCGGTTTTAAGAACTGCTACGCACATCTTGCAGCAACTGGGCAGACTTGGCAGCACTTACCAATGGTAGCGATCTACGCGACCAGGAGTAAGTCCCGCATGAGCGACCCAACCCTTGATCCAGATCTTTACCTATTCACAAGGGGTTGTGAACCTGAGTGGCACAGACGTTAGATAAACCCGCCATGGCCCAGAACGGGCCACGGCGACATGTTCGGCTTATTGGACACGATTTTTACTCTCAGACAGCCTCTTTCAAGTGCGCATAGCTTGCCGCGAACCGACCAAACTTATGTGCGCCGCACGTGACGCTTTCATAGCGACGCGGATTCCCTTCAGAGACACAAGACTCCAATGGAGTGAACACCGCATCGTAGTCGGCGTCGATGAAGAACGGGATCGAGTAACGCTCACGGCCTGACGTGTTGATAACGCGATGCATGTTGGCCAAATATACATCATTGGTCAGACGTTGGATCAAATCCCCAAGGTTGATCACAAAAGTGCCTGAAATCGGGGAACCTTCGACCCAGTTTCCATCGCGATTCATCACCTGCAACCCACCCACATCGTCTTGGGCCAGAATGGTCAGATTTCCATAGTCGGTATGCGCCCCAATACCGATGATCTTTTCGTCTATCATTCCGTTTTGCGGCGGATAGTGCAGTAGACGCTGGATGCTGATCGGGTTTTGCATCAAACTTTCAAAGTGGTTTTCAGGTAGATCCAAGCTCAGCGCAATTCCGCCCAGCAACTGCTTGGAAAGGGCGACCATTTTCTGGTGATAGCCATACACCAGCCCCTGAAACTCCGGCAGCGCAGCTGTCCATTGGTTGGGGCCAAAGAAAGGACCCTCCAAAGCGTCGCGCTCTGGCCCAATGTCAAAGCATTCCTTCAGGTCTTTGGTTTTGGTTGGGTCAGTGTTCTCGCCATAGGGTTCAATGTAGCCACGCAGAGCAACATCTGACTTACTGACATGCAGCTTCATCTTTTCCGACATTGGAAGATCAAAGAAGCGGCGGGTGACGTCAAAAACCTGATTGACGAAGTCTTGAGCTATTCCGTGGTTCTTTACATACATGAAACCGGCATTTGACAACGCCCAACGAATTTCCTTCGCCACTTTCAGCTTGTCGCTACCATCCAATAGTGGAGCAATGTCGATCACTGGAAGTTTGTCAAAAGACTCACGCTTTGCGCGCAGCTTGTCGTCCAGTTGAGCAACGAGATCTTGTGCCATTTGGGTTCTCTTTTCCATCCTTAGAGAGGCCTGATTGCACGCGCACACTGCCAGAGGGCACTTCATTTTCAACAGTTCAAAATTTCGCCCTTACTTGAATTGTATTCACCTATTCTTCCGCCCCTGTTTCCTGTGAAAAACTCAAAACACTGATAGGGCGTGGGTATACTGGATATTTTATCGGCGTTTTTAGAATTATCAGGCTCACGTTAAAGCGGAATTCTCGCACTGAAAAATGTACGCATTAGTACACAACATGCGAAGCTCTGGAAAAACCGCACTCTAGGCCACCCGTTTCATTGACTTGTTGGCGATTAGGCAAAGCTTACACCCGGAAAGCTGCCCCTAAGTTTCACACGTCGTTGTCTGAGCCGGCTGCAACCCAAAAGGGGGTTACTTCACTTGCCACGTGAAGCAGGAATTAGGGCGCGAAGTTTCCAAGACTTGATACCTCATGACACCAGTGCAATGAGGACCAAACAGAGCTGAACTACGGAGTTTTACCAGCGACGTCAGTGAGAGAGTCTGCGCTTTTTCTCAGGCCAAAATTCGTCCACCACAACATACGCGGTTATCACAAAGAATGCAGCACCGGCGACCTGCAAGACACGGGTTATGCTTTTGACGTCAGCCTCGTCCGAAAGTGGCGCAATGGACCCGCCATAAACGATCAGGGCCGTTGTTATGGCAGAGCCCGCCGCTGCAGCCAATGGAACTTGCGACTTCCCAAGCGCCCCGAGTGTCAGGCAAAAGAACAAACACAACAGAATGGGTGTTAAGATAACGGGCGCGATTACGTTGATTTCATAGCAAATGATCGAAACCGCCGCCCCAAGAAGATTTGCGGTCAGCATAGCTTTGGCGACTGTTCTACCCGCAGCAGGCATCGCCGCCAACTGCTGACTGAGCAACGCCACAAAGAACAAGACCAGTAACGCAGACGCGCCGGACACAAAAAACGCTAAAGCAAACGGAACTGTTACAAGCGACATTCTAACGATCCGACGCTGCGGATCGAAATCCGCTGAGGCCGCGGCTTTTTTCTGAGCTGTTGTTTGGGGTTCTGCGGGTATCAAAACGAACATGAACGTTGAAATGAAACCCGCAAAAAGCAGGTTCAAGGGAATCCAAAACACGAGGATCAATGCCAAATCCTGCGATTGCAAGACGAGGTTCGGGATCATCAATGCTCCCATGAGGGCGATCACTCCGGGCAGAACCCCTGCACCGGAAACCGACCAAATGAATGAGAGAATTATTCCGATAGCCACCAGAATAAGAAACACGACCGGATACGGCGCAAAAACCGATGACATCAGGAAGGAAATGAACATCAAGCCAATTGAAAAAACAAAAAGCTTGGCAAATGCTGCCAGAGGCAGCGCACTCGGCGCCTGAAGAAACAAGGCGGTAAACACTGCCCCTACAACGGCAAGCGGCCACCCCAGAAACAAGCCCAACGAAAAAACGCCGGTCACACCCAACGCAAGCCGGATTACTGAGTTTCTGTCCTCAATACGCATAGGACAGGATTGAGACCAGACGGATGTATGTGCGGCCCACGAGGTTCAGCAGGGAATTGTCGCTTAAGTACATTATGACATCAGCCTGCCCGTTGAGCTGAAAACGAAGATCATCTTCGGCGCTTCCTGCTTCGTAACCGGGCAACACGATACGCACCGGGAAACGCTCAGGTTCTCTCAAAAACCCTTTGGTACTTGGGGGGCTCGCCAACTGCCCTGGCTCATCAGCGCCGCTAAGGGAAACAGCTGCACTAAAGCTCTCGATTACACCCGGAACGATCTGACCAGGGTGCATGTCTAATACTACGTCTACAGGTGAACCAACGGACGCTCGGCCCAGGTTGTTTTCGGTAAAGTAAGCCTCAATCCAAACGTCGGTAGCATCCAAGAACGTCAACAGATCCTGGCCAGATCGAGCGTAGGTTCCCGGAGCGATCAACAAATTGGATATTACCCCCGTGGCCGGGGCGCGCAGTTCAGTCCATTCGATATTGAGCTCAGCATCTGCCAGAGCGGCCAGCGCACGCTGAATCTTTGGATTTTCAATCCCCTCCTCACCCAAACGTTGCTTAGCTTTTTCCAAATCCGCTTTGGCGTTCTCATAATTCGCCTCAGACTCTGCGAGTTGACCTCGCGCATCATCAGCCTTGGAAACTGCAATCAGTCCTTTCTTTTCAAGCGCAAAAACGCGTTCGGTCTGAATGCGCATCGTATCGAGATCGCTCTGCGCTCTTGCCAGTTTGGCTTGCGCAGCACTCACTTCAGCTGACGATGCGCCCACCTCTTGCGTCGCAGCTTCGAGATCAGCTTCCGCCTTGGCGCGTTCGATTTCGTATGGTCTGGAGTCAATGCGAACAAGAACATCACCAGCCGAAACGACCTGCCCATTTTCGACGAGCACTTCGGTTACGGTTCCGGTCACCTGAGGAACAATTTGGGTAGCAACAGCCTTTACCCGTGCGTTTCCGGTAAACGGCGTTTTCCGATCAGCGACCAAGTACCAGACAAGAAAGATGAGAATGACCGCCAATGTGCTCCATATCGTCTTTCTCATTCTGCCGCTCCTGCCGAGGCTTCTTCGGCTTCGGGAGCATCATCGGGCGAAGCATCGATCCAGACCTTAAACAGCTCATAAAAAACTGCGAACAAAACCGGACCCATGAAGATACCAATCAAACCATAGGCCATCATGCCTCCGAGCACGCCAATCAGGATCACAAGCATCGGCGTTTCAAGGCCCTTGGATATGAACACGGGCCGCAGGAAACTGTCCATTATGGTTACGGGAATGGCCAGAATGGTGAATATCAAAGCGGTACCACCAGACATTGTACTCCACGCGTAAATGATCACCGGCAAAAGAACCAAGCCGGGGCCGATCTGGATAATGGAGAGTATCAGGCAGACAAAAGCCAATGTAGCGGCAGAAGAAATCCCAAAGAGCGCTAGGAGTATCCAAACCACAACTGCTTGTATCGCTGCGACGCCAATAACACCCTTGGTCACGTTTCGGATCGTTGCCCCCGCCAACGTAATGAACTCACCACCACGCGGCGCAAACACGCGGTTCGCAAATCGTTGGAGGCCTTGAACAAGACTCGGACCGGGGCTGAATAGCGCGCCCATGATCAACACAGACAATGCGAGCCCAAGCAGACCAATTCCGATCCCAAGAACCTTACCAAAGAGGGATTTGGTGATCTCAAGGATCTGCGCGCCGTATTTGGCAAGCGCACCGTCTAGGTTCCGCTCAAACATCCCCCAGACATCGGCGATTTTACCCCCGACAACCGGCAACTCTTTTAGGCCCTCCGGAGCCGGAGGGATTTTCAACTCTCCGCTGTCGGCTTGTTCCGCAAATTCAGAGCCAAGCTCTGCAGCGCCCGACACCGCCGTCGCGACTGGCCCTAGCGTCAACACAAGCCCCAACAAAACCAGTATAGTTGCGGCTATCGACTTACGCCCGCCTAACTTAGACTGCAGCCAATCGAATATGGGATAGAGGGCTACGCATAGTATGGTTGCCCAGATGACGACACTCGCCAGCGGTGCGACCATGACCAATGCGCTGTAGAGGAACAGCCCTAGGAAGAGCAAACGTATTGCTAGATCAACAATTTTTGCGTCCTGAGTCTTTTCCATACCATCCCTCCATTTGTTTTCCCCATTATTACACTCAAAAAACGTAATATGTATATTTTTTTGATTTTGAGGTCTGGTATTGGATTGAATAACAACAAAATTTCCGGCCACTGAACCTACGGTGCAGTTCAAAAGCCACCTACAACCCAAAATTGTTTCGCTGATTTCAGCCTTGATTACTTGTCTGCTGGGTCATCATCCTGAGACAGGATTGTGTCCGCAACTGTGGTCGCCGCTGTTACAAAAATCCCCAAACCTACGACGATATAAAGCATCGTAAAGATCTTTCCCGCAGCAGTTTCAGGAGAGAAGTCGCCGAACCCAACTGTCGAAATCGTCACGACAGAAAAGTATATGGAATCGAGCCAGCTCCACCCTTCGACATAGTGGTAAAAAACAGACGCCCATAAGATCATTCCCAGAGTGAATGCAAGAATGCCTTTCACTCTGCCGTCCTTGAAGGCAACGCCCATCCCTCTTGTTATTCTGGTTAGTGCATTCATTTCAGCCTCATATTTGAATTTCTGCATTAGTAGCAGATATTAAGCCGCCCGCAAAAAAAGCTGGTTTTTTGGCCTGATGCCGCAGGAAAGGATGAAAAGGTCGCTGAAATTGTCCAACGCGGTAACAAGCTACACCTAGATTTCATTTGGCGCGCGTTTTGGGAGCTTAGTTTTAGAGGCTAAGATCTACAAATGCGGACGATGCTTTTCGTTGGCAGTCACACTTGGAGATAAACAACCTTCAGAACAGTATCGCAGGCAACTGATCGAGCTTCTGACAAGCCCAACCCAATACTTGGACTAACTTGGCACCAAGAGTGTATTCAATTGTCAGCAATCGATAGGATGCTTGCGGAATTTCCCGCGTTACGCCTGCAACCCATGTTTTTTGATCTTGTTGTACAGAGTTCGGGTGGTCATCCCCAACTCCTCCGCTGTCTGAGCTCGGCGGAATCCATTTCTGGCAAGTGCCTCAGCAATCCATTCACGTTCCGAAAGCGCACTTCCGACAAGACTGGGGCTTTGTTCGTTCTTTTTCAGGCTCGTCGGCCTTTTGCGCAGGAAATCCACCGCTTTGAGATCTACGATGCCGCCTCCTGATTTTCGGATGGCACGCCGGACAGTGTTCGCAAGTTCGCGCACATTTCCAGGCCAGTCGTGCTCAAGCAACAAACGCAAGGCCGCGTTTGAGAACTTCGGTATCTCGCCGCTAATCTTCTGACCCAGGTAAATTGCCAATTCCGGAATATCGTCGACCCGATCGCGCAACGGCGGCAAGGTGATTTCGTGACCGGCTATCCGATAGTAAAGGTCCTGACGAAAGCTCTTATCTTGTATCGCGCCCATCAGATCTTTTGTCGTTGTTGAGACTAATCTCGCGTCTACTTGGCGAAGAGTATGATCACCAATCCTCTGCACCGTTCTTTCATCAGCAAACTTCAAGATTTTACCTTGCAAGTCAGGTTGCAGCGCTGAAATTTCGTCAAAGATAAGCGTACTTCCAGAAGCTTGCTCCAGCGCGCCGCGCTGGCTACCCCCACCACCAACCGCCCCTGGAGCCCTACCTAAGAGGTGTATTCCCCCCTCATCGCTTCCAAGACCGGGGCAATCCACAACAACTGGCTGTCGACGCGCGGAAAGACCGCCTTCATGCAGGCGCAGTGCCGCTCGGCTCTTTCCGGTTCCAGTTTCACCCACCAGCAAAACCGGCGTGGGTTCAAGAGCTAACTCGTCCAACTCTTCGCGGACCACCTGCATGGCAAGGGATGAACCCACAAGATCGTGTTCGGTTGAAAGTGTCTCGGTATCTATGCGGGACAGGCTGGGTATTGCCGTAAATCCTTGGGTCACTTCGCTAAGTGTTTGCTCAACTGGCAACCGGTCCAGAGTTGACCCCGCAACGAAACCCTGAACGCCACAGATACGCGTGATGGCCAAGGCTTCTTCGGGTGAAGTTATCGGCCCCCCGTGACACAATTTGTCGACGGAGGCAGGAACACCCTCAAGAACGCGATCAATCTGAGCCGCAGCAGTTTCCAAAGTAAGGTGCGTGTTTACTCCGGTTCCGCCGCTGGTGAAACCTATATTCACGCAGATCGCGGTCGCACCCGCGTCTACCATTTTTTTGGCCTGCGCATTAGTCTGGACATATACGAAAGTTCCAAGCCCGACCTTCGCCGCCTCTTTTACAAGTGCAATCTCGCGTTCAAGACCTAACCCTTCACGTTCCAGCAACGCACCTAGCCTGCCATCGATCAGAGTAGTTGACGGGAAATTGCACACACCTGAAAACCCGATGTCTTTGGCGCGACGAACCAACGAAGGTATGTCCAGAGCCGGGTCACTGACAGAAAAACCGGCGTAAATCGGGGCATTACATCGCCCCAGCATTTCTCTCTCGGCAAATTCGACAACCCACTCATTAGCCGCGCGCACTGGAAGAAAGCTTGTAAGAGACGAGGCCCCCTGAACCCGAAAACGACCTGCGTTCAGAGCCAGTAGGTAGTCTGCGCCAGCCTTGTCGGCTGCTTTAGCCGTCAGGCCCGAACCAACTACTGCGCCGAAAAGGAAGTTCTTGTCTCGTCTGGTCATCCTTGACCCTCGAACCAAACAAGCCCGTCCAGGTTAAGTGTACTTACCGGAACCAGTCTTTCGTGCCATTCAGAGGTGTAGGCTAAGATCGACGCACTCGGTGCTTCGGCTTTTATCTGTTCAACGAGTCGCTGCAGCGACCCGAGAACCATCGCACCGCTTTCCGCTGTCTCTATGTCCAGAATTCCGGGATGCAAAATCAGCGTATCCAACCCTGCCTTTAGAGCGGAGCGCGCTTGGCCAAGTGACAAAAAGAACGCCATTGTCGCAAACCCTGCATCCGTCGCGCGGGCAAGGAACTCATATTCGAACTCGGGAGAGGCCGGGATAGTCGACATTGATTGCTTTAGCGCTCCATCCAACAGGATCGAAGACGGCCAGTTCACAATCCCCCGGTAACCCTGTTCATAAAGCTGGTTGAACAAAGCTGCTTCAGACCCAAACGGGTCGCTTGCCAGCAACGCGGCCCAATCGCCTTGACCACTGACCTCACGTATCGCGCGGTTGTGATCCAATCGAGGCATCACAAATGCCAGATCCGCCTGAGCCGCAGTTAGTCCGTCTGTAGCCGAGCAAAAAATTGTTCCGCGTGGGTTCGAGCTTTGCGATCGGGCGCTGGTTAGCATGAAACTATTCATGAATATGTATAGGAAAACTTTTCCACATTATGGAAGAGTTTTCCTATTTTTTCTTACTTTGCGAGCTTGCTCGAAACACTAATTCCTTCAAATATCTGTTTTTATTCATTATTTTTTTCCTCCCGTTTCCGAAGCAATCCTGTGCGGTTTCTGATTTTTGCGCCAAGCTTTCAAATATCGGGAGGCACCATGACACTATTTCTAATCGTTACCCTCAATGGGCTGACGCTCGCAGCACTGTACTTCCTTGCGGCCAGCGGTTTCAGCCTGATCTTTGGGTTGATGCGCACCGTGAATATGGCGCATGGGGCGCTCTTGTTGCTTGGTGGGTACGTTGGTTACAGCATCGTCGACGTTACAGGCTCGTGGGGTCTGGGGGTCATAGGCGGAGGTCTGGCAGCAGGGTTCGCCGGTGCTTTGGTGCAGGCCGGAGTGCTCGGCTGGATGCAGGGCGATGAACTTCGTCAAACTCTGGCATCGATAGCAATCTCTATCATAATGGCCGATCTGATGCTTTGGCATTGGGGTGGCCTGACCTACCAGGTCGAGCTACCTGACGCACTGGCCGGGGGTCAACGCCTGCCGATACTGGGTGTCGGGTACGCCAATATCCGTTTGGCATTGATGGGTTTTGCTTTGGCAACCGGCGTCGCGCTGTGGTTCCTCATACAACGAACCAAGTTCGGAGCAGTCATTCGGGCCGGTGTCGACGATCAGGACATGCTGCGTGCACTGGGGTATCCAATAAACCGCATATTTGTATTGGTCTTCGCCCTGGGCGGGATGCTGGCCGGAATGGCTGGCGTGGTGGCGGCAAGCGCTTTGTCAATTGCTCCAGGTACAGATCTGCAGTTTCTGCTGTCCTCACTGGTCGTCGTGATCGTCGGGGGCATGGGTTCGATCGGTGGCGCTGCTTTAGGCGCGCTGTTGGTAGGGTTGGCTGAGCAGTACGGGCTGGCCTATGCGCCGACCTACGGAGTGGTGTTCACATTTGCGATCATGGTTCTGGTTCTAGCGGTCCGTCCTCAGGGCCTGATGGGAAAGGCCGAGCTATGAAACCGGCGTTGACCTTAATCCCTCTCCTTTTGCTGCCATTCGTTTTGAATGACTTCTGGCTCACCCAGGTAGCGACACGATCGCTGATCCTTGGGATCATGGCACTGAGCCTCAGCTTTCTGGCCACGTATCTTGGGGTCGTATCTTTTGCACAAGCCACAATGGCTGGCATCGCCGGGTACACTATTGCCTATTTCGGACCGAATTCGGTAGGCGTCGGCTTCCAATTACCATTCTGGTTCACCGTACCCCTTGCACTAATTCTGGCCATGCTTTCAGGCGCTTTGGTCGGACTGATCGCACGTCGTTCGCGGGGCATTTATGCCATCATGATCACACTCGCGATCGGGGTAGCTTTCTTCTACTTCACCCGCCAGAACTATACCCTGTTCAACGGCTGGACTGGCTTTTCAGGTGTCCGCGCGCCGGAAATTGCAGGGGTGAGCCTGCGTGATCCGCTAGTTCTGTATTTACTGACGCTGTCAGTGGCGGCGCTAGCCCTGGCGTTGGTCAGCGGCTTCGTGCGCTCACCTTTGGGCCTAACCATTCAAGCTGTCCGCGATGCGCCGGGTCGGGTGCTCGCGTTGGGGATTTCAGTCACCACGCCAATCGTCGCCGCATTCGCTTTTTCGGGTCTGTTAGCCGGAGCGGGTGGTATTCTGAACGTTTGGTACCAAGAGCGGATCTCATCGTTCTCTGTGGGTCTCGGGCCGATCATAGACATCCTGATCATTTCCGTCATCGGAGGCCTTCGCCACCCGGGCGGAGCTTTTATCGGAGCAATCGTCTTTGTCCTGCTGGACACATTCGCCGTCGACCTGATCGACCGGGAGCGTTTCAACACTCTGATCGGCGTCGTGCTTTTGCTGATCGTTATCGTCGCTCCGGGTGGGCTGCAGCAACTGGCCAGTGATTGGCTCGGCAAGCTTCGCGCCAACACCGGAACTGAAGAAAAATCAACTGTCTGAGCACACTTGTAGGGAGGAACCTGGAAATGAATAAGCTCAAACTAGCCGCCTCGGCACTTGCGATATGCGCGATGTCGGTTCCGGCATCGGCCGAAGAAGTCAAAGTCGGTGTCATCTCGATCCTCGAAGGCGCTTTTGCGGCGCTAGGTCAGGATGGTATTCGCGGCGCAGAGCTCGCGGTGCTGGAAACCGGCGGAGAGATCGACGGCAACAAGATCGAAGTCATTACCATGTCATCCGACGCCAGCCCGGACAGCGCTGTTAACGCTGCCCGAAAGCTGATCGAACAAGACGGGGTCGACATCATTGTAGGCCCTCTTTCAGGCTCCGAAGGTCTGGCGCTGCGGGATTTGTCGAAATCCTACCCCGGCGTGACTTTCCTGAACGGCTCGTCGGCGGCACAGGACACAACCCTGCGGGACGGGTCCGAGAACTTTTACCGCTTTGGCGGTGATGGTGCGCAGTGGATGGTTGGTGTTGGCGACTATGCCTACAACGACATGGGCTACAAGTCGGTTGCAGTGATCGCCGAAGACTATTCCTTCCCCTATACACAAGTTTTGGGTTTCATGACCGAATTCTGTGAGGCTGGTGGCAAGGTCCCCGAGAAGTTTTGGACGCCCATTGGCAACAAGGATTACTCCTCGGTTGTCTATTCAATCCCTCAGGATGTCGACGCGCTGTTCGTTGCTCTGGGGGGGGCAGACGCTGTTAACTTCCTGACCCAATACAGTCAGGCAGGCGGTGACAAACCGATCATCGGTGGCTCGATTACAATCGACCAGTCGATCCTAGACAGCAAAGGCCCGTTCAAGAAACTTCTGGTTGGCGCACCTGCCGGAACACCCACCGTTAGCGACTATGACGGAGAGGAATGGAAAACCTTCACCGCCAGCTACACCGAAGCCTTCCCAGACGGCTTCTCTGCCCCATCCATTTTTGCGCATCACTACTACATGAGCGCCAAGGCTGCGATGATGGCCTTGGACGCTGTAGATGGCGATTTGTCCGATGACCACGCGGCGTTCCGCGCCGCTTTGAACGAGCTAACCTTTACCACTCCGACCGGTGGCACCATGCGTCTGGACAAGAACCGCAATGGCGTGATCGACAACTTTGTAACCGAAGTCTACGAGCGCGAAGACGGCTCTCTGGGCAACCGGGTCGTCAAAGTTGTGCGTGATGTCGACCAATTGCTTGGGCAGGACGAGGAAGTATTCCTCGCATCTGGCCCGGTCAGCAGGGATAACCCTTCGTGCCCATAAACCACTCACATAACACCGCCAATGCCCTGGAGGTCCGGGGCATTGGCAAACGCTTTGGCGGGTTCTGGGCTGTTCAGGATATCGACCTGACCGTCCAGCCCGGCGAGCGGCGCGCAATTCTCGGGCCGAACGGCGCGGGCAAGACCAGCC
The DNA here is from genome assembly GCF_056538765.1 of Ruegeria sp. BE9. Taxonomy (NCBI): domain Bacteria; kingdom Pseudomonadati; phylum Pseudomonadota; class Alphaproteobacteria; order Rhodobacterales; family Roseobacteraceae; genus Ruegeria; species Ruegeria sp. BE9. The sequence continues at coordinate 104,712 of NZ_JBQFTS010000010.1, read as the reverse complement.
TGTTCAATGTTCTGACCGGGGATACCAGCGCCACAACTGGCTCAATAACTTTGTTCGGCAAAAGCGTGACGCGTGAACCGATCAATAAACGTATCCAACGCGGCCTGCGTCGCACCTATCAGCATGCCCATCTCTTCAATGGTCTAACTGTGCGTGACACACTGTTTCTAGCCGTGGCCGGTGTCCGAGGCGGATGGCGGCAGGTTGTGCCCTTACGCGCTAGTGATGAAAGATTGACCGAAGCCGAACGCCTGGCCGAAACCGCAGGTGTGACCGAAGTGCTTGACCGTGAAGTATCGGAACTCAGCCACGGTCAGCGCCGCCAACTGGAAATCGGGATTGCTCTGGCCGAAAGCCCTAAAATCCTGCTTTTGGACGAACCAGCTGCGGGGTTGTCCCCTGCCGAGAGGCCAAAACTCAGCGCTCTGCTGATGTCGTTACCCAAGGATGTGACGGTCGTATTGATCGAGCACGATATGGATATCGCGCTGCAGACATCCGAGAGCGTTTCAGTCTTGTACAACGGGCGAATGCTGGCGGAAGGATCTCCCGACGAGATCATGCGCAACGAAGACGTCCACCGTGTTTACATCGGAGGCGCACATGGCCACTGATGCTCTGCTTGATATTCGTGGACTGGACCTGCGCTACGGCTCAAGCCACGTGCTGCACGATGTTGACCTAAGCGTCGGTGACCGCCCGCTGGGCATTCTGGGCCGTAATGGTATGGGCAAGACAAGCCTTTGCAGTGCAATTATGGGTCTGCACCCCCATTCGGCAGGCGAAATTCGGTTCGATGGTACGGATATGACCGGCTTGCCACCAGAAAAGCGCGCGCAGATGGGGATCGGTTATGTTCCTCAAGGTCGGCGTGTCTTCCGGTCGCTTACAGTCGAAGAACACTTGCGGATTGTTGAACGCAAAGGTGGTGCTTGGTCGATTGACCGGGTTTATGAAACCTTCCCGCGACTGAAAGAGCGCCGCCGCAATTTAGGGGACAGACTGTCCGGCGGGGAACAGCAGATGTTGGCGATCGGTCGCGCCTTGTTGCTGAACCCACGCCTCATGGTTCTGGACGAACCGACAGAAGGGCTGGCCCCAACCATCGTTTCCGATGTGATCGACCTGATCGAGTTGATCGCTGCAGAGGGTATTTCTGTCTTGCTGGTTGAGCAGAACATGCACGCGGCTCTGGCTGCCGTAGAGGACGTCGTCATCATGGTCGGAGGAGAAGTCGTCGAGAGAATGTCGGCAGAAGCCTTGGAAAACGATACCGCGATGCAAAAACGCCATTTGGGGCTGGAACCCGGGCAGTCGGGCTAAGAGAGGATAGACGATGACAAAAAGAGCTTACGTCGTCGGCACAGCCGACACGAAAGGGCCAGAGTTGAAATACGTGCGCGATCTGATCGACGCCGCGGGTATCGAAACCGTTTTGATCAATGTTGGCACCAAGGGCGGCGAAAACGGAGTGGACGTAACCGCCGCAAGCGTGGCAGCCTGCCACCCCGAAGGCCCGGCGTCGGTTTTTGTGAATGACAGAGGACAGGCCGTCACCGAAATGTCCCGGGCGTTGGCTGCCTTTGTGCTGGGCAGAGATGACCTTGGCGGGATTATCGGACTGGGCGGATCCGGCGGATCAGGAATTATAGCCCCGGCAATGCAAGCTTTGCCCATAGGGATTCCAAAGGTTCTGGTTTCAACCTTGGCCTCAGGTGATGTCACTGCCTACGTGGGGGCATCTGACGTCAACATGTTTCACCCGGTTACTGACGTGTCCGGGCTAAACCGGGTTTCGCGACGACTGTTAGGCAATGCGGCTCATGCTCTGGCTGGAATGATGGCGAACACCGTCCCTGAAGCATCAGATGACCGCCCAGCAGTGGTATTGTCGATGTTTGGCGTCACAACGCCAGCCGTTCAAGCAATCACCGAAGGCTTAGCAGAAGATTATGACTGCCTCGTATTCCACGCCACTGGCAGTGGCGGTCGCTCAATGGAGCAGTTGGTCGATCAGGGTGATGCAGCCGGGGTGCTTGATATCACTACAACTGAGATCTGCGACATGATCGTTGGTGGTGTACTAAGCGCTGGCGAGGAACGTCTAGACAGTATCGCACGAACCAAACTGCCTTATGTTGGTTCTTGCGGAGCGCTCGACATGGCCAATTTCTGGGCGCCGGAATCTGTTCCGGCACAATTCAAAGATCGTACCTTCTATCACCACAACGCGCAGGTCACGCTTATGCGATCCACCGCTGAAGAATGTACAAAGATTGGCGCCTGGATCGGAAACAAGCTGAATGCTTGTGAGGGGCCAGTTCGGTTCCTGCTCCCACTTCGTGGGGTCTCGGCCTTGGATATCGAAGGCGGTGCGTTCCATGACCCCGTCGCGAACGAAGCCCTGTTCCAAGCGCTTCGTGACACCGTCAACCAGACCCCGGACCGGCAACTAGTCGAACTGGACATTCACATTAACGATCCGGCCTTTGCAGACGCCGCGATCAGCAATTTCAACGAAATCTACAGCGAAAAGGGTAACTAAGATGGCAGTCACTGGACGCGCGGAAATCCTAAGCCGTTTGCGGACGAAAATCGCGGCCGGCAAGGTGATCATCGGTGGTGGCGCCGGAACTGGCCTGTCTGCGAAATGCGAAGAAGCAGGCGGTATTGATCTAATCGTGATTTACAACTCAGGCCGCTATCGCATGGCCGGACGCGGCTCTCTGGCCGGGTACATGTCTTACGGGAACGCGAATGAAATCGTCGTCGATATGGGTCGCGAAGTCTTGCCCGTGGTAAAGAACACGCCGGTTCTGGCCGGTGTGAACGCGACTGATCCGTTTTGCATCATGGACAAGTTTCTGGACGACCTAAGCGCAATGGGATTTGCCGGGGTGCAGAACTTTCCCACTGTTGGCATCATTGATGGCCGCTTTCGAAGAGAGCTTGAGGCCACTGGCATGTCTTACGACATGGAGGTCGAGATGATTGCCAAAGCTCACGAACGAGATTTGCTAACCACGCCTTACGTATTCAGCGCCGAAAATGCTGCTGATATGGCCAAAGCTGGAGCTGATGTCATCGTTGCGCATTTCGGCCTGACCACGGGCGGCTCGATCGGCGCTGGTGATAGTGCTCCTGACATTGCTGAATGCGCGCGTTTGTATGACGAGTGGTCTGCAGCGGCCCGCGCCCATCGGGACGATTTGATCTTTATTTGCCACGGCGGTCCTTTGGCTGAACCCGAGGATGCGCAGAAGTTCCTGGATCTCTGCCCGGACTGCCACGGCTTTTACGGGGCATCATCGATGGAGCGTCTGCCGACCGAGAGAGCAATTTCTGCGCAAACCGAAGAATTTGGTAAACTGCGCCGAGGCGTGCGTGTAACAGAGGGGGCTTCCCAGTGATCCGAGCATATTCGTCAACCATCATCGCAGTTCCCGTAGACGAGGTCTGGGCGCGTGTACGCGACTTTAATGGCCTTCCAAACTGGCATCCTGCAGCAACTGATAGTCGTATAGAGGAAGGCTTTGCCAACGGCGAAGTTGGATGTGTTCGTAATTTCGCCCTCGCTGACGGCTCTGGCCGCATTCGTGAGACGCTGCTTTCATTGTCACACACAGATCGCGAGTTGTCGTACGACATGCTTCCCAACGGTCCACTGCCCTTTGTAAATTACGTCGCAAAGATGAAGTTCTCGGCCATCACAGACAGGAACGAGACCTTTGCCGAGTGGTGGGCTGAGTTTGAAGCCGGTGACGGGCAAAGCGATCATTGGCACCAGTTTGTAGAAAACGACGTGTTTCACGGCGGCTTTCGGGCGCTGGAAGCAAGCTTTTCAGCTTAGCCTAACCGACACTCAACCATAAAGGGGCGGTAAAGATCGCCCCTTCTCACTGACGACTACCCTCACAAAACACTGTTAAGGGTCTGTAGATCCATAGATGGGTTCCACTCCCGAGTTTCGGAACGAACGCAACGGAACTGTGGTGTGATCTCTGCGCTTGTATTTAATGCAGAGCAATTTGGGGTGGAGGAGAAGCCGACGCGGTCGACTTAAAGAAACTATGGTTGGCAAAGCGCTAAAAATCTGCGTCGGAACGATCGTAATTTGCGTTCTTGGACTGGTGGGCTACCTGCTGCTTTTTCCACCTGATCTGTTGAAGGTCGGTACAAACTACTCTGCCAAGATTGTCTGCTCTAACGTTTTCATCGCTGGACGGGATCCGGATGAAGTTTTGTCCGTCGACGTTCAAGCCCCCGGGCACCCGCTACTCAAGCAGATATCAATCGACGTCGATCACGAAGATCAAATTGTAAAGGCGCGCATTTTTGGTTTTTTCGCGCCGGCCACATCGCAATATCGCGAGGGTCTTGGTTGCGCGAACGTACACACCACGCAGCTTAGTGATGAAATGCTTGCGCCTTCCGCTTCTTTGCCCGGTGGAATTTGGCCACGCGGGAATGATGTCGAGCTCTCTCAGAACCCTATGATTGCCCAAGTCCTTTCCGATCAAGAATTGCTCGGCGAAGGCCACCGAGCCGTTGTTGTCGTGCACAACGGTCGGATCATCGGGGAAAGTTACGCAGAGGGTTTTGATGAAAACACCCCGCTGCTTGGATGGTCGATGACCAAAACCGTGACTGCAGGAATAATCGGTGCACTGATCCAATCGGGTCAAATGAACTTGGAAGAAAACCTGACCGAAAGCTTTGCTGATTGGGCGCGGGACGGCCGCAAGAATATCACTGTCGAAGATATGCTCGCCATGTCGAGCGGACTTGAGTGGAACGAAGAATACGGGGACGTCTCAGACGTAACCAAGATGCTGTACCTCAACGATGACATGGCTGGTTTCGCTTCGGACCGCCCAATGAGCGCCGAGGTCGGAAATGTTTTCAACTACTCCTCCGGAACGTCAACGATGCTCTCGCGCGTATGGCAGGATAATTTCAATGACAACGGACTGAACTACCCGAAAGACGCACTTTTTGAACCCTTGGGAATGACATCTGTCGTTCTTGAAACTGATGCGGCCGATACTTTTGTTGGATCAAGCTACATGTACGCAACAGCACGGGACTGGGCCCGCTTCGGACAGTTTTTGCTGCAAATGGGTGTTTGGAATGAACAGCAAATTCTTCCTGTAGGTTATACAGATTGGATGTTTGAGCCGGTGGAGGCGTCGGATGGCATGTATGGCAAGGGGCACCTTTGGCTCGAAGCGCCGGGTGGATTGGCACCATTCGAAGACGCTGTTTGGCTGCAAGGTCACGACGGGCAATCCATCGGAATTTTTCCATCCCATGATATGGTCGTAGTCCGCCTTGGATTAACACCGTCCAAATACGGATATTCGTCACTGCCTTTAGCGCGAGAACTGATTGCAGCCTTTAACGGTTAACATGGACACGAAACGCGGCCCCTGACGAGTGTCAGGAGCCGCGTGTTCAGATCAAGTTTTCTTGGTAATTTTCAGGCGTGTCCGCCACCGATCAAGCCAATGCCTGATGTAAGGCCAAACCAAGCTTTGATCCGCAGACCCACAGCTTTGATGATGCCCATAGCCTGGATCGCATGCGCAACAATTGTGTCTTTCATGTCGCCTTCCAAACTGGTGGTGTAGGACTGAACAATACAACCGCTGCCTGGCACCAGAAGATCACGGTGTTCCGGATGAACAAGGTCAAGATGCACTACGATTTGACCACGCTTCGCCTTTTCGCTGGGCTCAATCAGGCGACCGCTGGGGGCAAGCTGGCCGGAGGAGATTGACTCCTGAATACGTACGATCCGAGCGGGCAAAACTGTATTGCGCATCGAAATGTTAAAGTTGCTTTCACACGCCACTTCTGCAGCCATACCTTCGTACAACTCAGTGCGAGAGACCTGAGAGAAGCCTGCAACAATTCGCCCACGCTCAACATCTTTGCGGTCTGGAACGATCAGCATAGCCGGGCTCATGGCCGCTTGTGCTGCACGTGATCCAACGTTGAGGGTGACCTGTTCGACAACCCCATCTACAGAGCTGAGCGTCAAGGTCTTTGACAGTTCGACCTGCGCCTGTTTCAGCGACGCACGAGCGGATGCTAGCTGGGCCGGCAGAACAGCATTTGCCTGGACTTGGGCCACACCCAATTGTGTTTCTGCGGCTTCGACTTCTGCTTCGCGGGTGTCCAGTGTTGCCTGGGCCCGCTCAAGCTGGCTTACTTGGAATGCCGCGGAACCTTTGGACTGCAGCGCCCGGTGATCCATAAGCACCAACTCGGCTTGCTCTCTGGCTGTGATCGCTGCATCAAGAACGGCCTGGGCAGTTTCGACTTGTAATTCAGCCGCAAGTTTAGCGCTTTCAATTTCCTCAACTTTGCGGGTCGCGAATTCGACGGCTGCTTGTTCCGAGGTATTCTCGACGGAAAAGAGAGGATCGCCCGGCTTAACTTTATCGCCGCCTTTGACGAAGACATCAGTAACCGTTCCCCCGTTTTCAGCAACGACCGGAACGGTCCGAAACGGAACAAGACCTGTGTAGGACTTGGGGTAGTAATAGAACACGGCGAAGAACACGATCAGCGCCAGAACGAACCACATGAAAACCGCGCGGTGAACATTGTAAAGGGTTATCGGCATACCGCGCCATTTCAGGTAGATCACGCGCAGGACGAACGGGAATGAAGTAACGAGTAGTTCGATCATTTCACTGCTTCCTCATCCGAAGGGCGCCACCACAACATGAAATCTCGGGCTATCGCGGTAAGCAACAATGCAGCAGGAAGCAGAATGCTGAAATGGCTCAACGCTGGCATCAACTCATAGGCCAGAGCAACGGTCAGCATCATTGGAATGGTTGTGCGCAATGGCGTGCCAGACGACTTGTGTTCGGTATAGCGATCAAAGCGGGCATAAAGATGTACAACCAGCAGGATCGCAAGAAAAAATACGATAAGGCCGACCCAAGCATATGTGTCGGTTTGGTTTGGTGTAACCCACCAACGGGGGTCGCCGCCGGCGGCGAAGGCTGGGGTTGAGATGGCGCCAAGTACAGGCACCATCAAGAACGCGGGTGGTTTCATTTTTCAGGTCCTTTGTCTGCCACAGCAGAGCTGCGGATTCAGAGTTTCGAGAGTTTGTTAGGTCAGTTTCAGGTTGATTGCTGCGACGGTTCTGAAGGCTGTTCCGTTGGGGCGTACGGGGGATCCCAACGACGTCCTTCTGGTGTTTTCTGTCCAAGTTCCGAAGTGTGCGGTCTGTGAGTATTACCTCCGGACCACTCTTGTCGCGCGGACGCCTGGATCGCTTTAAAAACGCGGTAGTACCTTGCGAAGTAGATCATTGCCGTTTCCTTTCTGATGACCGGGATCTAACCGTCATCGCGCCAGCGATCCTTTGGCTTCTGGACATTTGTTGTTGGCTTCTGGACAATTGCAGCAACGACAGGAGGTTGCGTGCCAGTCAGGGGAGGAAGCAAAAAGTGCCACGCATAAGCGCGTACAGATTGCAGAATGTCGGCCGGCTTTATGCTCAGGAACCCGGAGCGCGATTTCCGTTTTCAGAAATTCTGGAAATGGCGGGTGCTCCATCGAACGCGATTGACGAGCCCGACGCGAATATTGAGCTGCTGCACGAAGCTGGTGCTGTTGAGACCGCGTGCAGAGTATTAGAGGACAAAACCTTTGCAGCGCGTGTTGGCTTGTCAGCCCGAGGCCCCGGAACGCTCCTTGCCTACATCGTTCGAGCTGCTGAAACGATCGAAGATGCGTTGATCCTGACCCAGCGATTTTATGCGATGCAGGACCCTGACCTGCGACTTGACGTGATCGGAGCACCCGAAGAACCCAGGATCACACTCGAAAGCAATGTGATCCCTGCACACCAATATCCCCGACACCGCGAGATGCTGATATTCGGCTTGTTCAAACGTGTTCAACAGATCACCTCGGGCGGGCTTGCTCCTATCTCCATAGAACTGGAAACAGATGATGCAGAGCATTGCCGATTGCTGGCCGAGCTGGCCGGATGTCCCGTCGAAGGCTTTAAGGCCGGTTACGCCTTAAGATTACCCCCTGACGGTATGAGCTTTTCAATCCCGACCGCGGATCCAACGTTGTTGGGCCATCTGCAAAAGCATGGCGAAGAGCAGTTAAAGGCACAACCTGATGCAGTCAGAAGCCTTTCCGACCGCATTGTCCAACTCATTGGTGACCGCCTTCCCGGGCCCATTCCAAATGGCGATGAAATAGCGGGCGAACTAGGTTTGACGCGGCGCACCATGACAAGACACCTGTCGGCCGAGGGAACCAGTTTCAAACTTTTGCTGGAAGGCGTGCTGTGTGATCTCTCAAAGAGAATGCTGCGCAGTGGTGAGGGAGTTGCCCGAGTAGCCTTCATGCTGGGATTTGCGGATCAAGCGGCTTTTTCGGTGGCCTTCAAGCGATGGACCGGTGAGACACCTGCCAGGTTCCGAAAAGCAGGCCGGTAGAGTCTGCAGAACCAGAATTCCAACAAAGACAAAGATGTCCAGGATCAACAAAACCTTGTCCCGTCGCCAAAAGAAAGGTGCCAGTGGGATCACCTAGTTCAATGACACAAGGCAGCCGCAGTGGTTGCTTACCCAGAACAAGGATGAACCCTATGAAAACCTCGAACAAGAAACTCTTTATCGCACCTATTTCCGGAGCAATTCTGATCGCCATGGCCGCAACGGCACAGGCGGATTACGTTGCTGACCAAGCTATTAAGGGCGCTGTAGCTGGCGCCGCCATCGCTGGCATCGCAGGTGAGAGCGTCGTTGGCGGAGCCGTTGCCGGCGCTTCGGTTGGTGCCGTGAGCGGCGCAATCAAAAAAGACAACTTCGAAGACGCACAGGACCGCGCAGAAGAGCGTCGCAACGACTTCAAAGACCGCGACCACTGGAACAACCAAGACTAAGCCAAAATCGCAAAAACAACCCCGGCTATGAAAGGAGAAAGCGCATCAGGATAACACTGACCGGTCACCTACGTGTTCCCCAAACACTCTGCAGACATGCAGATATAGGTTGACTGGTCACCCCGCACAGAAATCGCACAGTTTCTACTGAGTTGCCATCCAGCTCCTGACGGAGTTCGGGTGGCAACTTTGTTTTTAGGAATTGCGTCGGCCATTCAAAGCTATCGGTCTGACGCGCCTGCCTTGAACTTCATACAGCCCTCGAATGCTTGCCTTTAACGCGCTGACAGCGCGTTTCAAACTGAGGTGCTGTCACACACCCATTTACCAAACAATCGCATTTCCGTCTCGAAAGAACCCACCAGTAGGACCGTTCTTTGGCAACGTTGCAGCCCATGTTACACCTCTGGCACCTTCTGACACCCGACGACCACCGCCGCCCATATCCGTAGCGACCCAACCGGGGCAAACGGCGTTAACGAGGATGCCCTTGGGTTTCAACTCTGCTGCGGTCTTGATCGTCAGCGCGTTCAGCGCCGCCTTTGAGATACCGTAACCGGGCGTACCTGCGGACATATCTGTCAACGACCCCGCACCAGAAGACACGTTGACAATACGTGCATCCTCGCCACGCAAGAGCAAAGGAACTGCAGCAATCGTGGTTGCCCAGGAACCGAATAGGTTGGTTTCAAACCCTCGACGAACGCGGTCCAGATCGGCGGTGTGTGCCTGCTGATCAGTGTCGTAATCTACACCAGCGTTGTTCACGAGAATATCAAGACAGCCATGAGCCGCCTTGATCTGTTCAAAAGCTGCTATGACCGAGTCCTGATCTGACACATCCAATTTCAGTGCTTCAGTTTCGCCCCCGATCTCTTGCGCTGCCATTTGCCCTTTACCCAAGTCTCGCGACCCTACGAGCACCTTTAAACCGTGCTCGAGAGCCAGTTGGCGCGCAACTTCTTTCCCAATTCCACGATTGGCACCGGTCACAAGGGCAATGCGTTGTCTGGTCATAGAGCGCTCCTCTCAATTCCCTTGCGAGGCACGCTGACCTGCGGTGGCCACGAGGCTGCGATCGCCGGTTTCCCATAGGGCCGTCATGGTCAGAGACGTGACAACCCAGCGATCATCCGATTTCTCAAGATCATAAGAATAACGACCACCCAACACCCACAGGTCGTCATCTATACGATGGGTCGCTGTAAAATCCGCTTCGGCTGTCGCGTCGCTATCGGACACCGAAGTGATTGAGTGATTGGTCACCATGTGATGCGTGATGTCGAAACCAGGAAGGAAAGCCGCCCATGCCGTAACCAGTTCGTCAGCGGGTTGCGTAACAGGCTCGCCCCCCCAAAGGCTTGAGTAATCGGTTGTGACGGTATCGGCGAAAGCACCCCGTACGCGGGCCCAATCGTGGCGATCCGCGCCCGCGGCGATATCGGTGAGACTGCGCGTTATGCCTGTCTGGTCGGCCATCAGAGGACCTCCAATCATTGTTGCGGCTAAAAGTGTGGCGACGAGAGGACGAACCATTTGGGTATCCTTTTTTTGGGCAAGGTAAGGTCACGTTACGTGGTGGGTTCAGTGTCAGTTGTTTGCAAAGCGTTCGGGAACCGGAGCCAGTGTGTATTGAGACCAAAAGAACGTGTTAGCGGCATCCTGATCGGCACTAAGGTTAGTGGCCTCAACGATCTTTCCGTTCTCAATCCTGTAGACCAGCGCCCAAGTCGTATCGACATTCGGCTTGCCTTCTGCATTGGACCAGCCGCGGTGGATATCCACAACGTAGGTTTCATCCGCGCCGAAATACATCGGCTCGGCTTGAAATCCGGCAACGCCTAGCTGTTCAAAGAACGCCAAAACTTCATCCCGGCCGTTTTTTGTACCACTGAGCGGATGACGACCGGGAATGTGCCACTTGACGTTTTCGTCCATGACGGCCGCAATACCATCGAGATCGTTTGCGCCGTAAGCGGCAAAGAAATCCTGAACCACTTTCATGTTGTCTTCAGGTGTATCGGCCAATGCGGTTCCTCCGATGGAGGTTGCGGCCGCGAGAGCTAAAAGGAGTTTTCGGGTCATAGGGGTCACCAGAGAAATGAGGCACCGGGGTTAGACGCCCCGGCGCCCGGCTATAAGGTTCAGCCGTCCAAGCCAGCGCGGAAGTGATCGGCAATTGTATCCGCAGCGCGAGTCACATCCTCGGGATTGTCATAAAAATCAAACTGCGTGACGCCCTCTAACCATTGAGCCGTTGCTTCGCCCGCAAACCCAGACAAAAACGTCTGTACTCCTTGAGGGATCGCCGCGCTTTCCGAGTGAACAATTGCAAGGGGCTTATCCAAACGCTGCGGATTGTCGGCGGGGTGATAGGTTAGCCAACCTTCCCACCCTGCGTTGTTCCACTTGTCGTCGTACTCGGGGATCGCGCCGCGATCGGCTTCGTAGTAATATCCGCCGATTGGCATCAACACGCCCTCGGCACCTTCTGGTCCGGCGGCGGGGATGACCTGCCCTCCAGCCGCCTCGGCGGCATGGGAAACTTCGATCAACCCTGCAACGCCCTCGGCGCCGCCATATACGGTCTCAACGATTTCTTTGTTTTGCAGCCAAGGTGCGACCAATCCAAGACGCTGAACCAACGGGTTCCCAGAAACTGCGTCAACCATGTAACCAGCCGACGCGCAGATCCCCAGACCATTGATATGATCAGCGTCCACCTCAGGCAGAGTCGAAACGAACTGGAAGGCTGCTATGATGTCCGAGGTCTTGGCCTCGGGGCTTTCGACAAAACGTACATGGTTCGGAAGATCACCTGATTTACCCCAACCACGGAAATCGAACGTGAAGGCGGCAAAACCGCGTTCGGCCATTTCGCGGGCATAGTTGGCTGGCATTTGTTCTTGCACCGAAGTCCATGCACCGGTGACCACTACGGTTGGCAAAGGTGCATCACCGCGCTCTTCGGGTAGATAAAGCGTACCTGAGAGTGTGGAGCCTTCGTTTTCGAAGGTCACCGTACGAGTTTCGACCTGGGCCATGGCAGATGATGAAGCCAGCAGCGCGGCGGCGGTCGTAAGAGCAACGGTTTTCATGGCGGTATCTCCGAATGTCTATCTGGATGGGCTCAAGCCCTGTGACCAAAGAGATACGGTGAAACTGCCGAGCATAATTGCATGGGACTGCCGTGTTTTTGAAAGATCCTGCTTTATGCTTTGCTCGCCGCCCTGAACGCGCGCGGTGTTTGCCCCACAACCTGCTTAAAGCTCCGCGTAAAATGTGCCTGATCAGAAAATCCGCAGGCCAGAGCAATACCGCCCAGCGGACGCCCTGAATCTTCCATCATCCTCATGGCCTGCTCTATCCGATAAGCCATAACGTACTGCATTGGAGTTGACCCAAGTGTTTCCTTGAAAGCCCGTGCAAAATGCGACGCGCTCATGCCCGCCTCAGAAGCCAGTTGATCAACAGTTATCGTTTGGTCAAGGCGGCTTTGGACATAAGCCAGAACGCGTTGGTAGTGTCGGGATGTGAACCGCGAAGTAAGCTCGATATCTTCTGTGCGGCGCTTCCTACATTTCTGGAGCAGTTTGACAAGAAAGACGCGGCTCATCGCTTCGAACATCACTGCCGACGACATATCATCCGATACCAGCGCATCGCGAAGGATTACGCCAGCTGCGCAAAGATCTGAGTCTGAAAACTGGGGCAAGTCCTGAAACTGTTCAGGCTCAAGCAGCATACCAAGTTCGGCTTGCGCGAAACGCTCGACCTTTTCCGGATCCAAAGTGATGACGATCACGTCAGACCGTTCGTGCCACCGCCAACCCGAACGCATTCCCGCAGGTGTTACGATCACTTCGTCTTTGCGAAAAATAAAATCCCGAAGGTTGCCATCCCGCCAATTCTGAACGCGGTGTTCCTGTTCCTTGAGGTTCAAAAGGACATGATGTTCGTCGAATACTTCTTCTGGCATTCGATCTGGTTCAGCCTGAAAATACCGGACAGACATCAGGTCCGCTGCCGAAGGACGCTCGATCGCGTCGCTGTTCAACAACGGTTCCGAGGGAAAGATGTCAGCGTATTTTACCGGCACTCGCTGGCTCCCTTGTTTAGTCTGGTCAACTTTCACAGGCACCACTTTAACTTGGCAAAATGCGCGGTGTTCGCCAAGGGATGAGAATTCACAGTTGATAAAACAGCAGAGTCAAAGGCCTCACGCACAAACGCGTCGATAAATTATCCAATGCTAAACTTCGGTCGTTTCTGCCGACATTCCCCGTCACGAAGCGCTGATTACAATCCTTAGAGATCAACAAGGTTTGGATTCTTAGCCGCGCCGGCGTAGGAAATCTATCTGAAGCCAATCAGATATACGCCCACCGGTGACCTTAGGATTTCGGTAGATCCAATTAGTTTGGCCCAAGTTGGAATGCGCAGTACTCAGCTTATTGTGGGCACAAATCAGAAACTAGCCAGTTTTTTTGCTCAACCCTGCTTGTTGAAGGATAATCTTAGTACTATTGTCAGGTACTCAGGTTTAAATGGGTCCACATCATGTTGCAAGCAGTCAGCTTCAAACATTCGGAAGCCACCCCGCCCCCGCGCATCCCTCAGTTGCAAGAACGAACGATGCTGATCATCAACCATCTGCGTATGGTTGCATTACAATGTCGTTCGGCCTCGCGCTTAGATTTGGATCAGGCTTGTGCACTGTTGTTGGCTGATCCGGCGGATGCGCAGATGCGCCACGCGGAAACGCTGATGCGCGGGCTCCGCCAAGCTGTGTCTAAACGACCCGTATTCTTCCGCCCTGGAACAAGTGAGCTATCTTTTGACGAGGCTTGGTTGGGCCGCTTGTTCGAAAGCGTTAAAAGAAACGACGACGACAGTTTCCGCTTTCTCATTCAATCCCGCGTACCACGCTGGACGCAACAGAACTTAGCCTTCTTAGTTCGATCGGTTTCCAAGCAATTTTGACATTTTTAGAATTATTCTAAATTTGTTCTTGGAATTCTCTTCTGATCCTCTAAATAGGGATTAGAGCACTGTTTTTTATATAGAACAGAACGGAAAAACCAAGGATCAAGGGAATTATTATGACCCAAACAGCTATTGACCTGACCACCGACTCACGCACAGCTATTGCGGACGCACTGAACCAGTGTGTGGCCGAAACTGCTGTAACCACAATGCTGGCGCAGAATTTTCACTGGAACGTCACCGGCATGGCATTTAGTCCGCTGCACGATCTGTTTCAGAAGATTTATGAGGATCACTTTGTGGCGCAGGACGATCTGGCCGAGCGCGTCAAAGCCCTGGACGCTTATGCCGAGGGTACTTTGGCTGGAATGCTGAAACGTTCGAAAGTGAGCGAGCAAGAAGGTGATGCAACAGACAAAGAGATGATCCAGATGATGCTGGACGCTCAGGAAACACTGGCTTCAACCCTAGCGGGAGCAGGTGAGCTTGCGGCTGGCCACGGTGACACCCTGACTGAGGACCTATGCATTAGCCGCGGTCAAACTCATGAGAAGTTCGCATGGTTCCTGCGTGCAATGCTGCGCTAACCTAGTCAGCCAAGGTGATTTTAACCTTGGCTTTCTTTTTTTTCAGCTTCTTTAGATAGGCCGGTCCCCAATGGGTGTACCGGCCCATTTTTTCCTGTTGGCAGACCAACATTTGAACAAACGCCTCTTGCTGATCTGGACGCTTGATAGACTTGAACAGCTTTTTTTGGCTTTTGGTCATAGAACACCCGATGCAATGACCCTCGCGTCGGAATTTGCAGACATCGATGCAGGGCGTCGGGACTTTCTTGCTCATGTAAGGGGCTCGCTGAACCGCGCTGATTGCTAACGCGCATTGTTAATGAGTGAACGTGTTAATCGTTCAGATAGTCCTTTGCGTAGCGGTCGCCAAGTCCCACATTGACCCGTGCTCGACTGCCCTCCAGCAGCCTATGCGGTGACGTGCATATAAAAGTGCCAAACGGTTCCTATTTGCCCCCCGCACCCTTAATCCCAATTTGATTGAGCAACAGACCTATCAAAAGCCACAAGGCGAAAATCCGAGAGTTCACAAGACGCGGTTAGCAGACCAGCTGACCTTTCGCTTGCATTGGATCAAAAAGAAATTTGAAAGACGTAGCCAGACAGTTTTCTCAATCAGTTCGTCGCAAATCATAAATCAACGAGCTGAATGGCGTTCTAAGAATACTTCGACGTCTCGCTGTTTAGGCGGTGTTCCAGTGAACAGTTCCACGTAGTGCTGCACCCGATCCAGCCGTTCAATCGGATCCTCCACAACCTGCATAGAAATGTAGCCAATCTGCGTGTACATGACAGTCATTCCGCGGACCTCGGATTGCTCTTTGGAATAGCCATAACGAAGGAACACGTCAGTTACGGCCTTCTTCCGGAGCTCGTCTGCCTCGTCTAAGCGCTTTTTGAGTTTCGGATCGACACGAGCCCAGTTTCGGATGGCGAGATCCAGCTGTGAATCAAAGAGTTCAGGGTCAAGCCAGCAATCCATTAGATTAAAAAGAGCCTCGGAAACATTATCCGCTCCCGCATTGCACCGCGCGACCAAATTGCCTGTATTTTTTTCCTCCCAACGCTGGATCATCGCGGCGTGCAACTCTGCAGTATCCTTGAAAAACCAATAGAAGCCAGTTCGCGTAAGGTTCAGGCGTTTGGCCAATGGCATCACCTTAACCGCGTCGATGCCACCAGAAATCAAAAGATTGTAAGCCGCATTAAGCCAGACTTCGCGTGATCCGCGCTGTCGAGGAGAGATTGAAGATGTCATAGCGCAACAATAGAAAACTTGACACATGTGTCAACCAAGCGGTACCCATCACTTGACACTCATGTCAAGGCAGACAGAACACCCAGGAAACAAGGTGAGTCCAATGACCAAAGATCCGCTTTTGCAGCCATATCAACTCAAGCACCTGACCTTGAGAAATCGGATCATGACGACAAGCCACGAACCGGCCTATCCCGAAGACGGAATGCCCAAGGATCGGTATCGCGCCTATCACGCGGAACGTGCAAAAGCCGGTGTCGCTCTGGCCATGACTGCAGGCTCAGCCGCGGTCTCCAAAGATAGCCCACCCGTTTTCAACAATATTCTCGCCTACAAAGACGAAGTTGTTCCGTGGATTCAAAATCTGACCGATGGTTGTCACGAACACGGCTGCGCAGTGATGATCCAATTAACCCATCTTGGTCGTAGAACCGCCTGGAACAAAGGAGACTGGCTGCCGTCTGTGTCATCCTCCAAACACAGAGAACCTGCTCATCGTGCTTTTCCTAAACTGATTGAAGATTGGGATATCGAGCGGATCATCAATGATTTTGCTGATGCAGCTGAGCGCATGAAATCGGGCGGAATGGACGGAATAGAGCTGCAGGTTTATGGCCATTTGCTCGACCAGTTCTGGTCGCCACTGACAAATGATCTGGTTGGACCATACGGTGCAGACACGTTGGAAAACCGTCTACGGTTTCCGATGGATGTGCTGAGTGCCATTCGCAAGCGCGTCGGCGAAGAGTTTATCGTGGGCTTCCGATACACTGCGGACGAAGCCCAAAAAGGTGGCATCACCGAAGAAGACGGTATCGAAATTTCTAAAAAATTGGCGGCAACCGGTCAGCTTGATTTTCTAAATGTCATACGGGGGCGCATCCACACTGACTCAGCCATGACAGATGTTATCCCTTTACAAGGCATGGCTAACGCCCCACATTTGAATTTCGCGGGGCGCGTGAAGGCCGCCACAGGCATGCCCACTTTCCACGCCGCCAAAATTCCCGACGTAGCAACGGCACGTCACGCGGTTCAGGCAGGGCTTCTGGATATGGTGGGTATGACGCGTGCACACATGGCCGACCCGCACATCGTCAAAAAGATCGTGGAAGGGCGCGAAGAAGACATTCGGCCCTGCGTAGGGGCGACTTACTGCCTCGACCGCATTTATCAGGCCGGAGATGCACTTTGCATCCACAACGCGGCGACCGGACGCGAATTAACAATGCCGCATGAGATTCCTGCGGCCAATGAAAGACGCAGGGTCGTTGTCGTCGGCGCAGGCCCCGCCGGCCTAGAAGCTGCTCGTGTCGCGGCAGAACGCGGACACGAAGTTATTGTCTTTGAAGCTCAGCCTGATCCCGGTGGGCAAGTACGCCTGACGGCGCAAAATGAGCGCCGCCGCGAGATGATCTCGATTATCGATTGGCGCATGGCGCAGTGTGCGGCCAGAGACGTGGCGTTTCACTTTAACACTTGGGCAGAGGCCGAAGACGTGACTGCCATGGACCCCGATGTAGTAATTGTCGCCACCGGTGGTTTGCCGAACACTGAACTTTTCGAAACCGGTAGTGAAACACCGCACGTCGTAACCGCGTGGGACCTTATTGCTGGCGATGTAAAGCCCTCAGAACATGTGTTGATCTACGACGAAAGCGGCGATCACCCTGCCCTACAGGCGGCCGAGGTGGCTGCCAAAGCCGGGGCCAAAGTCGAAGTTATGACACCGGATCGTGTTTTCGCGCCGGAGATAATGGCGATGAACTTAGTTCCATATATGCGGAGCCTGCAGACCAAAGATGTGACCTTTACTGTCACCCAACGTCTCTTGAAAGTAGAGCGCTCCGGAAACAAGCTTACGGCAACAATCGGCACGGACTACAGCGACCACACTCACCAAAAAGCATATGACCAAGTTGTCGTTAACTATGGAACCATGCCGTTGGATGATCTCTATTTCGACCTCAAACCAATGAGCTCGAATAACGGTGCTGTGGACTATGAGAACCTTATCTCAGGCCTGCCGCAAAACACAATCCGCAACGAAAACGGGTCCTTCCAGCTCTTTCGTATTGGCGACGCGGTTTCGGCCCGCAACACGCATGCCGCGATCTACGATGCATTGCGCCTTGTCAAAGACCTCTAGCTTTCAATTCAAACCAGTCGCACAGAACACACGTTTTGGAATCCGCCACAAACTAACACCCGGACACTAAGTGCTTGAGTAGTGTTCTTCCAAATTAGCACCATTTCACGAGAGGCGGTTTTTTGATCTGCCAGTTGAGCCATGCACAAGACCTACTCCAGCCGGTTCCCGGCGATTGTCGACCGCGCTACTTATCTCGACCAAGGATCAAGCTATCCTGAGTCTTTCAAGGGACAGGCACTAACAAACAACGAAATCACCGAACCAGTTCATCGTTTTTGTATCTCGAAAACATGAAGGTCAGCTTTTCTTGAAAAGCTAAGGGCGACAAAGATCCTTGCCGCAGATCTGCCGCCCTTTTCATCGCTCCGGTACGACAAAACAGCCGGCCACAATGAGTTTTTTAGGGGGCCCCTTCGTCAAAAGTCGTTTGCATTCGGTCTCGTAGGGCCTCCAATGGTACAACTCCAAGCGCGCGCCTCAGGTCCAAATTGGTTTGAACCGACAAAGCCTCACATACCCCTTCAAGCGCCCCAAGCGATTGGGCAAGTTGGTCTAATCCCTGCAACGTGAACCCAAGCTTGCTATCTGTGGTCTTCAGTTGTTTTTCATCAAGAAACACTAGGATCGCGTCTTCTACTTTTAGCACCTGCTGACGCAGATCCGCGATCTCTGGAGCTACAGTACCGAAAATCCGCTGGGGATCGTCTGAAGCTTGTGTCATAGGCGCCCCACAACTTGCTCAATACTGGATTTCAGAGTCGGGACTGTAAAAGGCTTACGGATAATATTGTTAACCGCCAGTTTCCGACCAATATCCAGCATTTCCTGAGTTGGTTTACCAGTGACCAAAATGAAGCCAATCCGCTGGGTTGTGCGGTTTTCCCTGAGAGCTTTCAACAGCCCCAACCCGTTCATACCGGGCATGTTGTAGTCAGAGAGAACCAAATGCACCGGCCTAGCCGCCAATTTTCTAAGAGCATTTTCGCCAGAATTTTCGACGTCATAGTTGGCTATTCCGATTTCATCTAATGATTGCGTGATAATTCCACGGCTCGTCGACATATCGTCTACCACCATAATCCGCAGACTTTCTTTGAGGCCCATTTTCACCCTTTCCTTTGCCGGTTGCGGATCGTTCCGCTAGACAGCACTTATTTTTTGATAGGTCGTGATACCCACATTCCGAAACTGGCTTTGCACCGGGCCAGACAACCTTTCGGAGTGGCCAAGAAACAAATACCCTTTTGGTGCTAAGCATCCGGCGAAGGCTTGCCATACGCTTTGCTGCGTGGGTTTATCGAAATAGATGGCCACATTGCGGCACATTATTGCGTCGAAGCTGCCCGAGAACGGAAACTGTTCAACCAAGTTCAGAGTCCCGAAACGAACCAAACTGCGAACGTCATCGCCCGGTCGGAACGTTTTGTTCTGCGTTTTCACAATC
Source organism: Ruegeria sp. BE9 (assembly GCF_056538765.1). NCBI lineage: Bacteria > Pseudomonadati > Pseudomonadota > Alphaproteobacteria > Rhodobacterales > Roseobacteraceae > Ruegeria > Ruegeria sp. BE9. The sequence goes on along the minus strand of NZ_JBQFTS010000010.1, from coordinate 85,374 downwards.
GACGAACGATAGTCAGCGGGAATTTTTTCCAACTCCTCGAAAGAGTACTCTGCAGCCTGTGCGTGCTTGACGACCTCAGGGTCTATGTCTGTACCAAGAATTTTAACATCCAGTTCATGGGCGCTCGGGCACAACGAGTGAATAATCATCGCTAACGTATAGGGCTCTTGCCCCTTGGAGCACCCAGCAGACCAAAACCTCACGCGCCGACCTTTTCTGGCATTTTCAAGAAGCGGGGGCAAAACTTCGGATGCCAACGTATTGAAGTGGTGAGGCTCTCGAAAGAAGTGTGTTACGTTCGTTGTTAACAACGACAACAGCTCCATTCGTTCGCTTTCGAAACTTGGGTCCCCCAAGGCATTCAGATATTCTTCAAACGATCTGACTTTGATTTGACGCAAGCGACGAGAAAGCCGGGATTGAACCAGAGGCTTTTTGCTTTCAGATAGATTCAACCCAAAATTTTTCTTGGCAAACGCCGATACTTTGACGAATTCTTCATCCCTCAGAAGCAATTGAGGCGCGTTAACTGGCTCTCTATCAATCATGCCGCACTCTCCGACGGCATTCCGATGCATGCCAAATCGATTATCCGAACCATTTCCTCATTTTTGGAGATTATTCCCTGAATGAACTCCAACGTTTCCGCGCTGTCCACTGACGGAGTGTCCTGAATTTCATCCGGATTGATTGAAATGATCTCTGACACCGCCTCTGCAAGTAATCCCAACAAGTTCCCATCTACACTGACGACAATTATGACGTTCCTTTCACTGGGATCCGTCTTGGGCAGACCCAGGCGATCAGCCAGATCAAAAATAGGAATAACTGTTCCACGTAAATTCATCACTCCCAAGACATACGCTGGCGCATGCGGGAGGATAGTCACAGGGGACCACCGCCTGATCTCTCGTATTTGAGTTATTCTCAGACAAAAGACTTGTTCCGCTGCGGAGAAGGTTACGTACTCTTGCAACATGTTGTGTTGTTCATCCATTTGAACCTGCATTGAACTATCTCCTGCGGCTTATATCGGCCTGGTATTCACCGGTGACTCGGTCAGAATTTTCTCGGGATCCAGGATCATGGCGATTTTGCCATCGCCAAGAATTGTGGCGGCGGCGATGCCAGCAGTGTCATCACAAACACCTTCAAGGCTTTTAATGACAACCTGCCGCTGGTCATGGATGGCATCCACAGCCAACGCACCACGCTCGCCCAACTCTGTTTCTATCAGTAGAAAAACCGATGAGGGCGCTGGCTGACCGCGTGAACGCAACCCAAAGACGCTTGCAACTTCGCAAACTGGGACAAAGCTTCCGCGGACTGAAAGCATTTTGCCATTCGGCCCGAAACTGTGAATCAGGTTCTCAGAGGCACGTATTGTTTCGACAATTGATGCTATCGGCACAACCATGGTTTGTTCGGCAACCGAAATGACCATGCCGTCCATTACGGCCATCGTTAAAGGCAGAACAATTGCAATTGTCGTTCCTTGACCAGGCGTCGACGAAATGTTTATTCGCCCACCAAGCGCAGAAACTGAGTTTCGAACGACGTCCATTCCCACCCCGCGCCCGGACAAGTTAGACACTTCGGCCGCGGTCGAAAAACCCGGCAGGAACAATAGATTATCAATCTCGGCGTCCGACAGTTCTGCATTCTCTGGAATCAGTGCTTTGGAAATCGCTATTTCCTTGATTTTCTTACGGTTCAGGCCAGCTCCATCGTCCTTTATTTCTATGTAAACGCTGCCGGACCGATGCGAAGCACTGAGACGAATTTCACCTTCAGAAGGTTTACCGTTCGCCTGCCGAGTTTCTGGTTCTTCAATCCCATGATCCACTGCATTCCTCAACAAGTGTGTTAGGGGATCTGTCAGCCTTTCGATTACCGTCTTATCGACTTCGGTCGCCTCCCCGTCAGTGACCAATCGCGTTTGCTTTCCTGTCGTTGAAGAAGCCTCGCGTACGATGCGTGCCATGCGCTGGAACAAGGGTTTCACCGGTTGTGCGCGGATAGACATAACGCATTCTTGGATCTCCCGGGCCAGTGCCTTGAAGCTTTCCAACTCAGTCTCCACGGCCTTAAGATCACTCGCGTCTAAATTGTGCACCTGCTGTGCCAACATGGAGTGATTTATGATCAATTCACCAACCGTATTTATGAGCCGATCAACACGATCCAGTTCCACCCTCAACGTGGGGTTAAACGAGCGCGTTTCGCTAGTATTTTGCTTCGCAGGTTCAGGTGCAACTGAGGGCAGTTTCGCCACGCCTTCTTGTACGTCGACCATTGGAGGTGCGGTTACATCGAAATTAGGAATCGCATCAGTGCGTACCGGTTCTTCTTGAATAACCAGTTCACAAAGGCCGTTCACAAACTCAAAAATAGCTTCAATGGCCTCACGGGCGTCTGTCGTCCGAAGCCGAATGTTCCAGGCGAGATATGCATCCTCAGGGTCTAATTCTTCGATACCAGGCAACGCCGATGCATCAATTTCAACTTCCGCCTCACCCAATTCAAAAAGGGCCTGCAAAAGAAAAAGTGGTTCATTGCCATTTTCGTACAAACTGAAATGCGGCTTGAACCGGATTACAAAATTGGATTCTTGAACACCCAATTCAGGTAAATCGAAATCCAAAGTAACCGGAGCAAAGTCCGACAGCTGAACTTCTTCGCCAAGCTCGTCCTCGTCCAGAAAACTCTCCAGTTCCGCAAGGATAACCGAACGTGTGTCCGGGTCAGCTGGATTGCCCCCTCGCGATTCCGAAACAAGATCAGATAGATGGTCGCTTGCGCGAAAGAGAACACGAGTTAGTTCAGCACTCAGGTTCAGTTTGTTAGAGCGCAAGACATCCAGGACAGTCTCAAAGGTGTGAGCAAAGCCCACCAGATTATCCAAGCCGAAGGCTCCTGCCCCTCCTTTGATAGAGTGAACTGCTCGGAAAACTGCGTTTACGCTCTCGGAATCCAGGCCGCCTTCATCGATTGAAGTCAAACCCTCATCAATCTCGCCTAACAGTTCTTCGCATTCTTCAAAAAAAGTATCTTGGATTGAGGTGCTCATGTCAGGCGGCAACTCCCGTGACACGTTTCAATGCAAACAGCAGCTGTTCATCATCAAAAGGTTTCCCAATCCAACCCGTTGCTCCTGCCTCCCGGACACGAGCTTTGACTGCGTCCGAACTCTCAGTCGTCAGCACAAGAATGGGAACTTTCGTTGCGATAGGACCACCCCGAAGTGCCCTGATAACGCCAAACCCGTCCAGTCTTGGCATGTTGAGATCTGTGATTACTGCGTTTGGACTTACTTCTAAATATTTTTCGACCCCAACCTGACCGTCCTCTGCCGAGACGACGTCAAACCCTGCCTCTGACAGCGTTTCGGTCAGCAGAGCACGAATCGTACGAGAGTCATCGATCACCAACACCTTGATTTTCATTAGCCTGCTTTCATTTGAAACGTGGAGTCGCAGACACCCATCGTCAGAAGGGAAACCCTGCATTTTTCGTTGATGCCGATCAGAGTGAAGTCGTGATCAGAACTCTCCCAACTTTCTCGCGCAGCAAGAAGAATCTGAAGACATCGCGAGGGGATGAGGGATAAAGCCGAACAATCAATCTCCACCGACTGAACTGGCCCAGGTTGCAAAAACGCGATTAATGAAGCGAACTCTCCTGATGTAGTCGAGCGCTCAAGTATAAATTTTTTCACAGACCTCTTTCCTTGCATTCAACTGCCTCAGTTTCAGCTTAGATTTAAAGCTGGTGGAAATTAGGTAGCGCGCACAGTTTAACAAACTCTTTTCGACAAAGCGGAAATTGCTCAGTCACCGCATGAAAAGTAAAATCTAAAGAATAGAACTAAAATATATGGAATTTAAATAAAGTTCTAAAAAAACTTAGCGAGGAAAAACCAGCTGTATTCTAATAATTAAAACTGTACAGGTTTATTGAAAATAGCTTCGCAACCAAGCGCTCTTCAATCTTTAGTTCAATTTTCTTAAAAACACGTACCGATAAAAATCAAAAAATTGAGCCCATAAAACGGACCAACCCAGAAACATTTCTCCTAAACGTGTTACACAAAATCCATTCTGATTAAGCTATTAGCCACCAATGGCGGGTATCTCTCTGAAAAACACCCTGCAAGAAAAGCTATGAACACAATACTGATCCTAAGTGTCGACACCGTCGGAAGAGACCAACTCATGTCACACATCAAAAAAACCGACACACCTGTGGAGGTGATTGCTGTCGACAACCTAATGTCGGCCTATGTCGCAGCCGAAGAGCAACACATTTCTCTCGCCATAATTGAGGAAGAGTTTCTACAACTCCCCGAGTTTCAGCCAATGAAAAAGCTGTTTAAGGCTTTGGAGGTTTCGTGCGTCCTATACTCTAAAGATAGTTCAGATCGCCGACGCGAGGGAATGCCTGTCATCCACAGACCAGATTCGATTGATACTTATATCAGTGCCCTTGGCAAAAGCCGCACAATCAAACCAGTCAGCCATCCGGAACAATCCGACGATCAGCGCGCCAAAAATAAAAGCGTAATTCTCATCGGGTCATCGACAGGTGGCATTGATGCGCTTTGCAAAATACTGTCGAGTTTCCCGAAGAATTGCCCGCCTACGGTTATTGTCCAGCATACTGGCACTGGCTTTGGTCAAGGATTGGTTGATATGTGCCGCCAAGTTTGCCCAGCTGACGTTGTATCAGCGGGACACGGCTGGATGCTGGAAGCAGGTAAAGTCTGCATAGTCGCTGGTCAAAGGCATCATCTGGAACTAAGCGCAGCGAAACCCACACACACTTTGTTAAGGGAAGGTCCACCTGTGTCAGGGCATACACCCTCGGTAGATAAGTTGTTTCACTCAGCAGTTCCTATGGGAAAGCAAGTTGTTGCAGCCCTACTAACTAGGATGGGGCAAGATGGCGCGGAAGGATTGCTGGCCCTTCGCAAAGCAGGGGCAGCGACTTTTGCTCAGGATGAGAAAACGTCGGTAGTTTATGGGATGCCTCGAGCAGCTTGGGAGATCGGAGCAGCTCAAAGACGCGTCCCCTTACACCGCATGGCCGCCGCACTCTTGGGAGCGAGCAAGTTTTGAACATCAACCCACAAGACACCATGGTGAACGAACTGGATACCACGATCAAAGAAGCAGTCCTGCAAGGCGATTACAAAGTGACACAGGGGCAAAACGTTGTTTTCACAACCGTTCTTGGATCCTGCATATCTGCTTGCCTATTTGACAAGACAACTGGGATTGGCGGAATGAACCACTTTCTTTTGGCCGGTGGTGATGGTCGAGAATACAGCAGTCGCTATGGTGTTAACGCGATGGAGCTTTTGATCAACGGAATACTCAAACTTGGTGGAAATAGGGATACCCTCCAAGCCAAAGTATTCGGAGGAGCCAACATGTCCCCAAACCTTCCGAACGTGGGTGAGCAGAACGTCAATTTCACTAAGAAGTTTCTGGAAGTTGAGGGAATACCGTGTGTTGCTTCTTCAGTAGGGGGAACACAAGCCCGGCGCATTCGGTTTCATCCACATACCGGTCGCGTACAACAAGTACTGGTAGCGCCGCAATTCGCCCCAGAAACACTGGACACGAAACCAGTTCCCCAAAAGGCACCAAGTGGTCTGAAGCTTTTTGACGACACTTCGACTTTGGACCGTTAAAAATTACTCGCCTCGGTCGCACTTTAAGCTTCAACCGACGCACTCGAACAGTAACCCCGAGCAGCGGCGTCTCAACCTTCTGCGCAGAAGACCAAAGAGGCTCCGCAACTTTCAAAGTTCCCGTTTGTGCGTGGGCATTTCTCATCGCGATTTCAAAGTACGCTTAAAGAGGGAGTTGCGGAGCCGATAAGAACGGCCCCACATTTATGCCTTACTCGTCAAGCGGGATGTATAGGTCTCCGCCCTCTCGAAATTTAGCGGCCATTGCCTCCATCCCTTCTTTTTGCGCTTCTGCCCGAATGTCATGGCTGATCCGCATCGAACAAAATTTCGGACCACACATAGAACAAAAGTGCGCGACTTTATGCGCCTGCTTGGGAAGTGTTTGATCGTGAAATTCTCTTGCCGTGTCCGGATCCAAAGACAGGTTGAATTGGTCCTCCCAGCGGAACTCGAACCGGGCACGTGAGAGAGCATCATCGCGCCTTTGCGCCCCCGGCAAACCCTTGGCAAGATCGGCGGCATGGGCGGCGATCTTGTAGGTAATCACACCGGTTTTCACATCGTCACGGTCGGGCAGGCCCAGATGCTCTTTTGGCGTCACATAACAAAGCATCGCGCAGCCGAACCAACCGATCATCGCAGCGCCGATGCCACTGGTGATATGATCATACCCCGGCGCGATATCGGTAGTCAGCGGACCAAGCGTATAGAACGGAGCCTCGTGGCAGCACTCCAACTGCTTGTCCATATTCTCCTTGATCTTGTGCATGGCCACGTGGCCCGGCCCTTCGATCATAACCTGGCAATCCTTAGCCCAGGCAATCTTGGTCAATTCACCAAGTGTTTCCAGTTCGGCGAACTGCGCTTCATCATTCGCATCAGCGATTGAACCGGGGCGCAGCCCGTCACCAAGACTGAAAGAGACATCATATGCTCGACAAATATCGCAGATTTCATCGAAATGCTCATACAAGAAGCTTTCCTTGTGATGATGTAGACACCACTTGGCCATGATCGATCCACCGCGTGACACGATGCCGGTTACCCGGTTCACCGTCATTGGAACCATATGCAATCGCACACCCGCATGGATGGTGAAATAGTCCACACCCTGTTCTGCCTGCTCGATTAGAGTGTCGCGAAAAACTTCCCATGTCAGATCCTCGGCAATGCCATTGACCTTTTCCAGAGCCTGATAAAGAGGCACGGTACCGATAGGAACCGGCGAGTTTCGGATGATCCATTCACGGGTGTTGTGGATATTGCGACCGGTAGAGAGATCCATAACAGTGTCCGCACCCCATCGGATTGCCCAGACCAGCTTGTCGACCTCTTCCTCCATGCTGGAGGTAACCGCCGACGTGCCCATGTTGGCGTTTATCTTGACCAAAAAGTTGCGCCCAATGATCATCGGCTCGCTTTCCGGGTGGTTGATGTTGGCTGGGATAATGGCACGTCCTGCCGCGATCTCATCCCTAACGAATTCCGGGGTCACATAGTCGGGAATGTTGGCGCCCCAGTCATTGCCTTCGCGTTGCTCGGTTACAGCCTCGCGCAGCTGATTTTCACGGATGGCAATGAACTCCATCTCTGGCGTTATGATTCCGGCTCGAGCGTAGGCCAACTGAGTCACAGCCTTGCCGGGCTTCGCGCGCATAGGGCGCGAGTTCACCGGGAATTCAGGGGTCAGCCGGTCGCCTTCGACAAAGCCGTTGTCTTCGGGTTTAATCTCGCGCCCGTCATATTCCTCAACATCTCCGCGCAATTGGATCCAATTGCGACGCAATGGACTAAGACCCTGACGAATGTCCGTGACGACATTCGGATCGGTGTAAGGGCCTGAGCTGTCATAAACGGGCAACGGCGGCTCTCCCGCTGTCGGATGGACAGAAATCTCGCGCATCGGCACACGAATATCGGGATGTAGAGTGCCATTCACGTAGATCTTGCGAGATGCAGGCAATTCACCTGTAGTGATCTTAGGATTGGGGATGTTCATGTTGGTGCTCCTCAAGCGGTTCAACTCAAAAAGACACCAGATGAGTTATGGCTTGGGGAAACGAGAGGGTGTACGGCCCCCTGTTCGGAGTGCGCCCGCCCGGATCCTTGGCGTTCGCGCCCTAGCTTCCTACGCCAGTGTCAACTGGGTCAGGTTCAAAGGGTCGCTTCGCCGGGCATTGCCCTGTCAGCCTCTCAGTCCCCTAGGTGGGACTCCCCTGCGTGACCAAGACTTAGCTTGACGCATCTGATTTACGCAAGCTTCATTTCGTTACGACCTTTAGATTTTTGGGCATCGGCCGCAACAAGGCGCAAAGTGCGTTTTATCGATCCAAAAATAGTGTAACTCATCGGAGTTGACCCTTTCGACCTTATTCACTTACCAAATCGATGATAGCCAACTCCTCGCGATGAGCACTGCCAACCCAACAATTCTATCCACTGTTTCCGGACAGTTTATCGACGACTGGCTTGGGGCATTGCGCACACTTTGTTCGGATGAACAAATGGCGTCGTTAATGCGGCGCGCAGAGTTATCCGAAGATCGCACTCAACTTCAACGCCGTGTGACGCTGGATCAGATTGTGTGTCTGTACCAACTCGCTGCTGTCGAAACCGGAGATGAAATGATGGGGCTTTGGAGCCGCCCAATTCGGCCCAGAGCTCTGCAGCATCTTTTGACCACAGTCCGAAAGGCTACATCGATCCCGTCGGCGTTGTACCGGTTTTCAACTTTCTGGAACCTGTTGTTGGATGATTACCAGTTCGAGCTGATCGAGAGTGAAACCGCTTTGACGTTGGATTTGAGTCCACGCGAAACCGCTACACCTCAGAGATTTGGGCATATGCTAATCCTCAAACTCGCACACGGGCTTGTTTCATGGCTTGCAGGGCATGAGGTTCCAGTCAAAGAAATTGAGTTCGCCTTCTCCCGCCCGGATTTTTATCAGGACTATGCGATTGTTTTTCCGGCACCGGTGAAGTTTGGCGGATCTATAACCTCGATTTCATTTGATCCCAGTACGATTGGCTCGGTTCAATCACGAAACAATTCAGACATGGACCGTTTTCTTAAGAACGCCCCGAAAGACTGGATTTTCACAAGCTCACGTGAACACACACAGTCGCTCCGCGTGCGCACCTATCTGGTTCAAACTGACTGGAACACTGCGAACTTAAAACAGACTGCACAGGCGATGCATATGACACCGCGCACTCTCATTCGAAAGCTTCATCAAGAAGGCAGCTCGTTTCAAGCGATCAAGGATGCTCTTAGACGGGACATAGCAATCCGCGACTTACAAGCCGGGCGCAAGAGCATAGAAGCAATAGCCTTGGACGTTGGGTTTTCGTCTGCCGCCAACTTTCACCGCGCATTCAAAAAATGGACTGGCAGCACACCCAGTTCGTACCACCAAAGCGGTTTCGCACAAACCTGATTTTGTCACTTTTTGAAAGCATCTTGTCGTGGCATGAGATAGAGCCAAACGGCACGATCCGGTAATCCCCGAAATACAAGCTATTCACAGCTAAAAATCGCCATGCCGCCCGCAGCGCTGTGCTAGCGCCCGCGATTCGATTGGCGTGATAGGATAATTCTACCGGCGAAAGGACCGATCAATGTCGGACAAGCTTAACACTATTCTACAAGCCGCGCGCGATCATGCAGAGCAGGTCATTCTGCCCAATGTAGACAAATGGAACGCAGCTAAAAAATGGCCTCGTGATGCTTCGGACGCCGCAGCAGCAGCTGGTTTGACGGGCCTCTACGCACCTGAAGAGTTCGGAGGTCAGGGACTTCCATTGTCCGAGGGGATACAGGTTTATGAACAATTGGGCCTAGGCGACGGAGCGTATGCATTTGCTCTGTCCATGCATAACATTTGCACATTTGCCGGGTGTGGTTATGGCACAGATGCGTTCAAGGAAAAGTGGGCCCGCGACCTTACGTCCGGCCGGAAGCTGGCAAACTTTGCGCTTACTGAGCCTCAGTCCGGTTCCGATCCGATAAAGATGTACTCTCGTGCAACAATCAACGGCGACGGCACCTGGACAATCAACGGGTCAAAGGCCTGGGTTAGCTTAGCTACCGAAGCCGATATCTATTTTACTGTTGTCAAAACCAGTGATGCGCCGGGCCATAAAGATATGGCGATGATTGCCATCCCAGCCGATACACCTGGCCTGAGCTTTGGGCCACTATATGATACCCCTTCTTACAGCTTCTTGCCCATTTCAGAGATGTACTTCGATAACGTGGTCGTCAGTGAAGACAATATCATCTTGCCAATCGGCCAAGGCTTGCAAGGGTCGCTGATGGCAATCGACATTGCTCGGGTTTCTATCGCTTCGGGATGTTGCGGTCTAATGCAATCGGCACTGGACACTGCGCTGTCATACTCAAAAAACCGCAAGATGTTTGGGGGCAAAAACCTTGAGCTGGACGGCATCCAATGGATGCTGGGCGAAGTTGCCACCAACCTTGAAGCTTCCAAACTTTTGTATCGCAAAGCTGCCGAAGCGCTTGGAACTCCTGAAGGGCCGTTGATGGCGGCACATGCCAAGCGGTTCGTACCGGATGCAGCCGTCGATGCGGCCAACACCTGTACCCAGGTTCTTGGGGGTATGGGTTTACTGCAGCCCTATGGCTTGGACCGATTATCCCGTCTGGCGCAGATGTTGCGGATCGTCGATGGAACAACCGAGATTAGCCGAGTGGTCATCGGGCGTTCACTTCAGAAACGCGCAGCAACTCTGCCTGATCTATCCGTTCCAAAGGGTTACGGCGAACTGGACACCAAAACCGAAGCCGTAGCCACAGTTTAAGAACCCCAAAACGTTGACAAATTGAATAAGAACCGGCCGCGAAATCGGCCGGTTCTTTTGCCAGGACGAGCGACAATCACTTCCTAAACTCGCCGAGACGGAACTGGCCAGCACTTCTAAACTCGCAACTAATGAAACCCGATAAAATCGAAGCGCTGGCCGGGTCTGGCTAAGTGCTGCGTTCGCTGGAGAGCAAACACCAACGCTTCCCAAAACCAAGCTGACCGTTAATTTGCACGCTAATGATCCGCAAACAGAATGGCGCTGAAATACACTTTAAGCGTGCAAATGGAGCAATCCGCATTTCGCGTCACGTGAATTGCAGCGCATGTGTCACGACCATCCCGCAATTCCTGTCAACTGCGGGAATTGAGTGTTTCCCGGAAAGGGTAAAATTCGAGCGCGGTCACCGCCGACTAGTTATTCGAGAACCGCAAACTCCTCCCGAAGTCTAATTTTAGGATGTGTTCGTAAATTACATTTTACCTGAGTTCTGCTGGCTTTGCAGCCAGCCTGTAAAGGCCGATACGCTGTCTGCAACGTCTGAAATGTGCGGGCGTGCAAGATAGTAGCCATAATCCTCAAGCGAAGACTCAGACAGGCGGAACAACTTTTTCTCTTCGAGTTCCCGCTCGACAAGCGCATCCATAAGAGCAACACCCTGACCATCAACAACCGCCTGAACCCTCACATTGGGATCCGGAATAATCAGTGTGTCTCTGCGCGTTTGGCGCGGCAACCGCGCGACGTCCTGCCAATCGGACCAGGCATTGCTTTCATCGTTATCCCTCAACAATGTGAAACGGGAAAACGCACGCTCAAGCCCCTGCGATCGAACCGCCTCCAAAGCCTTAGCATTCCCAACGGGAAAGGCCGGGCACGGCATGAAAGAGGTTATATCGCAATCACTCCAACGGCCGTTACCCCACCGTATTGCGATGTCGACTCCTTGCGACCTCAGGTCAAAAAGGTGAACCATTGGCTGCAGCCGAAGCTGGATTTCAGGGTGATCCTGCAAAAATGACATTAACCGAGGTGAAAGCCAGCGCGCCGCGAAATAAGTCGAAAGACCGACAGTCAGCGCGCTCGTAGCAAAACCCTTCAGCGCTAGGACCTGCGTCTCGATATCCTCATAATGCCGCTGGCATGCGCCTAACAGCTTTTGCCCGCGACTGGTCAGCTCAACCCCTCTGGCTTCGCGCTGGAAAAGAGAAAACCCAACCGCAGCTTCAAGCGTTTTGATCTGATAGCTCACTGCGCCTTTGGTCATATTCAACACCTTGGCCGCTTCGGAGAAACTTCGAAACCGGGCAATTTCAACGAACAGTCGCAAGCTGTCATGATGACGAAACTCTATCGGCATGGTTTCCGTTTAAGGTTTTTAGACCGTTTAGGGCAATAGTATTCGGTTTTCTCAATAAGAATCGAACTCTGCCATTCTGCGAAACAAGCAGTCATCGACCGTCCTCTGGAACAGACACAAGCATCCAAGGCTCCGAGAACCAGCCTATTTCGTACCGCTAAAGCTCCGGTAGCTTTGAAACCATATGAACAACACACCCGAGGTCGCCGGATACACTTCTAGCTGCAAAAAAGCGCTTGATTGAAGTTGCTAAACTGGCGAAAAAATTTCAATTATGATTGCCGTTTTTTGAGTTAAGGAGAATTTGAGACTTACAGACTTCGCGCCACCGCCTCTCCATAAAGCGGTGACCTCTGAGCATTCAAATTTTCAGAACCCATACGACACCCAAAAAACAAGTATCACCGGGGCCGGGAGCAGTTAAAAAAAGCAATTGTATTCGAAGCAACTGTCGTCGCCCGTTTTGACAACACCGGCGGGGGCAACTTTCAACGTCTTTTCGATTTCTCCAACGGACCGAACCAGGACAAAATACTACTTGGGAATCTCGCCTTCACGGACGACGTCATCTTTGAGGTTATCGATGATGGCATTCGGTATCGTCTGGTTGTTCCCGACGCGATTGTAAACGTCGAAACTGCCACCTAGCGGGCCACAATCGACGATGATGGTGAATTTCAAGTCTTCAAAGACGGCACACTGCAAAGTGGCAACTTTACCATCATTTCTCGCTTGGAAAATGGGTTTCAGATCATTGTAACTACGCCGACCTCTGATGGCATTCCTGACGACGTTATCCGCACTAACAACCTGATCGACGAGCCCGCGTTCCCCCAAGATGATCCTTTGATTGGCGAGGTAACCTCGGTCGACATCCAAACAACACTGAACAATGGTTTCAACATCACCGACCCCGGTGCTTTGGACGATGTTGATGAGTATTCAGGCACTGACAATGACGAGATACTAAGCGCGACCACCAAAACAGACGGAGTTACCATCGACGGGCGTGGAGGAAACGACACCATCACGGGAGGTTCTGGCGACGACACTTTGATCGGTGGCGCCGGGTCCGATACTCTGACGGGCGGAGCCGGCGATGATGTGTTTTCGCTAAGCGGCAACGACGAGAACCAAGACACGATGACCGATTTCGGCGCCGGAAATTCGGGAGCAATCAACGATAGAGATCAAACAAACAACGATTTCTTCGACCTGAGCGGCTATTTCAATCAAGACAGCGTCGATGCCGTCAACGCTGAGGCTGCAGCCAACGGTGACCAGCAATTTGGCAATGCCTTTGGAATGGTGCGCGCCGATGCCGCAGACGGAACGATCGACGGCATCATCAATAGCATCGATTATACCGTCGAAATCATCGCCCAAACAGGTAGCTGACTAAGTGATGATTTTTCGATCCGGATCGAAGACGGGTCCGGCAATTCCGTCGATGGCTCGGCGCTGACGCTAGATACAACTGGCGTCGCCTGCTTTTGCCGTGGAACCTTGATCAATACCGATAAAGGTCCAGTTCCAGCCGAGGGCTTAAAAAGCGGTGACCGTATTGAAACTGCCTACAATGCTTCTCAAATTTGGCGCCTGAACCTTTCTCACAAAGTCTCCTCTTCGTAGTTCATGGCCAATCCAAATCTGCTGCCTGTGCGCATTCGGCAAGATGCGTAGGGACATAGCAAACCCAACCGGGCTTTATTGGTGTCTCGTCAGCACCGAATGCTGGTGACCTCAAAAAATTGCGGAACGTATGTTTGGCACAGACGAGGTTCTCGTGCCCGCGATCCGACTTGTTGGAATAACAGGTATCAATCTTGACGAGACCGTGTCAGAGGTCGAGTTTTTTCACCTAGTGTTCGACGACCATCAGATCGTGTTCGCCGAAGGAGCCCCTTCCGAAAGCTCTTTGCCCGAAACCTTTGCGCTTCAAACACTGGACACTGACGCACGGGCAGAATTCAAAAAGCTCTTTGGCCCAGACAGCGTTCAACGAACGCCAGCGCGCCTGATCCCAAAAGCACATCGTCAAAAGAGCCTCATCCAACGCCACCAGAAGAACCTCAAACCAATGTTCAATGGGTGACTTCGTCCTTTCTGAGCTGTAATACCTCATCGAAAGTGACCCACTTTGATCCAGTTTATTCTATCATGATTACGGAGGTCTGAGTGGAATACTAAGCAGGCTATTTTTGACGCTAGAGGGCGCAGGAAATGGATCCGATTACAATCAACCTGATCGGCGCAGGACGGGTCGGAAAGACCTTTCTTTCGCTCATGAGCGATCTTCCGGGTTGCTGTATACAGGACGTCCTGAGCGCCACATACACCTCGGCACAAAATGCCGTTCTTCGGGCTGGAGCGGGTCAGCCGGTACAGAGCATTGCAGATTTGCGACCAGCGGACTTGTGGATCATCGCAGTTCCCGACACCCAGATATCGGCGATTGCTACTGACCTTGACAATAGGTTCTCTGACGAAGGTGACGACCAACACCCCTCCGTTGCATTCCATTGCAGCGGCTTTTTCCCGGCCGACCAAATGGCCTGCTTACGTCGGTTGAACTGGCAGTTGGCCAGCGTTCATCCTGTTCTGTCCTTTGCCGATCCCGATACGGCAAAAGCTCAATTCGACGGTACGCTTTGTGGACTGGAAGGAGACAAGGGTGCGATTGCTTTTGTTCAACCACTGCTGGAAAAACTGAAAGCTCAGTGCTTTTTAATAAATTCCGACAAGAAAAGCCTCTATCACGCCGCTGCGGTGATATCGAATAACTTCACAGTTGTATTGCAGGCAATCGCGCGCGAAGCGTGGTCAGAAGCCGGTGTCGCGGACGGCACAATTGAACAGCTCAACGCGAAACTTTTAGCTAGCACGGTTGAGAACGTCGCTGCAGCAGGTCCGCAAAGCGCCTTAACGGGTCCCGCAGCTCGGGGTGATAATAGCGTGGTAACTTCTCAGGGTCGGGATGTTTCAGATTGGCACTCTTCTGCCGGCAAGGTTTACAAGGAACTGAGCGCGATGGCTCATGACCTGAAAACTCATGGTACAACAAAGCCCTAAGGCGACTAAAGATAAACCAAAGAGAGTGGCTCAATCAGGTGAATAGGTTACATCCGGCAACCTCGACACAAATATCGAAATTATCTTAACCTGTTAACTTCAAGCGCGCTGGAAGATGACAATCGGCTGCCATCAGCGCCTTTTGAACCAATTAAAACCAATGATCGGCCTGAACGATAGGCCCACCAAAACGACGTTTCTGCGGGTGTGGTGAAATCTTAACATTACCCCACCGAATTTGAGGTAAGGTAGTGCTGTAAACTTAAACCAGATTCTCGCCATACTTGCGAAACCACGCGCATAACAAAGGCGACGCTTGATTAGCGCAACTTCACTGGCGTACTTTTACTGTAAGACTCAGACAAAAGGAGTGATTGACGTCAAATTTCACTGCATCCACCATTTTTTGCGATTGCAGCGTTTGTTTAACTCCTGCCCAGCTGGTTTGCCCATTTCGCACAAGTCCGGGTTTATTGTTGATGATGTAACGAGGGCCTCATTGTTGAAGGCACATTAAGCGGAGGGGTTTCACCTGCGATGCGATATGAAAGGTACTTCGCCCGCTTGGCGTCAAGACAATCTGCCCACCATACTTTTAAGTTTTTTGTTTTTCATTCAATCAACGAGTTGAAATTGTTTGCATTTTTTTTCAGGGCCAAGTGGCCAGAACCACTCACACACCAAATCAGCTTCTCCTCACCACTGAACCAGCCGGCGTTTCGGGCCAAGAGGCTGAGATATGCGCATTTTTGATGTAGCTCTGGTTGGCGCAGGTCCCGCCGGCTATGCCGCCTTGACCGCATTGCGAGGCTTCTCGGGTTCTTTAGCCGTCGTTACAGGCGCCACTCCCGACCCTTGGCGCGATGGGCCGGCAAAAATCGTTTCGGTTGCTTTTGAACGACAAAAGCCAGCTTGCTTGGCTGAACGCACGCCTGTTTCCGGAGACGCCCCGCCGATGTACGCAGCCGCCGAAATTGGGGGGCTTGCTAATTATTGGGGCAAGCAACTGCTGATCTATAGCAAAGACGATCCGTGGGGCCAAAGTCCCTTTATACAATCTTGGGCATCCTATCGGGAGGCCTGCGATGCAGTGCAGGCTGACCTGGAAGTCATTGGCGGCACACCGCAAAAAAGCTTGGGCAATGATCTCGAAGCCAGTGCACCTCGTCTTTTAGTGGGCACAAAGGATGCGCCGGGCAGCCAACTAAATGCAATGGCCATTGCTGTTAATAAGCGGCTAACAGAGATCAACAATGTCGAAGTCCTGTCAGGGCGCGTTCAACGGATCGAAGCCGAAAAAGACTTTCTACGTTTGGATCTGGGCGGCGGCTCTGAGATTTGTGCAAGACGTGTGTTCTTAGGAGCAGGTGTGTTAGGAACAGCAACTACGCTGGCACGCAGCTTACCTCAGGCATCTGAAATCAGCTTTCGCGACCATGCGCCCTATACCATCAACTGCTTTAGGTTAGATCGAGTCCTTGGGCGACCACGCAACTATGCAAACAACAGTAGCTTCAACGCTTTGACTGTAACGCTCAAAAATGGTGAGCGATGCAACCTTTTTGCATCCGTCTATGCGGTATCTCAGGCTCCGGTCAGCCTTGTTACGGCAAACTTTGGACTTGGACCTGTCTTACGCGGCCGCCGCATCGGTCGCCTATTCGATTTTGTACAACCCGTCAGGCTTTGGACACCCAATGCCCAAGTAAAGTTGAGGCATCAACCAAATGCCAAGAAAATTGAGGCGACATCCACTTTGGGACAGGAACCGGACGAAGAACTGCAGTTCTTTCAGAACTGGCTCGCTAACAATGGCGTTCGTTGCACATTGGGTACCACCGCTCCCGGTCAAGGGTTCCATTATCACAATCTGACAGTGGGATCGGATCAACTTGCAGTAGACGATGTGGTGGAAACCGCATTCGAGGGACGCATGCGCGTAATCGATGCATCTTGTCTGCCAGAGATTGGGTGCCCGCCTCACACTTTGACGTCCATGGCGCAAGCATACGCTCGGGTCCAGCATGACCTTTCAAACGCAAGAACAAACTAGGGCTTGTAGATCAGACCAGCCCGAGGTTTGCGTGTCAAACAAATACCAGACTTTAGCTCACGTCCGCCTGTTTGATTTCGGAAACTCAAACCGTCTCTATTGACCTGATTGATTTAATCATCGCAATCCATATCTAGCGGCTATGTTAAAATCTGAACTCAGGTCCTTTCACGCTTTTGCTACATATCGCGGCTTTTCCGCAGCAGCGAGTGAATTGAACATTAGCCAGCCGACCCTATCGACCCAGGTGAAGGATCTGGAAAACCGCTACAGCGTGCAATTGTTCAACCGAATTGGGCGCGAAGTTCACTACCCATGCCGGACGCGAGTTTTTGGCGGTCACCTCCCGCCTACACCAAGCCGAAGTTGATGCAGAAACACTGCTGGATTCGTTCCGCGGCTTTCAAGCTGGACAACTCAGTATCGCAGCAGTCGGCCCTTTTCACGCCACAGACATGATCGTTGCCTTCAAATCCAGGTATCCGGCAATCGATTTGGACGTCTGGTTCGGCAACTCTCGGAAATGCTTTGAGCGGATTTTGTCCTACGAGGCCGACGTCGCCATTTTGGCCGAAGTGCAGTCCGATCCACGTGTCGCAACCCGCTTGTACAGTACGCATCAGGTTGTCGCTTTTGTGAATTCTGATCACCCGTTTTTCAACATGGAAAACATTTCGATCGCCGATCTCCACAGACAGAAAATTGTGCGCCGTGAAGCCGGGTCAACTGCTCGAGCCGCAGTCGAGGCTGAGACGGAAAAACGCGGGATTGAAGTTGAACCAATACTCGAACTTGGCAGCAGAGAAGCAATTTGGAAAGCCGTTGAGCAAGCTATCGGCATCGGCTTCGTCGCGGATTTCGAATTCGTTCCCCACCCCAACCTTCGTGCAATACCAATATGGGATGCCCAGTTGGAAACCAGATACTATCTCGCCCATTTAAATGATCGGTCCGAATCGAGGCTGGTTCGATCGTTTTGTGACACCGCTCTAGAGACCAAATTGAAACCAAGATAATCATACAACGGGCGTCCCGTTCTGTTAATGTAGGAGTGGTTGCAAGAGGCTTTTCGCCGATCCGCAAACTCTCGCGTTTTCAGCAGTGCGGCAAAGGTCTAGGATGCGGCCCATTGCAGGTTCGCCTAGCATGCACCTTAACCAGAAACTAAAGGCCCCTTTCGTGAATACCGAGAACCGTATGTTCGTGCCGCCCCGCTATGAATTGCGCAAGGTGCGCAATCAGGGCATAACATTTCTGGCTTTGGCATTTTTGTTCAGTGTTTTCGTCAACCTACTGATGTTGACCGGTCCACTGTTCATGCTGCAAGTATATGACCGTGTCTTGGGATCACGCGCCGTCGAGACCTTGACCGCGTTGTTTCTGCTGGTGGTGCTGCTCTACAGCTTAATGGCAATGCTGGACTTTGCCCGAGGAAGAATCGTGGCTCGTTTTGGAGCGCGTTTTCAATCCCAATTGGATGAGCGCGTATTCGACGCTACCCTGCGCAGATCTCTGTACCCTCAGGCAAGATCGGCACCCGCAACCGCGTTGCGCGACCTAGAATCCATCCAAAACCTTTGCTCTTCGCCTGTGTTGCTGGCCGTAATGGACATCCCTTGGACACCGGTCTTTCTTGCGGCAATTTTCCTGTTTCACCCTTTGCTTGGCTGGTTGGCTGTAGCAGGTGGGTCGTTATTAATAGTGATTGCGCTGTTGAACCAAGCCCTGACACACCGAAAAGTCGCCGAAGCGCAGATAGCCTCGGCGCAAGCGAATGCGTTTTCAGAAAATGCAAGGCAAGCAGCCGAAGTTGTGCGGTCTCAAGGCATGCAGGCCGACATCACCAAGCGTTGGCAGAAACAACGAACCAACGCGTTGCGCCAGACTATTTCAGCAAGCGACTGGACGGGTAGCTTCACCTCTCTGACAAAGTCACTGCGCTTGTTCCTTCAATCTGCGATGCTGGCCTTGGGTGCTTGGTTGGTGCTGCGCAATGAATTGACCCCAGGGGCAATGATTGCTGGCTCCATCCTATTGGGCCGTGCGCTTGCACCTGTGGAACAAGCTGTTGGGCAATGGGGTATGATCGAACGCGCTCGCTCCGCGTGGGCTTCGCTGAACCGCTTTTTGGACGCTACGCCGCCCGAAGCATCCCATACAAAACTGCCAGTACCCGAGGCCCGTCTAACGGCGAAAGGACTAACCGTAATTCCTCCTGGCGCTTCCACGCCGACATTGCGCAATGTTGCGTTGCAACTTGAACCGGGTAAGGCGCTTGGTGTTATTGGCAAAAGTGGGTCGGGCAAGTCGACATTGGCCAAGGCTTTACTAGGCCTTTGGCAACCTGCCGCAGGTGAGATTCGGTTAAGTGGCGCAACCCTGGAACAATACGACCCCAATGATTTGGGGCAGCACATTGGCTATCTTCCGCAAGAAGTCACGTTGTTCAACGGTACGGTGGCGGAAAACATCGCGCGCATGTCCGAAGAACCTGACCCTGAGGCCGTGGTAGAGGCCGCCAAGAAGGCCAAAGCCCACGATCTGATCCTATCGCTTGAAAAAGGGTATGACACATTCCTTGAAGGCAATGAGAGTCAGCTTTCAGGCGGACAGAAACAACGTATCGCTCTGGCTCGCGCGCTGTACGGGGATCCCGTTCTGCTTATTCTCGACGAACCAAATTCGGCTCTTGATGCCGAAGGCACAGAGGCGCTGAACGCGGCTGTAAGAGGCCTCAAGGAAGCCGGAAAATCCGCGATTATCATGACCCACCGCCCTCAGGCGATTTCCGAATGCGATGATCTGGCAGTTGTCGAACGAGGCCAAGTCGTGAAGTTCGGCCCCCGTAATGAGGTGCTGGGTGCAATGGTCCAAAACGCGAGTGCCATTCAACGTGGCCTTAACCAGGTGGGTACTGATGCAGGATAATTCAGTTCAGGATTCGCGCCCGGTTTGGCGCATCACGGTTCCCGCTCTCGTGGGTTTCTTAGCTTTGTTCATACTAGTTGGCGGTGTGGGCATTTGGGCCGTACAGACACGCCTTGCGGGTGCCATCGTATCGCAAGGGATCATTGAGGTTCAGAGCAACCGGCAAGTTGTTGAACACCCGGACGGTGGTGTTGTGGGTGAGATTTTCGTTCGCGACGGCGACGCGGTCGCCATTGGTGATTTGCTTGTCAGATTGGACGACACTTTTCTCTCATCAGAAAAAGCCATCGTTGAATCTCAATTGTTTGAGTTGATGGCACGCAGAACCCGACTGGAAGCCGAGCGTGACGGCGTGAATGCCGAAACTCTGGCTTCTCAGCTCGAGGAAATCCAGAACCAGGAAGGCATCGATCCTGATTTGATTGCAGGTCAGTTCAGCCTGTTCGAGGCACGCTACGAAACCTTGTCCCAGCAAACTGAACAGTTGGGCAAACAGTTGGTGCAAATCGAGAGCGAAATTGAAGGTACAGAAGCGCAGCTAGTATCCTTACGTCGCCAAGTCGACCTAATTCAAAACGAACTGGCAGACCAACAAAGCCTGTTCCAACGCGGCCTGACGCAAGCCAGCCGGGTTTCCGCCCTGCAACGGGAAGAAGCCAGCCTAACAGGCGAAATCGGACGGCTTGAAGCGTCGGTCGCACGTTTGGGCGGGCAGATTTCAGCAACCGAGATCGAAATCGTCGAACTCGCTGCTACAAGACGTGAAGAAGCGATAACGGAACTACGAGAAGTTCAAACACGGATCGCCGAACTGGCTGAGCGCCGTTTGTCGCTGGACACACGTCTATCACGGCTTGATATTCGCGCTCCGGTAACAGGAACGGTTTATGGTAGTCAGGTTTTTGCGCTGCAATCCGTGATACAACCTGCTGAGCCAATGATGTACGTCGTTCCTCAGGACACGCCCTTACTAGTTGCCGCACGAGTGGATGCGATCCATGTGGATCAACTACATGTCGGCCAGCCCGTCGCTCTGCGCTTTCCTGCTTTCAACCAACGCGAAACCCCAGAGCTTGACGGTCACGTCGTCACAGTATCCGCCGACACTTTTACCGATGAAAACACGGGCCAGACCTTTTATCGCGCCGAGGTTGTACCAGAAGAAGATCAGATCGAGCGTCTGAACGGCCAAGCGTTGCTACCAGGTATGCCAGTGGAAACCATGATCAAAACCGACGAGCGTACTCCTCTTTCCTATTTGATCAAGCCGATGGCCGATTACTTCAACCGGGCATTTAGAGAATAGAAGGGCGGCTAATCGCTAGACCGGTTCAAGATTGCCGAGAAGAATAGATGTCATGTCGGTGGCAATAGCATTGTCCACCGCCACGACGCTCGCCCCGGTCTCGTAACTTACGTTCGTTCGCGTAATTCCAGATAGATCTGCATCGGCGTCCAAAAAGACCCATTCGGCCTCATGCGCAGTTGGCTGGCCTACGGCCACTTGCAAAATCGCCAGGGCGTCCAGCGCGTTGATTGTTCCGTCCTGCGTTATGTCGGCCGCAATAAGGTTTTCCGGAGAAGCTGGCCCCCATGTCGGGTCCAAACCAACCGAAATTCTCAAAACCTGAAGCGCGTCCAAAGCGGTGATTTCCGAACTTGCCGTCGAGTAGGTTTTGATTATGTCCAACTCACCTGAGAGGGATCCCGAGGGCAAATCCAGATCAAACCGGCCCTCATCATCAGCCTTGACGCTTATGGTTCCTCCAGCGTCCGTTGTAAAAAGGATCTCTGCATCGGTTAACCCTGGATTGGAGAGATCGGAATTGACCGTTATCGTCCCCTGAACCCCTTCAGAACTTTCGGGTTCCTGAGTGTCAAAATCTCCAAAATCAACTGGGATGTGATCGGGGCCACCGAAGCCCGCGCCGAAAACATCCTGACTGGTCAAAGGATCGCCAGTAGAAGAGTTGATAAAGATGGTTTCGTTTTTGAATTCGATCTGCGCGCCTTGGGCTGTTGCCGTAAAGGTCAACTGTGCAGGCGTTCGCAACAATGGGTAGTCGAACAGGTCCAACCGATCGATGCCAACTTCAAACCCGTTGATAGTGGTCGGGTCACTGCCGTACTGCATGACAAAGATATCGGAACCCGGACCACCCACCATTGTTGTTGCCCCCATTCCGGCAATCAAAATGTCATCACCAGACCCGCCCCACAAAGCAGAGCTTAGTATACTGCCGCTAAGCATGTCGTCTTGCGCCGTGCCTGCAATAGGACCAAACCCGTCGCGCACTATTCCCAAGTCCGCCATCGATACACTTAACTGTGTCAGCCCAGCATCATGTTGCGATCCAACAAGGATTTGTAGTTCGTCCCCCACATGCGCGACGCTGAGTGTTTCGACGTTCTGCAAACCACTTTGCACAGTGTCTGCGAAGCTGTCCAAATGAACAAGCTGACCATCGGGGGTAAGTACGAAAAGCGTAACCCCGTCATCCCCTCCCCCTGCGACAACAAACACGTGACCGTCAGCTTTGACTACGGCAAGATCCTGTACCGTCTCAAACCGAGTGAACCTTGAATCCAAGACATGATCGGTCGGACGAAGCTGCCCGTCACCGGCAAGCTCCATTACGCTAAGAGAATTGCTGCCAGCACCTCCGACAATCACCCACGACTGTCCATAAGCCTGTATGGTTTCCATTGCTGTAGGAGCTGCGATCCCTAATGTGGCGAGGGAATCGCTGTTGTCCAATTCACTTATCAAACCCGAACTCTCATCGACTCGATAAGTGTTGATTGCGTTGCCTGCCGAGTCGGCCGAGATCACATAATGATCCTCACCAGACTGCAAAACCTGCATAGAAGTAGCCTGTCCTGCAATCGAAGCGCCATAGCTCAAGGTACCGTCACCGTTCACGGTGTAGGTCGCGATTTGATCCGTAGCTTCGTGGGCGACGGTCAAAACATTACCGAACTGAGCCACGGCTGAGATATCTCCACCGCCTGACAGCGTTCCCGTCTCTTGCAACGCGCCCACTGTCCTATTCGGGTTCAGACCATAGCCAACAAGGCCCGTGGCCAAGCGCACGTCCAACACGATCTGGTCATCACCTGCCAAGGAAACAACAGTCCCACTGCGGCCCACCTGAGAGGTAATCGTGCCGCCGAAGAACTCAGTGTCGTGCAGTTGCGCAACCGAACCCTCGACCAGTTTCCAGACAGCGATACCACCACCGGCGCCTGTCACGCTGTACAGGTACGTAACACCGTTAAACGTTTTTAAAGCCGTATCGCCGATACCTGAATCGAGCGCTGCGCTACCCGTTGCAACCACTCCTTCGAACTGAAGCATCATATCAAATCACCCCACGCCATATCCGGCACCCACCAAAGGATGATCCGATGCCCAGTCCGAAACCAAAGCGGAAATGTGGTGAAAACGAGAAGTTCGGCATCAGTTTAACTCAATTTTTCTGGTCCGACCGCATGAGTCACCGATGGGAAAAACAGATGAACAAAGACCTGATCCCCCCGGACGGACGCGGAAACCGCATGTGAGGGTAAGATGACCAAAGAACCTGATTCCAACTTCAATCCGACCGGCACCCAGCCCGAGGCAGAGCGTAAGCTGAAAATCCGTAAGTGGATTGATGGGAAAATGCGTCGCTGGGCTGGTCGTGGCCTTGCAGGCGGGCTTGGCTCGACTCTGATGGCCTTGCCCGCATTGGCACAAGCTACTGCTGAAGAGCTTTACGAGTTTCAGTTTGCTGAAACGATTCCCGGGGTTCGTTCCGCCAAATTGTTAAAGAACGGAGATGCGCTGTTGAAACTGGCCGACGGTCGAACAGTCATCGTAGCTGCAGAAAACGTACAGGTTCTCGATGGCGGTGCCATTATGATCGCCGAGGATGCTGTGGCAGAGGTTGCTCAGTTCAGTCTTGCTGCAGAAGCGGGCGGCGCAGCTTTTGCTGGTGGTATTGGCGGAACAGGCGCCGTTCTGGGGGGAATCGGATTGGCTGGTGCAGCCGCGGCTGCTGGCGGCGGTGGAGGTGGCGGCGGAGACGATGATGACCCCGGCTTTACACCTGAACCCACCTACCCTGTTCTCAACCTCGCGGGTGCCCAGGCCAATACCCTCAGCAGTGCGCGAACAAGCATAACGGCCCCAGAAGGAACTGAAACGGTCGAAATCTCGATTGGGTCTCTCACAAAGACTGTCTCGCCAAACGAGGACGGAACTTGGAGCGTTTCTTTGACCCCGGACGAAGCAGCCAATCTGCCTCAGGGTGTTCGAAACGTTACAATTCGAAACCTAGGCAGCGAAGGAGAGGAACTGTCTGCCCACACTTTCAGTTTCGATGTCGATACAATCCCACCTTCGATCACGATCTCCAATCTCTCGGACGGAGCGGTTATGAACGCTTCGGAACAGACAACCGACCTTATCGTTTCCGGAACCACCAACGCGGAAAGCGGACAAACTGTGACCGTTACAGTTAATGGGCAAACCTATGTGGGTGATGTCTCGGGTGGTCAATGGAGCGTAACAGTTCCTTCTGCAGATCTTAGCAACCTGACGGATGGCGAGACATTCTCGGTCACAGCGGACGTCTCAGATCAGGCGGGGAATCCCGCAGTCCAGGCCGATGTTAGCTTTGTCACCGATTTTTCCGCTCCAACGGTTTCACTTAATCCGGTGGCTGGAGGGTCGATTGAGCTTATCGATCTGACAAGTGACCTGACCTTGTCGGGTACGACCACAGCAGAGGACGGTCGGCAAATTAACGTGGTGTTTGACGGCCAAGCCTATTCCACCACAGCGTCGGCCGGCGGGTGGAGCCTTACCATCCCAAGTGACGACCTTGGCGCCTTGTCTACAGGTGTACCGGCATCCTTCAGCGTAACGGTCACCGATGCTTCCGGGAACACTTCTATTCCGGCCTCCGCTTCAGTGCCTGTAGATCTGACCGGCCCGTCGGTCAGCATCTCTCCACTTTCTGTTGGGACGGCAATTAATGCCTTAGAAGTTGCAGCCGATCTGACAATTACGGGCACAACCGCCAATGTTCAGGATGGTCAACAGGTGACGGTAACTATGGGTGGCCAAACCTACACTAACACTGTCTCAGGCGGCAGTTGGTCCGTAACTTTACCCGCCGGAGATTTAGCGGCTCTAGCTGAAGGCAGAAGTTATTCAGTAACGGCGGATGTCTCTGATGCAGACGGGCTTCCGGCACTTCAGGCGAGCGTTCCGCTTGCCAAGGATACCATCGCCCCCACGGTGAGTGTTGACAGCTTCTCTGGTGGCGCAGTTTTGAACTTACAAGAGCAAGGGACAGATCTGACCATTACTGGAACCACCACCGCTGAAGATGGTCAAATCGTCACCGCCACGGTAAACGGCCAGCCATATTCCGGTATTGTGTCAGGAGGGGCTTGGTCTGCCACCGTTCCGGCCGCTGATCTTTTATCTTTGTCGGATGGTTCCACAGTGACTGTAACTGCGGATGTATCTGATCTAGCCGGTAACCCGGCAGTGCAAGCGAGCAACAGCTTTACCTCTGATTTCACCGCCCCGGCTATAGCAGTAACCAGTCCCGCAAATGGTGACGTGATGAACGCTGCCGAACAAGGAAATGACCTGACTGTCAGTGGTACATCCGATGCTACGGACGGCGCAGTCGTTACGATTGAAGTAACGAGACCAAACGGCACAGTCGACGCCATTGGAACTACTACGGTAAGCGGTGGAACTTGGACCTATACAATCCCTGCTTCCGACCTGACTTCATTGCAAGACGGGCTTTCTTACAGCGTGACGGCCTCGGTTTCAGACACAGCTGGAAACGCTGCCGATAGCACCGAAAACTTCGGCACCGATTTCACAGCACCTACCATATCCCTCAACCCACTGGCGGTAGGTTCTGAACTGGATGTGACCGAGCAAGCAAGTGACCAGATCATTTCAGGCGTTACCAACGCCGAGGACGGGCAGACAGTTTCCGTTACTTTGAACGGTCAGACCTATAATGGACTTACATCTGGAGGAACTTGGGCAATCACCGTTCCCTCGGTCGATTTGGCAGCCTTAGCTGACAGCACTGGCTATCCAATATCGGCTATCGTGACAGACGCCGCGGGTAACGTGTCAAATGCAGCGACAACAACGCTCAACACCGATTTTCGCCCAACGCTCAATATAGATCCTGTAGGCAGCAACAATTCCATTTCGCTGACAGAGGCCCAGAGTTCGGGCGTAACAGTTTCGGGCACGTCGAACGGTTTAAATACTGGTCAATCCGTAGATGTTATGCTCAACGGCTCCTCAGTCGGCACGACCACAGTTAGCCCGGATGGAAGCTGGTCTTTGGCTGTTTCAGCCTCAGATTTTTCTGCAGTCAATGCCGGAGAGGATCTCGACTTTTCGGCACAAGCAACAGTTTCTTCCGGACCTGATCCCTTACCGGTGACAGATGAGAACACAGCACATGTGCCAGCTGCGTATTTCATTTCTCAGGCTGGGATCGATGGATCAACCGTGACGTTCGAAATCTACGCAGCAGCCGATCGGGATGTTTCCAGCGGACTCGCCATGACAGCTGAATTGCAGTTCGACCCTGGTGTTGTCACGTTCGACTCTGGCTCGGACGAAGAAAACAATGCGTTCGATCTATTCCTAGCAAATCCCGTGGGAAGCACCGCGATCAGCCTGGCTGGGGCTGCGACCACATTCACAGACCTGACTCAACCGTTGGTGACGTTTACAATGACTGTGCAGGATCCGAACCAACCTATCGAATTGACGATCACAACTCCCGATGGCGGACCCACTGTCTTTCAGGTGGGCACCAATGCGGACGATGTATTGTCTGCAACCGACATCGATAACGTTCTTCGTGGCCAGAACGGTGATGACACAATCGACGTCTCCGAAGCAGGGCGTGATGTAATCGTTTTTGAAGCTGACCCCGTATCAAATGGAGTCGATACGATCACCGGCTTCTCAACCGGCGCGGCTACCGAAGTAGCAGACGCGATTATGTTCAACGGCCTGGATGTCGGCTCCCTACGAGGAAATGGTACAGGCTTTGAAACTTTGGCTGTTGGTGATGCCATTGGTACAGATACCGGCGTCGTGGGGCTGACGACTATTCTTGGGGATCTATCTCAAGGAACAATCGAAGCCGCTGTCGAAAGCCTGAGCGGCACTCAGGCGGGAGACGACATCTATGTTATGGCAACAGATGGAACAGACAGTGTGTTGGTCAAAGTAGACTACTCTGCGCCAAACTCTGCATCAGTGGAAACGGTGGCGCAGTTCACGGGATTGGACGACTTGGCAAGTCTAAGCGCCGATAACATCCTTCACACGGACCCTACTGGCGCTAGCGCCTGATCTTCAAATGACTGCCGGTTCCAATAATCGGCAGTCTATTCCATCTAGCGAGACTTAAATGGCACAGAACGGCCTTTTTCCGGTAACCTACCGACGACACCAGCATCAATTCTGGAAACGGTTCACTTCTTTCGATTTCGCATCAAAATACTCAGAATGCCCAGTCGTTCTTGAGGAAGTTTTCAAAGCAGCAGCCGCATTCCCGATTGTGTTCAAAGACACAAACGGGGCAATTGAGCCGACGGCGTTGTTGTCATTATCGCCTGATTTGGCATCACCTTACGTTTCAAGCGAAGGAAATTGGTTAGCCAACTACGTACCATCTAAACTGCGCAGCTTTCCCTTTTTTGCGGAACCCACTGGGAAAGGGTCGGTTTATCGACTTCTTGTAGATGAGAATTCGAACCTCGTTACGAGAGCCTCAGGTGACCAAACCTTTTTTAAGGGTGACGGTACGATTTCGCCCGAACTGCAAGAGGTCCAGACTTACCTACGAGCCTGTTCAAAAGCTCTAGAGGAAACACAGAGCATATGCCTATCAATTGAGAAGCTCGGCTTGTTTGAACAACTGGACTCTTATGAGAATGTAAGCCTTCCACCAGGTTCTCTTGGAATAGCACCTGAAAAACTTGAAACGTTACCAAAGACAGATAAAGCCAAGTTGCTGGACTGCGGAGCTATCCAGCTGATCTACGCGCACAACGTATCGCTTTCTCACTGCCGAACTCTGGCACAGGCCCAGCTCAGTTTGATTTCGAATTCTACGCCACAAAAATACACCGAAAATTCAGATGTTTCAGCTTTCCTCTACGCCATAGCGAACGCGCAAAACGACGACTTTCCTGAAACCATTGAGGTGTGAAACACCCATGCCAATTCTAAATCACGCTTTAAGAGCTATTTGCGTGCTGCAATTTGCAGCAGCGGTGTCCGCCTGTACCCCCTCACCTGATTTGGTGGGAGTAGAGGAGTCATTTTCGGTTGGATCCGTGGGTGCTGGCGCGACCCCAGTTTCACTTAAACTGACCAAAAGTGATTTTGGGAACCGCATTCGGGTAGCGGTAGAAACCAACCCGGAGTTGGCTCAAAGCAGCAGCAGATTGGAGACCGCCTCAGCGAACGAGGACGCCGCGAAAGGGGCGTTCTTGCCGCAACTTTCCGTTGGAATAAATGCCAGATCTCAAAGGGTAAATTCTGATGTCGCTGATGTAACCCCCTACCTACGGGTATCGCAACTGGTATACGATGGTGGCGCTGCGTCAGGTGATCTAACCGCTGCCAAAGCACGCGTTTTGGAGAGCAAGGGCAATCAAATCCAAACTGCTTCAGCTGCCGCTCTGTCCGCTATTGAAGCTTACATTTTAGTTTTAGACAGACGAGAAATCTTGGAGATTTCTACCCGCAATCTCACCGTCCACAAAGAACTGCTACAGCAAATCTCCAAAAGATCCGCGCAAGGAGTGGGTTCAAACGCAGACGTTCTGACGGCCCGGTCACGAATGGCAGATGCGCGTACGAGAATGGCAGATGCTAAAGCGAGATTGGACCGAGCAAACGCACGCTTCCAAGAGGTGTTTGGATCTGCGCCTGTAGCGCTTGCCCCGCCCGTTACCGCTCCAAAACTCATGCGAACCGACACAGAAATCGTCATGGACAGCCCTCAGGTAAGGCGAGCAGATGCCGCTTTGTTGGCGGCTCGCGCCGATCAGACCGCCGCAATTGCACGGCGGCATCCAGATGTGAGAGTTGCCGCATTTGCTGATCGTGGGGAAGACAACGACCCAAATTTTGGCGTCGACTTTTCGGTCAACTACGAATTGGACAGCACAGGACAAAGGCGTGCGGCAGTCGCCGCCGCCGAAGCACAAGTGAAAGAAGCCGAATTTGTACGGGAGTCCGTAATCCGAGATATCCATCGCGAGTTGGGGTTCGTTCGGTCAGATCAAAAAGCAGGTGCTGAACGTTTGCAGGCCGCACGAATTGCCGTTCGGGCCAATGCCGATAGTGTTGCAGCCGCGCGTTCGCAATTCACTATTGGGCGCCGCAGCATGGTTGAGATTCTGGACGCCCAACGAGACTACGTGAACGCTCAGGAGAGACTAATACTTGCCGAGCAAAGCTTTTTTCTCACCAACTATGCTGTGTTGAGTTTAACGGGTGACATTTTGGATCTGCTTGGAATTTCAACGCTAGATTGGGGCACAGGCTTATGACATCGCTGAGAACTGTGCCGAAGGCATTACCTCTTTCCGCCCTCGAAACCTGCGTTTTGCACATTTCCGCCCATTTGGATCGGCCAATAACATTTGCTGCGCTTTATGCGGCTCAGACCGGAAACGAAGGCGGGCTGAGTATCCGGGATGCTCTTGAAGCGGCACATCGAGCAGGGTTGCAAGCCGCTTACGGCAAGCAAAAATTGTCTGAGTTTGACAACAATCTGACCCCCGCAATCTTGCTGTTAGAAAATGATCGTGCCGTCGTTTTTCACGGCCTTACGCAAGACGGGAACTCGTTGATCTTCGACCCAGAACTAGGTGAGGGAATTGGCGAAATAACAAAGGATACACTGAGTTCAGTTTACACTGGCTACGCCCTTTTGTTTCGACGCGGCCATAGTCAGCCGACTGCGTCGAGCGCCACTTCCTCAATGGGTCACTGGTTTTGGTCAGCAATGGCTGCGAACCGATGGTCGTATGCTCAGGTTATACTTGCCGCTGCACTTGCGAACTTTCTGGGCCTATCCACTTCAATCTTTATCATGGTTGTTTACGACCGTGTTCTACCTAATGAGGCCACAGAGTCCCTGATCGCTCTAACCACCGGGGTCGGCTTGGCACTAGCGTTTGATTTTATTCTCAAACTCTTGCGTGCAGGCTTTATTGATCGAGCGGGGCAAAATGCTGACCTGCTAATGGGGCGGCGCGTATTCGACCAAGTTCTCAACATAAGGATGAAGTCGCGCACAGGATCGACAGGCGCAATGGCAAACACCATTCGAGAGTTTGAAACTCTGCGTGAATTCTTCACGTCTGCGACCCTTGTTGCCTTGGTCGATCTGCCGTTCATCGGCTTGTTTATACTGGTGATCTACGTGGTTGGCGGACCCTTGGCGACTATTCCCGCTCTCGCAGTACCAATTGTACTGCTCACCGGAATCGCGGTTCAACCAGTATTATCTCGTCTGGCCGAGAAGAGTCTTTCCACTGGACAGTCGAAACAATCTGTTTTGGTTGAGACAGTTTCAGGGCTCGAGACTATCAAGACAACAGCAGCTGCCAGATCAATGCGGGCTAGATGGGAAGCTGCAATCGAACAACAGTCCGCCCACGGGACACAAAGTCGAACCGTAACTCAATTCGCGCTTAACCTTACTGGTTTCACACAACAGGCAGCGCAGGTGTTAATCGTATTTTATGGTGTGTTTCTGGTTTCTGATGGACAGGCTAGCATGGGGGCGTTGGTCGCATCTGTAATGTTAACCGGGAGGGCTTTGGCGCCTTTGGGCCAACTGGCGCAAACCTTGACAAGAGTGAACCAGGCACGCAGCGCCTATCGCAATCTAAACAGTTTGATGTTGGCCGAAAGTGAGCGTCCGGAAGGGCGAATCTGGATCAGCCGATCCAACGTCAACGGCTGCATCACTTTCAAGGACGTGAAGTTTTCTTATCCCGACCAGACAGAAGACACATTGAAAGGGGTTTCTTTCACGATTCAGCCCGGTGAAAAAGTTGCGGTTCTGGGCCCTATCGGATCAGGGAAAAGCACTATCACACGTCTATTGCTTGGA
Source organism: Ruegeria sp. BE9 (assembly GCF_056538765.1). Classification (NCBI taxonomy): domain Bacteria; kingdom Pseudomonadati; phylum Pseudomonadota; class Alphaproteobacteria; order Rhodobacterales; family Roseobacteraceae; genus Ruegeria; species Ruegeria sp. BE9. The sequence continues at coordinate 54,247 of NZ_JBQFTS010000010.1, read as the reverse complement.
CTGTACGAGCCCGGATCAGGATCTGTAATGCTTGACGGCGTCGACATCCGCCAAATTGATCCGGGAGATCTTCGGAGAAACGTGGGATCTGTTTTGCAGGACATCTGGCTATTCTCTGGATCGGTCCGAGAAAACATCATGAGCGGGGCTGTTCGCCCAAGAGACGAAGATTTAATTCATGCTGGGAAGGTTGCAGGAGTAGAGGATTTCCTTGCCAGCAATCCGAACGGCTATGATCTCCAGTTGGCCGAACGAGGAGAGGGTCTATCGGGGGGCCAACGCCAAGCTATAGCGCTCGCCCGAGCGCTGATTGGGCGGCCTCCGGTCCTTCTGTTAGATGAGCCAACCAGCGCGATGGATGTCAAAACCGAAGCAGAAGTGATCCAGCGCCTCAAAGAAGCAACAGGGTCTACGACAATGCTGATAGTCACTCACCGGACAAGCCTATTGGAACTCGTAGATCGGGTAATCGTAATCGACAAGGGTCGTATCGGGGCAGACGGTCCGAAGTCTATGCTCGAACAAAACGTGCGCAAATCGCGGAGGCATCTGAATGTCGCGGCATCCTGACCTAGCACAGCTCGCGCGTGAAATGCGCGGCCGTTCTACGCTTAGAGGATCACTGCTATTGCTGGCGATTTGCTCCTGCCTAACGGCCTTGATGCTTTGGGCGCAATGGGCGGAATTGGATGATGTGACCCGGGTGGACGGGCGCATTGTTCCCTCTGCGGACGTGCAGGTCATCGAAGCAACCGAACCCGGTGTGCTGCAATCTCTTAAAGTACGCGAAGGCCAGGTTGTCGATGCCGGCACATTGCTAATGGAATTCGACACCACCCAGATCGACAGTCAGTTGCTTCAAGAACAACAAAAAGCTTTTGGATTAATGGCCCGCGTCCAACGTTTGCAAGCTGAAATCAGCAGCACAGATCTTAGTTTTAGCGCTGCACTGATTGAAGGTGCACCTGAAGTCGTGAAGTCTGAGACCGCGCTGCATCGAGGTCGTCAGACCGAATTACATTCGGAAATCAGTATCTTAGAACGTCAGCGACAACAACGTCAGCAAGAATTTGAAGAAGGGCTGGTAGATCACATTACAGCTGAAAAAACGCTGGATCTGTTGGCTAAGGAGCGGGCGATAATGGAACCGTTAGTAGAGAAGAGAATGGAGCCAGCGACTACTCTTTTGACTCTTCTGCGCAGTGAAGCAGAGTGGCACGGTCGAAAAACCAGAGCAGAAGCTGCCACAGCCAGGCTTAAGACCGGTCTGGATGAAATTGATGACCGCATCCGTGCCACACGAAGCAGGTTTCGCAGCGCAGCATTGACGGATCTTGCTCTAGCTACAACTGAGCTTGCGGCCCTACAGCCAGTTCTACCGGCTTTACAAAACAGGGCTGATCGCGCCCTAATCCGGTCTCCAGTCAGGGGTATTATCAACCGCATCCACCGTACAACAATTGGTGGCCTGGCACGCAGCGGTGAAGAGCTTGTTGAAATAGTCCCAATGAACGACACGTTGTTAGTGGAGGCGTATGTTCGACCGGAGGACATCGCATTCTTGCATGCAGGTCAGTCGGTGAAAGTCAAAATCACCGCGTATGATTTCGCACGTTACGGTGCTTTGGATGGTGAAATAATCCGAATTGGCGCGAGTACGATCACACGATCGGAACGCAATGACGAAGAAGTATTCGTCGTCGAGATAGAGACGCAAAACTCTATGCTGGACGCAAATGGTATTGCCGTCGAGATTATTCCCGGGATGGTCGCTGAGGTCGACATACTCTCCGGGAAGAAAACGGTTTTGGAGTACCTTTTGGAACCCGTGGTAAAAGTGAAAAACAGAGCTCTGAGAGAGTGAAGTCGAGACTTAGTCAGCTTGAACCAGAAGCGTAGCCGTGGCCGAGAACTTCGGCCATGGCTAGCAAATCAAACTATGTTACGACACTGGCTGTTTGAATTGCTGATCAAACAACTTTTTAAACGCACCTTCCTGTTTCGTCAGCGCTGCGAGATCACCTTCTTCAACAACACGCCCCTCTTGGATGACCATAATTTTGTCTGCCTCCAAAACGGTCGAAAGACGGTGCGCGATCACGATGGTTGTGACGTTCTTCGTCAGCTTATCCAAAGCAGTTTTGACCAGAGCTTCGGACTCAGCATCAAGAGCGCTAGTCGCCTCATCCAGCAGAAGAATTTCTGATTTTCGAAGAATTGCACGTGCAATGGCAAGTCTTTGCTTCTGCCCACCAGACAAGAAGGCACCGTTTTCGCCAACCTCAGTGTCATAGCCATTATGCAACTGGGTGATGAAGTCGTGCGCATGGGCCGCTCGGGCTGCCTCCATCACTTCTTCATCCGTCGCATCAGGACGCGCAATACGAAGGTTCTCCATCACCGTTGACGAGAAGAGAAACGTCTCCTGACCCACGTACGAAATCTTCTGGCGTAGAGAAGCGAACGTAATGTTCTGCAAATCCTGATCGTCGATTTCAACCCTACCCCGAGCGGGATCATAAAACCGCATGATGAGCCCGAATATTGTGGACTTACCGCCACCTGACTGACCAACCAAAGCCGTTGTTTTACCAGCTTCGAATGTCACGTTCATATTCTTGATAACATTTGGTTTGCCCGGGTACCCGAACGTAAGGTTCTTGAACTGAATTTTCCCAGGGCCCGGCTCGAGTTCTTTGGCGCCTGGCTTTTCGCGCATTGGTTCTTCTTGATCTAGCAGTTCAAACATCATGCCAATCGGAACCAGCGTTGTTTCGATGACAACACGCATTTTGGACAAACGTTTTGCAGGCTCGTAAGCCATCAACAATGCAGTGATGAAAGACATCAATTGACCAGCTGTTGTCGGTTCGCTTCCCGCAATACCCATCGTGCTGATGATCAGAACACCAGCCACGGCAAGACCGGCGAGAAACTCCATCAGTGGGCTCGCGACAGACTGAAGCTTGGAAATTGAGTTTGCACGATTTTCAACTGACCTGATCGCGCCGTTCATACGCTGTGTCATATGATCTTCCAGCGCGAAAACCTTGATGATCGTGATACCGCCCGAGGTTTCTTGCAGCACTTTGATGATTTCCGAAAGCGCCTTCATCTCGGATTGCATGATGGAGCGAACGCTTTTCAACAAATAGCGTATGCAATACAGCGCAACAGGACCGACGACAAAGAACAGAACCGAAAGAAGCGGCTGCTGATAAACCATCACGAATACAAGGCCGACCAGCGTTAATGCATCGCGCACAAACCCGGTGACAATAACATCAACCAAGCGCCTGGCGGCCTGTGCACCTTGCGTGACCCGCATCAACAGACTGGAGGACTCGGTTCTGGCAAAAAACCCCACACCACGCTTGATCAGCTTTGCAAAAAGCCTCTCTTGTTGAACAGCGATAATCCTGTTGCCGGCGCGCGCCAAGAACACTGATTGAACGAACGAAGCGGCTGCCTTGCAGAAGAACAAGGTAACAACAGCGCCCGCAACCAGATAAACTTGGGACCGCTTATCAGGCTCAGTCATGGTATTGACGATGTTTTCCATCATCCACGCCGTCCCGGCAGTGGTCGCGGCAACCACGACCATCGCGATCATGGAAATCCCATACAACCAACCCTGGCTTCGGAGACTTTCGCCCAGAAGGCGGCCAATATGACCCGAACGCCATTTGGCCCAGGCTTCTTTGATCATTCTACTCTCCAAGACCTTTTGTCGTTTCGATGCCTATCAGTGCTGTTGTCAATTGGTGACCCAAGTGGCTTATAGGAGCGGCAACAGCCGGCAAAACGGGATGCTGTTAGTTATGCGCGACTGTCCAAAGAATCCATAGTTAGCACGCAGAATATAAAATCTGTTGTGTCGATATTGGGCTCTCTTAGCAACAATCTATGGCTATTCCACTGTTTTCAAACGTTTAACCTATGATCTCGACCAGCTATTTTTGCAAGCAGATCGGACCCCATCAGCGCATTACCGCCACTCAACATCACCCAAAAAGATATACCCGGCGCCATAAATCGTTTTGATCAGGCGTGGATTTTTCGGATCTTCACCCAGTTTTGTGCGCAATCGAGAAATACGCACGTCCATCGCTCGGTCGAAACTGTCACCGGCCGCCCCGCCCAACGCTTCTTGCATCTGGGCCCGGCTGATCAGACGCTTTGGACTTTCCAGAAACAACCTCAGAACCTCCCCTTCCGCATGGCTGAATGGGGTTTCAACGCCGTTGCCGTCTTCCAAAATGTATCGATCGAAATGTGCCGTCCATCCATTGAAACGGGCAATTTCAGACTGCAGAGTTTTGGTGCGGGGTGTACGCAGTCGAGCCCGGATGCGCGCGACAACTTCGGCAGGATCAAATGGTTTGGTGATATAGTCGTCAGCCCCAAGCTCGAGCCCAGTCACCCGATCCTGTACTTGAGCGCGACCTGAGATGATTATGACTGCCGCCCCCTGCTCAAGCGCCAGCCTGTGAACCAAAGCCAATCCATCGGTGTCCGGTAAAGACAGATCCACCAAACAAACATCTGGTGTAACACTCTTGAGCGAAGCCTCAAACTCGCGAGCGCGAGAGAAACTGTGCGTCCGAAAACCGGCATCTTCCAGCGCTTCGGTCAAGATGCGGCGGATTTCGGGCTCATCATCTACGATTGTGACCAGCGGTTGTGTCATCAGGCGGCCTCGGTTCGGATCAGGGAAGAAAGTTGTGCCATTGTAAACGGTTTGCGCAAAACCGGCGCCATAGTCAGCGCCTGTCGGTGCAAAGGGTCGGAATACGGAAGCGACGTCATAAGAATACACGGCAGCGCAGACTTAAGCTTAGATAACAAGTCCAGACCGGTTCCCTGCCCTTCTAGCCGAATATCCGACAACACAAGGACTATGTCGTCTATTTCTGCCGTCAGAGACAGCGCTTCGTCTACTGACGTTGCTTCGATGACAGTGAAGCCCATTTCAATCAACATGTCCCTAAACTGGCCGCGCAATTCATCGCTGTCCTCGACCAGCAAAACAAGCCCACTCTGAATTGGCGGCGCAGGACGGTAAGGTAGCCGCAGGATAACGGACGCGCCGGACGGAGTGTTGCGCAGACTCAAGTCACCGCCGGCAAGCTTAACGGTGTCGTAGACCATTGGTAGACCTAAACCCGACCCTTTGTTGCCTTTGGTGGTGAAGAACGGGTTCATCGCCTTTTCCAAAGCCTCGTTTGAGAATCCAGGCCCTGTATCTGAAACAGCTATCTCGATCCAAATCGCACCTATTCTGTGGGCGCTGATCGTGATCTGGCCAAACTCTCCACAGGCGTCACGGGCATTCAGAACCAAGTTTAGCAAGGCGTCCTGCATCATGCCCGGGTCCAGCATCAGCGCCTCGTCCGGCAACGTGTTCACCACCGACAATCCTACGCCACGCGGTAATGAGGGCGACGCCAAGATACGCAGGTCTTCCAACAGACCCCGCATGTCGGTTGCCTGAGGATGCGGCGTCCGGTTGCCGGTCATGTCAGCAATCCGGTTCAAAAGCTGCCCCCCGCGCCGTGCTGTTTGCTGCGTCGCGGACACGAGTTCACGAGCCTCTTCTTGCAAGTCCATCTTCTCCAACCGGGCCTGCATGCCCAGAATAATGGTCAATAGATTGGAAAAGTCATGCGCCAAACCGCTTGTCATCTGTGCGGCCATTGCCCTGCGTCGTGTCTGTTGCAAGGCAACCCGGGCCTGCGTTTCCTCGGTGATATCCACCGACATCACATAGACACCGCCTTCCCCGTCAGGCGTAAAGGACACTCGAATCCGCCGAGAATCCTGATGTTCGGTGAACTCGAAAACCGAAGGTTCACCCGCATACGCCTTGTTTAGATGTGGTTCGACCCGAACGAAGGCCGTCGCACCAAGCGCGTCCGAAATATGCATGTCCAGAATATCAGACGGCCGCCCCGGCAGGACCGCGCTGAGCCTGCGGTTAGAGTAGTCATATCGCCCGTGACGATCCAGATGCGCGATATGCGCCGGCATCATCTCGGTCGTCATTCGCGTTCGGGCTTCAATCTCGGTCAGCTGGTGCTTGGCTTCCTCTAGTGCCGCGTTCGTGGCTGCAAGCTTACGATTGGCCGCTGATAATTCCTCTGCACGGTCCAGCAGTTGGTCGGACAACTCCTCGGATCGTGCGCGCAACAAAGCTTCGGCCTGTTTGGTGTTGGTGATATCGGTGTAAACCGCCACCCATCCCCCTTTCGGCAAAGGAGCACCTTCAACTGAGATTACTTGGCCATCGGCGCGAACACGTTCCAGGTAATGCGGCTCAAAGTTAAGGGCCTGCTTGACCCGTAGATCGACCATTTCTTCGACATCTACGTCTTCGCCGTATTCGCCCCTTTCAGCCAGATACCGGATAGTGTCTGTAAACCGGGCGCCGGGTTGCACCAGCTCGTCCGGCAATTCGAACATTGTCTGGAATGGCCGATTGCTCACCACCAGTCGCAGTTGGCTATCATAGATCGACAAGCCCTGCCCGATCAGGTTTAGACCGGCGGTTGTCATTTCTTTCGCATGTTGTCCGGTAACGTCCAAAATTACCCTCCCCGTAACACATGCGTAACATCGGATTTGTCACAGGTGTAGAGGGCAAAGACGCGACACATTGGGGCCAGTACGAGCGAAATGCAGTTAGTATCTGGTTTTCGACTTAGGCCCGTCAGCCGTAATCGAATGGAGAGACAACGTGTGATCCATGTTCTGCATACGGTGCCGCAACATCTGCCGTCCCAGTCGCGCCAGATCAGCCGCATATTCGGGTTGGTCTGCGACGTTTTCCAACTCCCCCTTGCCCTCATGGTCGAAAAGGATTGGAGATAATTCTGCGGCGAACTCGACGAGAGTAAACCTTTCGTCTCGCAGTATACCCAAGCAAGAGTCGCTGTTGCCCGTACCCAGACGTTGCTGCCAGAGAGTAGGTTTCTCTGGTGCCGCAAAATCCAATTCACTAAATGAATACGCCCGCCAGCTCTCTGGTTTCTGTCCCTTAAGCAAAGGCATCAGCGATCGTCCGTCCATGGAATTCGGAATCGATTGCCCCACCCAGTCAAGTATGGTCGGTGTAATATCGATGGACTCGGTCGGAACAGTTACAATTGACCCAGCCTGTGACTGATTGCCCGGAGCTCGAATGATCAGCGGTGTATGATAAGCGGCGTCGTAAACCGTCATCTTACCCCAGCTATGTCGATCCCCCAGCATTTCACCGTGATCGGCGCTGATCACCACCAGAGTGTCATCGTATTGCCCGCTGTCTTTCAGAAACTGCAAGACACGGCCTATATGGTGATCCACCTCGGTCGCCAAGCCAAGATAAACTGCCCGCAATGCCTGAATATTTTCAACTGTCGGCTCGACGGTATCAAAGCCCTCAACAAAGTCTGCAGGCGTCTGTTTGTCCATTGTCGGACCAAAGAACGGGTGGATAGCCCGTTCCTTTGACGGATCAATATGCCCATTCGGCACCGGCAAACCCGTTGGGTCGTACATGTCATTGTAAGGTGCTGGTGCCACCAGCGGCGGATGGGGCCGGATGTAAGTCAGATGCGCGAACCAACCCTGCCCAGCAAATGGTGCCATGCTGTTGATGAACGCATCGGTCAGAAACGCTGTGTCGCTGTCCTCGGCCTTATATGGGGCCGGGTCATTCAAGCGGGTATCCCCGCCTGTGGGCGAAACCGGTTTATGCAGATCCCAGTAATCCTCGAACACATACCCTTTTTGCATGAGATCCGCTCGCCAAGGATAGGATTCCTCAAGACGCATTTCGATAACTTCATGAAACCCAGTCATTGGTTGTTCATAGGATTTCAGGATCGGGTCGTTTGAGTGATGCGCACGTGGATCAGCGGATGTGTCGGTGTAACCGAACAACATGGGCAGATACCCGGCCTTACGCATTTCAGTTGCTATATTAGGGGTATCGTGGCGCAACGGTGTTCCATTGCGAACCGACCGATGGTTCATTGCATATTGCCCCGTCAGGATCGAAGCCCGGGACGGTCCGCACGGATTGGTCACGGAGAAATGCCGATCGAAGGTTACCGCGTCCTTCATGAACGCACGCAAGTTCGGTAAATCAACATGGGACGCCAAAGCCCCATTGAGGCAATCCGCCCGCAATTGATCAATGATAACAAACAGAACATTCCCGGCGTGCGGCATTTCATTTCCTTTTGATTCCACGATTGTGGGTCGGGCGAACCATGTCTGCGTTCATCAATCCCGACAACCGATTTGTCACGCATGATTTTGTTTGAGCAGCAAAGGGCTGGGAAGAAAAAAGAAAATATGCCGCATACCAATAGGGCAGGTTTACTGGCGCAACTTGGATCACTACGTCTCGAAACTGTCACACCCACGCTATTGCACCATGAGAAATACCATCGACGTTGCAAAAATACATTGCAGCTCAATTTGGTTTCACTTCACATACGCCCATGACGCAGCCAGCGATACATTCAGACCGAACATCTGACGGTGTTCACCTGCGGGTCACGGGCGAGTTGCTGACGCAATCTTTGGCATCTGTTGAAAAGGCCTTCGCTTCGTTTCAACCGGATGGCAGCGACGTCACAGTTGATTTCTCGGAAATTCAGGCGCTGGACACCGGCGGAGCGTGGCTGATTGCGAATTTGGCACGACGCGTCCGCGCATCTGGTGCAGAGGTCACATACAACGGCTTGAGCCCGGCCCATTCTGCGCTGCTCGACACTGTCGCAGACAATATACCTGACGATCCTGGCACTCCGGTTGAGCATCGCAGCATTTTAGGCTGGGTCGCAGGCGTTGGCGAACGCACCGTTGGGGCTTGGAAGGACACGCTGTCGATGGTGGGCTTTCTGGGGTTAACATTGCACAGGCTTGCCCGCACAATTCTGATGCCGCACCGACTGCGAAGAGCCGCTCTGGTATCGCAGATGGAAGAAACGGGTTTCAAAGCCATTCCGATTGTAGCGCTAATGGGCTTTTTGATCGGCGTCGTGTTGGCTTTTCAGGGCGCCACCCAGTTGAAACAGTTCGGAGCCGAGATCTTCGTGGTCGAATTGATTTCGATCTCAGTACTGCGCGAACTGGGTATTTTGCTCACCGCCATTATTGTCGCTGGCCGATCCGGATCGGCATTCACCGCGTCTATCGGCTCCATGAAAGTTCAGGAAGAGATCGACGCGATGCGAACTTTGGGGCTGGACCCAGTCGAAGTGCTGGTTATCCCGCGGGTTGTTGCCCTGCTGATCATGTTGCCGATCCTTGGATTCATCGCCGATATTTCGGCTTTGATCGGAGGCGGCTTGATGAGCTGGATCGACCTAGACGTCAGCCCCGGCATGTTCACGACCCGGCTGAAGGAAAACACTGGCATTTGGCACTTTGCGATTGGGATGATCAAAGCGCCCTTCTTTGCGCTTGTGATCGGCGTCATCGCATGTTGGCAGGCGATGCAGGTGAAAGGGTCGGCTCAGAGTGTTGGCCAAAGAACCACTGCATCGGTAGTGCAGTCGATCTTTATGGTTATCGCGCTGGACGCACTGTTTTCGATCTTCTTCTCGGTTCTGGGGGTCTGACATGGACGGAACCGTATTGGAACAGAACTCTAAAGCCGACGCTCAACGCGAAGCCGTAATTCGCGTGCGCAATCTGACGAACCAGTTCGGCACACAGGTCGTGCACAAGGATCTAAATCTGGATGTCTGGCGCGGAGAAGTCCTGGGCATTGTCGGCGGGTCGGGTACGGGCAAGTCTGTTCTGCTTCGTACTATCGTTGGGTTAAACACACCCGCGGCCGGCAGTATCGAGGTACTTGGGGTCGATGTGCTGAACGGGCCTGAGGAAGAACGCCGCCGCATCGAACGCCATTGGGGAGTGGCCTTTCAGGACGGAGCACTGTTTTCCTCACTTACTGTACTGCAGAACGTCATGGCGCCCTTGCGTGAGCATACCGGGATCAGCGAGAGCCTGATGCAGGCCCTCGGAAGCCTAAAAATTAGTCTTGTCGGTCTTCCCCAGCTCAGCTGTGGAAAGTTTCCGTCCGAGCTTTCCGGCGGGATGCGCAAGCGCGCGGCCCTTGCGCGCGCTTTGGCGTTGGACCCCGAAATCGTGTTTCTTGACGAACCGACCGCCGGTTTGGATCCGATCGGGGCGGCCGCCTATGACGAACTGATCGGTGAACTTCAGCATGCTTTGGGCTTGACGGTCTTTATGGTCACGCATGATTTGGACAGCCTATACGCCATTTGCGATCGGGTCGCAGTTCTTGCTGAAAAACGCGTGCTGGTTGAAGGACCGATTGAAGAAATGACGAAAGTCGAGCATCCTTGGGTGCAGGAATACTTCACCGGCCCCCGGGCGCGCGCAGCGCAAGAGAAGGGGTAGGACAGGTAAAGGCTATGGAAACCCGAGCGAATTACATTCTGATCGGCGCTTTCACCCTTGCGGGTATCTTGGGCGCATTTGGTTTTTTCCTCTGGCTGGCCAAGTTCGAGGTATCGCGGCAATACGCGTATTATGATGTTCTGTTTGACAACGTATCAGGCCTTTCGGCGGCAGGCGGCGTCAGCTTCAACGGTCTTCCGGTTGGACAGGTGATTTCTCTTCAACTTGACGACGACGACCCATCCAAAGTGCGGGTCAAGCTTGAAGTAGATGCGGACATTCCCGTGACCGAAAACACAATTGCGCAATTGCAATCGCTTGGCGTGACAGGGGTTAGTTATGTGGAACTGACCGGTGGTTCCGCGAGCAATGAACGGCTGCCGCAAAACAGCGTTATAAAAAGCAAACGCAGCGCGATCCAATCCCTGTTCGAGGGCGCGCCTAAAGTTCTCGATGAGGCCGTTACGCTCCTCGAAAACCTCAACGCTGTTGTAGACGACAAAAACCGCAAATCTGTCAGCGACATTCTGGAAAACCTCGCCTCTGCGTCCGGCAAACTCGAGAAAACACTGAGCGACTTCGAAAGCCTTTCAACAGATCTGGGTGGCGCCGCATCCAAACTTGGCGATTTCACAACGCGCCTAGACCAGTTGGCTGATACAGCAGAGAAAACTCTGAACGCAGGAACGGATACGCTTACAAGCGTTAAAACCGCGTCAGAGTCAGCAACGGCTGCTTTGGACAGTGCGAAAACGACAATTGAAACGGCCGATCAGGTGATCCGACAAGACGTGAAACCGTTCATCGAACGAGCTTCGGCTTTGGCAGAAAATCTATCGGGGTTGTCTGACGAGGGCGGTGTCGCACTGGCAACCGTCACTGAAACCTTCTTGAACGCGAACAAGACCCTTGGTTCTATCACAGGTGCGATGGAAACAGCCAAGACGACACTAACGTCTGCAGAGCAGGCCTTTGACTCGGCCAACAAGGTTATCAACGAAGACATTGGTACGGTAATGGCCGACGTTCGAAATGCGGCAAACGAAGTTGCGAGCACGGTTAAGAACGTGACCACAAAGCTCGACGATATTTCTGCGGACATACTTAGCGCTTCACAATCCGCATCGGAATTGCTGGGCACCATCGACGGCATCGTTCAGGACAATCGCCGTCAGCTGTCCGACTTTATGCGCGTTGGCCTGCCACAGTTCACCCGCTTTATCGAAGAGGGACAACGCCTTGTCATCAATCTGGATCGATTGGTGGACAAACTGGAACGTGATCCCGCCCGCTTCTTACTGGGAACCCAGGCATCGGAGTTTCGTCAATGATTAGGTTTTTTCTTGTTGTTCTGTCTTTGGCAGCTCTTGCTGGGTGCGCCGGACTTGGAACGCTCAAACAAGCATCAAAACCGAATGATCTGTACTTGCTGACGCCTAAAAGCACGTTCTCATCTTCGTTGCCGCGCGTACAGAAACAGATCGTTGTACAGGAACCGACGGCAACCGCTGCCGTCAACACCGATCAGATTGCCGTCCAACCCACGCCTTTGCAGGTACAATACCTGCCTCGCGCCCGCTGGGTGGATCGGGCCCCACTGATCGTTCAGGCCCTGCTTGTTGAGAGCTATGAAAACAGCGGAAAAGTTGCAGCTGTAGGTCGCTCGACCGTTGGTTTGCGCGCAGATTATGTCGTTGTTCCTGATCTGCGTGAGTTCCAAGGGTTGGTCGTCAATGACGCCGACGGTTCACGCACTGTTCGAGTTGAGGTGCGCATGAACATTAAGATCATCGACGAATTTGAAGACAAAATCATCGCGTCCAGTTCCTTTCAGGAATACGTGGTTTCAGCCAGCGACCAGACACCGGACTTGGTAAATGCGTTTGACATAGCGTTGGGTAAAACAATGCGGGACGCTGTCGAATGGAGTGTTCGCAAAATCAACAATCACGCCGCCAAAAACCCAAGACAGTATTAACGGGCGCTGCTCGGCGGCAACGCCCTTGTGGTAGATCTATTGGTCCAGTGTTTCCGCAAGGCGCATCATGGTGACAGCTTCTGCCCTGTAGCCAAACAGATCTTCCCCTTTTGCCGAATTGGCAAGGTCGATAGCGTCGTCATATGACCACGACCCCAGATATGACCCGCCACGCAGCAGCTCGCCAAACCCAGCAATAGCGTACGAGAACTGAACGTCTTCTGTCACAAAGCCCTGCCCTGCAAAAATCGGCTCCTCAATCAATTGGCTGTTGTGTGTTCCAGGCTCTTTGTAGCGCATTTTGAAGTACCCTATTTCTTCTGATCCTTCTGAAACCGACCGTTCCGCATAGCGCAGCGGACCGTTTCGGATCGCATGAGATCCAACCGGAGTAACCTCGTAAATCGCAGTTACAGTGTGGCCGGCACCTATATCGCCAGCGTCAACCTTGTCGTTCGAAAAGTCTTCGCGTCGCAAAGAGCGGGTTTCATACCCAATCAGACGGTACTCGGCGATTTGGGCAGGATTGAACTCGACCTGTATTTTTACGTCATTTGCGATCGGAAAGAGCGCTCCTGTCAACTGGTCAACCAACACTTTGCGCGCCTCGCCCAGTGTATCGATGTAAGCGGCCTGTCCATTCCCATTTTGCGCCAGAGCCTGCATCGTCGCGTCGTCCAAGTTTCCTCGACCGAAACCAAGAACACTTAGGAAAGTACCGCTGTCGCGTTTACCAGCAATGAACTCTTTCAAGGTCTCTGGGTCCGACAAACCAACGTTGAAATCTCCGTCCGTTGCAAGGATTACGCGCGTTACTTCGCCGTCCGTAGCCATGCTTTCGGCAACTTGGTAGGCCTGTTGCAACCCGGCTTGGCCTGCCGTCGAACCTCCGGCTTCAAGTTGTTCAAGTGCCGCAAAGATTTTCGCTTGGTTCGATGCTTCCGTAGGCTCCAGCACCTGCCCGGCGCTACCTGCATAAGTAACGATCGAGACCTGATCTTCGGGTCGCAATTCCGAAAGCAAAAGGCGGAAGGATTGCTTGAGCAACGGCAGCTTGTTCACATCCTGCATCGAACCTGACGTATCGATCAGAAACACAAGATTTAGCGGAGGTCGATCCTCGATCAGAGGCAGCGCCCCTTGGATACCAATATGAACCAACTGTGTACCTTCGTTCCAAGGTGTAGGGTTGACAGTTATCGTAGGACGAAACGGTGCATCATCTTCTGGAGCGGGGTAGTCGTAAGGGAAGTAATTCACCATCTCCTCCACCCGAATTGCATCTTTTGGCGGTAACTGACCGCGCATTAGCGAAGAGCGGACAATCGAATAGGAGGCCGTATCAACATCAATAGAAAAGGTGGAAACCGGGTCTTCTGCCGTAACTTTCAGCGGATTGGCATCCGCATTTGCGAACACTTCGGTATCGGCTTCGACTGTGACGCCCAAGTCTTGAACAGGTGCAGGTGCCACCAAGGGTCTGACTGCGTTTGATGTATCACCTGAAATGCCAATTCGCGCACTGCGATTGACCTCCGACTCGTAGGAACGCAGTTTTTGCGTAGGCGCGATCTCTTCAGCAACAACAAGCGGGGCCTCAACGACTGGTTCGTCCATTCCCGCAAAATCTGCCTCTAACTGCGATGCTGGCGGCGTCGCAACTCTGCTTTCCTTTAAACCGGTCGGGTTCACCACATAGTCCCGCGTCTGCGGCAGGATCATAACCAGCGCCACAGCGGCAATTGCGGTTGTCGCAGTTAAAGCACCGCGATGTGAGAGGGCATTCAACATGGTTTTCGCTCCTTCTGTCAGGCGGACCTTCAGGCCTCGCTTAACAGTCGGACGTTTCTCAACCGGCGATCCTTGGGTATTGGCGAAGATTTTCTGCGCCTGTTCCAGGTTTTTTGCCCGGCGCTGCGCGTTCGGCGTCGGGGTGGCCGAGCTCATAAGCGTTTTCAGATCTTCAAAGTCGTCTGTCATTCCGCCAACTCCTCTTGCCGCAAAGCGCGCAAACGCTTTCGTATATCAGACATGCGCCAGGAAACTGTGCCCTCGGACACTCCTAGAACTTCGGCGGCTTCGGCATGGGTCATTTCATCTTCTAAGGTCAGTGCCAGCGTATCCTGCAACTCTTGCGGCAAAGACCGCATGGCGCGCTGCAACCAATCGACGGCTTCGGCAGACTCCGCCGCCTCGGCGCGACGCATCTGTTCCACGTCACCCCATCCTTCGGCGGCCCGGTTATGGCTGGTTTGACGGCGACGTGCATCCTCTGCCGCGTTGACGACCACTCGATAAAGCCAAGTGGTGAATTTTGCCTGCCCTCGAAAACCTACGATCTTGACGGGTAAAGCAGCACATATATCCTGCGTCAAATCCTCGGCCTGATCAGCCCGCCCAGTCAGCCGGAAAGCCAGTCGAAACACGCTATCGTAATGCCGCTCCAATAGCGACGCAAACGCATCAGCGTCGCCCCGCGAGGCGGCCTTTGCCAGGTCTTCATCCGTTGTTGTCATACGCATCACATTGGATAAGACGGATCAGATGGGCCATTCCTTGGCGGCTGTCCCCAAAAAAATTAAAAATGATCAGCCGACGCCATCTTCCAATCTGCAGCAAACTCAATCGGGATCTCATTCGACAACAAAATACCCTCGTCTACAAAGTTGTAGAGATCGGCATAAGACTGCTCCCGCTCATCTGCGGTTCGGCGGCGAATGTCCTCGGGCTGAAGTTCCGAAACTCTTTCTTTACCCATCGCGCCCAACAACTCTCGGAAGCTTTCCAGAGTGGCGTCATGATACCGGTGAACGCGTTGACGTTTTTGTGGGACGTTAACGGCCCGTCCCCGTATAGGATCTTGCGTAGCGACACCGGACGGGCAGCGGTTCGTATTACAATGCAATGCCTGAATGCACCCCACGGCAAACATCATGGCCCGCGCCGCGTTGCACATGTCAGCACCCAAGGCAAATTTCTCGACCATGTCATACCCTGTGGCAACTTTGCCGGAGCAGATAATCCTGATCTTGTCTCGCAAACCGACTCCGCGCAGGCAATTGTTTACAAAGATCAGGGCCTCATTCAGAGGCATCCCAAGACGGTTAGTGAACTCAACGGGCGCAGCGCCGGTGCCGCCTTCTGAACCGTCGATGGTGATAAAGTCCGGTAAGATGCCGGTCTCCAGCATCGCCTTGCAAATCGCTAAGAACTCCGATCGTTTTCCAATGCAAAGTTTAAAACCGATGGGTTTCCCATCTGACATTTCTCTTAGGTGTTGAACGAAATGCAACAGACCAGTCGGACCTTCAAAAGCCGAGTGGATCGGGGGAGAGATAACGTCTTGATGTTCAGGCACCCCACGGATCTCAGCGATTTCCTTGTCTACTTTGGCCGCAGGCAGCACACCACCATGAGACGGCTTCGCCCCTTGCGACAGTTTAATCTCAATCGCCTTAACCACGTCTTTTTTGGCCTTCTCTGCAAACAGGTCTTTGTCAAACCCGCCTTCGGATGTGCGGCATCCAAAATAGCCGGTGCCGATTTGCCAAATGATGTCACCCCCTTCGGCCAAGTGATGCGGTGACAAACCACCTTCGCCTGTGTTGTGGGCAAAGCCACCATCCTTTGCACCACCGTTCAGCGCCCGGATCGCATTGGCGCTAAGCGCGCCAAAGCTCATTGCAGATACGTTTAATCGAGATGCGTGATAGGGTTGGGTGCATTGCGGCCCCCCCAGCATTACCCTCTCCTCGCTTTCATCCACCTCTTTCGGCGAGAGCGAATGGTCAGCCCTGTGATACCCCACTGAAAGAATGTCATACTGAGTTCCAAAAGCTTGGGTATCCACCTGCCCTTTCGCCCGAGAATAGACCAGACTGCGTACAATTCGATTGAAGGGACGCCCGCTTTCGTTTGTTTCAACAAAATATTGGCGGATTTCCGGGCTTACAAATTCCAGCATATAGCGGAAGTGACCCAGGACAGGGTAGTTATTCAGAACATTGTGCTTGGTGGTCAACATATCATAGAGACCAACCACAGCGTAAGGGATCAGAATGACCAGCAGCCATAAGGCAGGTGGCCAAAAATATCCCCAAAGCAGGGTTAACGGCAGGCAAACGTAGCTCAGGATGTAATAGAGTCTGCGTACAATCATTCGTGCTCTCCCAAAGTTCCGTTAAGCTGACCGTGCTCCAACCGTGATACAAATCGGCTTTTGATTGCAAGCGTTTGTGGCGCATCTCACGGCAACGAGCGAATTCGTGAAGTATGAAAAAGACTTAGCCAGAGTTGATCCACCCAGAGGCACACGGTATGCCCAGTAAAAGGCGAACCTGGGCAGGAACATCAGCCGTGACACAATCCAAACCTGCAGTGCGGACCACAGCTATTATGTTTGTGTCTGTCTTCGTCGGGGGCGCGGCAGGGTCGTTGCTGCGCGAAGCCTTTGCGGCGCAAATCCCGGGTGCTTCTGTTCTGACGGCCACGTTCGGTATCAATGTAGTGGCGTGCTTTGTGCTGGGGTGGCTCTATGCCATACGCCACCGAGTGCACGCACATGTGCTGCACTTAGGGGCCGTCGGGTTTTGCGGTGGGCTTTCAACGTTTTCCTCTTTTGTTGCCGAACTTAACCGCATGGCGGCGTCCAATATCTGGAATGCACTGACAGCCGCCTCATTAGAAATCGCTGTGGGCCTCGCCGCCGCCGTTCTGGGCGAAGCAATCGGTCGCCGTATGTGGAGGCCACAACAATGAGCGACCTCTATCTGCATGCAATGTTTGGCTTAGGTGGCGGTTTGGGTGCTGTGTTACGACATTGGATCGCATTGCGGATCAATCACGACTTGCCGGTCTCAACTCTGATCGTGAATGTGTTGGGAAGTTTGCTACTCGGTCTATGGATCGGATATTTGGGTGGCCCCATAGACATGAGCGAAGAAGAAAAGCGTTTGGTCTTTGGCTTCTGCGGAGGCTTCACCACGTTCTCAAGTTTCGCATATCAATCATTGGAACTACACAGAGAACGCACCATTGCACTGGCAGCAGGTAACATCCTGTTGAGTTTGGCGATGTGTTGGCTCGCTCTTTGGATGGGCCTTGTCCTGATGCGTTAGTGTGCGTGAACAGCGGCTTGCGTCCCGGGTTTCGGCGCCTTGCAGAAAAACAATAATGGTATTGTCGCAAGTGCTAGTAATCCAAGGTTATTGAACACAGTCAAATAGGAAATCAGTTCGGCCTGACGGCTGATCTCTTGACCCAGAATAGCTGCGCCTTGCGCGCTGTCTGGCGTCAGACCTAGCGGTTGCAAGTACGCCTGGGCCGCGGGGTTGTAAGGCGTAACGTTCTGACTGAGAACAGCCGTATTGGTCTGCAACCCTCTCACGACCCATGTACCGACCAGCGAGATGCCAACCGATGAACCCAATTGCCGCGTTACGTTGAACAGCCCCGATGCCTCATCCTGCCGGGACTTCGAGATACTCTCAAACGCCAGGATCGACATCGGTACAAAGACGAGCCCCATACCAAGCCCACTCACCGCACCAGGCCAGGCGAGCTCCCAGAACCCGGCATCCAAGTTAACCGCCCCCAGCATAAAATTACTTACCGCGGTTAAGAGCATACCAACGCCCGCCAACAAGCGCGGGTCAAAGCGCGTGACCAGAACGGCTCCAGTTCCGACCATCGATATTCCTGCAGCAATGCCCCTTGGTATGAAAAGGTGCCCAGACTCGATAACTGGGTAGTCGAGCAGGTTTTGTACAAAGGTTGGCAGAATGGCGATCCCGCCAAAAAGGGAAATTGCAAACCCGGCAATAACCAGATTGCACAAGGCAAAATTACGATCTGCAAACAAGCGCAGATCGACCACCGAGTGTTTAGTGGTCAGCGCATGGACGATGAACCCCAATGCACCCAGTACTGATGCGATCACCGCCACCTGAATGACACGTGAGGACAGCCAGTCTTTGGTTTCTCCTTGATCCAGAATAAACTGCAAGCACCCGATACCGAGGGCCAGCAACGCCAGACCAATCCAGTCGATCTGAACTTTTTCCGTTTCGTCATCAGGTAGCTCTCCGGCCAACAGCAACAAAGCCATGGCTGCCACCGGCAGGTTTACGAAAAACACCATCCGCCACGAAAAGTACTCGGTCAGGATCGCACCAATCGTTGGCCCCAGCACCGGGGCCACAACGACACCCAGCCCGAAAACCGCCATAGCCTGCCCCCGTTTTTCACGCGGAAAAGCGTCGAACAGGATGGACTGTGATAGTGGGATAAGGAATGCACCAAACATGCCTTGCGCCAGTCGGAAGATCACGATTGTCTCAAGACTCCAGGACAGGCCACACATTATGGACATTGTGGTAAAGCCAATAATAGCAGTCAGGATCAACCTGCGACGCCCAACCCGACGGGCCACAAACCCGGTCAAAGGCATAACAACCACGGCCGAAACGATGTAGCTGGTCAAAATCCAAGTCGCTTGATCCGTGGTCGCACCAAACGCCGCCTGAATATGAGGAAGGGCAACGTTGACAATAGTACTGTCGAGCACTTCAAGAATGGCGCTAAGCACCACGGCTACGACAATCACTGGATTGACGCGGCCTGCCGCCGAAGCTGTCATTTGCCGGCCTGATCTGCGGTGGTGTCCACGGTTACCTTGCTACTGCCGCCAACACGCAGTGGTACGTCGGTCGGGTCCAGCGCAACACGCACCGGAAAGCGACGCGTGACCTTGACCCAATTGCCGCTGGCGTTTTCGGATGGCAAAAGCGAGAAAGTGTCACCTGAACCTCGTCCGATCGACGCCACTTTGCCGGTCAAAGTGACACCAGGTAACATGTCCACCTTTACGGTGACCAACTGACCCGGATGAATCCGAGCCAGAGACGTTTCCTTAAAGTTGGCATCCACCCACCATTCGGCGGATTCAACAATGGAAAACTGTGGTGAATTGGCGGAAACCGCTGATCCGGGTCGCAGGCTCAGATTGGCAATCCAACCATCGGCGGTGGCATAAACCTTGGTCCAGTTCAGATCGGCCTGCGCAATTTCAAGTTGGGCACGGGCGGACAGGACATCATCCTGTTTGGCCGCCAAGCCGCTTTGAAGAGCTAAAAGGCCGGACTGGCTGGTGGTCAGCCGGGCAGAAGCCTGTGCGAACTCTGTCGTAGCCTGATCCAGCGAGACTTGGGCCACATCCCCGTCTGAAAACAACGCCTTGGTACGCTCAAAGTTATTCTTGGCTGTGTTGAAGGCAGACTGGGCAGATTCGACGGCCGCCTCTGCCGCAGTAATCTGCGTGGAATAGGACTGCGCCTGCTGCATAGAACTATCGAGATCAGCCTGAGCCTGATCCACGGATGCTTTGAACTGAGTGTCGTCGATTGTGAACAGAAGATCGCCTGCCTTGATCGGTTGATTATCGGTTATCGGAACCTCGGCAACCTGACCGGTCACCTGCGCCGCGACGTAGATGATGTTCGCGCCGACATAGGCGTCCTTGGTGGACGGGTACCGTTCTTCATGACGCCAAAACAAAAACAGCCCTGCCGCTATGGCGATCAACATGGCTGCAACAGCGATGGCTTTCATAGATTTCATTCTTCAGGCCTCATAAACGTCGCTACATCGGGTAGGTGTGCATCCGCATCGCCAGATTGCCCATGATCCAAACGGTTCCGAGGATGATGATCAATAAGACCAGCGTAGAGAACAAAATCAGGTCAAGGTCTTCCCGGCTGCTGCGGCGGCGGTCGATATGTAGGAAATAAACCAGTTGAACGATCAGTTGCGCCAGCCCAAGCAGCGCGATCGACAGGTAAACCCCTTTGGTTTCAATCCCGTATTTGTAGGCAATCGTGAAAACAGCACCCGTCAATAGAAGCGAACCGCCATAACCAATTATATAACGGCGCCGTTCACGACGATGCATTTCGCTGCGCTTATCCATAGGTCAGGCCTCCGAAATAAACGATAGTGATGATGCCAATCCAAATCAGATCAAGGAAATGCCAAAACAGGGCCAGCCTTACGACACGCGACATCAAAAGGTCGGTCAACCCAAACACTCGGAGTTGAATGCCCAACACAATCAGCCACAAGCACCCCGCCGCAACGTGAAGCCCGTGCAAGGGAACCAAACCGTAGTAGGCCGACAAAAACCCGCTGCGTTGCGGGATACCGCCCTGTTCGGCCATTGCGACGAAGTCTCGGATCTCCAGCACCAAAAAGCTGAGCCCAAGAACCAACGTCACACAGAACCAGAAAACGATCCGCCATCGGGGCAAATTGTATTTCAGCGCCAGCATCGCGAGACCAACCGTCAGGCTGCTTGTCAGCAAGATGAGAGTTTGGGCAAAGATGCTTTTGAGATCGAAAAGCTCGTGAGGGCCAGGTCCGCCGGCCTGTGCATCGATCATGGTGATATAGATCGCGAACATCAGGCCGAAATAGACCAGATCGCTCATCAAAAAGACCCAGAACCCAAAAGTCACAACTTCGGCGGCCTTATGGGCACTTTCATGCCGCCGTCCGAGGTTCAAGCCGGGGTAACTATGGGTAGGTGCACGCTTCATGTCGCAACCTCCAAGTCAGGACGTGCAAGGCCACGGTTTTCCGATGCACTTTCATGGTCCCGATCCACAGCAGTGGAAGTGTGCACTAGCTCCAGCCAAGCTTCGTGCTGCTTACGCACCTCCTCGGCAGGAATGATTTCTTCGAAATCAGTTTTGAATGTCCAGGCAATGAAGGCCGCAAGCATCAGAACTGTTACCAAGGCCGCGAGCCACCAGATCCACCAGACCAGTGCGAACATCCAGACACCGCTGAGCACGCAAAGGATGAAACCGATCCCGGTATTTCGCGGCATCGAAATATCCTCGTATTCCTCTGGCGTCGGATAGGCCTCGCCCCGTTCCTTTGCGGCAGCAAAGTTGTCTCGATCGGTCACCTTGGGGATAACGGCAAAATTATAGGGCGGCGGAGGCGATGGGATCGACCATTCCAACGTACGCGCATCCCATGGATCTCCTACCGGTACGCGGGTCTTTTCTCGGTCGCGGATACTGACCCACAATTGGACGATCACCGACAACAGCGCCGACAGGATCACCAGTGCACCGACAACGGCGATGATCATATATGGGTGAAAGCTAGGGTCGTCCCAACTGAAAGACCGGCGTGGCATTCCCATAAGGCCCACAAAGTAAAGCGGTAGGAAGGTCAGCATAAAGCCGACGGTCCACAGCAACACAGTGATACGTCCCCAGTGCTCGTTCAGCCGGAACCCAAAAGCCTTGGGGAACCAGTAATTGTACCCAGCCAGAAGACCGAAAAGCACACCTGGCAGCAAAACGTTGTGGAAATGCGCCACAAGAAACAGTGTGTTGTGCACCTGATAGTCGACCGTCGGATTCGCAAGGATCACTCCCGACAAACCGCCAATCACGAACAGCATCAGAAAAGACAAACCGTACAGCATGGGCACCGAAAACCGGATACGGCCCCGATACAAAGTCGCCATCCAGTCATAAACCTTCACCCCAGTTGGAATGGCGATCAACATAGTTGCAATCCCAAAGACCGCGTTGATCAGCGCGCTTTGGCCCATAGTAAAGAAATGGTGCAGCCAAACGGTGAACGACAGGACCGCGATACACATCGTGGCAATCACCAGCGAGTTATAGCCGTAAAGCCGTTTGGCCGAGAAGGTGGCAAAAACTTCGGAATAGATTCCATAGGCAGGCAGAACTAGAAGGTAGACCTCAGGGTGACCGAAAAGCCAAAACAGGTTGGCGTAATTCATCATGTTCCCGCCAAGGTCGTTGGTGAAAAAGTGGAAGTCCAGGTACCGGTCTGCCGCCAGCATCAAGGCGGCAACGCCAAGCGGCGGCATGGCAAAGACAATCAGGATCGAGCTGCTGATGATGGTCCAACAATACATCGGCAGCCGCATGAATTTCATGCCCGGCGCCCTTAGCTTGTAGATGGTGACGGCAAAGTTGATCCCCGTCAGCGTGGTTCCAATTCCCGATACAACAATAGCCCAGATCCAGTAGTCCGGCCCTACTCCTGGGTTAAAGGCGGCACCTGTATAGGGTGGATAAGCCGTCCATCCTCCGGTCGAAAACTCACCCACCAACAGCGACACCATCAACATCATGCCTGCCGAGACTGTTAGACCCAGGCTAATCTGGTTCATCACCGGAAAGGCCACGTCTCGCGCGCCGATCATCAAAGGGACAAGGTAATTTGCTAAGCCGAACACAAAGGGCACGGCCACAAAAAACACCATGATCGTACCGTGGGTACTAAAAAGTTCGGCAAAGTGTTCGGCTTCAAGGAACCCCTCTCCCGGCCCGGCCGCCTGCTGCGCCCGCATGACAACACCTTCAAGCACACCCCGCGCCAGCATGACAATCGCAAAGACGATGTACATGATGCCGATCTTTTTATGATCCGCACTGGTTAGCCAGTCGCGCCATAACGGCCCCCACAGGCGGAACCAAGTCAACAAGCCAACCACGGCAACAACACCAACGATGACGATGCCTGCAGCCGCGTTGGCTACGATCTCATTTGCATTGGGGTTTTGGATCAGCCCGACGATCGGAAACGCGTCCCAACTCAGACGGCCAAAGAAACCGGTATCGGTCATTTTTGAGCCTCCTGCCCGAATTCAACGGTGCCCGGCTGTTGATCCACCGGCAGAGGTTTACCTCCGTGATAGCGGTGCAGGATCGACTGAAACAGATCACCCTCCTCCAGAGTGAAATACAGAGCATTGAGTGGCATGAGTGCGGTTCCCAATGCGGCCTGTACCTCATCTCGATCCGTGCGCATGGCCAGAGTTCGATACGTGTCCTCAGTCAACGGGATGCCATTGGTGCGAACACTTTCAACCCAGGCATTGAAGTCCGCGGGCTGCATAGCTTGCGTCAGAAACTTCTGCTTAGTGAAACCACGGCCGTTATATTGCGTGTTTTCTCCTTGCATCGTCTTAGGCATATCCGCCACCAGATGCAGTTTTGTCGTCATCCCCGGCATGGCGTATATCTGCCCCGCCAGTGCCGGGATCATAAAAGACTGCATGACGGTATCTGTCGTCAACGTCATCGCAACCTGCTGTTTGACTGGAATTCCCAACTCGCCCACGGTTGCGATGCCCAATTCTGGATATATAAACAGCCATTTCCAATCGAGACCGACCACCTGAACGTTCAAAGCCGGTGTCTCACCGAAAGCCGTAGTATAAGGATCCAGCCTATGCGTCGCCTTCCACAAATAGAAAGACAAAAGCGCCACGATCACCACCGGAACGCCCCACATGACAAATTCCAGTTTCCCTGAAAAATCCCATTTGGGTCGGTATTCAGCAGAACTGCCTGTGCGACGACGATAACGTAGCGCAATTAAAGGAACCAAAACCAACACCGGGATCACGGCAATCATTATCAAAACAGTTGCGCGAAACAGGTGGACTTTTTGGACAGCGGCAATCGGGCCTTGCGGATCCATAAAGCTGTCGCTCGCCCATGCAACTTGCGTCGTTGCCGCAACAACCACAGTTGCTAACCGGACCGCCGATAACAAAGTTGAATGTCTGAGCAGGGCCACGCCAGATCGTCCTCTTTTCCCTTCAACTCCGGCCAACTATCGGCAGAGTCAGGAATTTTCTCAAGGATTTTTCTAAAACTACCGATTGTCCACCAGATGCCGTACACAACCAGACCAATACGCTTATACAAATTGAGGCGGTGGCCGCTGTTGACTTGTCGCCGGCAGGGGGCGAGACATTCTTGTGATGCGATGGATGTTACTAGCCCTCGGCCTTTGGTGCCTTTCGACCAACGCTTATGCGCAAGATCGCGCAAAGGTTGAGCAGCAATTTCAGGTATGGCTCCAAGACACTGTCTGGCCACAGGCCAAAACCAAAGGCGTATCTCGCCGCACAATGAGTGCCGCATTTGATGGTGTCACTCTGAACTGGAAGCTGCCTGATTTGGTCCCACCGGGCAGCAAGTCGCAAACTCCCAAAAAACAGAAGCAAGCCGAGTTCGGCTCTCCTGGTCGGTATTTCAACGCGGGTTCAGTTCAGGGGGCGACATCGGTGGGTCGTCAGATGGCACGCCGACATGAATCGACTTTGAGCCGAGTGGAGGCCGAAACAGGAGTTCCGGGACGGATCATTCTGGCCATTTGGGGCCGTGAAAGCGGATATGGCCAAGTTCCTATTCGCCACAATGCATTTCAGGTGCTGGGAACTAAAGGGTTCATGAGCACACGTGCCGCGTACTTTACCGACGAGCTCATTGCAGCACTGCAAATCGCGGAGGCCGGTCACGCGAAAGCCGGAGCGTTGAAAAGCAGTTGGGCCGGAGCTTTGGGTCAGCCCCAATTCATGCCTTCGAATTTCTTGACCTACGCGGCAGACGGAAATGGAGACGGACAGTCCGATATCTGGTCATCATCCGATGATACCATCGCGTCTATCGGTAACTTTCTGGCCCAGCATGGTTGGGTTTCGGGACGCGATTGGGGGTTCGAAGTCTCCGTGCCTCCGTCAGTATCCTGCGCATTGGAGGGGCCGGACCAGGGCAGGTCTATTAGCGCGTGGGCCGAAATGGGGATCACCCGCGTTTCAGGTAAGCCGTTTCCCAAGCACGAACTTGAGGGTGAAGGGTATCTAATGATGCCGGCCGGTCGGAACGGGCCAGCGTTCATCGTTACACCGAACTTCTATGTACTGAAGGATTACAACAAGAGCGACCTCTACGCCCTTTTCGTTGGCCATGTCGGTGACCGAATTCAATATGGCGTTGGCGATTTCAAAGGGCGCTGGGGAAACGTGGGCAACCTTTATCGATCGGACGTCGCGACGATGCAGCGCGCATTGGAGCAGCAAGGTCATGATGTTGGTGGCGCAGATGGGTTGCCGGGTTTCAAAACGCGCCGTTCGATCGGTCGCTGGCAGCAAGCAACAGGTCGCTCTCCTACGTGCTTTCCAGAAGCGAGCATGAAGACAGCCCTAAAGCCCTAGCGATTCGCCCTGACCCTTACGCAAACTGGCCGGCGAATCCTTTCCCTTCGGTCAAGTTTTGAGACTTGCCTTCACAAAAGTGTTAAGAACCCATCAAGTTTCATTATTATATTTCGGGAATCCACCGTGTTCGGCTCACAATCCACCTATGGTTGCTCAATTTTCAGGCAAAGGCTTTAACACGATTTGAAATAGTGCCACCTTCGGCGGCAGTGAAAGGCGACTTTCGCAAACACGTTCCTGACTGCAAACCGAAAGACTGCGACGCGGTGTTCATTGCGATCTGACAAAGCAAAATTCGAACCAGTCCCGGTCTCGTTCAGGGTCGGACAAACATGGTGGTCAGCGGCCATCCTGAAAGGGTGCGCGTGCTCAACCCCCAAAAACGGGAGTAAAACAACATGAACAAGTACATTCGAACATCTCTGGCGGGGCTATTGACCTCGACCATGATCACCGGTGCCGCCTTTGCCGCCGGCACGCATCCTGATACCGGCGAAGCGCTGGCTGACGACCAGACCTTTATCTACCGCTTGGGCGATGAGCACAGCTCGGTTGACCCGCAGGTCGTAGAAGATACCTACGGCGCCGAAATTACCCGGGACCTTTTCGAGGGCCTGATGAACCAGGATGAAGATGGTAACCTGGTTCCGGGTGTTGCCACCGGCTACACCACCAACGACACTAATGATGTCTATACCTTTACCCTGCGTGACAATGCCAAATGGTCGAACGGTGATCCGGTAACCGCAGGTGATTTTGTTTATGCCTGGAAACGGGCGGTCGATCCTGAACTGTCCTCGCCCTATGCCTGGTTCATGGAACTGATGTCGATCGAAAACGCGGCTGAAATTATCGCCGGGAACAAGCCAATTGACGAGTTGGGTGTCAAAGCCATCGACGACCACACCCTGGAAGTCACTCTGAGCGCGCCCCTGCCCTATTTCCCGCAGATGACCACACACTCAACCACTTTCCCGGCCCCTCAAAAGGTGATCGAGGAACATGGCGACGCTTGGACCCGGCCCGAAAACATCGTCTCGAACGGTGCATATATCTGGACCGAACATCTGCCTCAGGAACGCTCGGTTCGTGAGCGTAACGAATTGTACTGGGACAACGAAAACACGATCTTGGACAAAGTCGTGACACTGGTCATTAACGATGAAAACGTAGCTTTGACCCGTTATCTGGCTGGCGAACTGGACCGTACTGAAGTTCCCGCAGGGCAGTTTCCCCGTCTGAGCCTGGAACACCCGGATCAGGCCATCAGCTTCCCGCGCCTGTGTAACTACTATTACACGTTCAACCTGACCGAAGACGGCCCTGAGGCGTTCAAGGACCCCAATGTCCGCCAAGCGCTTTCACTGGCCGTTGATCGCGAAATCATCACGGAAAAAGTGATGGCTGGTGGCCAGCCTCAGGCTTACACTTTCGCGCCCGAAGCGACCGCTGGCTTCACAGTCCCCGAAGTCGAGATGGCCTCGATGACACAGCCCGAGCGGGATGAACTGGCCAAGGAACTGATGGCAGGTGCAGGTTTCGGCCCAGACAACCCGCTGAGCTTTGAGATGGTCTACAACACCAACGAAGATCACAAAAAGGTGGCAGTTGCGCTGAGCCAGATGTGGAAACAGAAGCTGGGCGTTAATGTCGAACTGGCCAACATGGAATGGAAAGTGTTCCTGGAGGAGCGTGGCAACCAGAACTTCGATCTGGCCCGGGGCGCGTGGTGTGGCGACTATAACGAAGCGTCCACCTTCCTTGACCTGCTGCAATCACAGTCCGGCTACAACGACGGCAAGTACAGCAACGCTCGAGTTGACGAACTGCTGGCTCAGGCCAAGACTGCTGAAGATCCGGCACCGTTGTACACCGAAGTTGAACGGATCATTGCTCAGGAGACACCGGTTATCCCGATCTACCACTATGCCGGCGTCTACATGATGGACACTGACGTAGGGAACTGGCCCGTCAACAACGTCGAGCAAAACTGGTACTCGAAAAACCTCTACAAGGTTGCCGAATAATCGTCTTTGAACCACGCCCTGCCCCGGGATCGCTCGGGGCAGGGCCAATAAACACGGGGGCATGAAATGCTTGCCTATAGTCTAAGGCGACTGCTGGTCGCCATTCCGACGATCCTTTTGTTGATCGTCGCCTGTTTCTTTCTGATGCACTTCGCGCCCGGAGGGCCATTCACCTCGGAGCGGCCTCTGCCGCCAGCGGTTCTGGCAAATATCGAGGCGCGCTACGGGTTGGACCAACCGCTTTGGAAGCAGTTGTGGGACTACCTGTACAATATTGTCGTGCATTTCGACTTTGGCCCGTCCTTCAAGTTCAAGGACCGGGACGTCAATGATATCATCGCGCAAGGATTTCCGATTTCGCTGACTTACGGATCCCTGTCGTTTCTTGTTGCCACTGCCATCGGCGTCAGCCTGGGGATTGCCGCTGCGATCAAGCACAACAGCTGGATCGACTACTTTGCGGTTGGGCTGGGCATCGCCGCACAAGCCCTGCCGAACTTCATCATGGGCCCGATCCTGATCCTGACCTTTACCCTGTGGCTGGGCTGGCTGCCAGGAGGCGGCTGGAATGGCGGTCAATGGCAATATCTGATTATGCCGGTAATTGCGTTGGCGACGTCCTATATGGGATCGATCGCACGGATCACACGTTCATCAATGCTTGAAGTCTTGAACTCGAACTTCATTCGAACAGCACGGGCCAAGGGGCTGCCGACCAGAACAGTAATCTGGCGTCACGCACTTAAGCCTACGCTTCTCCCTGTTGTGTCCTACTTGGGTCCGGTCTTTGTCTACGTTCTGACGGGTTCGGTCTTTGTGGACATCTATTTCTCAACCGGCGGTCTGGGTCAGGCCTATGTCGGGTCGGCCCTGTCGCGGGACTATGCGGTGCTGTTGGGAGTCACGATCCTTTACGGTGCGCTCACAGTCATCGTGAACCTGCTGACCGACCTGGCTTATGCCTGGTTCGATCCGAAAATCCGATACTAAGGGGCTGGCAATGCTAGGAAAATCACAAAAAGCCGCCCAACTGGCTGAAGATGTCACCGACTACACGGTCATACAGGGGCGTTCGCTCTGGCAGGACGCACGGATACGTTTTGTCCGCAACAAGGCCGCGATGGCCAGTGTGTTCATTCTGGCCTTGATCGTGTTGTTCACGATTGTGGGCCCATATTTCGCTGTTTGGAATAACGAAGAAATCGACTGGAACGTCATGGGCGATGTGCGCGGCATGGGGATGCCCTCGATCGAAACCGGGCACTATTTCGGCGTCGACGATCTGGGGCGCGATCTTTACAGCCGTGTCATTCAGGCGACCACGACATCCTTGCTGGTGGGGCTGATTGGTGCAGCGACCGCCCTGATCGTTGGCACCTGCTACGGTATTGCAGCTGGATATATCGGCGGGCGCGTTGACAGCGTGATGATGCGCTTTGTCGACATTCTTCTGGCCATCCCGGCGACCCTGATCATCATCCTGCTGCTGGTCGTCGCCGGACGATCCTTCATGATGCTGTTCATCGCGCTTGGCGCGGTCGGTTGGCTAACCATGGCGCGGATCGTTCGGGGGCAAACTCTGACTTTGAAGAACCGCGAATTCATCGAGGCAGCCCGCGCTGCTGGTGTCAGCGAGTTCACTATCATGTACCGCCACATCCTGCCCAACCTGTTGGGCGTGGTGATCGTCTATGCCTCGCTTTTGGTACCCGAAATGATCCTGACGGAAAGTTTCATCTCGTTCCTAGGTTTGGGGATTTCGGAGCCTTACACCTCGCTTGGCCGTCTGATTGCCGAAGGCGCGGGAACCATGGCCTATGGAACCCTGTGGCAACTGATGTACCCCCTGACTTTCTACGTCGCCATCATCATCTCGATGTTCTTCATCGGCGATGGCCTGCGTGACGCTCTGGACCCGAAGGATCGCTGATATGAGCCTGTTTTCTGTTAAAGACCTGAGCGTCCAGTTCGACACACCGGATGGAGTAGTCGAGGCTGTCAAAGGCATCAGTTTCGACATCAATCCGGGTGAATGCCTTGGCATCGTAGGTGAAAGTGGGTCAGGCAAAAGCCAGACATTCATGGCTGCAATGGGACTGTTGCCGCCAGCCGGACGCGCCTTGGGGTCGGCCATGTTGAACGGCAAGGAAATTCTCAACCTGCCAATCAACAAGCTGAACAAAATCCGCGGCTCGGATGTTGGCATGATCTTTCAGGATCCGCTGACCGCGCTGACCCCGCATCTGCGGATCGGGCAGCAGATGCGCGAAGTTCTTCAGGTTCACGAAGGTCTACAAGGCTCGGCGGCGCGTGCACGTTGTCTGGAATGGTTGGAGCGTGTGAGGATTCCCGAAGCCAAGCGCCGCCTGGATCAGTATCCACACGAACTGTCTGGCGGTATGCGCCAGCGTGTCATGATTGCCATGTCAATGTTGTGCAATCCGAAACTCCTGATCGCGGACGAACCTACCACGGCATTGGACGTGACTGTTCAAGCTGACATTCTGGACCTGATGGTCCGGCTGCAGAAAGACGAAGGCACAGCGATCGCTTTGATCACCCACGACATGGGCGTCGTCGCTCGTATGTGCGACCGTATTCAGGTCATGCGTCTTGGTCAGTTTGTCGAAGCTGGGGACACACGGGAAATCTTCCGCGCACCGCAGCACGAATACACTCGCACTCTCCTTGAAGCGATGCCTCGCATTGATGCCGGTGATGCGCCTAAAGCGCTGGACAAAGTTGAAGAACCGCTACTCAAAGTGGATGACGTCAAAGTGCATTTCCCAATCCACGTCAAAGGTGGGTTGTTCGGGCGGAATGTACCTTTGAAAGCGGTTGATGGCGTCAGCTTTGACATCCGCAAGGGCGAGACGCTTGGGGTAGTCGGAGAATCCGGTTGCGGCAAGTCCACACTTGCAAGGGCCGTTCTCCAACTGATCGAACCCAGCGCGGGAAATGTCAGTTGGTTGGGCCATCCCATCGTAGGGCTGAAACGCGCCGAGTTGAACAAGTATCGCAAGGATCTGCAAATCGTGTTTCAGGATCCTTTGGCCAGCTTGGATCCGCGGATGACTATTTCGGCCTCGATTGCCGAGCCGCTGAAAACCTATCGCCCCGATCTAACCGACCGTGAACGAAAGGACATGGTCGCGCAAATGATGGAGCGGGTCGGTTTGAACGCTAATATGATCAACCGGTACCCACACGAGTTGTCAGGCGGTCAAAACCAACGAGTCGGTATTGCGCGCGCGATGATCAACAAACCTAAGTTAATCATTTGTGACGAGGCAGTCTCAGCCTTGGATGTTTCAATTCAGGCGCAGATCGTTGAGTTATTGCGCGAGCTGCAGCAAGAGTTCGGTCTCTCCATGATTTTTATCAGCCATGATCTCTCGGTCGTGCGTGCGGTTTCGAACCGAATTATGGTGCTTTACCTGGGGCGGATTGTAGAACTGGGTGACGGTGAAGTCATCTGTTCAGAACCGATTCATCCATACACGAAATCCCTGATTTCGGCGGTTCCGATCCCTGACCCGGATGTCGAACGAAACCGTCAGCGCCTGAAACTACCCGGGGAACTGCCATCGCCAATGGATCCGAAAGCTGCACTTCGATTTTTGCCCAGTCGGCTATCTAAAGGCGAAACGGATTACGTCCCAAAGTTGAGCGAGGTAAAGCCCGATCATTTTGTGGCAGAACACGACCCGCTTGAAGCGATCATGTCCGGAGCATAAAGAACCGCCCCAATGCCTTGCGGCATTGGGGCACGCTTTCGTGTCGAACCTATTTTACTTTAACAAAAAAATTTGTCTGGGACGCCTTTAAGACGTACTCAGGATAGGCAAAAAATAGGCAACCACAGGCGATGTTGCGCGCGATCGTTTTGACTCCGGACGCTCCCGGTGGCACGATTGATCGGTGGTTACATTATTGTTTGTCCGTCGACGTTGAATGTTGAAGTCGCAAGGCCTAAGAGAAACGGCAGCGATCGACGGAATAGTATTTTGTTTTTAGAGAGGTAACATGGCACGCAAGGTCACAAAGGCGATCTTCCCCGTGGCGGGGCTGGGCACACGGTTCCTGCCTGCTACAAAATCGGTTCCCAAAGAAATCATGACATTGGTCGATCGTCCTTTGGTTCAATACGCCATCGATGAAGCCCGAGCCGCTGGCATCACAGAGTTTATTTTTGTGACATCGCGCGGCAAATCCGCTTTGGAAGACTATTTTGATCACAATCTGGTTCTTGAGCAGGAGCTGAAATCCAAAGGCAAAGACAAGCTTTTGGAGACGTTGAACGCGACCAACATGGAAAGCGGCGCCATCGCCTATATCCGCCAACACAAGGCGCTAGGGCTGGGCCATGCTGTTTGGTGTGCGCGCCGATTGATCGGTGACGAACCTTTTGCAGTCATGCTGCCAGATGACGTAATCGCCGGAGATAAGCCGTGCCTTAAACAAATGGTTGAGGCATATGAAGAAACTGGCGGCAACATGGTCGCCGCTATGGAAGTTCCGGAAGACAAAACCAGTTCCTACGGTGTTCTGGATGTTGGTGATAACGTCGGAACCGTTGTCCGTGCAAAAGGAATGGTTGAAAAGCCGAAACCCGAGGAAGCTCCGTCCAACTTGGCTGTAATTGGACGATACGTGCTTGGCCCCTCTGTGTTGTACAACCTGAACCAAAAGAAAAAGGGCAGCGGCGGCGAAATTCAGCTAACCGACGCTATTGCAGAAGACATCCGCAATGGTGTTCCCGTCTTTGGCTACAAGTTTGACGGTCAGCGCTTTGACTGCGGTTCTAAATCTGGGTTCCTCCAAGCGACAGTTGCCTTTGCTCTGGCGCGCGACGATCTTCGGGATGATTTGAACAATTACCTGCAGGATATGTATGCCACAGGTCAGGCGGCTCAGTAGCAATCTGAACACCTAACTCCTGAAAAATTGGGCTCTGGTTGATACGCATCAACCGGTTACGAACACTTGAAAAGTAAGCAAAAGGTTTAGCGGGCGTCCTACCCGGTCAGACGAGATTCATGTTGGCCACAGCACAGTGGCGCGAAATGAACTTGTCGGATCGACAGCCTCAGGAGGACGCCCGTGTCACAAACCTCACCGCGCTTGGAACTACCATTCATACAGCCATCTCAAGCCCAAAAGCACGTAACCCACAACGAGGCGTTGCGTCAGCTGGACTTGATCGTTCAACTCACTGTCGTTTCAACCGGCGCAACGACACCGCCTGCGGCCCCGGAACAGGGTGAAGTTCACGCACTGGGTGCGGCACCTGTCGGCGTATGGTCTGGGCAAAGCGATATGCTGGCGGCGTGGCTGGATAACGCTTGGCACTATTTAAATCCTGCTGCTGGCTGGCGTGCTTGGGACAAAAACGAAGGGCAAATCAAAGTATGGAACGGCAGCTCGTGGGCTGACGTTCCGGTAGATACGCAAAGCATAGATGGCGTCGGTATCGCGACGGACTTTGACGATACAAATCGCCTTTCAGTGCGCTCTCCGGCTAGCCTGCTCAGCCACGACGGGGGCAGTCATCAGTTGAAAATCAATAAGGCCAGCCAGGACGACACAGCTTCCCTAGTGTTCCAATCAAACTGGACTGGTCATGCTGAAATGGGACTATCTGGCGATACAGGTTTCTCGATCAAGGTTTCTCCAGATGGAGGGAACTGGATTGACGCGGTCACCGTAGATCCATCTACAGGAACGTTGAGCGGTGCCGCAGTTCAGGACAGTGCGACAGACACGACGGCGGGTCGTTTGATGCGAGCCGATTACGGCTATGGGCCAGGCAATTTACTTGGGACCGTGTCCCAAAATACAGGCACACCAACAGGATCAGTGATCGAAAGCGGAACAACGTCGAATGGCGATTACGTTCGGTTCGCGGATGGAACCCAAATCTGCACCGCCACTCTTCCTGCGACTGGTTGTACAAACTCAGAAGGCGCACTGTTTGCAAGCGACGAGGGAACCTGGTTTTTCCCAATGGCTTTCGTCTCAAGCGCCAATATTGCCGTAAGTGGCAATGGGGGAACAAACACTCGTTTCTTGGGTTTTGACGCTCCGACAGATACTCAGGTGAGTTTCAAAGCAATGGCGACTGTAAGCGATTCAGCTACAGTTAAACCAACGGCCATTGCGGTTGGCCGCTGGTACTAGTTTTCAAACCGTTCGGGTTCATACCCGGGCGGTTACTTTGCCCGAAGGTCCGCGTCGCCTTGCTCCAGAAACCAAGCATAGGTTTCACGAATACCTTCTTCGAGGCCCACCCGCGCGCGCCAGCCCATATCCGCTAGGCGAGACACGTCCATTAGCTTGCGCATGGTTCCGTCCGGCTTGCTTAAGTCCTGTGTAATCCGCCCAGTGTATCCTGTGGTTTTCGCTACAAGCGCGGCCAATTCAGCGATCGAAACATCTTCGCCGCAGCCTACGTTGATGTGGCTCAGCATAGGCTGAGTGTTGGCTTCGTAAACGTCGCGAGGCAGTTCCAAAACGAACAATGACGCTTCGGCCATATCATCGACATGCAAGAATTCGCGACGGGGCTTGCCTGTGCCCCAGATTACCACCTCATCCAATCCATCACGTTTTGCTTCATGAAAACGGCGGATTAATGCAGGCAAGACATGGCTGTTTTCCGGATGGAAGTTATCGCCCGGCCCATAAAGGTTGGTCGGCATAACCGAACGATAATCGACACCGTGCTGACGATTGTAGCTTTCACACAGTTTGATTCCTGCGATTTTGGCCACGGCGTAGGGCTCGTTAGTCGGCTCCAACACTCCGGTCAGCAGGGCATCTTCTCGCATAGGTTGCGGCACTGCACGCGGGTATATACACGAGCTGCCCAGCTGTAATAGGTGTTTGACACCAGCAGCAAAAGCCTGATGGATCACGTTACACTCGATCATCAGGTTGTCGTAAATGAAATCGGCCGGGTAAGTGTTGTTGGCATGGATGCCGCCCACCTTGGCCGCTGCCAAAATTACAACATCCGGACGTTCGGTCTGCATGAAATCGCGAACCGCAGCCTGATCCGTCAGATCAAGTTCGGAATGGGTGCGGGTGATCAGCTCCAGTGCCTCGCCCGCCGCCTTCCGGTCCTGCAAACGGCGCAAGATTGCACCACCGACCATGCCGCGATGACCTGCTACATAGATCTTGCGCATTTCGCCCTCCTCAGCCGTTTTCAAGGCTTACCGGCAGTTCATAACCATGCTCTTTCAACAACGCATGGCGTTTCGCCGTTTTCAGGTCTTCCCGTACCATTTCAGCGCACATTTCCTGCACGGTCAGTTCGGGTTCCCAACCAAGTTTGGTTTTAGCGTTCGAGGGATCGCCAAGCAGTGTTTCCACTTCCGCCGGGCGGAAGTACTGTGGATCGATGCGCATAATGACGTCGCCCGCCTTCAAGGCAGGGGCGTTATCACCTTTGATCGACTTGACCGTCGCAATCTCATCCACACCTTCACCCGAGAATTCTACGGTCACACCCAATTCTGCGGCCGACCACTCGATGAACTGACGAACCGAATACTGAACACCAGTCGCGATCACGAAATCTTCTGGATTGTCTTGCTGCAGCATCAGCCACTGCATCCGCACATAGTCTTTCGCATGGCCCCAGTCACGCAGGCTGTCGATGTTACCCATATACAGGCAATCTTCGAGACCTTGAGCAATATTCGCCAATCCACGGGTGATCTTACGCGTAACAAAGGTTTCGCCACGACGCGGGCTTTCGTGGTTAAACAGAATGCCGTTACAGGCATACATGCCATAGGCTTCGCGATAGTTCACTGTGATCCAGTACGAATAAAGCTTGGCCACCGCGTATGGCGAACGGGGGTGGAATGGGGTTGTTTCACGCTGCGGAATCTCTTGCACCAGCCCGTACAGTTCAGACGTAGATGCCTGATAGAACCGGGTTTTCTTTTCCAGCCCCAAAAAGCGGATGGCCTCCAGCAAGCGAAGCGTACCAATCGCATCAACATCAGCTGTATATTCCGGAGATTCAAAGCTGACTGCGACGTGAGACTGCGCGCCAAGGTTGTAGACCTCATCCGGCTGAACTTCCTGAATGATTCGAGTCAGGTTCGACGTATCGCTCAGGTCGCCATAGTGCAGTTGCAACTTTGGGTTGGGTACGTGCGGATCCTGATAAATATGGTCAATCCGTTGTGTGTTAAATGAGGAAGCACGACGTTTAATCCCGTGAACTTCATAACCTTTTTCCAACAAAAACTCGGCCAGGTAAGAACCGTCCTGCCCAGTAATACCAGTAATCAACGCTTTTTTTGTCATCGTCATTTCCCACGGAATTTCGTATTCAGTATTCACATTGCAAAAACAGCAAGAATAACAAGATTGCAACCCAACGAAGTTCATTGTCGTTGAAATCGGCAAAACTTTCCTGAATGTTTGCTGCAAACGAATAACGATTGGCCGGAAAGGTGTTTTTTTAAATGCGTATTGCGATGATTGGCACCGGCTACGTTGGCCTTGTGTCAGGTGTTTGTTTTTCTGATTTTGGTCACGACGTAATTTGTGTCGACAAAGCCGAAGATAAGATTCGCACGTTGCAAGCCGGTGAAGTTCCCATCTACGAACCCGGTTTGGATGTGCTAATGGCTAAAAATGTAGCCGCCGGACGACTGAGCTTCACAACAGATCTGGCTGCCGCCGTTGACGGCGCAGATGCAGTTTTCATTGCAGTTGGCACGCCGACACGCCGCGGGGACGGCCATGCCGACCTTACTTATGTGATGGCCGCCGCAGAAGAAATTGCTCAGTCCATAACCTCTTACACAGTAGTTGTGACTAAATCGACCGTGCCCGTCGGGACAAACCGAAAGGTGCACGAAGTCGTTGCCGCCTCCAATCCTGACGCTGAGTTCGATGTTGCCTCTAACCCAGAGTTCCTGCGGGAAGGCGCCGCGATAGACGACTTCATGCGTCCTGACCGCGTTGTTGTTGGTGTAGAAAGCGACCGTGCAGCAGATGTGATGGCCGAGATCTATCGGCCGCTATACCTGCGTGATTTTCCAATCCTGACAACCGATTTGGAAAGCGCCGAGATGATCAAATACGCAGCAAATGCGTTCTTGGCGACCAAGATTACATTTATCAACGAAATCGCCGGCCTGTGCGAACGCGTTGGCGGAGATGTGAAAGAAATCGCTCGCGGCATTGGTTTGGATGGCCGTATAGGCAACAAGTTCCTACATGCAGGCCCCGGCTATGGCGGATCTTGTTTCCCAAAGGACACTGCGGCGTTGGCCCGCATAGGTCAGGAACACGCGCACCCGATGCAGATTACCGAAACCGTCATTCGTGTGAATGACGAGGTAAAGAAGCGAATGATCGATAAGATCCGCGATGCTTGCGATGACAGCTTCAACGGAAAAACCATCGCGGTTCTGGGCGTGACGTTCAAACCCAATACAGACGACATGCGCGATGCGCCGTCGCTGACAATTGTCCCCGCCTTGATCGGCGGAGGCGCTAGCGTCCGTGTTGTCGATCCCCAAGGTAAATCCGAAGGCGAACACCTCTTGCCAGGCGTCCAATGGGAAACCGATCCGTACAAAGCGGCAAAAGATGCTGACGCTGTTGTTTTGCTGACGGAATGGAATGAGTTCCGCGCTCTGAATCTGGCTGACCTTGCGGGAGCAATGGCAAACCCCCGCATGGTGGATTTAAGGAATATCTATTCGCCTAGAAAAGCGCTGGATTCAGGCTTCGATACTTACGTTGGGATTGGTCGGTAAACGCCCTTCTTCAGGTGGACGCATATAGGGGAACTGAGTCTTTGGCACCTTCTGCCAACGCTTTACTCTGATCGCGGCGCACCTGCTCATACAGTGTAAGGGCATCCTCTGAGAACAATGTGCTCGGAGGCTCAACGTGCACGAAGTTCGACTGTTCGTCTTTTCCACGTGCCAAAACTGCATAGTCCCGGTCCGCCACCAACTGTTTTGCATTAGGGTTTAGATATCGGATCGCCAACCCTATCCTTCGATCATCGGAACGGTTCGGTCCAGACCCGTGGATAGTCAAACCGTGATGCAGTGACATTTGCCCCGGAGAGAGTTCGATATGAGTCTTGTCTTCTTCGGCGACATCGACGGCGACCTCCTGGCCACGGGATAGCAGGTTTGTATCCGAATAGGTGTCGTTATGCGGCAGGATCGGGTTCTTATGGCTGGCTTGCACAAAGTCCATACATCCGCTTTCGACGGTTGCTGGGGACAAGGCTATCCAGGCAGTCACCTGATCTGGCGTCTCTCCCATTCCCCAATAGGTCAGATCCTGATGCATACCTACAGTGTGATCCGTGTGAGCCTCTTTGATGAAAAACTCAGCCGACCAAACCATGATGTCAGGTCCAAGCACACCTTCGACGACATCCAGCACGCGCGGATTTAAGGCGATTTGTGCCGCTAAAGGTATCACCAGATGCGCATTCACGCGCTTATAAGTATTGAATGGCAGGGGCAAATCAGCCGCCAGCCAGTCTTTTTCGATCTGCTCAAGATCGGCCCGGAAATCGGCCGCTTCGTTTTCAGAGAACACTGTCAGTGGGAAAAGAAACCCATCTTTCCAATATTTGGCAGACTGCTCTTCTGTCAGAGCAGTGTTAGGCGTGGAACCAGCTTGCATTGTTGGAGACCCCGTTAAAGCTTGTCCTTTCAGGATATATCAGGAGGTCAATCTGTCAGAACGCAAACTCTTGCCCGTTAGGATAAGTTCAGCTTAGCCTGTTACTATGTCGTCCCGTATCCCTTCGCTAAACTGGCTGCGCGTTTTCGAGGCCGCTGCTCGAACCGAGAGCTTTGCCCGCGCCGCCGCGCAACTCAACATGTCCGCAGCCGCGGTCAGCCAGCAAGTTAAGGCTCTGGAAACCCGATTGGGAACTCCTTTGTTTCATCGTCATGCTCACGCAGTGACTCTGACCGAGGCAGGTCGTGCCTATCTGCCATCCGTTCAGCAATCCTTGCTGATGTTGGAAACAGCCACCACCGGACTCTTTGGTGAAACGCGGGAACAACGACTGTACGTCCAGTCCGTTTTGCTTTTTGCACATGGAATACTGGCGGGTGGATTGCCTGATTTTCAAACCATCCATCCACATATCAATTTGTCCCTCACCACTGGCAATCTAGAGGCGGATTTTGCCAATCGATTTACCGATTTGCAGATCGTGTTTGGAAACCCAACTCTATTCGGGACGGAAGGAGACGAATTGCTGCAAGAGCGTCTGTACCCGGTAGCGCCACCAGAAATCTCAGAGCAAATTCAACGGCCTCAGGATTTGTTTCAGTTCCCTCTGATCGAAGTTTCAACCCATCGTGCCAGTTGGCTTCACCTATTCGATACTCTGCGCTTGCCATCTGGACAGGCCCGTTTTTTCTTCGCTGACAATTCCCTTATGGCTGCCGAGCTCTCTGCCAGCGGCGGTGGAATCGCTTTGGCCCGGGCGCCTGCGTCAGACAGAATTATGAAATTGTCAGGCTTGGTTCCCTGCCTGCCCGAAATTGAGGTCGCAGGGCAAGAAGCATACCACCTTGTCTACCCTTCTAAAGGCGCACTGCGCCCTGCCGCTCGTGCGTTTCGCGAGTGGTTGCTGGACTATAATGCCGCCGTCCAAACCCGGTAGCGCCCCTGCCCCGTGACTTCTCGGATTAAGCCGCGCTCGGAAAACCGATCGATATTGCGTTGAACTGCGGCGCGTGAGGCCTTCGTCAATTCTTCGGCCAAGGGAGCGGAAACCATGGGCCACGCTGTCAGGACATCAATCAAACGCGGAGGTGTACGTCCGCTAAGTCCGCTCGTTGCTTCTCGAGCGCGTTGGTCCCAGGCACTGATCCGATCCAGATGCAAAAGCGCAGACAATGCCGCCTGCCCCGCCCCCCTGATCCAGGCCGAAAGCTTTTCACGAGGTTCCCCAAAACCTCGCAGCGCACCCGGTCCGGACAAAGCTATCGGCATAAACATTGCCCCGCCCCGCCCCATCGTCGCAGCGTGCCGGGCAGCAATGATGGCAGCCTCTGTATCCTGCCCGATCCCTGGTGAAAACGCGCGCCATGCATGAAACCCGATTGCAGCCTGCGTTACCGGATGTAAGCCGCTGGCGTTCTGCATTACTTCAGCAAGGTCGGCGACCGCCTCTGGAATCTCTTCTATACCCTGCGCCGTGCGATCCAAAAACGCAGTCAGACCTGTTTCCCATCCCCCTTCGGACGGGCCCGACCCCGCAGTCAACCTGCGCACGGCCCAACCGGCCCGAAACAACGCCTGAACATCATCACCGGTGGCGCCTATCCGTAGCCCTGTCCATAAAGCAAGGCGGTCTACACTGATCCTATCACCCGTCCACCAACCCAAATCGGACACGTCCATCAGAGCCAAACGATGGGTCCATCCATTGGGCCCTGCGCGCAAACGTTCGTCTAACGCACCGAAAGTAGCTGCTAAGTCGGCCAATTCATAAGACAGTTCCGATTGCGCCTCACGCCAATCCCTGGGGTCGAACAACAAACGCTGTTCTGCTTTGGGGCTGGGTGACAGAAAGTCCTCAATCGCTTCTTCATCCTCGGGCGGCAAAAACCAGAGATCGTCATCGTCAGCAGGGTCTGCGTCATAGATGCTGGGAGGACCGACCGCATCGGCGTCCTCATCTGGATCTGGGATGACAGGTTTCGGCGTCATACCCGGTATATTTCTGAGATTTGGCGGGGTTCACAAGGCGTTTTTGCGCCTTTTACCCTCAGCTTGCAAAACGTGTCGTCAGAAAGTCCAGTTGGCCGCTCAGATCTGTTTGGTCGCTGCTGCCTAGCAACATGTAACCATACCCATCCTGCGCCCATGTTGCCGTAGCCAAACCACTGAGGACCGCTTGCTTCACATCCTTACTTGGCGCGCCCTCGCCCTGTCGGATCACACAGAACGCAAACGGCTGGCCGTTTGCATCAGCAAACACCACTTGAACAAGCGGCTTTCCATTGAACGACAGGACCTGAGCGCGCTTAAGCTCCATACCCGGCAATGCCTCAAGCGCTTCGCGGTTAAGTGAGCGGCCCAACTGTTCCTCAGCCAAAGCAAACTGTGCGTCGAGTGCTTCGGATGAGCTGTCCAGCGACGCAATCGTATCCGGGACATACAGAGATTGGTAAATCGCGGCCTGCTGGGCCCAACCCATCGGTACGGGCCGCGTTGCCCAAAAAGTTGCCGAAACGGCGATTACAGCAACCGAAGCCGCAACGGCCAACAAACGCAACCCTCCGCTGGCGGGGGGCACCGAGACCGAAGGTTCTAGATCGGGCAAAACGACCTCAGGTGTTTCGGCGGGCAAGCCTTCAAAAACCGTTTGCACAACAGGCGCGAAGGGGTCCAGCGCCATCAGGCGTTGTTCAAGTTCGGGATCAGCTTCGACTGCGCTTTCAACAGCGCTTGTTTCGGCCTCATCCAGATTGCCTTCCAGATACGCCAACAGCGTCTCATCGGAAAACTTCATTTGCCCCTCCGTCGAACGGTGTTCGCCGCCTCATGCTGCATAACGCTTTTCAGTTTCTGCCGGGCGTTGGACAACCGGCTCATGATAGTTCCTATCGGCACCTCCAGCAACGCGGCGGCCTCGCGATAGCTATAGCCCTCGACGAACACAAGCATCACCGTTTCCCGCTGCGCTTCTGGCAACTGCATCACTTGTGTAAACACTTCAGCAGCGAAAATATTCGTTTCCGTATCGGGTCCGGTTGCAATTAATTCCGCCTCGGGCGTGACAGACAGCGCCTGCGCCTTTCGGACCGACCGCGATCGTACTTCGTTTAGCCAGATCGAACGGCAGATCGTCATTAACCAACTGTCCAAACGAGCGTGCGAAGTGATCTGATGATGCCGTTCCAGCGCGCGCAGACAGGTGGATTGCAAAAGGTCGTCGGCCACATCTGAAGCGCCCGACAGAGCAAGCCCGAACCGCCAAACACGTTTCGAATGCATTTGGATGGCGCCGCGCACGGCCTGTTCCGAGCTTATTTCACCACTCATCGAATAAATCGCGACCTGTGTGTGTTTGTCATTCACGGACCGGGCCCGCGGGCTCAGATTTGACATAACCCGAGGAGGAATGAAATGAAACTTCTGTTGAAGGCAGTCACGATTGCGTCGGCAATTGTTGCAACCCCCGTGCTTGCCGAAAGCTGGACACTGGCTCCGGAAGGCTCTCATCTGGCCTACGGCACCATCAAAAAAGACACCGTGGGCGAGGTTAACTCCTTCACCAATCTTAGCGGTCACGTCGGCCCGGATGGCAAAGCTGAAATCGAGATTGATCTTTCCTCGGTCGAAACCAATATCGACATTCGCAACGACCGGATGATCGAATTTGTTTTCCGCAAAGCTGGCACCGCATCGCTAACGGCCCAGTTCAACATGAGCAAAGTCTCAAACTTGAGCGTGGGTGAAACCACCACGGTCGATGCCGAAGCTGTCCTGTCTTTGGCAGGAACTGATGTCGAGTTTGATACCGAAATGTTTGTAGCCCGACTGTCCGAAACGTCGGTGATGGTATCGACCAATGATATGGTTTTCCTAAGCACCGAAGATGCCGGCGTGAATGCGGGAGTCAACAAACTGATGGAACTGGCCGACTTGCCGGGCATCACCCGCACGGTTCCCGTGACTGCGCGTCTGATTTTCAACATGGATGACAAAAAGGCCGAAGCGGCCCCCGCTGCCCCGGTCACTGTGGCCGCGGTTGTAGGAGACGTAAAGGCGGGGAAAAAAGTGTTCCGCAAGTGTAGCGCTTGCCACAAGCTGGATCAGGATAAGCACACTGTCGGCCCCTCTTTGCACGGGATTATCGGCGCAACTGCTGGACAGGCAGATGGTTTCCGGTATTCAGGCCCTATGCAAAACTCGGAAATCGTCTGGACACCTGAAACACTGACTGCATTCCTGGCTGACCCTAAAGGCACCGTTCCCGGAAACAAAATGCAGTTTCGCGGCCTGAAAAAGGAAGACGATATCATCAACGTCATTGCTTACCTTCAGGAGAAGTCTCAGGGAGACTCCTAAAGGGTGAATGCCCATTCAACTCTCATTAGCTCGTTATCAGCCTGATGGGAGCTTTTCGGAGTTTCAATCGGCGCGCCAAGTGAAACGGTCATCAGAACACAGACCAATTCAATGCGCGCGCCAACTCTTCAATGGCCTTCAAAGCCAGAACAGAGTTCCCCTTTTCATCCAAGCCCGGGCTCCAAGCGGCGATCGAGCCAACACCGGGCGCAATGGCAACGACGCCTCCTCCGACCCCACTTTTACAGGGTAACCCGATCCGGAAAGCAACTTCACCCGAAGCATCGTAACAGCCGCATGTCATCATCAAAGCGTTTATCCGGCGGACACGCTCTGGTGTGACAGCGGCGGTTTCGGCATTCGGTCCTTTGGCACCCGATGCCAGGAACCGGGTGGCAACGGCAAGTTGTAGGCAACTCATTGCAATACTGCATTGTCGAAAATAGCTTTCGGTGACTTTACGCACGTCACCTTTGATATTGCCCTCGGCAAGCATGAAGTAAGCCAACGCTCTGTTCCGATCCCCCGTTGCGACTTCCGAAGCGAACACGTCTTCATCCACCGAGATATCCTGCGCTTCGGCCAAACGTCGGCAAAGATCCAGAACCGGATGCACATCCTCTTCATCCGAACGATGCTCAAGTATCACGTCAGACACCACGATCGCCCCGGGATTGATGAAAGGATTCCTTGGCTTACCCCGTTCGAACTCCAGCTGAACTATAGAGTTGAAGGGATCGCCCGAAGGCTCGCGCCCGACCCGCCGCCATAGTGTTGCCCCTACATGTTCAAGCGCAACAACCAGGCCAAAGACTTTGGATATACTCTGAATCGAAAATGGGACATCTCCATCTCCGGCAATAAGCGGAGGACCTTCGAGCGGTGCGACAGCTATCCCAAATTGGTTCAGCGAAACATCAGCCAATTCGGGTATGTAATCAGCAACCTCGCCACGATTTGCCTCTCCGGCCATGTGGTTCGTGATCTTGTTGAGCGTTTCCTGAACAAGTGTCGGATCAAGAGGTTTGCGCATCTTCATTCCAGATTTTGGCTGAGACACCTTTTGGTGAACCCTCAAAGTCCGCCAATACGAAAGTCGGTTCTTGACCGGCTTTCCTTTGACTGAAGTAGTCCTGCGTGAGACGGTAGACAGTGCCGGACAACAACAAGATCGCAGTCAGATTGATAACGGCCATT
The DNA here is from genome assembly GCF_056538765.1 of Ruegeria sp. BE9. Lineage (NCBI taxonomy): Bacteria > Pseudomonadati > Pseudomonadota > Alphaproteobacteria > Rhodobacterales > Roseobacteraceae > Ruegeria > Ruegeria sp. BE9. The sequence continues at coordinate 10,467 of NZ_JBQFTS010000010.1, read as the reverse complement.
AGCCCCATTGCAGCATCGGCAAAGTTGAAAACGGTCGCAACGGTTTGCATTGCGCCCCAAACCACCATTGCCAAACACGCCGCCCTGAGCAGAGACATCGCAAACTTGCTTTCCAGCCCAAGGAAAACCATCGCGTTTTCGGCGTAGGAATAGTTCCCAAGAATGGATGTGAACGCGAAAAAGATGATCGCGATGGCAATAAAGTAGGTTCCGATCGGGCCCAGGTGAACGTCCAGTGCGTTCTGTGTCAGCTGCATTCCTGTGGCTTCGCCCCCATCCAAAGCCCCAGATAGCAAAATCAACAGTGCGGTTGCAGTACAGACGAGGATCGTATCCACAAAGCAACCAAAGGCCTGAACCAATCCTTGGCTAGAGGGGTGATGCGGTGACGGTGTAGCAACGGCCGCGATGTTTGGGGCAGAGCCCATACCGGCTTCGTTTGAGAAAAGTCCGCGTTTGATGCCGTTCAACATCGCTGCCATTACACCGCCTGCTACTCCGCCAGCGGCCTCTTCCAAACCCAAAGCGCTGGACACGATCAGCCACAACAGGCCCGGCACCTCAGATATATTCAAGATCATCACGATCACTGCGATCAAAAGGTAACCACCTGCCATGAACGGCACCAATATCTCGGCGACCTTAGCAATAGCTTTAATGCCTCCAAAGATGACAACTGCCGCAGCAGCAGCGACTGCGATACCGACCCAGAGCTTTTCTATCCCAAAAGCGCCGCTCAAGGCCTCGGCAATCGAATTCGATTGAACCGCTACGAAAATCAGCCCGAAGCTGAGGATCAGACAAACCGAAAACAGTACACCAGCCCATGGGGCATTCAGACCCTTGGAAATATAGAATGCCGGCCCGCCGCGGAAGTCACCGCCCTTTGTGGTGATTTTATAAAGCTGCGCGAGAGTACTTTCGGAATATGCAGTGGCCATTCCGACCAAAGCGACCATCCACATCCAGAAAATAGCGCCGGGTCCACCCAACGTCAGTGCGACCGCAACACCGGCAAGGTTTCCGGTGCCAACGCGTGATGCAAGACTGACAGTTAGTGCCTGAAATGGTGTGATGCCGCGTTTGTCCGTACCAGGGGCCGAGGTAATAACACGCAGCATTTCACCGAAGTGTAGAAACTGTGGTGCTCCCAATCGAATGGTAAAATAGAGACCCGCGCCCAGAAGGCCGTAGAGGAGGACATAGTTCCAGAGGATGCCGTTTAATCCATCAACAAAAAAATCCATTCTTGACCCTCAACAATCCCAAAGACTGTGCGCAAGTTCCAAAAAGACTGCGCAAAAAAAATCAATTACTAATGCACCTTAGCACTTAAGCATTATATTTGGGATTTTTTCATTCTGGTCAGACAAAACGAACCAACGTGCCGTCCCTGCTCGGCTTCTGCCTATAACTGGTTGGCTGAGAAAGTATCGCAACTGTTGGGGTCAGCGGTTTTATAACCACGATAAAACCAATTCTGTCTCTGCTCACTGGTGCCATGTGTGAAGCTGTCGGGGACAATCACACCCTGTTGCGCCCGTTGGAGAGCATCATCTCCGATAGCGGCAGCAGTGTTCAGCGCTTCTTCAATATCACCTGGCTCCAATACGCCAAAACGTTGGTCGACGGCACGTGCCCATACGCCGGAGTAACAATCAGCCTGAAGTTCAACACGGACAGAAAGTGCATTCGCCTGGACCTGACTGGATTGGCTTTTGGCGCGGTTAACCTGCTCGAGAACACCCAAACTGTTTTGCACGTGATGAGCCACTTCATGTGCGATCACATATGCCTTGGCAAAATCGCCCCGTGCACCCAGACGCTGCTCCATCACCTGAAAGAAAGAGGTATCCAGATAAACGCGCTGATCAACCGGGCAATAGAACGGGCCGGTTGCCGCCATCGCATTTCCACATGCCGAATGAGTCCGACCTGCGAAAAGGACCAGTATCGGCGGAGTGTACTGAATTCCGGATTGCTGGAAAATCTGCGACCAGACCGCTTCGGTATCCGCCAAAACCACGGCGACGAACTCTTCGGTTTCATCGTCAATTTGCACCGGCGCATTGGCCTGCGGGGACGTTAGCTGACCACCACCTGTCAAAAACGGGGTTACATCCACGCCAAGGAACAAACCGATGACAATCACCGCAATCAGGCCAAAGCCACCTATGCCAGCGCGGGATACACCACGAGATCCATGGCGCCGATCTTCAATGTTTCGGCTTGTACGTCTTCCTCGCCACCGCATGAGACCTCCTAACCTAATGGACATCTTAACATAGTTTTTGCGATGTTCCTTGCTCTTCAAAGCAAACTCAGGAAACGGTCTTGATGCCCTGTCGGTTTGATGCGTGCCTTGGGATGGGCAAACTCAACAAGGCTCAGCATACGGATTGCAGACAATCTCTAACAAATGCACGCAGCCCTCTCACCGAAGCACGAAACGTGACTATTGATGGCCAGCTTTGGAATTCTGAACGAACGATTGCGGGAGATTGCCCATGTGGTTTCTCCCCCTTTCCCTTAGGGATGCGGCTGGCTAAGAAGTTTCTCCATACATTTTCAGGAGGCCCCTTTGGACCGCATTGCCCGCACCATCGCCACCGAGATCAATGCCCGCCCCGCACAGGTGGGCGCCGCGGTGAAACTGCTGGACGAAGGGGCCACCGTCCCCTTTGTCGCCCGATACCGCAAAGAGGTCACAGGCGGATTGGACGATACCCAACTACGCACATTGTCCGATCGCCTGACCTATCTACGCGAACTTGAGGCGCGACGGGAAACGATCCTTGGCTCAATCAAGGATCAGGGTAAGCTTACCGACGATCTGGCTAAGTCAATCGCGCAGGCTGACACCAAGGCTCAGCTTGAAGACATTTATCTGCCCTACAAACCAAAGCGCCGGACCAAAGCAATGATCGCGAGGGAAATCGGACTCGAGCCGCTTGCAGATGGCATTCTGAACGATCGCTCCGCCAATCCTGAAACGCTGGCGCAGGATTTTGTGACAGAAGCTGTACCCACAACCAAAGACGCGCTGAACGGTGCGCGCGACATTATAACTGAGCGTCTGACAGAAAACGCCGTTCTGTTGGGTGAACTGCGCAGCTTTATGCAGCGAGAGGCTTTGCTGACCTCAAAAGTTATCGATGGCAAGCAACAAGAAGGTGCGAAGTTCAGCGACTATTTCGATCACTCTGAACTATGGTCCAATGCACCATCCCATCGGGCGTTGGCCATGTTGCGGGCCTCGAAAGAGGGGATCGTAACACTCGATATTGCACCCGAACCTGAGACTGGTGCAGCCCGGGCTGAGGCAATTGTGGCAGCGCAATTGCACACCCGAAGCGAAGCACCGGGAGATCTTTGGCTTCGCAAAGTGGCTGGGTGGACTTGGCGAGTGAAGCTGTCCTTGTCGATGATGGTCGAACTGATGGCGGATCTAAGGAGCCGTGCTCAAACCGAAGCAATTCAGGTTTTTTCTCGCAATCTCAAAGACTTAATGTTCTCTGCACCCGCTGGCGCGCGTGCAACGTTGGGTTTGGACCCTGGAATACGCACCGGTGTAAAGGCTGCTGTTGTTGATTCAACAGGCAAGGTGGTTGCAACGGAAACACTCTACCCCTTTCAACCAAAAAATGACTTGCGCGGTGCACAGTCTTCTATCCTGAAACTGATCGCCACGCATAAGATTGAACTCATTGCTATCGGCAACGGCACCGCCAGCCGTGAAACAGAAAAGATGGTGGCAGACACCCTTAAACTTCTGCCAAAAACCGTTACGCCTCCGACCAAGGTTGTCGTCTCTGAGGCTGGCGCTTCGGTCTACTCAGCGTCAGAACTCGCTGCTCGCGAGTTTCCAGATCTAGATGTTTCACTGCGTGGGGCGGTTTCGATCGCAAGGAGGCTGCAGGATCCATTGGCCGAATTGGTCAAGATCGAGCCAAAATCCATCGGCGTTGGACAATATCAGCATGACGTCGATCAGCATCGATTGTCCCAATCGTTGGAATCTGTAATCGAAGACGTTGTGAACGCCGTTGGTGTTGATTTGAACACCGCCTCTGCGCCACTGCTTTCTCACGTATCAGGCCTAGGGCCGGGTTTGGCTGAGGCCATCGTTTTGCACCGCGATTTGAATGGCGCTTTTCAATCGCGTAAGGAGTTGCTGAAAGTTGCTCGGCTTGGTCCGCGCGCCTTTGAGCAATGTGCCGGATTCTTACGTATTCGTGACGGATCAGAGCCACTCGATGCCTCTTCGGTTCATCCGGAATCTTACGAAGTCGCGCGCCGCATTGTTGCCGCATGTGGCCGGGATATTCGTCAGATCATGGGCCATGACGGTGCCTTGAAAGGATTACGCGCCGAGCAGTTTGTTGACGACAGGTACGGATTGCCCACTGTTCAGGATATCTTTGCAGAACTTGAAAAGCCTGGACGTGATCCTCGGCCGAGTTTCGTAACTGCGTCCTTTACGGACGGAGTTGAAAACATCACCGACTTGAAGCCCGGAATGGTTTTGGAAGGCACAGTCACCAACGTTGCCGCATTCGGAGCATTTGTGGACATCGGAGTGCACCAGGACGGTCTGGTTCACGTCAGTCAGTTAGCAGACCGATTTGTCAAAGACCCCCACGAAGTGGTCAAGACAGGACAAGTGGTGAAAGTCTCAGTCGCTGATGTTGACGTTCAGCGTAAACGGATTGGGTTGACCATGCGCAAGGATGGCGGTGCTTCAGGTCGCGAAAGTCGCCCTGAACGTACGTCAAATAAGTTCCGCCAGCACTCAGGGGGAAAGCAACCACAACGCGCAAAATCTCAGCGAAATGCGCACAACAACGCCATGGCAGACGCACTAAAATCTGCGATGAAGGATCGTTGATTAGCTAGATACCGCTACCTCCCTATCTGCATTCTGATACCCGGCGCTTTAATCGAAGGCGTCGGGTTCTAATTCTTTCCAAAAATCGAAAATTGCCGAAGCGTTCAAACCGGAGCGCCACCCGTGCGCACGGAAATGTTCGCGATCCAAGTCATTGTCCAGCCCTGCCAGAAACAGCCGTTTGTCCGCATCCCTCTGCGTAGGGTTTCGTCGCGAAACCAGTGTTTCGACGATAGAGAGCTTTCTCGATCGCTCAGCACGTTCAGCGGCGCGCGTTTCATAGGCCATGTCCTCCTGCGCCTTTTGCGCCGCTCTTTGTTGTGCGGCCTCTATAGCTTCGGGACTTGGCTCAGCAGGCTTTTCTTCCTCTGGCGTTTGATAATCGTCTCTCAGTGCCGCAGACAGGTATCCCACGGTGGATTTCACACCCCCCTGCCCGCTTACATAGTCAAGCTTCTGCTGAACATAGTCCTCCCCATGTTCGGCAATCCACTGTCGGGCAAGTCTGTCCGAGACACCCCGCTCACGTAGCGATCTATAGACGTCCAGGTTTCTTACACCGTCGCTGTCATCAATCTCGAACATCGCCTTTTGAGGGTTTCCCTTTATGAGGAAACGAATGTCCGTGACAGTTCTGCCCTTTTTCTGAAACTCTGGCTCGATCAAGATATCAGAGCTTTTATTAACCTCAGCGACCGCGGGTTTGATGATCTTCGCGTTGAGATGTTTAAAACTACTGTAGTAGTCACTACCATCGACTCCCATAAGCTTTCGGAACACATCCAACGGCCACCATCCGGTGGAGCCTGTCCGCACGAACCGGTAGCAGTTTTCATACAAAGCCAGCCCGTGCCCGGAGCTAAAGTTTCTTTGAATCTGGACGTTGATTAGTGCGTATATCTTTGGATCGTACAGCTTTTGAGCAAGAGCTGGAGAATAAGCGTATTCACAGACACCGTTCTTGAGCTTTGCAAAACTCAGAAGCGAAGACACACCCCATTCCTGACGCCCTTGTTCATCCAACATGTCCCATTCGGCAACTGTTTCGGCCAAGGCACGCAGACTGGCCCGTAGTGTGTCAAAGTCATTGGAGTTGTACCCAACCATCATGGCCAACGTCCGGGCATCGATTGTGTGAGTCGATGCTGAGGTTAGAGCGTCATAGGCATTCAACAGCAAGACGTTCGACAGCTTACGCTGCAACAACGTAAGTTTACCGCTGATATGAATCGCGGCTACGTTCTTCTTCACCGTCTCCCTGCGCAATGCGCCAGAGAGGTGATCCATGTCCAACTGTGTTTCCGGCATGATTCTGCCTGACTGCTCATTTTGCTAATTTCTGCCATGAAAAGTACCTTTGGATCAATCTAATTTGGGTACCCAAATACAGGAGAAGGGGAATCCCGCGTTTGGGTACCTAAGTGAGTCACGCAGTGAGTTATCCCCAGGTAGGCAACAAAATGGACATCTCGAGGTGCCGATTACGATAGTTATCCCCGGCAACATCCTACGAATTAGGGTCTAAAACAGTTAAAAAATCAAAGTCCTGCGAATCGGGCCCCTTCTTCCCGGACTCGGCTACTCTTCAACCTGCTTACGGGCACCCTTCGTCCTGTATCTGGGTTCTTTTGATCCCGCAAAGGGGAACCCAAAAGCACTTAAGTGCATGGAAAATAACAATTTATATTCAGCAAATATTATAAACTATCTAAAAGAAATAAACTCTTTGTTCCCCTTGGTGTGCTTCTTTTTATTGGTTTCGTGGCGAAACCGGGTCCCAATGGCTTTTTCTGTGGAAAATTAACCTTCTGAGGATAGCTTCACAGCTTCATGTTCGCTATGTTCCTAAATATACGCCGTGAAGGCGAACATTATTCGAGGCATCGACAGTGACGAAATCAAACCAACCTCCCTTACCGCCATACTTGAATCTAGACCCGGAAGTAGCTGCAGGTAAGTTGCCGGATCCTATCGGCACATCTCGATTCGCAAAAGCAGCCAGTTTCTGCGCGAAAGGACGTGAGGACCTTGCTCGCCGAGGTTACGCTCCCGACGGTGAAAAGCGGCTTCGGCGTTTCTCGATTTGGGAGATAACAAAGTATCTCATACCAGTGGCTCCTGCACATTTAAGACGCGTTCTGAAAGCAAACCCTGACCTTCCCCAGGGGGAGGGGGAAGCTGGATCGAAGTGGTTCACCCTTGACGAAGTATTGCAGCTCAGAAAGCACTTTGCGGCTGAGGGAGTCAGCACCAAGGAATACCTGCCTTATCGTCCAGAAGGACTGCCGGCTAAAGTCGTCGCAGTCGCTAATTTTAAGGGCGGTGTCGGGAAAACGTCGACTGCGGCCCATTTGGCAATGTCGGCTGCGCTAGATGGTTATAAGGTCCTGGTTATTGATTTGGATAGCCAGGGATCGATGACCTCTATTCTGGGCGGTAACGTTGCTGATGAATGGCAGACTGTTTTCCCACTTATCGCCAAGGATTACGCCCGCGCTGTGCAGGAAGAAAATCGGGTGCGTGTCGCCGGAGCGCAGCCTGAAATTCCTTTAGACGAAACACTGCAAGAAGCCTTGAACACCCTGCCCCGTGACGTAATTCAAAAAACGCATTGGCCAAACATTGATTTAATTGGCGCCCAGCTGAACCTCTACTGGGCTGAATTTCAGATCCCGGTGTGGCGTATGGGCTTGCGAAGCTGGCCGCTGTGGGATGGATTAACCAACTTCCTGCAGGACGAAGGTGTTTTGAACGATTACGACATCGTAATCCTGGATACGCCTCCTGCACTTGGGTACCTAACTATTAATGCCCTAGCCGCAGCTGACATTCTTTTGGTGCCTTTGGGGGCTTCTTTCCTCGAGTTTGATTCAACCGGGCGCTTTTTCGACATGCTCTATACCACCTTCGCAAGTATTGAAGATGGAGAGAACGCAGCGCAGAGAGCTGCTGGGTTGCCTGAGTTGAAGTTCGAATGGGATGTAGTGCGGGCCATCATTACGCGATTTGATGCCAGTCAGCAGACGGATATGGCAAATGTTATTCAGGCCTACTTCGGGGACTTTATGAACGCGTATAGGCAGGACTACACCGCTTTGGTCGGGCAGGCCGGAGAGCAGGTGAACGGAATCTACGAGGCCGACTACCGTGACTTTAACCGCGAGACATACGTTCGTGGTCGGGAAACATTCGATAGAACCTATGCCGAATTCAAAGAAGTGTTGATCGGGTGTTGGTGGCGCGATGCTCAGATGGGAGGAGAAGCAGATGGCTAAACGCAGAAGACTGACAGCACCTGACACCGCTGAGCTTGAGCAGATGGAAGCAGGTTTCGTCGCGAAACCATCAATTAGTCCGTTTGAGTCGAAGAATTCAGCACCACCGATTGCACAGGTGGCCGCTGAAGCTGCAACATTAAATGGTATGGCCGGTGTTACAGACAGGCTGGCTTTGGCACAGGATCAAGGTGATGCTGCGCGCTGGCGACAAGCTCAGGACGCGGGTTTGATCGCCGAAGAATTGCCTACCGACAAGATCGATGCGGACTATATTCGGCGCGACCGTATGGTCGAAGACGAAGAAGCCATGTTGGAACTTCTGGAGTCTCTGCGAGCTCACGGATTGCGCACACCAATTGAAGTCACGCGCAACGGCGAGGAATACGGTCTTATCTCGGGCTATAGACGCCTCGAAGCATTCAGGCGACTTGCTGAAACAGACGATAGGTTTACTCAGATTCCAGCATTTATTCGTGAAGCTGGTTCGGGGCAGGGCGCTTATGTTTCGATGGTTGAGGAGAACGAGCTTCGCGCTAACCTTAGCCCATATGAACGTGGGCGTATCGCGGTGTTGTCCGCAGGGCAGGGGGTATTTGCGTCAACTGAAGCAGCGGTAGACGCTCTTTTCGCAGCGGCATCCAAAGCGAAGCGATCGAAAGTTCGCAGCTTTGCGATGGTCCATGAAGCTCTCGGAGATCTACTTCAACATCCAGTGGCTCTGTCGGAGAAAGCCGGGTTGAAACTGGCGTCGGCTTTGCGGGACGGGGCCCAGGGAAAACTACGTCAAGCGTTAGCCGGGGTAGGGGAGTTGGATGCAAAGTCTGAGTGGGCTTTGTTAGAAGCTACTCTGAAATCAACGCCAGAGGCGTCGAAGGATAAATCCAGAGGGGGGCGCCCTCAGCAAATTCAACGCCTGGCCCAAACTGCTTTGATTGGAGGGGGTAAGGTTACCGCAGAGCTTTCTTCCGGTGAACTGCGAATTCGAATCCAGGGCAGAGAACTTGAAGAGGCAGAGGCTAAGGAGATTGTTGAGCAGATCTGCCAGCGCCTAAACTAGTTTCGCTACGAAACCGGAGCTCGAATAGCTTTGGGCTCCGGTTCATCAAAAAATGTAGGATTCTATGCGCTTAGCCCGAGGTCGAGCAAAACATAGAATCTCTCCATCAATAGGGTAGTGGTCATAAGTAGTAAATAATGAGCATTACGAGAAAAATAGAGCTAAGAGGCAAGCGCTACGACTGATTGACGATAGCGCTCAGTCGTTCGTCGATAATGGTTCTTCCAAAAGTTTCAGGCGCTAGATGCAAAGCTAGCTCCATGTGGTGCCGAGAGCATCAAACGCTGCCGCAATATTCGGATCCGCTTTGCGGGAGGCAAGGGATACAAATCGCAGCGAGGTTTCAATTCTGACCGTATCGGACACAACCAGCCCGCGCGACTGCATCTCCTCCAAAGCGATTGACTCCCTGCAAAGGCTCAACCCGATACCAGAGCGGACCATCGCAAGCATCGACGGTTCTTGATCAACCAAGCAGACAGGCTCCGGTTGGCAATCAAGGTCGGCGTAAATGCTCTCAAGCAAGCGGTAGTGTACCGAGTTCTCTGGTGTTCCGATCCAAGGCAGCGAGGCCAGTTCTGACCAGTCCTTGCCCACTATGCGTCGTCCCCATCCGGCCGGAGCTATTACTCGATAAGTAAATTTGGTCAGCTCTCTTTGAAAGAAGATGGATTGGCTCGGACCTTCTCCACCAAGCTCATAACATTCGAGGTCACCCAGAAAAAAACCTACGTCTACCTGACCATCGACCAACCGGTGTATGACATCGCCGCTTATACCATGAACCAACTTTGTTTGCAGATCAGGGTAGCCATCTACAAGCGCTGCCAGGAACGCACCGAGACGAATAAAGTCTGGATCGACGATCGTCCCAAGTCGCAAAGTGCCCCGGACATTTCCGTTTACCCGGCGGGCTGTTTGGCCGAACTCCGCGATGGCAGCTTGGACTTTTTCTGCTTTTGCTACAAGGGCTTCGCCATCCCTGGTTAACTCTACACCTTTGGATGTCCGATGGAACAATTCAAGTCCCGTGTCTTGAGCCAGACGTTTCAACTGCAGGCTGACTGCGGGCTGTGTGAGATGCAATCGCTTGGCTGCGCGCGAGATGTTCCCTTCTTGGGCAACGGCGACAAAAGCGTTGAGAATTCGGATGTCAGAGATGGGTTTCATATTAATTTTGTTTATAACAGTTGGTTTCATTAGTCATTGGATTTCTGGGTGGTGGTTCGAGGAAACTGCTTTGA
>NZ_JBQFTS010000009.1:0-170893 GCF_056538765.1 Ruegeria sp. BE9 | reverse complement strand
CTCGATCTCATCGCGCTGGCGACCCAGCTCGGATGTAATCGAGCCAAAAAGCTCAGGATCACGATCCGAAAGGGACTGGGTGAAAAAACCGTCGGTGCGGTGCGGGGCATTCACGGTGCAAATCTCCTGTAGAAGAGGGGCCAATGCCGCCGTTTTGGCCGCATGGGTGTTCATTTCCTGGTATTTCTGGTGGTCTCAGATCACCCGGTCGCGTGGCTCGAAGCCTTGGAAAAAGTCGCTGAGGTTATCCAGAACGCGGAACCCCATCGCCTCGCGCGCTTCACGCGTAGCACTACCCAGGTGCGGCAGCATCACGAGGTTGTCGCATTGCAGGAGATCCGGGTTAATGCGTGGCTCACCATCGAACACGTCCAACGCAGCTCCTCCGATCATGTCGAAGGATAGCGACTGAATAAGAGCGCGCTCTTCGATGACTTCGCCACGCGCCGTGTTGATCAGGAACGCGTCGCGTTTCATAAGGTCCAACCTGCGTGCGTTGATCATATGTCGGTTTGCAGCGCCTCCGGGGCAATGCAGCGAGACGAAATCGCAGTGCGGCAACAGCTCATCGACCGTTTCCACCTGCGTCGCGTTGCACTTGGCCAAAACGTCTGGTGCAATCGGACTGCGGTTATAGACAAGGATGTCCATGCCAAACCCGTGATGGGCGCGGCGAGCCATTTCCTGACCGATGCGACCATAGCCGATGATGCCCAGCGTTTTGCCGCTGACCTTGGTGCCGATCAGATGTGTGGGACGCCAGCCGGTCCAGTTACCAGCGCGTAATTCACGCTCACCTTCACCGGCACGGCGGGCTACCATCAGAAGCAGGGTCATGGCGATGTCGGCGGTGCATTCGGACAACACGTCGGGCGTGTTTGTCACGGTCATACCCAGCCCACGCGCCGACGGCTCGCAGATGTGGCTGTAACCGACGCCGTAGTTGGCGAGGATTTTCGTCTGTGCACCGGGCACATCCAAAGCTTCGGCGCTTAGTATATCCGTAACGGTGGGAAGCACCGCGTCATAGGATTTCAGCGCTTGCCGGATTTCGGCCGGGGACATTGGTTTGTCCCCGGTATTCAGCACTGCGTTATAGTTCTCGGCCAGCTGCGCCTCGACGGCGGCGGGCCAACGACGGGTAACAAGAACCGAGGGTTTAACCATCACGCAGCCTCCATCACGCGGGCGATCGTTTCACCGATTACGGCAGGGTTTTCAGCCACGGTCACGCCGGCGGCCGACAGGATTTCAACCTTCTCGCTGGCGCTTTCGCCAAAGGCCGAAATGATCGCGCCCGCATGGCCCATGGTGCGGCCTTTGGGGGCGGTCAGACCCGCAACATAAGCCACCACCGGCTTGGAGATGTGGTCGCGGATGTATTCGGCCGCTTCGGCTTCCTGCGGGCCGCCGATCTCACCGATCATGGCGATGATATGGGTGTCGTCGTCCTCTTCGAACCGCTGCAGGATGTCCTTGAAGGAGGAGCCATTGATCGGATCTCCACCAATGCCAACGCTAGTTGAAACACCGATCCCGCGCTCTTTAAGTTGTGCAGCAGCCTCATAGCCCAGCGTCCCAGAACGTCCGATGATGCCCACGTTGCCCGGCAGGTAGATGTGCCCCGGCATAATCCCCAGCAGAGCTTTGCCGGGCGAGATGGTTCCCGCGCAATTCGGTCCGGTCAGAACCATGCGTTTCTCTTTGGGATAACGATACATGTACCGTTTCACCCGGATCATGTCCTGCGCCGGAATACCGTCGGTAATGCAGACGCAATAGCGGATACCGGCATCCGCGGCTTCCATGATCGAGTCGGCCGCAAACGGCGGCGGTACGAAGACAAGGCTGGCGTCCGCGCCAGTTGCCTCGACCGCCTGTTTGACGGTGTCAAAGACCGGAACGCCTTCGACGGTTTCCCCGCCCTTGCCGGGTACAACACCGCCGACAACGTTGGTGCCATAGTTCAGCATGTCCTTTGTATGGAACCGCGCCATACGGCCGGTGATGCCCTGTACGATGACACGAGAGTCACGATCGAGAAGAATGCTCATTACACAGCCCTCATCTTGGTGCCTTGAGTAAGGTCGTTGCGCCATGCGCCCACGGCGCGTTCTGCGGCTTCCATCAGTGTGGTGGCGCGAATGATCGGCAGGCCCGATTTCGCGAGAATTTTCTGGCCTTCTTCGACATTCGTACCAGCCAGACGCACGACCACCGGGATGTCGATATCCAGCTCTTTCAGAGCCTGCACGACACCTTCCGCAACCCAGTCACAGCGGTTGATACCAGCGAAGATGTTGACGAGGATCGCCTGTACGTTTTCATCCGACAGAACCAGACGGAACGCCTTGGCCACACGCTCGGGCGAGGCACCACCACCGATGTCGAGGAAATTGGCGGGCTCACCGCCGGCCAGCTTGATCGTGTCCATCGTCGCCATCGCCAGACCGGCGCCGTTGACGATACAGCCAATATTGCCATCGAGACCGACATAAGACAGGCCACGATCTCCCGCACGGCTTTCCCGCGGGTCTTCCTGGCTCTTGTCGCGCAATTCGGCGATCTGCGGGTGACGGAAAAGAGCATTGTCGTCAAAGCTCATCTTTGCGTCCAGCGCCAAAACGCGGTCGTCACCAGTAATGACCAAAGGGTTGATCTCAACCATGGTGGCGTCCAAATCGCTGAAGGCCGAATAGCAACCTTGCAGCGTGCGCACCATTTGCTGAACCAGCTTTGGCTCCAGGCCCAGTTGGAACGCGATTTCACGCGCCTGGAACTCTTGCAAGCCCACCGCAGGTTCAACGATTGAGCGCACGATGCTGTCCGGACGTTCCGCCGAGATCTCTTCGATCTCCATCCCGCCTTCAGATGAGGCTACGATCATCACGCGCTGGCTTGAGCGGTCGAGCACGAAGCCAAGGTAGATCTCCCGATCAATCGGAACAGCCGATTCAACATAGACACGATAGATGCCTTTGCCTTCCGGGCCGGTCTGATGTGTGACCAGCTTACGGCCAAACATGTCATCGCAGGCTGTGTAGATTTCATTCTCGGTGTTGCACAGCTTGACCCCTCCGGCCTTGCCGCGCCCACCTGCGTGAACCTGAGCTTTGACGATCCATTTGTCGCCACCAAGCTCGCGCGCCCTATAGGCCGCTTGCTCGGGGCTGTAGGCCAACGCACCCGAGGGCACATCGACACCAAAATTCGAAAGAAGTTCTTTCGCCTGATATTCGTGAATATCCATCTGCAATCCTCCCGTTCTTGCAGTTTGGTTAGGCAGCCATCGAGGTGCCGTAGCGGCTTTCCAGCAATGCCTCGATCGCATCCCGATCAATCTCTCCACCCAGTTCTCGAATTGCTTCGGCGAACAGGCGCACGATCCGGCTGACGGATTTGCGGTTCAGCTGATTCAGGATGCCGATCCGCACCTGCACAGGTGCGCTGAGTGTCGGCCAGATGCCAAAGCCCCGCGCGCGGCAGTTCTGTACCAGCTCCATCTCACGCCCAGCCAGTTCCGACGGCAGGTTGAGGACGATCAGGCTCGGCATGTCCGAGGTGACCGCGCATCCCATCTCGATCACTGCGTCGCGCAGTACCTTTTCGTGGATTCGATAGGACATCGCCCGTTTCGCCAGCCCTTCCTGCAGGGTCAGGCGCAGTGCTTCGTGGAAAGCGGCAACGGCGTATCCCGAATGCGTGCGGTGATAGGTGCCTTTTTCAACATCCTGGCCATCGACGATGCCCCAATGGCGGGCTTCAAAGATTGGATTATGGACATAGGAATAGGCGCCGGATGTCTTCAAGGTTTCAATATAGGCATCCGTGAAGCTGACCGGAGCGTAGGTCAGAGGTAGACAGCACAGACCTTTCTGTGGGCATGACGCCCAACCGGCGATTCCCGGATAATCATCGATCGAGAAATCGTCGACACCAAGCGACGAGACAGCGTCGATCAAGCCCATCGCCGCGTGGCGCTCGCAGGCGTCCGAGAAGCCGCGCACGTCGTTAATGCGGCCCGAGCCCGTTTCCCAATGTGCCATGAAGGCCCATTTTGGCTGATGCTCGGCCAAAGCGGCTTCGACCAATTCGCCAGTAACAGGCTGGCCATGCGGAACTTCAATCACGGTGACACTGGCGGCCTGAGGATCAAGAGGGTTGGCCGCGTGCTCTTCAGGTGTCGCGGCCTTGATCCGTAAGGTCAGCGCGTCAATTCCAGAGAAGGTTCCATTGGTGAACGCAACAACTTTGTCACCCGGCATCACGGCAGAGAACATGGTGTCCAAGGCGCTCCAACCGGTGCCGGCAACAGCGAATGTATATGTGTTCTGAGTGCCCCAGATCTTGCGCAGCATGTGCTTACACTCAATCATCCCACGCAGGACATCGCCTTGCATGTGGTCAGCAACACCCGCACTGGCAAAGGCTTGCAAAACTCGGGCATCGGTGTTTCCCGGCCCCGGTCCGGCAGCTAATGTCTCGGGGATCTCCAGCTGGGGGAAGATCTGAAAAGTCATGGTTGGCTTTCCTCGGCAGTTGATCGGGCAGAGGGCCCGTTTGTTACGTTGCCAGACAGAAAACCCGGACTTGTGCCATCACGCAACGTAACTTACTACTGCTTTAGGATGTCCATAAGTATGGTGTTTAACCTACCCATTTAGGTAAAAATACCAAGGTATACCGAAACTACACCTACCCATTCGGGTGGTTTTTGAGAAAATTAGGTTAAAAACAGATGGTTGAGGGCTCTAAACTTCCGATCGATGTCATGCTGGCCGACAGCAATCCGTTGGTTCTGTCGGCAATGTCCGAAATCTTTGAGCGCGACCCCCGATTCTCTCTTGTGGCGACGTCTGCTACCGCAGAAGGGTTTCTTGGAACTGTGATGCGGGTTCCTGTTCAGGTCGGAGTCGTGGATTGGAACCTGCCCGCCCTAGGCGCAGCAAAACTGATCGAAGTCCTGCGCGAACAGGCCAACGCCCCCAAGTTCGTCGTCTATGGCGAGGCGACCGGAGAGATACCGCGGCTGGCGATGCAAGCCGGTGCGGCCGGCTTTGCCGCACGCTCAGGAGAGGTCGACGGCCTGCTTGAAACCTGCGCCGATGTTGCCGCTGGTAAAATGGTTTTTCCGTTCATTGATGTTCGGAAAATGCAGCAGGACCCCATCCAAAGCCTATCACGTAAAGAAAGAGCTATTTTGGAGGCCTTAGCCCAAGGCATGTCGAATCGTGAGCTATCGAAAGAGCTTCAGATTTCGACCAATACTGTGAAATTTCATCTTTCGAACATCTATGAGAAGCTAGCGGTGAAAAACAGAACCCAGGCCATCGCATACTACTATGCGTCCCAAATGTCCGGAGGGTAGGGGGGATAGGGTTTGTCATGAAGACAGCGCAATTTCCTCTACGATCCAGTTACGCACATCATTCACAAGCTGTGACGGATTCTGCGAAGCATTGGAAATATAGTAGCCTCGTTCTGTAACGTAGGTTTCAGGCACAAGCTGAACCAGCTCACCGTTTTGCAGAAGATCGTCAACCAACCCCTTCCACCCAAGGGCGGCCCCTTGATTTGCAAGCGTCGCTTTGACGATCATCTCATAGTTTGAAAATGTCGTCCCTCTGCTTAGCCCCGAAGCGTCGACACCAAACTCTCTCAGAAACTCGGCCCAGCTGCACCAACTTGAGGATTGCAATGGTGTGACCAGGTGCAACAACTGAGACAGCTTTTTCAGGTCACTGGCCGTTGAGATTTCTGAATGAGTTGCCCTGAACTCAGGACTGCAAATGACGTTCACCTGCTCAGGAATGAGAAGAGTATCATCCGGGGACACCTGATTGTACTCGGCCATGCAGATGACCAGATCAGCGTCTGAAATGGCAGTAGCTTTTGGCTCTTGCGATGTCAGAACACTGATGTCGATCTCGCCTAGCCGGTCGCGAATTTTGGGAAGGCGCGGCAGCAACCAAAAGTACGCAAAGGCGTAATCGACCGAAATAAGCAAACGTTGCTGCCGATGCTTATCCACCACGTCGTGAAAACGGTTAGCCAGATCTGTCAGCGGCTCATACAAGTTCCGATACAGCGCAGCCCCGTCTCGTGTCAGCGAGACACCCTTGGATGTCCGCTCGAACAGCTTTTGGTTCAAAGCGGTTTCCAGATTGCGAATTCGTTGGCTGAGACTGGGTTGGGAAACTTTCATTTCTCGGGCCGCCGCAGAGAGCTGCCCATGACGACAAACCACCATGAACGCACATAGATCCGCCGCATTTCGGGCGAATTTGGTATAGGAATTTCCTTTATCAGCCATCAGACATTTGTTCTGTTGTCGTTTGGTTTTCTACATCATGGTTGTCCGAACATAGGAAATACCTACGGCCAGCCGTTATCCAATCAACTCAACCCCTGCGCTGCTACCAAGTCAAGACTGCATGAAAAACCCAAACAATCTGATGCTTATGTCCATTCAGCGGAAAGAACCCCTGATTGGCATCAGCTCAATAAACACATCGGTGCGTCTGCACCGCGGCACGCGTGGCAAAAGCGCAACCACACACAATTGAACGCGCCGTCAAGAAACCAACAGTACCTTCATAAAAAAATCCAAGAATGACATGGGAGGAAATCTAAATGTCAATCAAGCCACCCTTAACGGATCTGCCGATCAAAACGGCTGATCGGGGATTCTATTCGGGTTTCAGTATTGACGTCACGGTGACGTCAAAAATCATCGTTGGCCTCCTCGTAATATGGGCAGTTGCGTTTCCTGAGCAGGCAGGCACTGTATTGAGCGGCTTCAACAGCTTTATCCTGTCCAACTTTGGCACCTGGTACATCTACGTGATGGCGTCATTTGTGATCGTTTGTATCGGCCTTGCCCTTTGGCCGAGCGCGGGCCGCCTCAAACTTGGACAAGCCGAAGATGAACCGGAGTTTTCAAACTTTTCCTGGTTCTCAATGATGTTTGGTGCAGGCATCGGCGTTGGGATGCTGACCTGGGCGGTCGCAGAACCAGTTTACCACTTCCAAAACAATCCCGAGGTCATCCAGGGTCTGGCCGAAGGCGGAACGGAAGGCAACTTTCTGAATGCCTACCAGTACTCCTACCTTCATTGGGGCTTCTCGGCTTGGGCGTCCTACGCGATTGCTGGCCTTGCGCTTGCCTTCTTTGCGTATCGCCGTGGCCTTCCGCTGACGATCCGTTCATCCCTGACCCCGCTGTTTGGTTCCAAGCTTTCCGGACCGCTGGGCAGCCTGATCGACATCGTGGCCGTGATCGCCACTATTCTGGGTGTCGCTCAAACTCTGGGCTTCGGCGTTGAACAGTTTGTTGCAGGTATGAGCCGTATCGGTATCGGCAGCTGGTTGCTGAACAGCGAAGGCAATGCTTCTTCTATGGGCATCATCTTTGCGATCGTCGTAATTATGGGGGCGTCCACTCTGTCGGCGCTGTCCGGTGTGGGCAAAGGCATCAAGTGGCTCTCCAACTTGAACATGGGCTTGTCGATCTTCCTCTTGGGCTTCCTGATGCTGTTCGGATCAACATGGTTTGGCATTCAGGCGCTGTTCCTGGGCACTTGGGAATATCTGGTTGCATTGCCTTCGATGATGTTCACTGTCTACTCGGGTGACGGCACGGGCGGCGTTGCAGACAGCCTCGAAGGCTGGCAGGGCGCTTGGTCAGTCTTCTACTGGGCATGGTGGGTTGCATTTGCACCGTTCGTTGGCCTGTTCCTGGCACGTATCTCACGCGGCCGCACCATTCGCGAGTTCGTCCTGGGCGCTCTGATTGTTCCAGCGATCATGTGCTTTGTCTGGTTCTCCTTTGCTGGCGGTACCGCCATCGAAATGGAGCTGTCTGGAGCCGCAGGTGGCGAGATCTTTGGCGCAACTGATGGCGACAAGATCTTTGCAATGACCGGGCTGATCCTCGGCGAAGTTCTGGGCTGGGCAATGGCGGTTGTGATCGTTGTTCTGTTGATGACTTATCTGGTGACTTCGGCAGACTCGGCGGTCCTGATCGTCAACACCATCAACGCCGCGGGTGACGAAGGGCCAAAAGCTCGACCGCACATCATCTTCTGGGGCGTAGCGCTTGGCGCAGTTGTTGCTGCACTGTTGCTTGTTGGAGGTCTGAAAGCCATTCAAACAGCAATGGTTATAGGCGCATTACCCTTCTCACTGGTGATGGTCCTGATGTCGGTTTCGCTGGTTAAAGCCATCTATAGAGATGGCAAGCGCGAAGCGGCGGATATTCCAACAACGGCTCCGGCTGCAGAATAAACATGAAACACACCCAAGCCCGGCTTCAACCGGGCTTGGCATTCTGTTGAGTTCGAAAGAGACGCGGACTGGCACCAATTTCTTGTAGAGCCTGAAATCTTGATTAGTGTTCAGCAGCGAGATTTTAAGACCGCGACGGCTTCGTCGAATGTCTCTACATTCTCTTCCGCACGAGCGGTCAAATGAGCCCCTTCCAGCAATGCCAAAGCTCCTCGAGCTTCTGACTGTGGATCCAACACGCCCGCTATGGTTTTGTCTTGCTGACCCAAAGCAAAGATTGCCTCGATCTGACTGACCATCATTGCGCGGAAAGCTTTGATCTTGGCGATAACATCATCGGCCAAGCTCTCTCTGCTGCTGATAAGCGACACACATAGACACAGTGTTTTGCCGTTGTTCAACGCGTCTCGGTAGACTTCGATCAAGCCCAAAAGCTGCGCGGCAGCAGTGTCATTTGTTGCCCGGATTTTGTGGCACTGAGCTTCGAGCGTCGCGTGATACCTATCCATTAAAGCAGCCGACAGGGCCGCTTTGGTGGGAAAATGATAGTGGATGGATGCTTTGCGAATTCCCACAGCCTCGGCCAAATCGGCATAACTAAACCCATCGAAGCCGCGCGCCCGGGCAGCATGTTCGGCAACGTCCAGCAATGCTGTTCTGGTATCTGTCGTCATAAGCGCACATCCCCTTTTTGCAGCCCGCGCCAGAGCATGACCGTGACCACGTGCATTCTAGATTCGGGTATAGCTGTCATCCATTGCTTGGGGTAGGGGGCGCTGTAACGGCTTCTCCGCCCGATCAAACTTTGTTCGGACGGAGAGAAATCAAAAACGTCGATTTGCTACAGTACGTTTTCAAACCGCGGGCGGCTGTGCGAACGGTAGGTGCCCGGTCTTCATCCAAATCTTCGCACCCTCAGCTCCTGCGATGGCGCTCAGGCTTTCCCCTTCAGGCAAACGCAACCAATCATTTTTGCTCAGAACGTCAGCCCCGACTGTTAGCGATCCGCCGATGATCAACAGCTCAATTCCACCGGTGGCGTCAGACGTTAAAGTGGCCTGAGGATCGACATGGTGATAGGTGACAACCTCCCGCGCATCCTCGTGCAAAACGGCCGTGGCTATACCTCCGACAGTTGCACCTAGCTCCTCAGCCATATTTTTGCGGAATTGAGTGCGATCTTCCAAGTCGAACTGCCAGAGCTTGACAAAGATGGTACAGCCGGGCTCGGAACCGGGCGTATGTGACGATGTAGGGGGATTGCGGACATAAGTGCCTACCGGAAAGTCACCATGTTCATCCTGAAATACACCGTCCAATACGATGAATTCTTCTCCACCCGTATGCGTGTGGGCTGAAAACTTGCTGCCCGGAGCATAACGCACAATCGTCGTCGCCCGAGCAACCTCGCCACCCATCCGATCCAACATACGCCGATCAACACCTTTCATCGGCGAGGCTTGCCACTCCAACTGATCTGAATGAACGACGACGCGCGAGGAGAAATCCGAGTTTAGTTCCATGGGAAAGTATCCTTTTAACTCGAGGACAATTGAAGTTAAGCGGCGATAGAGGGGCGCGATGCCATTCTTGCACGCCAAGCGTGCAGGTTCTTCAGGTTTTCCGGGATTTCAATTTTAGCAAAATCGGCGAAGGCCAGGCCAGCGAATGCGGTGATGTCCGCAACCGAAAAGCTTTCTCCGGCAAGGTAATCGCTATTGGCCAAAACCGTATCCAAATAGACCATAGTGCGTTCGGCAACTTCCTTTTGCTTCTCGCCCCATTCGGCACATTGATAGGTTTCAAGATCAGGGCCCAATCCCGGAGTGGCGTGGTGAAAATAGGTGCTGACAGCGTTCAATAAACCATTTTCAGCACGCAGGTTCATCATTGAAATCGTCGCACGTTCCTTCGCTGTCACCCCGGTCAACGAAGGACCATCGAACTCAGCGTCGATATACTCCGTGATCGCATTGCACTGTGAAATGTGCGACCCGTCTGCTAGCTCGAGGCAAGGCACAACTGCATCTGGGTTCTTGGCCTTGAATTCCGGTGTCCGGTGCTCACCGCCCATGACGTCCACCGGAACGAATTCCACTTTGTCGGATGCCCCTTTTTCTGCAAGAGCGATACGGATACGAGCAGGGTTCGGGAAACCTTCGGTCTCATAAACTTTCATTTGGGTAACTCCTTTTTGCGACTACGTTGCACAACGACCTACCTATCGATAGGTAGTTTCGTGTGCAACCCTGTCCGCCCGTCGGTTTTTGAGAGATCACAGACTTGTGAGAATTAGCCGCGTCAGGTTCCGCGCAGTTGTTCAACCAAGTGGTCGATTAGGACCCGGATCCGCGCGGTTAGATGACGGTTTTGCGGATAGGCGGCGTAAAGCCCAAGTGTAATTGCTTCCTGATCCTCAAAGATCAGCTGCAAACGACCCGACCCTAAGAAAGGCCGGGCAGTATAGAGCGGTATACGTCCAATCCCAAGCCCGTCCGCCGCCATATTGGCCACCGCTCGTGGAGAGTTCGCCCGGAAGTTACCTGAAACCGCAATGTTCTTTACACCGTCCGGCCATTTGAAGGCCCAGTGATCTGTATTTGGACCGGTCGTTTGCAGCAGGCAGTTATGATTAGACAACGCCGTTGGATCCTCAGGCGTTCCGTGCAGCTCCAGATAGTCAGGAGAAACACAGCATACGATCCGCATATCCGTGAGTTTACGGGCGATCAAACTTGAGTCTTTGAGTGTCCCAAATCGAATGGCCAGATCATATCCCTCTTCGACCATCGACACGTGATGATCTGAAAGATGCAATTCAATAGAAACCTTTGGGTGGCTTGACTGAAAAGGCTTCAACAGGTGTATCAACTCTGCGGATCCAAACCCTGTTGGTGCAGTAATCCGAATCCGGCCTGCCAATTCCGACTGCCGTTGCTGAACAACGCCCTCCAGCTCATCAAATTGCTCTAACAACGGTAAGCAGCGTTCATAATATGCGCGACCGGTTTCAGTAAGAGTCACGCTGCGGGTTGTTCGGTTGAACAGTTGCGCATTCAGGCGGTCTTCAAGCTGCCCGACATATTTGCTGGCCAGTTTAGTGCTGATACCGATCTGGCGCGCGCCCTCAGTAAAGGACGAGTGTGCGGCAACCGCCGCAAATGTCCGCATGCCCTGTATAGTATCCATTATCTACGTCTTGTTCATAGTAATTCACTAAATGGGTATATTATCGCCCATCTGAAAGCAAACTAAGTCTGAAGCACACGAGCTGAACCTTAGAAAACGAAAAGTGAGCTTTCAGATGTCCAATACCATCCGCATACACAGCTTCCCCTTGTCGGGTCACGCACACCGAGCTGTTCTGTTTGCCAACCTTGCCGGCATTGAACACGAGGTTATTGATGTCGACCTTCCTGGAGGAGCGCACAAGAGCGACGCGTTTTTAGAAATGAACCCCGCCGGCCAAGTACCGGTGCTGGAAGACGACGACGTCGTTATCAGCGACAGCAACGCCATTCTCGTCTACCTAGCCCGCAAATACGCTCCGTCGTTTCTGCCCTCAGACCCAGTCCTTGAGGCCGAGGTGCAGAAGTTCCTGACCCTTGCTGCCGGCGAGATCGCCTTTGGCCCAGCTGCGGCACGACTGATTACCGTTTTCAATGCGCCTTTGGACGTGGACTTTACCCATGCAACGGCCGCAAAGGTTTTGGCAAAGCTCGACGCACACCTCGAGGGGCGCGAGTGGCTGGTTGGCGGGCAACCGTCGATCGCTGATATTGCGATCTACAGCTATACCGCACACGCCCCAGAGGGCGGCGTGTCGCTAGAACCTTATCCTAACGTCCGACGCCTCCTGTCGAACATCGAGGGTCTTGAAGGCTTTGTACCTATGCCCCGTACCGCAGCAGGATTGAACGCGGCCTAACCGCAACGCTGCCCACGGCCAGTTGCGCGTCAGCAACTGGCCACATCAAACCCATTGAGGTCTGCTATGAGCGCTCCATTCAAATCGGAAGAGTCCCCGTTTCACTCTGGTGAACGAGCAATGCAATCCCGTGTTGGAAAGCGGGACAAATTGGAAAAGATGGGTCGCGCTTTTATCCGCTCCTACATGCCCGATCAGCATCGTGAATTCTTCGGCAAGCTTCCCTTCATCGTGCTTGGCAGTGTCGATCAGGAGGGATGGCCTTGGGCGTCGATGCTATCGGCAAATCCTGGGTTCCTAAGTTCTCCGCATGACAAACAGCTGGATGTGAATGCGTGGCCTTTGGAGGACGACCCCCTCACAAAGGCGCTCAAAACCAACGCTCCTGTTGGTGCCGTCGGCGTTGAACTTTCGACCAGGCGCCGAAACCGTATGAACGCGATTGTAGATCAGGTCGGCGACAAGAGCTTTTCTCTGGGTGTGGTTCAATCCTACGGGAACTGCCCACAATACATTCAAACCCACGATGTCGACTTTGTTCGGGATCCGCAGGACTTTGTTGCTCACCAAACAACTGACCGATTTTTTGAACTGGATGAAAAAGCCCGTGGGGATATCGCCCAAGCGCATTCGTTTTATGTTTCCAGTTATAATGACACGCCGGGCCACAAAGGCGTGGATGTCTCGCATCGCGGTGGGCAAGCCGGATTTGTAAAGGTTGAAGGCAACAGCCTGCTGGTGCCTGACTTCTCGGGGAACAATTTTTTCAATACCTTGGGCAATTTTCTGGTGACTCCAAAAGCGGGACTTCTGTTTCCAGACTACCAAACTGGAGACCTGCTTATGTTGACAGGGACGGTCGAGGTTTTGTCAGAAAATCATCCTGACATTGCAGAGTTCCAAGGAGCAGACCGGGGCTGGCGGTTTGAGCTTGATCATGGTCTGAGGCTGTATGACGCCTTGCCGTTCAGAGCAGAGTTTCAAGAGTTTTCGACCAACAGTTTGATGGCAGACAGTTGGCAAGCAGTTGAAGATCGGCAAAAGGCCGAGGCGCAACGCAATCAGTGGCGATCTCTGCGCGTCACTTCCATCAAAGATGAAAGTGATGTGATCCGATCGTTCACACTCGACCCAACCGACGATCTGCCACTGTTACCTTTCGAGGCGGGCCAGTTCCTGACGGTCCGAACCAAGCCCGACGGCAAAACACCCGTCAGTCGTACATATACTGTTTCGTCCGCGCCACGAGATTATGGGTATCGGATATCGGTAAAGCGAGAGGATGAGGGTTTGGTATCCTCACACCTGCACGACAATTTAAAGGTCGGCGATCTGGTTGAAGTCAAAGCACCTAAGGGGCAATTCTACCTGAACGCCACCGAAACCCGCCCCGCAGTGCTGTTTGCTGGAGGGGTAGGGATCACGCCAATGATCTCAATGGTCCGCCACGTTTTGCACGAAGGCACAAGGACGCGCCACACGCGGCCGATAACGCTGTTTCATGCTGCGCAAACTGTTGGGCAACGCGCATTCTACAACGACTTACGCGAAGCCGAAATCAGCAGCGGCGGCGCGGTTCGCTATGTTTCGATCATCGAACGACCGGAAGAAACCTCAATCACCGGGGAGGACTTTGACTTTGCCGGTTACATCACGTCGGACTTGGTCCGCGATACTCTGGCGTTCGATGACTACGACTTCTACCTTTGCGGCCCGCCGGTTTTCATGCAGGCCGTGTATGACTTGCTTCTCGATCTTGGCGCACGTGACGAGCGGATATTCGCAGAGGCCTTTGGCCCGGCGTCGCTAAAGCGTCGCATGAGCGGCACCGCCACGTACAAACCAGAACCTGAGGCCGAAGAAGTATCGGTTACCTTCAAAGCATCCGGTCAAAAAGTGCAGTGGGAAAAGGGCGATGCTACACTTCTGGAAACTGCTGAAGCCCAAGGTTTGGCACCCCCGTTTTCGTGCCGCTCCGGATCATGCGGCAGCTGTCTGACACGCAAAATTGCGGGTACTGTATCCTACCGAACGCAGCCAACGGCAGATCATTCCGAGGACGAGGTTCTGATCTGCTGTGCCGTTCCAGCACAGGGTTCTGATCCGGTGGTTCTGGATCTTTGAGCGTACGACTGATTGGTACGTTTAGCGCAATCTTATAGCGACTGGAAATCGCACCGAGGGTTGAAATGACATGATCGCCGGGTAAGAGTTCCCGGAGCAATTTAAGAGAAAGATCATGGCTTTACTTCGGTTTTTGTTGTCGACCTTCGCCAGCGTGACACTGCTGGTGCCCGGTTCTGCGAGCGCCGACCAGGCCTCGAAGCTCGAATTTGCCTCCCAACGGCCAGAACTGCCTTCGGTGGCTATCGTCGCCACCGGAGGAACGATAGCCGAGCGAACAGACCCCAAAACTGGCGGAGCAGTTCCCGCTGTCTCAGCCAAAGATCTTGTTGAAGCGGTGCCAAATTTATCAAAGTTGGCCAACGTCGGGGTACTGCAAGCCAGTAACATTGACTCGTCTCAAATGACCCCGATGGATTGGGCTCGTCTAAGTGTGTCTTTGGACGAAATCCTGGCCCGTCCTGATATCGGTGGCGCCGTTGTAACACATGGAACAGATACCATGGCCGACGGCGCTTTTTTCGTGGATGTAACGCTAAAAAGTAATAAGCCCGTAGTGTTCACCGGGGCGATGAATGATGCTTCAAGCCCTAACCCAGACGGACCGGGCAACATCAACGACGCCGTGGTTCAGGTGCTGTCGCCTAACGCGCAGAACTGGGGCGTTTCTGTTACATTGAACAGATATGTCAACTCAGCACGACACGTGCGCAAAACCCAGACGACCAATGTCCAGACGTTCAATTCAGGCGAGAAGGGGTATCTTGGGTATATCTTCGACGACCAGGTTCAGCGGATCAACGATCGCCTGAACCGAGTACGGATGCCCTTACCTAACCCGCTCCCCCAGACCCTACCGGACGTACCTCTGATCATGGCTTATGCGGGATCTGACGGGCGGTTTCTACGTCACGCAGTCGATACCGGGGCCAAAGGGATCGTAGTGAACGGCGTAGGTGCGGGTAACGTAAACTCGGAGATGTTTGATGCGATCAAATACACTTTGAGCAAAGATATTCCCGTCGTCATCGCGACGCGGGTGTATCACGGTAATGTCGAACCAATCTACGGGGATGCCGGCGGAGGGGACACACTTGAAAAAGCTGGCTGTATTTTAGCCGGCGACCTGCCTGCCGCCAAAGCACGTTTACTGTTGATGATTGGGCTGTTGCACCATGAAGGTAATCTAGACGCGCTGCGGGACCTGTTTAAAACCTGACAAATTTGTACTGAGCACCAACGGCGACGCCACGCCAATGTGCTAAACTGTCGAACACAAACACGTGTGGCAGGAGTTTTTTACACCCAAAAAGTAAATTAGCTATTGCAATTTGTGCTTGGAAATCTCAGGGAAGGGCTATGCAGTGATAGCGCATGACATTTCTACCTGACCTGCATTGCGCTTTCGATGAGATCTGTCAAAACTTGCCCGCTCTGGTTAACGGTGGTCCCTGCAATTCAGTACTTGCTATTAGCCGTACAAAACGGAGATGCGAAAATGTTCAAAACCCGACGCTTCCTTTTGATGTCGATGGCAGCACTGCTTTCCGGCTTCGCATCTAACGCAGTCGCTCAATCAGCCGCACCCGTTCCCGTCACCGTCGTGACACTGGAAGCCAAAGACGTCACCTTGTTCTCTGAACTGCCAGGCCGCGTTGCAGCGTTGGGTGTGGCGGAGGTAAGACCGCAAGTATCCGGCATCATCGTTGAACGCATGTTCCAAGAAGGTGGCACAGTCGCGGAAGGCGACGCAATGTACCGGATCGATGACGACATTTATGACGCTCGTGTTCAGCAAGCCTCGGCTAGCGTAACGCAGGCGGAAGCGCGTCTGACGGCCGCTCAAAAAGAAGAAAAGCGGGTTGCAGAACTGCTACTTCGAAACGTCGCCAGCCAGCAGGCAGTGGATAGCGCGGTTGCTGAAAGAGACTCGGCTCAGGCCGCATTGCTGGTGGCCAAAGCGCAACTACAAGCCGCCAAAATCGACCTGCAACATACCGTAATCCGTGCGCCTCTGTCCGGTCGCGTCGGACGTGCACTCGCAACGCAAGGTGCGCTGGTAACCGCGCAGCAAGCGGAACCGCTGGCCGTAATTCGACAAATCGACAAGGTTTACGTGGACGTCGCAGTTTCAACTCAGGATGTGCTGCGTTTTAACCGGGCCATTGCGGATCAACCCGCGACCTTACAGTCGCTGGATCCTACTGTTACGGTAACGCTGGCTGATGGATCGACTTTTGATCAGACCGGAACCGTTCTTGCGGCTGAACCGCAGGTCGACCCTCAAACTGGCGTGTCGGTTCTGCGGATCGAATTCCCGAACCCCAAGCAAATTGTCCTTCCCGGCATGTATGTTACCGCGCATCTTCCGTTCGAAGTACTGCAAGGCGCCATACTCGCCCCGCAACAGGGCGTCGCGCGTAACCGACGCGGGCAACCTACTGCCATGGTTGTCGACGAGAACAACACCGTGGCCGAGCGTATCCTGACAGTCAGAGGCACAGAAGGTGACAAATGGATCGTCACAGATGGGCTTAAGGCGGGTGACCGACTGATCGTGGCCGGGCTGCAAAAGATAGGAATTGGGGCGACTGTAGCCCCAACCGAAGAACCTGACGCCTGAACCACGCTTCCTAAGTGAAACGTTCGGCTTCCTGCAACTGAATGTGAAAGCAATCCATGGCACGCTTCTTTATTGATCGACCTGTTTTCGCGTGGGTCATCTCGATTTTGCTTATGGGCGTCGGTGTCCTGTCCGTCCTAAGTTTGCCGGTGTCCCAGTACCCGCAAATTGCCCCGCCCACAGTAGATGTAAATGCATCCTACTCTGGGGCATCTGCCGAGACGGTGAACAACACTGTAACTCAGGTCATCGAAGAACAGATGACGGGATTGGATGGGTTGCGCTACATCAACTCCTCCTCGACATCGACAGGGGCGTCATCGGTCACGCTGACTTTTGAAACGGGCACAGACCCTGATATCGCGCAGGTCCAAGTTCAAAATAAACTGAGCCAAGCCACTCCGTTGCTTCCCGAAACGGTGCAAAGGCAGGGTGTCACCGTGCAAAAGTCCTCAGGTGGCTTCCTGCTCGTTGCGGCGCTTGTGTCGACAGACAATCGTCTGGATGCAGTCGATTTGTCGGATTACCTTGTTTCGAACATGGTCGACGAATTCAGCCGCCTTAGCGGTGTGGGCAATGTTCAGGTCTTTGGCGCGCAATACGCAATGCGGATATGGCTGAATCCGGAACAGCTGGCTGCCTTTGAGCTGACCCCATCTGACATCGTACAAGCCGTGTCTCAGGAAAACGCACAGGTGTCGGCAGGTTCTTTTGGCTCGCTTCCAGCAGTCGAAGGGCAGGCATTGAATGCGACGATTACAGCACAGTCGCTGCTATCCACCCCGGAAGACTTTGAGCAGATCGTCGTTCGCGCCGAAACCGATGGCGGCCTTGTGCTTTTGCGAGACGTAGCACGCGTTGAGATAGGGGCTGAAAGCTATACAACTTCGGCTTGGTACAACGGCAACCCAACAGCAGGCTTGGCCATTCAGCTTGCCTCAGGTGCAAACGCGCTGGATACGGCCGAAAGGGTGAAGCACAAGCTGGAAGAGGTCTCAGCCTATTTCCCTGAGGGTGTGGAATACGTCATCCCGTACGACACGACTCCGTTCGTCGAAATTTCGATTGAAGAAGTACTCCACACACTGATCGAAGCGATCGTCTTGGTCTTCTTGGTCATGTTCCTTTTCCTGCAAAACCTTCGCGCGACAATCATTCCGACGCTCGCCGTACCAGTTGTTTTGCTCGGGACCTTCGGGATCATTGCGGCTTTTGGTTTTACCATTAACACGTTGACTATGCTGGCAATGGTTCTGGCCATCGGCCTGTTGGTGGATGACGCCATTGTCGTTGTCGAAAACGTTGAACGCATCATGGAAGAAGAGGGGCTATCCCCATACGAGGCCACAAAGAAATCGATGGGTCAGATTACTGGCGCCCTGGTCGGTATCGCCCTTGTGTTGTCTGCAGTGTTCATTCCGATGGCGTTTTTCGGTGGCTCAACCGGGGTTATTTACCAACAGTTTTCGATCACCATCGTCTCGGCCATGATGCTGTCCGTTGTGGTGGCGCTGACACTTACGCCCGCCTTGTGCGCCACGATGCTGCGCAAGCCAGATCACGACAAGCGCAATCGCGGACTGTTCGGATGGTTCAACCGAGGCTTCGACAACCTGACTGAGCGTTATTCTTCACTCGTAGGTTTCTCGATCAGGCGCCCGGTGCGTGTTGGACTGATCTACCTTTTGATTGGCGTTGCGATGGTTTTCCTTTTTGCCCGCACTCCCACCGGCTTTTTGCCCGAGGAAGATCAGGGCATCCTGTTCACGCTTGTTCAGGGCCCCACTGGTTCGACCGCCGAGTCGACCGAAGCGGTGCTTGAACAGATCGAGCAGTATTACATGGAAAACGAGGCTGAGAATGTAGCTTCGGTCTTTACCGTGCGCGGCTTTAGCTTTGCCGGGCAGGGGCAGAACATGGGTCTGGCATTTATCAGCCTAACAGACTGGGACGAGCGCAAAACGCCTGATCGCAGCGTTCAGGCCATTGCCGGTCGGGCATTTGGTGCGTTTTCGCAAATTCAAGAAGCGCTGGTCTTCCCTATCGTACCGCCGGCGGTGATTGAACTTGGTAACGTCAGTGGATTTGACTTCTACCTTCAGGCACGCGACGGCCAAGGTCATGAAGAGTTGATCCAAACAAGAAACCAACTGATGGGCCTTGCTGCGCAAAGCGAAAAGATTGCCTCGATCCGCCCAAACGGGCTTGAAGACGCTGCGCAGTTCAACATCAACCTAGATTGGCGAGCCGCAGGCGCAATGGGGTTGTCTGCTCAGGAAGTGGGTGAGCTATTGTCAGTTGCTTGGGCAGGGCGATACGTGAACGACTTCTTGGATCGGGGACGGATCAAGCGAGTGTATGTTCAAGGCGACGCGCCTTACCGCATGGTCCCCGAAGATATTGGAGCATGGCGGGTGCGCAATAATTCCGGCGGGCTCGTTCCGTTCTCAAACTTCTCGACAACGAACTGGCAGTACGGTCCGCAAGGGTTGTACCGATACAACGGGGTTTCGGCCATTCAGCTTCAGGGCAGCCCGGCAGGCGGCTTTACAACCGGCGAGGCTATGGCAGAGATTGAAACGCTGGCCGAGCAACTTCCGCCGGGTTACCAAATTGCCTGGACAGGCTTGTCTCTGGAAGAACGAGAGTCTGGCGACCAGGCAGGGATGCTATACCTTCTGTCTCTTGCGGCAGTGTTCTTATGTCTCGCAGCACTATATGAAAGCTGGACCATTCCATTCGCCGTTATGCTAGCCATGCCGATTGGCATAACCGGGTCACTGACCGGGGCCTGGCTTGGCGGGTTTGAGAATGGCGTGTATTTTCAGGTTGCGCTGCTCACAGTCATTGGCCTGACAGGCAAAAACGCCATTCTAATCGTGGAATTTGCGCGCGATAAAGTCGAAGCAGGGGAGCCTCTGTTCCAAGCGGTTCGAGACGCGGCGCATCAGCGGTTCAGACCCATCTTGATGACGTCGATGGCCTTCTCGTTAGGAGTGCTGCCGTTGGTATTGTCCACAGGCGCCGGCGCCGGTGGACGCACAGCGATGGGATCGGGCGTTATGGGAGGCGTGATTTCGGCCACCGTATTGGGCGTTATCTTTGTTCCGGTCTTCTTTGTCGTGATCTATCGATTGGTAAGACGCGTGGCTGCGGACTAACACCGCAGCCAGTTATTCTCCGAACAAAACTTGCGCGCCGTCTTCAGACCACGGCGCGTACTTGTTCATTATACCCACGAAAAGCGCGCTGTCTAAAAAGCGGCCCAACCAACCGCGCAAATGTGGCCAAGGCTGCGCGTCGAACCACGCTCGGTCGATGTGAGCAAACTGCCGAACAAATGGCAGCAAAGCCAGATCGGCTATCGTCGCGCGCTCACCAAACAGCCACATGCGACCGTTCAGACGATCATCCAAACGCCTAAGGTGCATGGCCGCCTTTTCCCGTTCCTCTGTCGCGTCCAGATCTGGATAGCGGGTAGAATACTTCGTGTGGTCCAACGCATCCTTAAATGGGCCATCGTTAGTTGCGATCAATTCCCAACCTTCTGCAGGCATATCCAAAAGACCCAGCGGATCATTTTGTTCCAGCGCCCAGATCATGATGTCTAGGCTTTCATCCAGAACCCGGTCGTGCAGTCGCAGGGCAGGCACTGTGCTTGAGTCTGAAGTTTCCAAAAACGCCTTAGGCTTGTCCCGCAACAGGATTTCGCGCAACTCTACAGCTGTCCCTGAGCTGGCAATGGCCAGCCGTGCACGCATAGCATACGGACAACGACGAAATGACCAGAGGATCGGGTGTTTGCTCATGTTCGGATCAGACCTTTTTGATTAGTTATGAAATGTCGCGCGACATTCGCAACATATGAATACTCTTTCCCACACCTCCTGAAAACAAAGGCTAATAGCCTGATTTTAGCATGACTAAAAAATTTTTTGATCTTTCTGCAGTTTTTATATTCAATGGGTGAGATAACTAAAACCGCAGGAGACACCACATGTCAGCTCCAACCGAGCGTGCCAAATCCAAATCAAAAGGCAAGCCGACCGAGCTAGGGCAAGCCATTCGCAGACGCCGAAAAGCCATGAGCATGACGTTGGAACAGGTGGCCAAGTCTGCCGATCTTACAACGGGTTTCCTATCGCAGGTGGAGCGGGGGATAAGTTCACCTTCGCTGACTTCTTTGATGGCGATCGCAGCAGCGCTGCAAACCAGTATCGAACAACTTCTGAGCGTACCCAAGGTATTCTCGGAATACGTTCCCAAAGATAAGCGCCAAACTTATTCTCTTGGAACGCGCGGGCGTTTTTATGAAAAGCTGGGCCCTGGCTTTTCAGGTGCGTTGTTTCATCCGCAGATCGTTCACCGGCCCGCTGGTCACGTTTCAGAAAAGATGTGCCATGACGGTGAGGCATTCTGCTATTTGCTCTCTGGACAGCTGGAATATCACCTCGGGGACCAGATTTTTATCATGTCCCCCGGAGATGTCGTTCATCACGATACCTCAGCGCGGCATTATTCCGTCGTATTGGGTGAAACAGAGGCGGTCGAGTTGTGGGTCACAACTTCACCGATAAAAGACAGCGGGACTTCTTAACCTACTCTGGAAGGTGAAAAAACTGTCACCTTGAACGTATTAGTAAAATTTTTTCATTCTTTACTAAAATTTTCTTTAGTAAATTTAAGAATCACTTATTGTCTCTCGCAAGTTTGACAAAGATTTTTGCGGGAGGAGAAAAGAATGAAGCTCAAGACGGTATTGGGATTAACCGTTGCTGCGGCTCTGGCAGTGCCGGCTATGGCGCAGGAAAGAGGGGGCACGCTCAACTTTGCCCGTTATGACGGATCACGGCTGATCGACCCCATTTATGCAGATCGCAATCCGGATATCTGGATGGTTGGCAGCCTGTTCGATACCTTGCTTCGCGGTAGTGCCGACGGAAATTCAGTCGAACCAGGTTTGGCCGAAAGCTATTCGGTTTCCGACGACGGGAAGACGGTCACTCTAACCTTGCGCGAAGGTGTCGTTTTTGCTGATGGGACACCCATGTCTGGTGAGGACATTGTTTTCTCGTTGGATCGCGCCCGCAACCCGGACCTAAGCCCTTGGGCAGGTTTGCTGGGTTCGATTGACTCAGTGTCAGCAGACGGAAACGCGATCAATATTGCGTTGAACGCGCCGGATCCAACGATCCTGTCGATGTTGGCCACCTTCAACACGGCTATCGTGTCTAAGGCTGCTTTTGATGCGGCTGCTGGTGATACCGATCAAGACAAATCTGCTGCTATCTTTGCTGCAACGACTGCCGGGGTCGGCTCTGGCCCTTTCTATCTTTGCGGTTTCGAACAAGGCGCCTCGATGGATTTTTGTGCCAACGAAAATTACTGGCGCATGGGTTCGGACGGCAAAGCCCTTCCGTATCTTGATGGTGTGCACTTCGAGATTGTGCCCGATGACGCTACCCGAATTCTTCGACTACAGGCCGGAGAGGTAGATGCGGCCGAGTTCATCCCCTTCAGCCGTGTGGCAGAGCTGGAGGCCGATCCAAATATCGACATGCAGCTTTATCCGTCGACGCGGATCATTTACTCGCCGATCAACACGCGTGACGCCCGCGCAGACGGCTCACCCAACCCGTTGGCTGACCCACGCGTACGGCAGGCACTGAACTACGGCACCAACAAAGACGCTCTGATCGGTGTGGTTCTTCACGGAGCTGGGCAGCCCATGAGCTCACCGCTTATGGCAAAGGCGACGCAATACGCCGCCGACCTGGGCCCGCTTTATTCCTATGATCTGGAAAAGGCCAAAGCGCTTATTTCAGAAGCGGGCATTCAGCCGGGAACCGAGGTGACTCTGACTACTCTGGCTGGATCGGCGGATGATGCCACGATCTTTGCCGCTCTTCAGCAGATGTGGGGCGAGTTGGGCATCAACCTTGTCGTAGAACAGGTGGACGGTGCCACTCGCGGTGCCAAAAACCGGTCTGGTGAGTTCGATATTCACACTTATGGCTGGGTGAATGACGTAAACGACCCAAGCCAGGTTGTGGGTTGGCTAGGATATACGCCAACCGCCAAAGCTGTTGGCACGGGCTGGGAAAACTCCGAGTTCAACGCCCTGTTCGAAGAAGCTGCGAACGAGATGGACCCCGAGGCCCGCAAGGCCAAATTTGCCAAGATGCAAGAGATTTATGCCGAAGCAGCACCATTGCTGTTCATGTATGAGACGCCTTTTGCCGTGGCATTGGGGACCGCCGTCGACGGATACGTACAAACGCCTCTGGGCAATAATATCTTCGACGAAGCGACTATAAGCCGTTAACCTCTGACCCCCTCAACCCGTCGCCTACGGGCGGCGGGTGAATTTTGCGGAGCCAGCGTTTGTCCAGCCTATCCTATATATTCA
Source organism: Ruegeria sp. BE9 (assembly GCF_056538765.1). Taxonomy (NCBI): domain Bacteria; kingdom Pseudomonadati; phylum Pseudomonadota; class Alphaproteobacteria; order Rhodobacterales; family Roseobacteraceae; genus Ruegeria; species Ruegeria sp. BE9. The sequence continues at coordinate 147,523 of NZ_JBQFTS010000009.1, read as the reverse complement.
AGCGTCTACTTCTGATGATCCCGACCTTTATTCTGGTCATGGTGATCATCTTTCTTTTGGTACGTATGTTGCCCGGCGATCCAGCAATTGCCATGGCTGGCGACCGTGCCTCGGACGCTGATATTCAAGCCATTCGCGAACGGCTTGGCCTGACACAGCCTATGTTTGTGCAATTCTGGCTGTTTCTTACCAATACGCTACAGGGGGATTTGGGGCGGTCCATCCTGATGCGCACTGATGTCACAACGGTCATCGCTGATCGACTGCCCATTACCGTGTTTCTGACGATCTATTCGGTGGTTTTGTCTCTCTTGATTGCCGGGCCTCTGGCCTTTGTGGCGGCACTGAACCGCGGACGTTGGCCTGACGCAGTGATCCGCACTGTTTTCCAGATCGGTCTGTCGATGCCAGTCTTCTATATCGGATTGGTTTTACTGACCTTTCTCGCCGCCCAACTGCGCCTGTTTCCTGTCGGCGGATATGGGGACACCTTTGGAGAGCGGCTCTACCACCTGTTCCTGCCGTCAGTGACCGTGGCGCTCTATACTTCGGCCATCATCATGCGGAACCTACGCAGCGCGATCATTGAGGTTCTGGACGCCGAATATGTCCAATTCGCCCGCGCCAAAGGATTGCCCGCGCGTCTGATCTTGGGGCGGCATGTGCTGCGGAATGCCTTGATCTCAACCGTAACTCTGTTGGGCCTGTCCATCGGCAACCTGATGAGCGGCACTCTGGTCACCGAAACGGTATTTGCTGTTCCAGGGATGGGACGTTTGATGCTCGAAGCCATCTTTGCCCGTGATTACCCCCTGATCCAGGGGCTGACCCTTACCTTCGCCCTGCTGGTGTCGCTGGTCTTTCTCATGACGGACCTGTTCCAGAGCCGTCTTGACCCAAGGATGCGCCTACAATGAGTGATGCGACCTTCACCCCCACACAGCCCACGTTTTTACAGAGGGCCCTGCGCAAGCCCGGGTTTGTTGCCGGACTGATCATCATTGGGTTCTCGATCCTTTTGGCCATCTTTCCGGGCTTTTTTGCCCCGTATGATCCCAACGCGATTGATTACCTTGCGGTCCGGCAACCACCCTCATGGGCGCATCCCTTCGGCACGGATTTGTTGGGGCGGGATAGCTTGTCTCGCGTGATCTGGGCCTATCAGGTGAACATGCAGATGGCTATTTTCGGAACAGTCTTCGCGCTTGTGACTGGCGTCATTATTGGGGCTTTAGTCGGATACTATCGAGGTATCGCTGACCTGATCTTTGGCCGGATTGTGGATGCAGTGATCACCTTCCCATTCCTTGTTCTGGTTATCGCCGTTGTTGCGGTTCTAGGGCCGGGATTGGTCAACATGTATATCGCGATTTCGGTCGTCTACTGGGTGTACTACGCACGCCTGATGCGAGCTGAAGTGATCGCGCAAATGGGCAACGACTATGCCGCCGCTGGTGTTGTCATGGGCTACTCCGACAAGCGCATCATCTTTCGCCACCTGCTGCCCAACGCGATAACTCCTGTAATCGTCTACTGGATGACCGATATGGCGTTGGTGATCCTGCTTGGCTCATCGCTAGGCTACCTCGGCTTGGGTGCTCAGCCACCGCAGGCAGAATGGGGTGTTCTGATCGCCGAAGGTCGCAATTTTATCTCAACAGCATGGTGGCTGAGTCTGATGCCCGGCGTTGCCATCGTTTTGACAGGGCTGGGCTTCTCGCTTTTGGGCGACGGGCTGGCCGATTTACTGAGACCGCGAGGGTAGGGGATGGAGCATCATACACCGATACTCGAAGTTGACGGCCTGAACACTACTTTTCATCGCGCTGGCCGGCCCCTTCCGGCCTTGCGAGATGTCCGTTTCTCGGTTGCGCGTGGAGAAGTTCTGGGGCTGGTTGGTGAAAGTGGATCAGGCAAGAGCGTCACCTTACGGTCTATCATAGGGCTCGCACGGCGTTACGGCGACGTCACCGGCGAAGTACGCTGGCAAGGGCGCGACCTAGTGGGAATGCCAGATCGAGCCTTGCGCCAAATCCAAGGCCGCGAGATCGCAATGATCTTTCAGGAGCCGATGACTTCTCTCAACCCACTCCTCACGGTTGGTCTTCAACTCGAAGAAACTCTTCGCGCGCATACAGATTTGTCCCAATCTGCGCGCCGCGACCGAGCCATTGAGATGTTGGATCTTGTTGGCATCCCTTCGGCTGCACAAAGGTTAAAGGACTACCCGCACCAGTTTTCAGGCGGGATGCGGCAACGCGTGATGATCGCCATTGCGCTTGCTGCAAATCCCAAGCTGTTACTGGCGGATGAGCCCACAACGGCCTTGGATGTGACCATTCAGGCACAGATCCTCGATTTGATCCTGCGGTTGGCTCAGGACATGGATATGGGCGTTGTTTTGGTGACCCATGATCTGGGCGTAGTGGCCCAAACGTGTGACAACGTTGCTGTTATGTATGCCGGTCGGATAGTCGAACAGGGTTCGGTTCGCGGTGTGCTGAAAGACCCACGCCATCCGTACACGGTTGGGCTAATGCGGTCCGTACCGGAAAATCTCCCCCCACGCACACCTCTTTATTCGGTGCCGGGTGTTCCGCCCAGCCTTGATGCTCTGCCGCAGGGATGCGCCTTTGCGCCACGCTGCGCCACCTGCATAGCGGCCTGTACTGAGGACCGCCCGCCTCTGACAATCGTTACAGAGGGTCGAAACGTTGCATGCTTTAACCCGGCCACCAATTCGCAGGGGAATGCCGCATGACAGAGTCCGTGCTTCAGATTCGCGACCTGCATCTGCGGTTCCCGCTTGGGCGCAGCATGGCCGATGTGGCCATGGGGCGTCCGGGCCGTGTCGTCAATGCGCTGAACGGTGTCAGCCTTGATCTGAGCCGCGGCGAAACGCTTGGCGTCGTCGGGGAATCCGGCTGTGGGAAATCCACTTTGGCGCGCTGCATCGTTCGCCTCTACAAGCCGAGCAAAGGCGAGGTGCGTTTTGATGGGCAGAACATCTTTGACGCAAAACAACAATCGGATCGCAGCTATAACCGCCGTGTCCAGATGATGTTCCAGGACCCATATTCCTCACTCAACCCACGCATGACGACAGGCCAAATTCTGGCCGAGGCGCTTCGGGTCCATGAAATGCGCCCTGACGCACAAATTCCTGCACGAGTAGCCGAGCTTTTGGAGCTGGTTCGTCTACCACAAGACGCGCAGCACAAACTGCCCCACGAGTTTTCCGGTGGGCAACGTCAGCGCATCGCAATTGCCCGAGCTTTGGCGGTTGAGCCAGAAGTGCTCATAGCCGACGAACTGGTTTCTGCATTGGACGTCTCGGTTCAGGCGCAAGTAGTCAACCTGCTGCTGGAGTTACAGCAAGAGCTTGATCTTACAATCCTATTTGTCGCGCATGACCTGCGTCTTGTCAGACACGTGTCTAATCGGGTGGCCGTGATCTACCTCGGCCGTATTGTTGAGATCGGAGACAGCGAAACACTGTTTTCAGACCCAGCTCATCCCTATAGTCAGGCGCTTTTGTCTGCGGCTCCATCGCTGGACCCGGATGATCGTGGTAGGGCAACGAAACTCGAAGGGGAACTTCCTTCGCCGCTAAACATGCCATCCGGTTGCCCGTTCCACGTTCGCTGTCGATACGCGAGCGAAATTTGCAAAAACCAGGTTCCAACCTTGCTGCCTTACAAAGGTAGAGGGGATGTGGCCTGTCATCACGTTGAAGAGATCAATGCACATGCTTGATGCCCCCAATTCCAATCGTGGCCCCATCGTCGCTGCCTTGCGGGCAGAGTTGCAGGCCCAAGGATTGGACGCATTCATCCTGCCCCGCTACGATGCTTATCAAGCAGAGTATGTGGCACCCCATGACGAACGCTTGGCCTATGTCACTGGCTTTACCGGTTCCGCGGGCATGGCGATTATCACAATGGAAACGGTCGCAGTTTTTGTCGACGGCCGCTACGTCGTCCAGGCAACCAACGAATGCCCTGCGCCCTTGTTCACACACAAACACCTGTACGACGATCCGCCGGAACACTGGCTTTCTGAACAGGCGCAGGTTGGATGGCGTGTCGGCTTTGATCCAATGCACCTACCGCCGGTTTTTCTTGATAGGTTCATGAGTGCATTGCCAAAAGCAGCATTGGTTGCGGTGAAAGAGAACCCTGTTGATGCGGTTTGGACCAATCAGCCTCCGGCACCGATGAACAAGATAGAACCTTTCCCCCTTCAGTTGTCCGGCAAGACGGCACAAGACAAAATCGCAGACCTCGTCCAAGAAATGCAAAGAATGGGGGCTGGCTTGCTGGTTGAAACGCAACCGGACAATATTGCCTGGTTGCTGAATGTCCGAGGCGCAGATGTCGCTTTTAACACGGTGCCGCAGTCATTTTTGCTGCTGGATGCATTCGGGCAGGTGCAGTGGTTTGTCGCTGCGCAAAAGCTGGACCAGAACGTCATCGACCATCTACCCGAGAACGTTCGCGTAAGTAAGCCCGCGGACTTTTTGTCGACGCTTGAAGCCAGCAGCAAGCCGGGGCAGGGGGTTTTGTTCGATCCCGCATTTTCACCAGCTGCGGTCCGGATGACCCTGGAACACACCACTGCCGACCAGATGCCACATCCTAGTCTGCTAACGTCGGCCAAGGCACACAAGAACCCTGTTGAAATAGAAGGGATGCGTGCCTGCCATATCGCGGACGGCATCGCCTGGACCGAGTTCTGCGCCTGGTTGGCGACCGAGGTGCCAAACCGGGCCAAATTGGGTGATCCATTGACCGAACGCGTTGCAGAGCAGGCAATGCACGATTTTCGGCAAGCGCAGCCCGGTTTTCTGGAAGAGAGCTTCAACCCGATCTCAGCAGCAGACGGGAATGCCGCGATGTGCCATTATGCGACACAAGAAGGCAACACAGTGCCGCTCCGTAAGGACGGCACATACCTTCTGGATTCAGGCGGACAATATGAAACTGGAACAACGGATGCTACGCGTAGCTTCGCCTTTGGCGCTGAGCGGCCTGAGGGATACGATCGTGCATACACGGCTGTTTTCAAAGCCTTTCATGCACTTGCTACCCTGCGTTTTCCACCCGGCACTCAGGGACACCACATCGACGCGATCTGCCGCCGCCCATTGTGGGATCTAGGTCTGGACTACGATCACGGAACTGGTCACGGAGTCGGCCATCGCCTGTCGGTGCATGAGCACCCTCAACGCATCGGAAAACCCTATAACCCTGTAGATCTGGCACCCGGCATGATCCTGTCCATTGAGCCCGGATATTATGAGACCGACTGCTTTGGCATTAGGATCGAAAACCTGTTCGTAGTCACGAAGGCTGAAGACGGGTTTCTAGAGTTTTCAAATCTCACTTGGTGTCCGATTCAGACCGATATGCTGATACCCGACATGCTGACCTCAGCTGAACGTGAATGGTTGAATACGTACCACGCGAACCTGTTAGATCTTATTGGCCACGGCCTTTCGGCTTCTGCTTTGGAATGGGCAAAACGGGCATGTACACCGCTGTTGTGAGGGTGACTTGCGGAACTCTTACGACAGCAGAGACTCGTGGTTGAAGGACAACAGGGAACGCACCAAAGGATTGGGGAACCTCCGCCGCAGAGTTATTGCATAAAAGGTTTCCTTTATCCGAGGATGTTCCTTTGCCTCCACAAGTCGGCCAGACGTCAATTCATCAGTCACGACGATCGGAGCCACCAACGCAAGACCGATGTCCTCTCGGGCCAGAAGGCGCATCATGGCCATATCGTCCACTTCGGCGGCGACTTGGGGCCGCTCTGACATGCGGCTGGCCATCGCATCAAAAGCTGTTCGCACGCTGTTGTCAGTGGTCGGTAAAATAAAGGGTTGTTCACCAAGCAACTCTTTGATCGGCTTCTCCGGGTCAAGTCGCTGTGGTGTCCCAACAATACTGACAGCTTGTTCGGCGATCTGGTGTGTTTCGTATGGCGTCAGGCTATCATCAGGCGGTGGGCGATTCATTAGAACCAAGTCAAGATTCAGCGTCTCGAGCCCCTCCAACAGTTCCGCCGGGCTTCCGGAGCGCAGGATCACCTCGACATCCAACCGAGATAAAATCGGCCTCAGAAACCCTATCTGAAAGTTGCGTGATAAGGTCGACAGGGCCCCAACACGCAATGCCTTACGATCCTGCACCGCCTCGTTCAGCGTAGCGACAAGCTCTTGCCCCGTTGAAAAAATCGCATCTGCATGGTCCAGAGTAATCCGCCCAGCCTCGGTCAGATAAAGCTGCCGGCCCCGCCGTTCAAAAAGCGCATGCCCCAAGCGTTCTTCCAACTGTTTGATTTGCACAGATAGCGCAGACTGAGACAAGTTTAAGCGCTGCGCAGTTCGGGTCAGATTTCCGTCATGCGCAACCGCCCAGAAATAACGCAGATGATGATAGTTCAGTGGCATATCATTCTATTTATTAGAACGAAACATCACAAACAATGTATTTTTAATGGCGTAATTTCTGTCCTAACTGGATGCCCCAAGGCACTTGCCCACAAGAACCAAGGGACATTCCTCATGCTGTATCTCTATCTCCCCCTACTCAGCCCGTTGGTGCTGATTGCGGCCGCTCTTTATGCGTCACGCCACCCCGGAATTCGGCCGGGTCGCATCCCACAGCTGGTCGAAGCCGCTGCATTCGTCGCCTTTATGACCTCAGTGCTGTCAGTTACTGCCTTAATGCTGAACGGTCCCGGCACGTCTGGATTGATAGGTGCATTCGGGCTCGGGATCTCAGTCCGGTTGGATGCCGTAAGCGCTGTGATGCTGACATTGGTCAGTTTTATCGGCTGGGTCGTTCTGCGCTACTCAGCGACTTATATGGACGGAGAGGCAAGGCAGGGAATGTTCACAAGTTGGATGGCCGCAACCCTGGCTTCCGTCCTGATCCTGGTGATGTCCGGCAACCTAGTTCAACTGCTTGCTGCGTGGATAGCGACCAGTGTTTTCCTTCATCGATTGCTGCTGTTCTATCCAGATCGCGCAACCGCACAGCGCGCAGCGCGCAAGAAAACGGTTGTCGCAAGGTCGAGCGAAGTGTTGCTGGCTGTTGCCCTCATTCTGCTGGCTGCAACAACGGGCACCACAGATATCCAAACGATCCATGGAACCATTCAACCCGGTTGGACGACAGCAATTGCGGCGCTTTTAATTGCCTTCGCAGCAGTCTTAGCCTCGGCGCAATTTCCTGTTCACGGCTGGCTGACCGAAGTGATGGAGGCTCCGACCCCAGTCTCAGCCTTGTTGCACGCCGGAGTAATAAACGCGGGCGGTTTCTTGTTGATCCGGTTTGCGGATGTGATGCTCGTCGCACCAGGTGTGATGGCATTGTTAGTTATGTTGGGCGGTTTCACTGCACTGTTCGGCGGGTTGGTGATGCTGACGCAGCCTGCTGTCAAAACCTCGCTTGCATGGTCCACGATCGCTCAGATGGCCTTTATGATAATGCAATGTGGGCTGGCCCTGTTCCCATTGGCGCTGCTGCATATCGTGGCGCATTCGCTATATAAGGCGCACGCCTTCCTGAGTTCCGGAGAAGCCGTAAAAAATGTGGCTGCCATACGTCGGCCCGGCCCAGTCGCCGTTCCCAGCGCAAGCAACGTACTAAGGGCCTTCGCCACGGCCATTGTAATCTATGGCCTTGTGGGTTTCGTGCTGGGCTTTGATGGTAAATCCGTGCAAGCTATCGCCCTCGGTGTGATCCTTATCTTTGGCGTTGCATACCTTCTGGCACAGGGTTTTGCCGACGCCGCCCCGCGGGAATTGACACGAAGGACAGTGACTTACGCATTGGTCACCTCAGTCAGCTACTTCGCGCTGCAGGTGATCGCACAGCACGTCACCGCAGGGACACTACCCGCCGCCCCAACACCCGGTCCGTTGGAGTGGGCCTTGATTGTGCTCGCTCTTTGCAGCTTTGGCATGGTCGCCGTAGCGCAGGCTACTTTCCCGCTTTGGGCGTCGCACCCAGCGGCCGCAGGACTGCGGGTTCACCTTTCCAACGGGCTCTATGCCAACGCAATTTTCGACAAGCTTCTGGACGGTTGGTCCAAACGCTCGGCAGTCTGAAGAGGAACAGTTCCATGTTTGCCAAACTCGAAGCCTATCCCGCCCCGCTACTAGAGCTTGTCAGTCAGGCCAAAAACGCAGCAAATGAAATCCCACCAATGTTTCCACTGTCATCGACAGTCGCTGTCAATCCATTCCTTGGCCAATCGACTGAACCATTGGCCGTTGCGGCGGCGCGTCTTGCCCGCGTCGCCGGAACTCGGGTCCTGCCAAACCGCGCGCACTGGAAGCAAAAGTTGGCATCCGGAAAACTCACTAAAGCCGACATCTTGGATGCGCTGACGGCAAAAGAGGATCAGTTCACAACCCTTACCCTTGATGACGTTCTAAGTGCCTTGGACCATCCCACAAAATCACCCAAAGCCATGCCTACTGTTGCTGAACTTGCGGCCGACGTTTCGGGAATTGATTGGCCGGGATTGATCGAAGACCGGATCGGAGTTTGGGCCGCCAGCCACTTTGATCAGGGCCAAGCCCTTTGGCAGCAAGCACGAGCTGGAGGTGTATTCAGTGCATGGCGCGAGTTTGCCTCGCGGGATTTGACGCCAGAGATCCATGGCCTTTCTGGATTTGGGTCGTTTGTTGCGAGGACCAACCGGTCTCATTGGCGGGCGTTGGGTCGGGCCTCAGAACGGCTAGGGATCAACACCGATGCTGCTACAACGGCATTTCACCGCTGGCTGATCACACTAGGCGGGTGGGCTCAATATGGGCGCTACCTGCAATGGCAGGCGGAACTAAACGGTGACCAGGACCATACCGTAACCGAGCTTTTGGCCATCCGAATGGTCTTCGACGAGGCCTTGTTCAATTTGTACGAAGACCAGATCGCCGCGCGTTGGACCGAAGTTGTTGCATCACATGAGCTGCCCATAACCCCAACCTCTGACCTCATTATCGATGCGGTGATGCAAGAAGCAACCGAACGCGCGGGACAACGCCTTTTGTCCGGCAGTCTAGGGCGGGGCGTACCACGCCAAGCCAAACAACGTCCGCAGGTTCAGGCTGCTTTTTGCATTGATGTTAGGTCTGAGGTTTTTCGCCGCGCTTTGGAAACACAAGGTGAGGGGATCGAAACCATCGGCTTTGCAGGTTTCTTCGGTCTGGCCAGCGCACATAGAGCCGCAGGATCAGATGTGATAGAACAGCGTGGCCCCGTTCTTTTGCAGCCGGGTGTAACTTCGCAGGTGAATGAGCCGCAAAAGACCGACCTCGGTCGCCGGTATTCAGCCCGCGCCAAAAGAGCCTGGGGTCGGTTCAAGTTGGCGGCCGTTTCGTCCTTTGCTTTTGTCGAAGCGACCGGACCGCTTTATGCCGGCAAACTAGTGCGGGATGCTTTGGGATTGGGTCACCACGCCAAAACTGACCCTGCACCTCGGCTAGACCCGGAAATCAGCCTTGAAAGCCGTGTTGAGATGGCCCGATCGGTGCTGACTGCCATGTCTCTCACGGAAAATTTCGCTCCAATCGTAATGCTAGCAGGACATGGGGCCGACGTAACCAACAACCCGCATGAAAGTGCACTGCAGTGCGGCGCGTGTGGAGGTCACGCGGGCGACGTTAGCGCCCAACTACTTGCCAGCTTGCTAAATGACCCCGAGGTGCGGTCAGGGTTGAGAAATTTCGGCATCAATGTTCCCCCAGACACCATTTTCCTTCCCGCATTGCACTACACAACAACTGACCGCGTCACTCTTTTCGAACAGGATGTAGCGGGTGGGGTTCCGGGCGACAGCATCGAACAGCTGAAAAAGTGGTTGGACGCAGCTGGTGAATTGGCACGGGCGGAACGCGCCCGTCGATTGCCAAGGGCCAGCGGAGCCGCTGCTATTTCCGACCGCGCCCGGGATTGGGCCGAGACACGCCCCGAATGGGGACTGGCTGGATGCAGCACCTTTGTAGCAGCACCAAGGCATCGCACTGAAGTAATCGATCTTTCCGGCCAGGCTTTTCTGCACAACTATGATTGGCGCCGGGATAACGAGTTCGCTGTACTCGAACTTATCATGACGGCTCCGGTGGTCGTCGCTAGCTGGATCAGCTTGCAGTACTATGGCTCGACCGTAGCCCCAAGCCTGTGGGGCGGAGGTAACAAGCTACTGCACAACGTTGTGGGGGGTATTGGCGTTCTGGAGGGCAACAATGGCGCTCCGCGCCCCGGCTTGCCTTGGCAATCTGTCCATGACGGCGAAGCCTTCCAACACGATCCCCTGCGGTTGTCCGTCATCATCGAAGCCCCAAGAGAAGCAATGTTGGACGTCCTCAAGCGCCATCCAGAAGTCCGCGCTCTGTTTGACAACAACTGGCTGCATTTGATCGCCATGGATGATCAAGGCAAACTGGCCTGGCGTTATGATGGCGATCTGAAATGGGTTCCGTTCGGGCAAAACGCCGATAGTCAGCGTGCAATAGCTGCTGAGTAACAAAACACTGCCCTGCACGGCTTTCTGGACGCGCGGGGCATCTGTTGGGCATCACCCGTTCAACGTGAACATGGGCAACCTGGAAACACTTTTAGGGCTATTTACCTACTCCTCACATTCTCCGCTTGAACTCTGTGAAACTGTGCACGACGTGAGCGTATGAACGCTCTGAATTGCCCTAATTGTAGCATGCAATGCCCGGTAACTCTGAAGGTCGCCAAAGTGGTGGCTTGCGCGTCGTGCGGCACCACTTTGTTTATACAGGGCAAACACGTTGAGGGTGCGGGCGAACAAAGGATTATGCACGATACTCCCATGCTATTTGGCATCGGTGACACCGTCGTTCTGGGCGAAAGTGCGGTTCGAAGACGATGTCATCCTATCCGAAGCGACGCCATATCAGCAGATAACCGTCACACGTTACCGAGATCGAGTACGTCTGTTTTTGAACTACTCAATCCAGTTCGATTCACTCGATGAACATCGCTACCACGAACCTCTTGTACACCCAGTCATGTCGCTAGCTCCGCGCAGGGCAGACGTCTTAAATTTTAGGGGGTGGGGATGGAATGGCCGTACGCGAAGTACTCCGGTATCGGGATGTTGAAAACGTCACGCTCGTTGATCTGGATCCACGAGTAACTGAGGTCTTCCGCGAGAATTCTATGCTGTCGGCTCTGAACGCTGATGCGCTCAATGATCCTCGGGTTGTGGTTATCAATGAGGATGCGTGGGAGTATCTGGAACGCAACGACACGGTTTTTGACATCAATATCATCGATCTGCCGGACCCAAAATCCATCGCGCTATCAAGGCTTTATACGCGCCAATTCTATGGATTGGTGGTCGAAAGACTGTCGGCGCATGGCTTGTTCGTTACGCAGGCGGGATCACCGTTTTTTGCCAGGCAGGCGTTTTGGTCAGTTGTGGAAACGTTAGAGGCAACTCGAAATCCGCAACGGTTAGGGCAGGGGCTCAACACTATTCCTTATCATAGCTACGTCCCAAGTTTTGGGGAATGGGGATTTGTGCTCGCCTCTCCGGAACCTGTCCGGGATAGGAACATAGATCCGCCGCAGTCAGTCCGCTATCTGACGAACGCAGTGTGGCATGCTACGCAAGAGTTCGGTAAAGACATTGACCGGGTAGGCGCAGAACCCAATACCCTTCAGTCACATATTTTGACCGAGTATTACTTGGATGGCTGGGACTACTGGTTCCGCTGACGATTAATCATTTTCTCAACTGTACTCCGAACAGCACTTTAGAACACGTACGTGGCGTAAACGTGCAGTTGATGAACAATATGCGGCTACAGAGAGCCAAGGCTTGGCATAAAGGGCAGGGGGCTCGGGTCGTGGTCGCCTTAGAATGGCGTGCCCCCGTTTCGTAGAAATCGGCGGATTTGATCTTTGAGAATTCAATCGCTTATCCTTGTAGAGGATCATTAAGAAACAGGAGGTTCATATGAACAGCTCTATTTCTGATGAAGCGATGGCTAGACTCCCATTTTGGGTGACACCGCCGGGCGAGACGGATGGCTTTCTCATCGTGGTTGGCGTGGTGCTCGTTATGGTACTGCTGGGTTTCGGTGCCCTCTATTTCACCGTGCAATCCATTCCTGACCGAATGGCGACCGGCGCTCACAAGGTCCAAATGCAGTTGGTCGGCGTGTTGGGGTTGATCTCTCTTTTTACACTCAATAATTCATTTTGGATTGCAGCCATCCTGATAGCCGCTGTGCCGTTGCACGAAATCTTCCCTTTGAAAACCGAAGCGGACCTCTCGGAGAACCGCGATGCTTGAGTTGCTGTTCTCTGCTCTGATCACAATTGTACCTGATTACCTGTACCGGAGATACAAGCAGGGCAAGAGATGGGGCCATGAAATAACCCTGTTCAATGTATGGTACGAACTACGCTGGGGTTTGACCGCATGCGCAATCCTCGCAGTGACGTTGATCACTGTGATCTTCTATTTTCACCCGTCAACGCGGAATGTTTCAGCTGTGTTTCGTACAGTTACCGTCTTGTCCGATCGCGGTGGTCGAGTCTCAGAAGTCTTTGTTGCCAATAACGCATCTGTAAAAGCCGGCGATGCTATTTTTCGATTGGACACTACACGACAGGAAGCAGCAGCTGAAACCGCGCAACGCCGCATAGAGGAAATAGAAGCTGCACTTGGGCTAACTGCGACTGAGATCGCGGGCGCTACCGCACGGGTCCAAGCGGTTGAAGCTGATCTAGCCCAAGCCACTAGCGACTTGGAACGACGCCTCGAGCTTGCTGAGCGCAACGACACCGTGGTGAGCGAACAAGAATTGGAGCGTTTGCAGACCGCCGTTTCAAGCGCCACAAGTCAGCGTGCAGCCGTGCTGGCCGAACTTGATGGCGCAAAACTGCGCCAGAGCACTCTTCTTCCCGCGCAACTTGAAAGCGCACGCACTGTGTTAAGAGAGGCTGAGAATGAAATCTCAAAATCCACAGTGTTCGCCGAGGTTGATGGAACCGTCACACAATTTCTTTTGAAACCCGGGGACATCGTGAACCCAATTTTACGCCCCGCCGGGATCTTGGTTCCCGATGTCACGGGGCAAGGGCGCTTTGTGGCGGCATTCGGTCAGATTTCTGCAAGCGTTGTAAAACCCGGCATGTTGGTAGAAATAACGTGCGCCTCTAAACCGTTAACCATCATCCCGATGGTTGTCGACGAAGTGCAAGGCGCCATAGCTGCCGGGCAATTTCGACCAGGTGATGCCCTGCTTGATCCACAGGACCGGGCGCGCCCAGGTACTGTTACGACCTTCCTCGCGCCGATTTTCCCCAAGCACCTTCAGGGTATCCCACCAGGTAGCTCGTGCGTTGGTGTCGCCTATACAAGCCGCGCAAAAGAAATCGAAGCAGGAGAAATAACAGGTCTATCGGCATTCCTTGCAAGGATCGTCGACGGGATGGGTATTGCCAATGCCATTGTATTGCGTGCGCAAGCCATTTTGCTGCCCGTGAAGGCTTTGGTATTTAACTAGTTTTCGGCTCGCGAAGAAGGAGAGCTTCGCCATGGATTGCGACGTCAGCTATATTTGCACGTTTCTCTCAGTCTTTCTTTGGGACCTGATTCATCTTTCACCGATACTGGTATTTTTGTTGGTATCAGTCTGCACGCTTGGGGTGTTGATCGGCCGGATCGAGGGCTGGTCAACCGGGGTGAGCCTCTATCATGCGTTTATAAACGCGACCACCGTGGGATACGGCGACTATAAGCCAGTAAAATCCACAAGCCGGTTTTTGGCAGTCATCAACGCGTTTGTCGGGTTGATTTTCGCCGGAATTGTTGTCGGCATTGGCGTCCATGCTGTTGAGTCCGCGATGACGGCCGAGTTTTAGTCTTCGCCTGGTTGGAGTTTGATAGGAACGTTTCCTAACCACACGAACAATACACCGTTGAAGTCTAGAAGGCGGAAGTCTTGGGTTTTGGAGGGGTTAACATCATCGGTTTTGTATCGCTATCATATCTCGCGTAATCATGATTATGTTAAATTATCTTAAGAGGCGTTTTAGCTTTCCCGATTATACAGCCCACAAGTACAAAACCGGCCGGGTATTTACCGACGCAGTGCCAAAACCCTACAACGCAAGTTCTCCGCCAAAGCAAACCGGCGCACGACGCCGATGTTGACGCATGCCACGTGATACATCATCCTGCCTGTAACCATCTGGCCCAGCGAAGTTATTTCAACGTTGTGGTTAGCTTCTCTTTTTGAACCGCAAGGCCTTCAGAATGCCCAACACATCCCAAAAGAAATATGTGCTGGACACACACCGATTACGTGATCCTGAACAAACCCTGGAAATCGTCAAACCTTACCTCCGGGAAATGGGAATTACCCGAATTGCGAACCTTACGGGATTGGATCGTATCGGTTTGCCCACCGTAATGGTCTCGCGGCCGAATTCGCGATCTGTTGCAGTTTCACTGGGGAAAGGTTTGTCATTACGCGCGGCCGAAGCCTCTGGCGTGATGGAGGCCATAGAATCTTGGCATGCAGAGCGGGTGCAGTTACCGCAGCGCTTGGCGAGATATGATGATTTGACCAACGTTGCTTCGGTGGTTGACGTATCGGGGCTGCCGTCTGTGACAGGTCGAAGCTTTGATCCTTATGCCAACATGCTCTGGGTCGAGGGACAGGATCTGGGAACCAAACAGCCATGCTGGGTTCCGCTAGAAATGGTCGATACCGATTACACTACTGCCCCTGTCGGAGGACAGGCAGCCTTCTCAAGGACAACGAATGGGCTGGCATCCGGCAACAACGTGGTTGAGGCCAGCTGCCACGCAATCTGCGAACTGATAGAACGTGATGCCATAACGCTGTGGAGCCACCAACCACCGTCTCATCGTCTTGATCCCAACAGTATTGATGATGCGCGTTGTCTGCAGGCTATTAACATGATGGTCGATGCCGGGCTTGAGATCGGATTGTGGAACACGACCTCGGATGTTGGCATCGCATGTTTTCGTTGTGTGATCTGCGAAGGTGGCGGGCAACCGGGGCACATAGGAATTGGAGATGGGTGTCATCCAGATCGCTCCATCGCTCTGCTAAGAGCATTAACCGAAGCAGCTCAAACACGATTGACGTATATCTCCGGCGCTCGCGACGATCTGGATCCAACAGAATTTACAGATCAAGCGAAAACGGATCGCGGGCAGTATGTACGCGATCTAATTGACGGCGCGAAAGCAGAGCAAAGCTTCGGGGAATGTCCAACACATGAAACCGGGTCCTTTGATGAGGACTTGGGGCTGCTACTGTCACGCTTATCGGCTGTTGGATTACCTCAGGTCGTTACCGTTAATCTCTCCCGCCCGGAATATGATGTGGCGGTGGTTCGGGCTGTCATCCCAGGTTTAGAGGCACCACATGACGAGCCCGACTATGTTCCCGGTGCAAGGGCGCAGAAAGCTAGGGGAACATCGGCATGACAATCGTTGTTTTTGTGGGGCCAACCCTAAAGTCCAGCGAAGTATCCGATTGCGTGGATGCTGCTATTCTACCCCCTGTACGGCAAGGCGACGTGTACCGCGTTGCACGCGAGAACCCCAAGGCGATCGGGATCATTGACGGTTTCTTTGAAGGTGTTCCGTCGGTGTGGCACAAGGAAATCCTATGGGCGATGGAGCAAGGTATCCCAGTTTTCGGCAGCGCGAGTATGGGTGCGCTGCGGGCCGCCGAACTGGCCGATTTTGGAATGATCGGTGTCGGACGAATTTTCGAAGATTATTACAATGGCGTTCTTCAGGACGATGACGAAGTTGCAGTGCTGCACAGCCCTGCTGAGCTGGGTTTCAAACCACTCAGCGAGCCCATGGTGTCAATCCGAGCAACCATAGAGAGCGCCGAAAAAGCTGGGCTGCTACCCCCTGAAATCGCCGCTGAAATGGTTCAACAGGCCAAGTCAATGCACTACCGAAACCGCAGGTGGAACGACATAACCGGCGCAATGGAAGGTCGGCCGGGGGTTTCAGAGTTTGAGAAATGGCTGCCTACAGGTCGTGTTGATGCCAAAGCCACAGATGCCCGCGAAATGCTGACGCGCATGTCGGCGCATCTGAGCGTCACCCCCCTACCCTCGTCTGACCCGGTTCGAACCGAACCCACTTTGATGTGGAAAGCTCTGCGCGCACGCGTTGATACGAACGAAACCTCTGACCACAACGCGGTTGTCGATGAACTGCGACTAAACCCAAAACTGTTTTCCCGCTTGCGCGAGCGGGCAGTTCTTACGCTTCTTTTACGCAAAGAAGGTTCAAGACAGGACCGACAGCCTGATCGCGACGCATTGGTCAAGCAAATGGTAGGCCACAAGGCCGATATCGGTTTAGTGCGGCAAAGCGATTTGATGGAGTGGATCGAAACCAACGACCTAACACCCGAAAGCTACGAAGCAATGTTGGCCGATTGGGCTAGGCTGGAACAAGGCACAACTCTCCATACGGGGAAACTAGACGCCCTTTTGCTTTCCGAACTACGCCGAACAAACCAATACGCAGAGCTCCGCGACCGGGCGCTCAACAAGGCGCAAAACGTTGGCTCCCCTACGAATGCAAGTGCAGACCGGCTTCGCATGCTAATGTGGTACTTTGAAACTTGTCTTGACCGGGACATTCCTGATGATCTTGAATCATATGCAGTCTCGCTTGGTTTAGACGGGCGAGATGCGTTTTATAAACTGATAGAAGCAGAATTTTCATATTGTCAAAATGATGAGGCGCTGAGTTCCTCTGCCGAATAATCAGCTACAGATGTGAACCAGAGCCATGACGGGAGGGCGCTTCGTGAGCTTACACGATCACACCGGAGAAGAGGAACCTGGAACACGGTTTCTTCTGTTCCCGCAGTCACCATTTCTGGAACCGGACGCCCCGTTGGAATTAGTGGAGATTTCGGCCCCCCAAGGAACCATCGGCCCGGGGCCGTCCGGGCCGCGTATGTACACCGTAAACCCGGTTGGAAAGACCACCCCATATGGTGCAATAATTCCCGGCCCCGGTGGACCCGAGATGTACCTGCCACCCTGGAACGGTCAGATTAACCCCCCTGCCATGCCTGATGAATTCGGGAATTTCATTCACATAGACCCTACCGACCCCTCATTTGAGGCCGCGCATCTGTTTGGGTCTGCGCATTTCACTATGGACGTTTGGCAGGGCTATTTCGACCGGCCTATCCCCTGGCATTTCGCCCGCGATTTTGACCGGCTGGAACTGTCACTTTTGCCCAGTCTCGACAACGCACATATCGGCTGGGGTTTTCTGGAAACCGGTGGCACACACGAGCACGGAGGCGAATACCGTCCCTACAGCTTGAACTTTGACGTAGTCGCGCATGAGATCGGACATGCGATCATCTATTCAGTCATCGGAATGCCATCAAACGGGGATGCCTCGGGCGAGTATTACGGCTTCCATGAATCCGCGGCTGACTTAGTTGCGCTTCTGGCGTCGCTCCACTTTGGATCAGTGGTCGACACGTTGCTCGAAAATACACGTGGCAACCTCTACACATTCAACCGGCTGAGCCGCTTCGCTGAATTGTCTGAAAACGCACAAATCCGTATTGCCGCCAACGACCGCTCTCTCTCTGAGTTCGCCGCCGGATGGTCGAGTGAACACGACCTGTCCGAGCCGCTGACAGGCGCTATGTTCGACATCTTTGTTGATATCTACCATGAACGTTTGCTGTTGCACGGTCTGATCACGCCCGAAGAAGAAGACCTTTCGGACAAATTGGAAGACTCGCCGGAATACAGCAAAGTCATGCAGGGGATTTTCGATACCCGCTATGCAGAGAACCCCGAAGGGTTCCGCATCGCGTTGTTGGAGGCCCGGGACTATTTGGGCACCTACCTTGCTGACACGTGGGAACGGCTGGACGCCGACATGCTCAGTTATTTCGGAGTGGAAAAAGCACTGCTCGCAGTTGATCAGGAAATCACCGGTGGTGCGTTCCAACGGATTATCGAAGGAAACTTCCGAATGCGCGATATCGGACTCACAACCGCAGGACCGCGTTTACCTGACCCAAATGAGGACAGCCATTCGAATTCCGTCAGAACCCAGGTTCCGGGTTAACCCCTTGTAAACTTCTTTTTTTTTACGCCAAACTGTGGCATCAAGTCGGGGGATGATTTTTTTGGAATTTCTGGTCCGGATCTCTGCCGGATCGTGGTGATAAGGGGGCAAACGGTTATGCAACCGTCGGACCCACAAACGGGAGATGAGTTTATGTCAGAGTCATTACTCAGTTTTTCAGAAGTGCTTATATACGGACGCGTTATTGACGATCTAAAATACCAGGACAAAGACAAAAAAGGCCTCGGCAACAACAAACAGCTGAGTAAGCAGTTTAAGGAAGAGAACAGCGTCAAACCCCAGTTCGCAAAGATTTATGGCTTTGCATACGAAGGGACCTACTACGACCTTCCAGAGCCTGCGATTTTCCTTGTCCACGGGCCGGGAAAACCCGTCAATGGTGAGAACAACGATCCACCAAAAGATGCCGCTCGCGCGCCCAAAAATCCATCCATAAGCGGTGTCGCTGCAGCAGATTACCAGGTGTCAAACGACATTATGGTCTGGAACTACGACAAGGCCGATCAGACCATGCGTATGGATGTAACAACGGGTATGTTTGAACAGGTTCTTCTGGACATCTATTTCGGCTTTGACAGCCCGGCAATCAGTGGCGCCCGCGTAAGCGGTGCTCGGGTGAGTGGTGCTCGTGTAAGTGGCGCCAGAGTCAGCGGCGCACGTGTCAGCGGTGCCAGAGTGAGCGGTGCGCGGGCTCGGGGCTCAGAAGACTAAACCCGAACGAAGCTAAGAATTCACATCCGAATAGAAACGTGACAGGCCCGTGCAAAGCAGGGCCTGTTTCGATTTAGAACCCTGCTTTTTTCAGGCCCTCGACAAAGTGCTGAGTGTCCTCAGCCATGCGGTCCGGCTGTACGCTTTCCCAACGTTTCAAAGAGAAATTGGGATGCGCTTTTCGATGCCGTTCTGCGATATCGCGCGCCATATCCAATTTATCCAAGTGCGCGAAACTCGCCGCTAACAAACGTTGCCCTTCAGTCGGGTTGTTCATCTTGTTAACGGTTTCAATCACATCATCATACCGTTGCAAATTGAAGTAAGCGCCACCCAAGTGCCACAGGTACTGATCCGGGAAATATGGATTTAATCGCATTGCCTGTTGGAGATGCGTGATTGCAGTTTCGTTGTCACCATAATGCGCCAAAGCGTCAGCAAAATCCGAATGCATGTCGGCATCGTTCGGATTCAACGCCAGAGCCCGCCGGTAGGATTGCAGCGCAGCGTCATGCTCCTTGCGATACAGATGCACATAGCCCAGCTCGCCAAACCCCCTTGCGTCGGTGGGATCCAGTTCGATCGAGCGTTGCGCAAAGGTCAGCGCCTGATCCAGTGCAGTAGAGGGGTCTTCGCTCCAGGAATAGCGCCAGTCGATATTCAACGTTCGTGACAGCGCTGCAGCAGCGCGGGCATAGCCTTCGTCCCGATCAAGCGCGGATTGATAAAAGCTCTGCGCCTTTCGGTTATCGCTTCTGGTGTATTTGAAAATATGGTGCTGGCCCTGAAGAACCGACCCGTAAGCTTCAAGATCAGACGGAATCGCTTGAATCGTGCGCTGCTTTTCATGGGACTCGATCATCACAGCAGTAGCCGCGACAATGCACTCGGTCACCTCATCGAGAATGTCGAAGATATCGTCGATTTTGCGGTCAAATCTCTCAGCCCAGATGGTGCGTTCAGTATTGGCATCAACCAATTCCGCTGTGATGCGGATACGGCTGCTGGACCTACGTACACTCCCACGTGCGACATAGCGAACATTCAGCTTCCGCGCTGCCTCTTGCGGCGGCATGGATTGTGTCTTGAAGAAAAACGAAGAGTTCCGGGCAATCACAAACAGGTTCCGGAACTTCGACAAACTCATGATTATGTCGTCGGTCAAACCTTCGGCAATCCAACTGTCAGATTCGTCTCCTCCATTGCTGGCGAATGGCAGGATAGCAACGGACGGGGTATCAGGGCGCTCAAGAATGTCGCCGAGTAAATCTGGCCGCATCGTGCCAGCCATGGTCGCACCGGCGACTTCACTGCGGACGCAGTACGTTGATACAGGGGATAGGATGTTCTTTAACTGTTTGGGCCCAAGGAATTCGTATCCGTAACGCAACCGGTTACAGACCTGGTCGTAAACTGCTGCGCTGACGTAAACTCTTTCAGGCTCGGCAATTTCCTGTAACCTCGCGGCAATATTGACGTTATCACCGTGGATGCCGCGTTCATCTATCAGAATTTCTCCCAAATGAACGCCAGCACGAAACTTGATTCGCAAACTATCTTCGCGCGATTGATTGTGCTCGCTGGCGATCCGATGCAGTTCGATCCCGAATTCAACCGCACTGGTGGCGGTATCAAACAGTGCAAGAATGCCGTCGCCTCGTACTTCAACCACACGGCCTTGAAATTGAGCGCAGGTTTTTTCGAGATGATAAATTAATGTTTTCAATGTGTTGTATGTATCGAGCTCGTTCTCGCTCATCAAGCGGGAATAGCCGACAACATCGGCGAACAGAACTGCGCCCAGCTTCTGTGTCATAGGTGGGTTTGGACTGGTAATGCTCACAGGCGATACTCGATTAACGGGTTCTCTTCGAACCCAATGTCTACTCTATAGCAAAATTGGCTGTAACAAACTGGCTGCAAACGAAGCCCTTTACTCACACCCATCATTATTAGGAGGCCAAGACCACTTGGGACATGAGCCTGATCCAAAAGTGACAATCGTTTCGTTGCCGAGTTCTTTTGCCAATCTCATGCGGTGTTCGGTCCAGTCTTGCTTTAATAACCCAACTACAACCATATCTTGAAAACTTCCGTCCGCATACCACGCTTGACGCATGGTTCCTTCGATTTGGCAGCCTAGTTTTGCAACAAGATCTCGACTGTTGTTGTTATCTGACCGGTAGTACGAGGTCATACGGTTCAGGCCGAGTTGGCGAAACCCGAAGTCGATCAGCAGAGCCGTGGCCCTGATACCGACCCCCAAACGACGCGCGGATTTTTCCACAAACATGGCGATAACCGCGTCCCGGTTGATCTGGGAAATCGCTTCCAGCCCTGTCATTCCAAGAATCTGACCACTATCGGACTCGACAACAAACCAGCACTGGGTGCAGTTTCCCGAAGCGCTGATCGCCTCGCTCCAGAATTCCTCAGCTTTCGCAAAATTGAGAGGGATCCGTGATGTGCGATCAAACCGTGCAAGATCCTCGACGTCCTGAAACCATGGGGTGACAGTCTCCAAGTCCTCCTTTGCAAGGGGGCGTAGCCTAAACGTGCTGTTAGGTTTGTCGGTCAATGGGATAACTACCTTTAATCTATATAAAAATAATACGCTGACCGGACATTAACACGAAAACGGCAAAAATACGAAACGAGAAACCACATTGTTTTGGCGAATTTCGACCAATAAATGGGAATTGGTATACTCAACCTAAAGAAAACCGGCCCGCCTAATGCAGGCGAGCCGGAAGAGCGTGAGTGGTATTGTCTTAGTCGTAAAGAACGGCTGAGATTTTCGGGTCGTCCATGTTCGACGCATCGTAGAAATAGAAGCCCGTATCGATCAGAGCAGGAACTTCTTCACCGTTTAATGCTGAGACGGCAGCTTTGACTGTCTCATAGCCGATCCCGACAGGGTTTTGTGTAATCGCGCCTGCCATCAGGCCGCTCTTAATCGCGTCTTTCTGCGCCTTGCCGCTATCGTATCCGATGATCACAAGACCTTCGGTTCCAAGCTCTTGCACACCGTTTACAACACCGATCGCTGAACCTTCGTTTGTACCGAAGATACCGTTCAGGTCAGGGTTCGCAGTTAGGATGGCCTTGGTAACCTCGGTCGACTTCAGGTGATCGCCCTGTCCGTATTGAACGGTTACGACCTCAATATCCGGGTACTTTTCGGCCATACGGTTCACGAAACCATCACGACGATCAATGCCGGTGCGGCTTGTCTGGTCGTGCGCAACAACAGCAACTTTGCCCTTACCACCGAGAATTTCGGCCATTTTATCTGCGGCCAAACCTGCGGCGGCCAGATTGTCCGTAGTTGCGGTCGAAACCGGAATGTCACTATCTACACCGCTGTCGAATGCGATGATCGGAATACCTTTTTCGTCGGCCTGCCTTAGCAACGGAATAGCGGCCTGGCTGTCCAGTGCAGCAAATCCGATTGCCTTGGGATTGTTGGCCAGCGCCGCGGCCAGCATGTCAATTTGACGGTCGACCATGGTTTCATTGTCAGGACCTTCAAAGGTAATAGTAACACCATACTCGTCTGCCGCTTGTTCCGCACCGGACTTAACCGCTTGCCAGAACTGGTGTTGGAAGCCCTTTGACACAAGCGGGATATAGATATCCTCGGCCGCAGCCATCGAGGCCGGTACTGCAAAGGTGGCCGCGCTCAGCGCCCCCAGAATGAAACGACGTGTAAACATGTTTTCTCCTCCAGTTGGTCGTTCGTTTTTCGTAGTTTGTTCAGCCGGTCTTTTTGCGGCGTGCCATGTCGGCATAGACTGCAAGAATGATGATCGCGCCGGTTACAACGGTCTGCCATTCCTGTGCGACGGAAAGCACTCGCAGACCGTTGGTCAGCACAGCCATGATCAATGCACCAATCAGGGTACCCAAGATCGTGCCGCGTCCACCGGACAAAGAGGTGCCACCGATCACAACCGCAGCGATAGCTTCAAGCTCATACCCCAGACCCAATGCGGGCTGTGCTGAGTTAAGACGCGATGCGATCAGAATGCCCGCGATACCGCAAATCGCACCGGCCAGAGCATAGATGCGCATTTTCCAAAGGTCCGTGTTCACGCCGGACAAGCGAACCGCCTCTTCGTTCGACCCCAGCGCAAAGGTGTAGCGCCCCAGTACCGTGCGGCCCAAAATGTACGAAGCTGCAATAGCAACGAGGAACAGGATTAATACGCCGTTCGGGATGGGCAGTGCCGGAAAGATTTCTCCGATCAACGAACCGCGCGAAATTTGGTCAAAGCCGGGCGTATCGTTGAAATAAATCGGCCGCGTACCTGAGATCACCAGAGACAGGCCCTTGAGGATCAGCATCATGCCCAGCGTCGCGATGAAAGGGGGAATTTTCATCTTGGCGACGAAAGTACCTGAACAAAGTCCGCACAGAGCCCCTGCCCCAATGGCAGCCGCAACGCCTAACAGTAAAGGCAGCCCAAGATAGGTCAGCGCCACCCCCGCGATCACCGCACAAAATGTCATCAGCGTACCTAGGGATAGGTCGATGCCGCCGGTGATAATGATCAACGTCGCTGCCACCGCAAGTACGCCATTAACCGAAGTCGCCTGCAAAATGGCAATCATGTTCGAGGTCTGCATAAAGTTCGGCGACGCGATCGAGAACCCGATCAGCAAAGCTATCAAACTGGCAAATGCCAGCAGCTTTTGATAGGCACCGCTTTCCGACAGTCCCGCTAAGGGTTTCTTTTTGTCGATATCCGTTGCTGTTGTCATTGTACTGTCCCTGTTACCTGCATCGCCGCCTTGCGTTGGGTGGCCAGATGCATGATGTCTTCTTGAGTGGTGTCTTTTCCGCCAGGCAGAATGCCGGTCAGTCGGCCCTCGCACATCACGGCGATGCGGTGGCTGAGGCGCATGATTTCGGGCAACTCAGACGAGATCACGATGATTGTCTTGCCCTGCTCAGCCAGCTCTTCGAGTAGTTTGTAGATCTCAGACTTCGCGCCCACATCGATACCGCGGGTGGGCTCATCAAAGATTAGAATATCGCAGTCGCGCAGCAGCCATTTTGCTATGACGACCTTTTGCTGATTTCCGCCAGACAAAAGCCGAACTTCTTGGACATCAGATGGGGTTCGGATGCCCAACTGATTGATATAGCTTTTCGCAGTTGTACTGATTTCGCCATCGTTCAGAACGCCGCCTGCACCAGTGAACAGGTCCATCGAAGCCAGAGCGATATTGTCCCGTACATTCATACCTGTCGCGAGACCAAAATGTTTACGGTCTTCGGACAGGTAGCCAATCCCCGCGCGTACAGCATCCTTAGGTGACTTGATCGACACCTCTTTCCCATGCACTCGGATTTCACCGCTATCCTTAGGGTCGGCCCCAAAAATGGCGCGTGCAACTTCGGTCCGCCCTGCACCCATCAACCCGGCGAAGCCCAGAATTTCACCTTTTTGCACCGAGAAACTGACTTCATGGATGTCTTTTCCGCGCGTTAGGCCCGAAACCTGCAGAGAAACTTCAGCATCACCTAAATCGGGAACTTCCAAAGGTTCTTCGTTAACCTCACGCCCGACCATCATTGCGATGATCTGACTAATCGGTGTGTCGGCCGCATCAACTGTGCCAACATACTCGCCGTCGCGCATCACCGTGACGCGGTCGGCGATTTGTTTCAGCTCGTCCATCTTATGGCTGATGTAGACTATCCCCACACCTTCGGCCTTGAGGCGACGGATGATGACGAACAGCTCGGCAATCTCAGCGTCATTCAGCGCAGCTGTCGGTTCGTCCATGATCAGAACCTTCGATCGGTAGGAAAGCGCTTTGGCGATCTCAACCATCTGCTGCTTCGCAATTGTCAGGGTGCCAACCAGCGTCTTTGGATCGAGAGAAAGGTTCATCGAGGCGAAAATCTCAGCGGTCTGCGCGTTCAGCGCCGCCTCATCAAGTCGGCCAAAGCTTTTGCGCGGTTCGCGTCCGATAAAGATGTTCTGTGCGACGGTCAGGTCGTTCATCAGGCTGAGTTCCTGATGGATGATGCCAATTCCCAGATCCTGCGCCTCGCGCGGGGTGGTCGGACTAACCGACTTACCTTCTATAACGAGATCACCGCCATCGCGCTGGTATATCCCGGAAAGGATTTTCATCAGCGTACTTTTCCCGGCGCCGTTTTCACCCATCAGCGCGTGCACTTCACCCGGGAACAGATCGAACTGCACGGATTTTAGTGCGTGCACGCCGGGAAAGTGTTTGTCGATCCCCGTCATGTCGACCAGTTTTGTCATTTTTCCTCCCTTATGCCCTTTTCCTCTTGGGCATCGCGCGGGGTTACATCACCGCGCCAATTTGCCAGGGAACGAATTCAACGCCCCCAAAGCCAAGTTCCTCACTTTTGGTTTTCTCACCTGATGCGACACGGATCAGAATTTCGAACAGCTCTTCGCCTTTTGCTTCGATGCTGACACCGCCCGAGACGATGTCGCCGCAGTTCAGATCCATGTCGTCGGCCATTCGTTCATACATTTCCGAATTGGTCGCCAACTTGACGCAAGGCGTTGGTTGGTAACCGGAAACTGAGCCCCGCCCAGTCGTGAACACAATCAAGTTTGCACCCGAGGCGACCTGTCCGGTGACTGAACACGGGTCAAAACCCGGGCTGTCCATGAAGACAAAACCCTTTTTGTCGATCATCTCGCCAAACTTGTAGACATCACGCATCGGAGCAGTTCCGCCCTTGGCGACAGCACCCAGTGATTTTTCCAAAATAGTCGTCAACCCGCCGCGCTTGTTACCGGGGCTTGGGTTGTTGTCCATCTCCCCACCGTTACGAGCGGTGTAGTCTTCCCACCAATGAATACGCTCGATCAGCTTGTGGCCGACTTCGGGCGTTTCAGCGCGTCGCGTTAGTAGATGTTCCGCGCCGTAAATTTCGGACGTTTCCGACAGGATTGTTGTTCCGCCGTGGCGCACCAACAGGTCGGAGGCATAACCCAGCGCCGGATTGGCCGTGATGCCAGAGTATCCATCGGATCCTCCGCACTGCATTCCAACCGTAATTGCACTGAGCGGCGCCGGCTCCCGAGAAACCTGGTCGGCCAATTCAGCAATGCCGCGCAGCTCTTCCAATCCGCGTTCGATTGTACGCTTAGTGCCGCCTTCGTTCTGGATGGTCATGTACCGCAGAGCACCGTCCTTTCGGATCGGTCGGCCACCTACCAGATCAGCGACCTGCATAACCTCGCAGCCAAGTCCAATCAAAAGAATACCCGCAAAGTTTGGATGCTGGGCATAGCCGGCCAAAGTTCGGAACAAAGTGGCATAGCCCTCGTCCTTGCCCGACATGCCACATCCCGTGCCGTGCACGATCGGCACCACCCCGTCGACATTTGGAAATTCTTCCAAAAGCCCGGATTTCTCGGCTGCTTCGGCAATGAAACGGGCTACGGAACCAGAGCAATTCACTGTTGTAAGAATGCCAATGTAATTGCGCGTCCCCACTTTACCGTCCGCGCGATGGTAGCCTTGGAAAGTGCGCCCGTCGTTGATTCCTGACAACGGTGCATTTGCGCTGGCATGCGCATAGTCCTGTTGGTGCGCGCCCATTCCAAGGTTATGAACATGGACATGCTCACCCAAAGCGATGTCCGCCTTTGCCTGCCCGATTATCTGCCCGTATCGAATTACGTTTTCACCCGAAGTGATCGGAACAACAGCGATCTTATGTCCCCTTGCAATTGCCCCCTTCAACTGAACGGACAAACCAAACGGTTGCTCGCCAGCCTGCAAATCACGCAGTGCAATCACAACATTGTCATCCGGGTTAAGCTTCACCGTATCCCGAACCGCGGTCTTTGGGGCCTTTGTTTTATGGTCTGCTTGCATCGTTTCCCCGCTTGCTTGAAGAGATTGCTAAACATCGATCACTCACTTGTCAACTAACATGTTAGTATGCTAGGCCAAGAAACATGAACAAACCTCAAGACATCAACGCACAGCTGTTAAGAGACATCTCCTCGACCGAGGGATCGCTTGCACATCGGGTCTACCAAGAGATGAAGCAGGCGATTCTGTCGCTGGACTTCCCACCTGGTGCGAACCTTAGAAAAGCGCCTATCTGCGAAAGACTCGGGGTTTCACGCGCGCCTGTGACCGAAGCGATTGCTAGGCTTGCAGCCGAAGGACTTGTGGACGTCGTCCCGCAGTCCGGCACACGTGTTTCTTATTTCTCAATGTCTGAAATCCGCGAGGGGGCTTTCTTGCGTGAAGCTCTGGAACTGGCAACCGTTGCCAAAGTTGCGCGCGATCTAACCGAAGATCAGCGGAAGAAACTAAGTCGCAACATGCGCTTACAAGAACTGCTGATCGAAGACGAAGACATTGCAGGTTTCTATCAGGCGGACGAAGAGTTCCACGCGCTTTTAATGGAATTCACTGGCTTCAAACGTTTGGGCGACGTTGCACAGACTGTTTCCTTGCAAGTCAGTCGCGCCCGCATGCTCCTGTTGCCGACTCCTGGTCGCATATTAGAAACGCTCGAGGAACACCGGGCGATTTTCGACGCCATTCTGGATCATGACGAGCAGGCCGCACAGGCGGCGATGCGCCGTCATCTCGGCCAACTGATGCCTCGGATCGAAGTCCTGCATCAGGAAAAACCCGAATTATTCAACACACCCACGCAACCGACACGAGAAGCAGGATGACCGTTTCACAGACCGAACTTCTGAACAATCGCACCGCACGGCCCGTCCCACTGACACGCATGGGCTTTGGCGGTGCACCACTGGGCAACCTGTACCGAAAAGTGTCAGATGAGGATGCTCAGGCGGCACTGCAAACAGCATATGATGCGGGCATCCGGTTTTTCGATACTGCCCCTCAGTACGGCCTCGGTCGATCCGAACGGCGCTTTGGTGAAGCGATCAAGCGGTTTGGGCGCGAGAACATTCAGCTCTCTACCAAAATTGGGCGCCTTTTGCTGGATTGCGAGCCGCACGAGGTGACGCCCGAAGCCTTTGTCGATGTGCCGCAGAAACGAATAGTCTTCGACTACACCTACGACGGCGTAATGCGGTCTTACGAAGCCAGCCGCGAGCGAATAGGTGTCAAAAATACGGATATCTTATTGGTTCACGACGTTTGCGTATTCAGTCAGGGCAGCCAGGAAATGTCCGACGCCAAAGTACGCGAACTTTTCGACGGAGGCGGCTACAAAGCGTTGGTAGAACTACGCGACGCCGGAGAAATCGCGGCAATTGGCGCTGGCGTCAACGAATGGCAGGTCTGTGAAAGATTGCTCGGCCTAGGTGATTTCGACGGGTTCCTTCTGGCTGGTCGATACACGTTGTTGGAACAAGAAGCCTTAGACAGCTTTCTGCCTCTTTGCGAGAAACGCGATGTAGGGATCATTCTGGGCGGGCCCTATAACTCTGGCATTCTGGCAACTGGCGCTGTCGAAGGGGCCAAATACAACTATGCTGACGCTCCGCAAGAAATCCTGGACCGCGTGCGTAAGATCGAAGCCGTTTGCGCCGCGCATGACACTCCTCTTATCGCGGCTGCCCTGCAGTTCGTTCTGGGGCATCCTTGTGTCAAAACAGTTGTCCCTGGCGCAGTTAGTGCCTCTGAGGTCCAAGCCAACGTCGCGCTTTTAGATCGCGATATCCCGCCCGGCCTTTGGTCTGACCTGCACAGCGAAGGCTTAATCCGCCCGGATGCGCCGCTACCTTCAGAGGCTGCCGATGCTGCGTAACATTGACCCTATCCTCTCACCTGAGCTGCTGCACGCGCTGCGGGCAATGGGTCATGGGGACGAAATTGTGATAGCAGATGCGAACTTTCCGGGCACCAGCACGGGTCCAACCTGCATTCGTGCCGATGGCTCCACGGCCAGCGAAATTCTAAGGGCAGTACTGTCGGTTATGCCGCTGGACACTTTCGTGCCCGATCCCGCTCTGACCATGCAGGTTGTCGGTGATCCGAACGCAATCCCCGAAGCAGTCGCGGATTTTCAGAACATCATCAACGAAACAGCCGACGCGCCCAGACAGATCCAAGGCTTGGAACGGTTCGCATTTTACGACCGCGCGGCTACCGCGTTTGCCATCGTCCAAACAGGTGAGCGAAGGCTCTATGGCAACATCATTCTAAAGAAGGGCGTGATCGGATGAGGATCGACGCCCATCAGCACTTTTGGTCATTGGCACGCGGGGACTATGGATGGCTAACGCCTGACCTCGAACCAATCTACAAAGATTTTGGCCCAGACGACCTTGCCCCTTTTCTGCATTCAGCGGGTATCGACGGCACTGTTTTGGTGCAAGCAGCGCCTACTGTTGCTGAAACGGAATACATGCTGTCGCTCGCCGATGAGACACCCTTCATCAAAGGCGTGGTTGGTTGGGTCGATTTCGAAGCAGCGAACGCCCCAGCGCAGATCGAAAGGTTGGCCGGCCATCAAGCATTGGTTGGTTTGCGCCCAATGATTCAGGATATCTCAGATCCTCTTTGGATGATTGACGATGTGCTGACCCCGGCCATCGATACTCTTCAGATCCATGACCTGACCTTCGATGCGCTGACCCTTCCCCAACATCTTGGTCCTCTGCGGCAACTTTTGGCAAGACACCCAAAGATGCGTGTAGTTATCGATCACGGCTCCAAGCCTTTCATCCGGGACGGCGTTTTGGATGGATGGGCAGACTACATGGCCGCGCTGGCGCGCGACACGGATGCGTGGTGCAAATTGTCGGGGCTGGTAACCGAAGCTTCACCCGAATGGAAAACAGACGATCTGCGCCCATACGTTGATCATTTGCTTAACACATTTGGCCCGTCCCGCCTGATCTGGGGTAGCGACTGGCCAGTTTGCACCTTGGCAAGCAGTTACACGCGCTGGTTGGAAACCACAGACGCACTGTTGAGCGGGCTGTCTGACACCGAACGCAATGCGGTTCTGGGAGGCAATGCCGCCCAAGCCTACAACCTCAGGGATTGAAATGACTTCTCCGAATCTGGATTCCGCCGGGCTTTGGCTCGGGCGTATCGAACGCCCGGGGGTTGGCCCATCAGTTGTAACTCTGCGCGACGGGGCGGTCGTGGACATTACGTCCAAAGCGGCCCCAACTGTGCGTGACATTCTCGAACGCGACGATGCCGCAGATTATGTCCGATCAGCACAGGGTGAAAACTTGGGGCCTGTGATAGGTGACCATCATTGGCTCGCTCCGTGCGACCTGCAATCAGTCAAAGCATGCGGCGTCACTTTCGCCGGATCGATGGTTGAACGGGTAATCGAAGAACAAGCTGCTGGTGATCCCGCCAAGGCTGACGCGATCCGAGCGCGCATTGGTGAGCGGATCGGCGAAAGCCTATCCAACATTGTGCCCGGTTCGGACGCAGCCGCGCAGGTCAAGGATGCACTTATCTCTGAGGGACTGTGGAGTCAGTACCTAGAGGTTGGCATCGGCCCGGATGCCGAAGTCTTTTCCAAAGCACAGGTTCTGTCGTCAGTTGGTTTCGGCGCTGATGTGGGTCTCCACCCAATCTCGACCTGGAACAATCCAGAGCCCGAAGTGGTTCTGGCCGTCACCTCTAAAGGGCAAATCAAGGGTGCGACCCTTGGCAATGATGTCAACCTGCGCGACGTCGAGGGCCGTTCGGCCCTGCTGTTGAGCAAGGCCAAGGACAACAATGCGTCTTGTGCGATTGGGCCGATGATCCGACTGTTCGACGATACCTTTTCCCTGGATGACGTACGATCTGCTGAATTGACTTTGACGGTTACGGGGCCAGACGGGTTTGTCTTGAATGGCCATTCCTCAATGTCAAAAATTAGCCGCGACCCGACCGATCTGGTCCGGCAAACGATCGGTCGTCACCACCAATATCCAGACGGTTTCATGTTGTTTCTCGGAACCCTCTTTGCGCCAACGCAAGATCGCGATACTCCGGGCGGTGGGTTCACCCACAAGCTTGGCGATATCGTCACGATTTCAAACGATAAGCTGGGCGCGCTGACCAATACCGTGCGCCTGTCTACCGAATGCCCTGAATGGAAATTTGGGGCATCCCACCTGATGCGAAACCTCGCCCAACGCGGCCTGATTTAAGAGAGATTTAAACATGTTGACCGGAAAACACCTGATCGCTGGGGAATGGGTTGGCGGAGAGTCCACATTTGCTTCGGAACCGGCTCACGGCCCAAGTCACAACTTTGCGGTCGGCTCGCCAGCGCATGTAGATGCGGCGGTCGAAGCCGCCGAAGAAGCGTTTGCAACATTTGGCTGGACCACGCGAGCCGAACGTGCTGCGTTGCTCCGCTGTATCGCAGATGAGATCGACGCGCGTGGCGATGCAATAACCGAGACCGGCACACAGGAAACGGGCCTCCCCGAGGCTAGATTGCAGGGTGAACGCGGGCGCACTGTTGGCCAGTTGCGCCTGTTTGCAGATCACATCGAAAAGGGCGACTACCTTGACCTGCGGCACGATCCCGCCATGCCAGATCGAGCGCCTTTGCCGCGTCCGGATCTGCGTATGATCCAACGCCCTTTGGGTCCGGTTGCAGTGTTCGGCGCATCGAACTTTCCTCTGGCGTTTTCCGTTGCAGGCGGAGACACCGCAGCAGCATTGGCCGCAGGATGTCCGGTCGTAGTCAAAGGCCATTCCGCGCATCCCGGAACCGGCGAGATCGTTGCCCAAGCAATTGACGCTGCGGTCAAGGCATCGAACGTTCACCCCGGCGTGTTTTCCCTGGTTCAAGGTGGCAAACGCGACGTTGGCACGCGATTGGTTCAACACCCTCTCATTCGCGCTGTTGGCTTTACCGGCAGCCTTGGCGGAGGCCGCGCGTTGTTCGATTTGTGTGCGCAGCGTGACGAACCCATTCCTTTCTTTGGTGAGTTGGGTTCGGTAAACCCGATGTTCATCCTGCCCGAAGCCGCTGCGAAACGCGGGGCTGCAATCGGTGCTGGTTGGGCAGGTTCGCTGACAATGGGAGCAGGGCAATTCTGTACCAATCCTGGCATTGCTGTGGTCCTTGATGGCCCCGACGCTGACGCGTTTCAAACTGCAGCCGAGGAAGGTCTTTCAGCCATCGCTAGCCAGACCATGCTGACCGATGGCATCGCAGATGCCTATCGTGATGGCGTTGCCCGTGTAGCGGCCGGAACTGGCGTGACCCAAGTCATAGGAACAAGCTGTGACACCCGCGATGCGGCACCTTATCTATTCACTGTTTCAGGCGACGACTGGCTGGCAGATCACAAACTGCAGGAAGAGGTCTTTGGCCCACTTGGTATCGTGGTACGAGCTCGAGACGTCGATCAAATGCGTCAGATCGCACGCGCGATCGAGGGTCAGTTGACCTGCACGCTGCATCTGGACGAAGGCGACAAACAGACCGCCCTGACATTGCTGCCGTTGTTGGAACGAAAAGCAGGACGCCTTTTGGCCAACAGCTTCCCGACCGGTGTTGAAGTTTGCGACAGCATGGTCCACGGCGGCCCCTACCCTGCGTCGACCAACTTTGGGGCCACTTCTGTAGGCACCTTGTCCATTCGACGCTTTTTGCGGCCTGTCTGCTACCAAGACATCCCCGTGGACCTTCTGCCAGAAAACATGTGAGGCGCGATATGCCAACTTCGATCTCATCCAACCGCCTGTCCGGTAAAACTGCTCTGATCACCGCTGCGGGCCAGGGCATTGGCCGCGCAACGGCAGAGCTATTTGCGGCAGAAGGCGCATCTGTCATCGCCAGTGATATCAATGACAACGCCTTGGCGGAACTGGCCGAGATTGAAGGTGTCCGGGCACTGAAACTCGACGTTACAGATGCCGAGGCGGTTCAGGCGGCGGTGGCCGAAATGCCGCCGCTGGATGCTCTGTTCAACTGCGCAGGATATGTTGCAGGCGGTTCCATACTGGAATGTAGCGAGAAAGATTGGGACTTCAGTTTTGATCTGAACGTGAAGGCCATGTACCGCCTGATCCGTCTAACATTGCCAAACATGTTGGAAAACGGCGGCGGGTCTATCATCAATATGTCCTCGGTCGCGTCCTCAATGAAGGGGGTCCCAAACCGGTTCGCCTACTGCGCGTCCAAAGCAGCAGTCTTGGGTTTGACCAAGTCTGTCGCCGCCGACTTCGTGACACAAGGTATCCGATGCAATGCCATCTGCCCTGGTACAGTCGATAGCCCCAGCCTGCACGACCGGTTGCGCGCCACGGGTGATTACGAACAGGCCATGACGGATTTCATCGCGCGCCAACCGATGGGCCGTATAGGCACAGCGGACGAGATCGCGGAACTCGCGCTTTATCTGGCTAGTGACGCCAGCAAATACACAACTGGTCAGCCGTTTGCCATTGATGGCGGCTGGACCATCTGAGTTGAAAAGGAAAACCAAATGAAGCTTTTACGCTACGGGCCGGCAGGCTCGGAAAAGCCCGGTGTATTGGATGATGCTGGCAATATCCGCGATCTATCAGGTGTGGTCAGGGATATCGCTGGCCCGACGCTGGGAGAAGACGGTCTTGCCGAATTGAAAGCACTTGATCTTTCTTCGTTGCCCCTCGTCGATGGGAACCCGAGGATTGGCGCCTGCGTCGGTCAGGTTGGCAAGTTCATTTGCATCGGCCTCAACTATGCAGATCATGCAGCAGAAAGCGGTATGGAACTGCCCGAAGAGCCTGTGATTTTCTTCAAAGCGACCTCAGCCATCATGGGGCCGAATGACACTGTGGAAATTCCACGCGGGTCGGTCAAAACTGATTGGGAGGTCGAGTTAGGCATCGTTATCGGTAAAGAAGCTAAGTATGTTTCAGAAGCCGATGCGCTCGACTATGTCGCTGGCTATTGTGTGGTCAATGACTTGTCAGAGCGAGATTTCCAACTGCACCGCTCTGGCCAGTGGGTCAAAGGTAAATCGGCCGATACATTTGGCCCCATCGGCCCCTGGTTAGTAACGCGCGATGAAGTTCCTGATCCGCAGAACCTGCCTATGTATCTGGAAGTAAACGGCCATCGATATCAGGACGGCTCAACCAACACGATGCACTTTGGTGTAGCTACGGTCGTTTCGCACCTGTCGCAGTTCATGTCTTTGCAACCTGGCGATGTGATTTCGACCGGCACCCCTCCTGGCGTTGGAATGGGACAAAACCCCCAAACCTATTTGAAACCAGGCGACAGAATGGAACTGGGGATCCAAGGTTTGGGGGTCCAAAAGCAGGAAGTTGTACAGGGTTAAGCCCCTAATCTGTCTACAAAATTTTGCGCCCCCGGCTTGTTACTCAAACCGGGGCATTTTTTCGCAACTTGACTGCACAAACGGTGACTGGTTGTTCGGGCCTAGGTAGCGACTTTCTCCATTTCGCGGCGCATTTTCGGGAACAACGGCTCAGCAATACAGTTGCCAAAAGCACCGGCCATTGCGGGGTTGTTAATACTTGTATCGATACCAAAATCCGAAAATGTCCAATCGACGATCGCGTCTTGCATATTGACTGCCACAGATCCAGATAGGCGGACATAAGACGTCGTTGATGAACCATCCGCCAATTGCCGAACCTCACGTGATTTCATGCTCAGACGAGATTAACCTGAAAGGTCTGAAGGTGTTTACAGAACGCCAGCACGTTCCAGATGTTCGGGTGCCACCTGAAAGTTGCGAACATAGACACAAGAACTCGGAAGCGAATGGAACAATCGGCGGACGCCCAGAGGTGACGCTGAGATCGTTGGGGCTGGTGAACTATGGGACCACCGAATGAGCCAGAAGGTTAGTACCAGTCTCACGAATACGCTTGAGCGTCGGATTCAGTCCCTTGGCAATGGCGATCTCAAGATTTTCCGGCTCGCAACCGTCAAGACAAATGGCAATCGCAAGAAACTTGAACTAGGGATAAACACGCTCTTTCCCAGTAATCGGGGTATGCAACGTCACAATCTATTCCTTTTTTTTGCCGGCTTGATCAATTGCGCAAATCTGACCGTTTGTTGCTAAGCTTCAGTGTCTGGCGCGTTACGCTACTTTCGTGTTCTCGGTGAGTAATGAGTCTGCTGCAGTGAGGAAGGCTTCTTTGGTGCCTGCAAAGTTTCGCCCGCGTTTACCGGCAAACGCTTCTTCGATTATGTCCATGCGCTGGCCTTCCGATATACAATAGTCAGAAAATCGCGTGGCGACGCCCAACCTGTTCAAAAACGCATTGAGATCTCTTGAACCTGCTTTAAGGTCCGGTCCAAAGATGTCGTGAAGCGCCGATTGTCTAAAACCGTCGATACCATCAATCGATCGTAGCATTGCAGGTAGAGTAAACGAACAAGCGAGACCGTGCTGCACCCCCCAACCCAATGTGACTGGATAGGAAAGGTTATGGGCGATGGCCGTTTTTGTGTTGGAGAAGGCGAGGCCAGCGCTCAAGGATGCCTCTGCCAGACGGGTGCGCAAATCCAGGTTTCCTAGGTCGCTTAACAAGGCTGGCAAAGTATCCAGAACAGTCTTGGCTGCGGCAATCGCATGACGCGCAGAGATCGCGTTGGCATTGATGTTCCAGATGCTTTCAAGCGCGTGCGACAGCGTGTCCAAACCCGTCGCCAACGTAAGCCCATAAGGTTTGTTCACCATCAATTCGGGGTCGATCACCGCTGTTTCAGGATACAAATTTGGGCGTGACAACGAATATTTCTTACCATGCTGTTCGTTCCAAACAGTCGCCCAGCACGTTACTTCGCTCCCTGTTCCAGCGGTTGTGGGAATGGCAATTATTGGTGTTGATCCAAGGCTATTCGGCTCGGATTTTGCCTCCAAATATTGCGCAACCCGGCCAAAGTCTCCGTCGGCGGCGGCAAACACTTTGGCTGAGTCAATCACTGACCCCCCACCCAAAGCGACAATCACTTCAACCTTCCGCCCTGTTCCGCTGAAACGCGCGCATTGTTCAGTTAAAATTCGGTAATCAGGGTTGGGTGCAATGTCGTCTACCACCAATGCCGCCGGTCCCGTCAATTCTACTAGGCGATCGGCTAGTTCGCGGAATGGAGCCTCTGGGTAGGTGATCAGAGCATAGCTCCGGTCACCGATCAAATTGGGAAGTTCCCGGAAGGATCCAGCACCAAAAATGGTGCTCACCGGATTGTAATACGTCCACATCGCAGACCTCGTAGGATTCACCAAACTTGGCGGCAATTTGGGGTAATATTTTCTATCGGTCCAATTGATTGTTTGGATTAATTCTATTTACTGACTGAATGGACGGAGTTGCTGAACTCAACCGACACCGTCATGTGCCCACGAACGGCGAAAATTGTGAGGGGAGATCTTGTAGCGGCCACGAAAATGAACCGACAATCGATCGGTGCTGGAAAAACCCGAAGCAAAGGCGATTTCGGAAACGCTCAGATTCGTCTCGTTCAATAGAGCAAAGGCCCGGTCCAACCTTAGATTGTTATAGAAACGGCCAGGCGACATATTGGTATGTTGTCGGAATAGACGTTCCATATGGCGACGCGACAACGATGCCTGATCAGCCACCGCTTCTAGGCTAAGTGGCGTTTCAATGTTTTCCCTCATGATCTGTACAGCTTCGATCAGCTTGGCGTTACGCGTTCCCAACACCGCAGATACGGATGAGACTTGCTGACTGCTGCTTTCGCCGGAACGCCGATGCAAGCACATCTCTGAAACGCTTACGGCCAGAGCGTTGCCGAAGGTTTCCTCGATCACTTCCAGCATCATATCTGTGCTGGCATGCCCCCCGCCACATGTACGCAGTTTACCATCAATTTCATAGAGGTTCTGCGTTGGGACCATCGTTGTGAAGTTTTCACAGAAACCAGGGCGGTTCTCCCAATGAACAGTGAACTTTTTATCTCCGATCAATCCAGCCTTAGCCAGGGCAAATGCGCCGGTACATATTCCACCAAAATCACAGCCATGAGCTTTTTGTTTGCGAATCCAGTTCAGGACAG
This sequence comes from Ruegeria sp. BE9, assembly GCF_056538765.1. Taxonomy (NCBI): domain Bacteria; kingdom Pseudomonadati; phylum Pseudomonadota; class Alphaproteobacteria; order Rhodobacterales; family Roseobacteraceae; genus Ruegeria; species Ruegeria sp. BE9. The sequence goes on along the minus strand of NZ_JBQFTS010000009.1, from coordinate 110,643 downwards.
CCGTGTCAAAAGAAGCCATCGGTTCTGTCCCGGAGCAGACAAATGTATAAGCTCCCTTGTCCAGATCGTTCATTGCATGGTCAACCTGAATGCCAATCCCGTTCGAACAGGTCACAGGAGCGCCGTCTGGAGACAGGACATACCATTCGAATAACTGCTTTCGCGCCAACTGATTTGAAATACGCAGCGGTTCAATTGCGGCGCTAAAGGCCAGCATTGTGGTCTTGGGAAGCAATAGAAAATAGAAGGTTTTGGGTGGGCCGTCGTATGGCACGTCGACGGAAATCGCGCCCTTGGGCAAAAACCGCTGATCGTCCATAGCTCCCCTCCTTTAGCTCAGGCCCTTGCTGGCTACCCGGTTTCCAGCTGACACCTTTTTACCCGCGATGAAACATTAAACACCAAATAGATATCACTATATGCAAGGCTCTTGGAAATCGCCTTCTCATTTTGTATTTTGGATACAACTTGCAATTTGAGACCGCCCTGATGCCCAGAACCCGAGCGATCCCACGGCAGAGCCTGCCCGATGTTATCACAAACGACCTGCGTGAGCGGATTCTGAGTGGTGAAATGGCTGAAGGTGAAACTATCCGTCAGGAAGCACTTGCCGAAGACTACGACGTGTCTCGAATGCCGATCCGTGAGGCGCTCAAACGGTTGGACGCCGAAGGTTTGGTGCAACTCACCAACAACCGTGGCGCATCGGTCACCAAACACTCCTTGTCAGAGATCGGTGAGATCTTTGACCTGCGCGTTTTGCTGGAGGTGGATTTGTTCCAACGCGCAATCCCTCTTATGACGAGTGTGAATTTTGACGAATGTGAACGCATTCTCGATGCAATGGAAAAGTCATATGACGCTTATGACGTAGGTCGCTGGGGCAGCCTGAACTACGAGTATCATATGGCACTCTATGCTGCGGCAGGCCGTGGACTAACGAATGAGATCCTGCAACGTGTAAATCGGCAGTCAGATCGTTATGTCCGCATGCATCTAAGCGTCATGGAACAACGCGAACCAGCCAAAAGAGACCACCGTCAGCTCTTGTCACTGGCGCGCGATGGTCAGGTGGACGAGGCGTGTAGCCTACTAACCAAACACATCGAACGCACCAAGGAACAGTTGCTAGATATGGTCACCGCCACGCGACATTCAGAATAGGCGGCCTCAATCCAACGGATGTAAGCACGCGACCATGTGATTTGTCCCGGTCAGCTCTGGCGGAGCAGCCCGGCATTCTTCGGTCGCCAACCAGCAGCGTTGCGCAAACGCACAGCCTTTGGGGATATTCATTGGTGAAGGCAACTCACCTTCCAGTTTAATCCGGTCTTTCTTTGCCTCCGGGTCGGCCCGGGGTGTCGTAGACAGCAATGCTTTGGAGTACGGATGGCGTGGGGCGGCGAAAAGCAGCTCTTTCGGAGCCTTTTCAACTGCACGGCCAAGGTACATGACGATCACATCATCAGCAAAGTGCTTCACCACCGACAAATCATGCGAGATGAACAGATAGGCGAGGTTCAGGCGCTCCTGCAATTCGACAAGCAAATTCAGAATCTGAGACTGAATCGAAACATCCAGCGCTGAGACAGGTTCGTCCAAAACCAATACCTTGGGGTTCAACATCAGCGCTCGGGCAATCGCGATCCTCTGACGCTGACCGCCTGAGAACATGTGCGGATAGCGGTCGTAATGCTCGGGACGCAAACCAACGAGTTCGATCATCTCACGGGCACGGGCCTCGCGATCCGCTGCGGACATGTCCGGGCGGTTGATAATCAAAGGTTCTTGCAGAATTTGCCCAATCCGCTGACGCGGATTCAGTGAACCGTAAGGGTCCTGAAACACGATCTGCACCGTCTCACGCATTTGTGCCCATTTCGACGGAGTTATATCTACCCCATCAATGGTCAGATTGCCCGATGTCGGCTCTTCGATCATCGTGACAACCCGGGCTAGCGTGGATTTACCGCAGCCCGATTCACCGACAATAGCCAGCGTCTTTCCCGGGCTGAGGTCAAAATCTACGCCAGACAACGCTTTGACCGTCGCCGGTTTCGACAACAACCCGCCCTTTACAATGTAATGCCGCGCTAATGCGCTGGCCTGTACGATAGGTGCAGTCATGCCAGTTCTCCGGCGGTAATCTTTTCGACGTGGTGGCAACGGGCTTTACCGAACTGAACACTGTGCGGGGTCGGTGGCAGGCTGTGGCAAAGCTCATCCGCGAATGCGCAACGAGGGCTGAACAAGCAACCCTTGGGACGGTCGAACTGCCCGGGCACAACACCCGGGATAGTCGGCAGCATCTTAGACGTGGCCCTTTCAGGTAACGCGCTCAGCAAAGCTGATGTGTACGGATGCCGCGGTGTTCGGAACAGGTCTTTCACCGGCTGTTCCTCGACCTTTTGACCGGCGTATTGCACCTGCACCCGCTCGGCTGTTTCGGCGACCACACCCATATCGTGGGTGATCAGCACCAAACCCATGCCCTGTTCATCACGCAGCCTGACCAGCAAGTCCAAAATCTGGGCTTGAATCGTCACGTCCAGCGCGGTTGTCGGTTCGTCAGCAATGAGCAGTTTGGGGTTACAGGCGATCGCCATTGCGATCATGACCCGCTGGTTCATACCGCCCGACATCTGGTGCGGGAAAGTGTTTAAGCGACTTTCAGGGGCCGGGATGCCAACCTGATCGAACAACTCGATTGCCCGTTGGTGCCGGTCTTTACGGTTCAGACCCAGATGGATGCGCAAAGCTTCCTTGATCTGGAACCCAACTGTGAAACAGGGGTTCAACGAGGACATCGGCTCTTGAAAGATCATGGCGATGTCTTTGCCGATGATCTTTCGGCGATCTCGAGCCGAGATTTTAGTTAGGTCTATACCCTCAAAGCTCAGCTGATCGGCTGTGATCGTCGCGGTCCACGGCAACAGGCCCATCAGTGCCAACATCGAGACAGACTTGCCCGACCCGCTTTCGCCGACGATGGCCATAAGTTCGCCCTTGTCGACGGAAAGATCGACGCCGTCAACGGCACGAAACTTCCCTGAGGCGGTTGCGAATTCGACAGTGAGATTTCGGATGTCCAACAGGCTCATGTCGTCAGCTCCGCTTCAGTTTCGGGTCAAGCGCATCACGCAATCCGTCACCCATCAGGTTAATTGCCAGCACGGTGACCAGGATGGCCAGGCCGGGGAAGGTGACCACCCACCAGGCACGCAGAATGAACTCACGTGCTTCGGCCAGCATCGTGCCCCATTCTGGTGTCGGTGGCTGTGCGCCCATACCCAGAAATCCAAGCGCCGCGGCGTCCAGAATGGCGGTCGAGAAGGACAGCGCCGCCTGCACGATGATCGGGGCCAGACAGTTAGGCAGCACAGTCTTGAACATCAACCGCGCCTTGCCAGCGCCAGCCACACGGGCCGATGTTACGTAGTCCTTTTGCCGTTCCGACAGCACTGAGGCACGGGTCAATCGTACGTAATGCGGCTGAAATACGATGGCGATGGCAATCATCGCATTTGTCAGCGACGGCCCAAGGATAGCCACCAGCACCAGCGCCAGCAGCAGCGAGGGGAAGGACAGGATGATATCCATAACCCGCATGATCAGGGTATCGACCCATTTCGGCGCAAAGCCGGACAAAAGCCCGATGATCACGCCGCCTGTTACAGCCACACAGACCACAACGATACCGACAAAGAAGGAATAGCGTGATCCCATGATCAGCCGCGACAACATATCCCGGCCCAACGGGTCGGTGCCCAGCGGGAAGGCCCAGCTGCCGCCCTCCTGCCACGCTGGTGGTTGCAGGATGTGATTGCGGAATTGCTCGGTTGGGTCATACGGGGCCAGCAGCGGCGCAAAAGCCGCACACAGTACAAAGGCCGCGAATACCCACAACCCAAACACGGCGCCGCGGTTTTCACTGAAATAGTACCAAAATTCGCGAAGCGCGCTGGGGCGGTCTTCGGCTTTCGGTGCGTTTGCAGACAGTTCAGCCATCACCGCCTCCGGATTTTGGGGTTGATGATGCCGTAAAGGACATCGACCAGCAGGTTCACCAGCATCACGATCACGGCGATCATCAGCAGCCCGCCCTGCACAACCGGGTAGTCGCGGCGGAAAATGCTATCGACCATCCACTTGCCGATGCCCGGCCAGCTAAAGATTGTCTCGGTCAGAATGGCGCCAGCCAGCAAAGTACCAACCGACAGGCCAATTACAGTGATCACAGGAATCAGTGCATTGCGCAACGCGTGCAGCCCGTTGATCCTTGCAGGGGCAAGGCCTTTGGCGCGAGCCGTTCGGATATAGTCCTCACCCAGCACCTCAAGCATCGCTGAACGTGTCTGGCGCGCAATAACCGCCAGAGGAATGGTGCCCAAAACGATTGTCGGCAGGATCAGGTGTCGCACAGCCGAGCCAAACGCTCCTGTTTGCCCCGACAAAAGACTGTCGATCAGCATAAACCCAGTGACGCTTGGGAAGTAGTAAAGCAGGTCGATCCGACCCGAGACCGGCGTCCAGCCCAGATTGCCCGAGAAAACGATGATCAGCAGCAATGCCCACCAAAAGATTGGCATCGAGTACCCTACCAATGCCGAGGACATTAGTGCGCGATCAAAGAACTTGCCTCGGTTCACGGCGGCGATCACACCGGCAGGCAAACCCAGAGCCACCGCAAAGATCATAGCGCAGATCGACAGTTCCAACGTTGCGGGAAAGAGAGCAAAGAACTCATCCCAGACCGGTTTCTTGGTGACAAAGCTTTCACCCAGATCGCCATGCATGACGCCAACCAGATAATCCCAGTATTGCTGCAGGACAGGTTTGTCGAAGCCCAGCTTCTCGACCATCTCCTGATAGCGTTCCTCGGTCATGCCGCGTTCACCGGCCATAACGATGATGGGATCACCCGGCAAAACCCGGATGAACATGAAGGAAATTAGCGTCACGCCCAGAAAGGTCGGGATGAACATACCCAGGCGGGTTAGAAAATAGCCAAACATCAGCGACCTATGATTGTGAGATCTTTGGGAAAGCTGGTCAGCGACCGACAACCGTTTTCAGTCACCAGTACGTCATCTTCGATGCGAACGCCGAAATTGTCCAGTTCATAAAGGCCCGGCTCATTGGTCCAGACCATACCAGGCAGGATTTTCTGTTCATTCCCGCGCATGATATACGGCGCCTCGTGCACATCTCGACCCAGCCCGTGGCCAGTCTTAGTACGGATACGATCTGCATATGGCGAAGCTTCAAGCACGCTGATGACCGTATCGTCGATGTCATGTGCGGTAACGCCGGGGCGGCAAGCTTCGAAACCGGCTAGATTGGCGCGCAGAACAGTGTCGTAGACATCCCTACCCTCGTCCGAGACTTCTTCGACAAAAAAAGTGCGAGTGATGTCTGCCGCAAACCCGTGTTTGCGCGCACCAAAATCAAACAACAGCGCGTCGCCGGGTTTGATTTGGTAGTCAGCACGGGCCTTGCCATGAGGTCGCGCCGAGTTGTCGCCTGCCGCAACTATTGGCGCAAAAGCCAGCGAGGCTGCGCCTTCGGCAAACAGGGCTTGGATAAGAGCTTGCTCGATTTGAACTTCGGTCTGGCCCACTCGCACATCCGCGATCACTCGGGCCAAAGCACGTTCCGAGATATCAATCGCAGCCTGCATAGCGGCAATGTCGGCCTCGGTTTTGCAAATCCGCAGGCCGGATATCTCACGTTCCGCATCCACGATCCGAAGGTTCGGCAGCGCGTTGGTGAAGGCCTTTGACACGAAAACGCGCATTACCTGCCCTTCGACGGCCAAAGACGTAAGGGGCATGTGATCGGCCAGCGCCGCGAATGCGTCGTTATAGCCGGTTTGATCGAACCAGTCGAAAACAGCACCTTCGAACCCAACCAGTTCCCATGATCCCAGCTCAAGATTTGGGACAACCGCCGCAGGCGCGCCTTCGGCCGGAATAACGACCACAAAGGGCCGTTCGTGGCTCATAAAGGGTTTTCCCAAAGCGCGGGTAAAGTTGGGACCGGGCACCAGCGCCACGGCATCCACTGACATGTCCTTTGCCAGTTGGCGGTACTCGGACAAATCCGGCATAGGCGCCGTCCTCCAGAATAAAAGAAGCCGGAGCCGCCAATTGGGCGGCTCCGGCCAGTGAGTGGTGATTTATTCGACGCTCACACCGTAGAAGATGTGGCCGCCCAGCGGGTGTACTTTGTAACCCTGCACTTCGTTGCGCATCGGCATGAAGACAACTGAGTGCGCGATGGTCGCCCAAGGCGCCTGCTCTTTGAAGATCACCTGTGCGTCTTCGTACAGCTTAGTACGTTCAGCTTGGTCAGTGGTCTGTTTAGCTTGCAGGATCAGATCTTCGAACGGCTGGTGGCACCACTGTGCACGGTTCGACGCTTCGCGACCGTCACAGCCCAGCAGCACGGCGAGGAAGTTGTCTGGATCGCCGTTGTCACCGGTCCAACCCAGCAGAACTGCGCCATCGCGGTTCAGTTCCTTCGAACGCGACAGGTACTCACCCCATTCATAGGACACGATCTCAACATCCACGCCGACTTTGGCAAAGTCCGCCTGAATCAGCTCGGCCATACGACGTGCATTCGGGTTGTACGGACGCTGTACCGGCATCGCCCAGACTTTCATCGACAGGTCGGAGACGCCTTCAGCTTCCAGCATCGCCTTGGCTGCTTCTGGGTCGTACGCGTCATCGGTGATTGCGTCGTTATAGCCCCACATTGTCGGCGGGATCGGGTTCTTAGCAACTTGACCAGAACCTTGGAACACAACGTCGATGATCGCGTTCTTATCGATCGCCATGTTCAGCGCCTTACGAACGTTCGGGTTATCGAACGGTTCCATGGTGGTGTTGTAAGCCAGATAGCCAACGTTCAGGCCTTCTTGCTCCATCATGTTGATGTCAGCGTCATCCTTCATTGCCTGAATGTCGGCAGGGTTCGGATAAGGCATGATGTGGCACTCGCCTGCCTTCAGCTTTTGGTAGCGAACCGACGCGTCCGGAGTGATCGCAAAGATCAGGTTTTCCACGTCTGCAGGCGCCTTCCAATAGTCGGCGTTCTGAGCATAACGGATCACGGCGTCTTTTTGATAAGCCACGAACGAGAACGGACCTGTGCCGATCGGCGCAGTGTTCAGCTTTTCAGGAGTGCCAGCTTCCATCATCGCGTCCGCGTATTCTGCAGACAAGATCGATGCGAAGTCCATCGCCATGTTGGCAACAAAGGGCGCCTCGGGCTTGGTCAGCGTGAACTTGACCGTGTAGTCATCAACCTTTTCGATGGACTCGACCAAATCAGGCATGCCCATACCCTGGAAGTATTCCCAGGTTCCGCCGGACACTTGGTTGTAAGGGTGACCTTCGTCTTTCTGACGCATAAACGAGAAGATCACGTCGTCTGCGTTGAAATCGCGGCTCGGAGTGAATTCGTCGTTCGAATGGAACTTAACACCCTGACGCAGTTTGAAGGTGTACTCCAAACCATCATCGCTGGCCTCAACGCTTTCCGCCAGACCGGGGATAACGTTGGTTGTGCCGGTTTCGAATTCGAGCAGGCGGTTGTAGATCGGGTGCGACGATGCATCAAAGGTCGTACCGGCTGTGAACAGCGCCGGGTCGAAACCTTCGGGTGAGCCCTCAGAGCAATAGACAAGCGTGTTCGCTTGTGCCGCAGCGCCCGACAAGGCGATCGCAGCGGTTGCGGCCATTAATTTCAGTTTCATGAGTATCTCCCAGAAATGTTTTTTCAGACATTCGCGTTGCTCTTTTTGGCCAGAACAATCTTTGACGACTCTCATCGCCGCGAAATCTCTGCCCAATGTATCCAAAATACAAAATCCATTGTCAACTGGCTTCCCGGAACGACGCCGGGTCGCATTGCCACTGGCTTGGACACGGTATCACGTTGAGATGTTTCCCGAGCGGCTACAAGGCAAAAACCTACCCCATTCGTCCCCGAGATCGGAAACCCAGGGCAATTGCCAAGCTCTAGGAAGAGCGCAGGCTACTAAGCGAATGTGGGCGTAACGCCAATCGGTGGGTTTTCCCTAATGTACGATCCGATGCGATTCAACAGCGGACGACGAGGACACCCGGGCCGGGTCGCGGCCCCCAAATCCCGAAGATTGCCCGGCGCATCAAAAGGTACAAAGCACAAAGGCCAGTTGTCTCTTTTGAACTGTTCGGCAGCCAGGGCCGAAACGATGGTACAGTCATCCGAATGGCAGATATGACGACAAATCGTCTCGAACCGAAGAGCGCTAAGGTCAAAACGTTTTCCAGCCCGCTTCGAAGGATCGGTTTTGGGCAGGCGATTTTCCAAGTCATATCCAAAGCTGTGAGGAAGTCTGATGAAGTCGTGCGCAGGCACTTCCTCGGGCTTGATGGATGAGAGCGTACACAAAGGATGGCCTTCGCGAAGAGCGAGGTACAACGGCTCCGACCAGATAGACGTGAATTCCAATGTCTCGCAGTTATTAACTTTAGCGACCAATGCCAAATCCAGAGTATGGTCTTCGACCATTCTCAGCATGTTGTGCGGCAGGTCTTCGATCATCGTAACACGCATCTTTGGGAACAGCGTGCTGAACAACTCGGAAAAATACTGTGTCAAATAAGGCGCCAAAGTCGGTGTCATCCCGATGTTGTAGGGAACCGCTTCAGGGTCACGGAATTGGGTGGCCGTATCCCGAATTTTCTGCGCGTCGCTTAAAATACGCTCAGCTATCGAAATAACGCGCATACCACAATCAGTGGGACGCACTTCGTTGTTGAGCCTCAAAAAAAGATCCGCTCCCAACTCCTGTTCAAGCTTTTTGATCTGATTGGAGAGTGCGGGCTGTGACACGTTGCAGACCACGGCCGCCTGACTGAATTGGCCGCACTTTGCAATAGCGAGCACATATTCCAAATCTCTGAAATTCATGATCGTGAACCGGTTAGCTATCCTGAGCCTGCAGCTGAGGCTCTTTCATACTCTAAGCTGGGTACGACTGCAGAAAATCGGGATCACAATCACTGACAAAACCGTCAGAAGCCGCCACTGAATAGCCCCGCGCAATTTCTTTGAAATTCTTAAGGCTATGATTCTGCGCATTTTAATTCATCCGCCACTCACGAAACCCGTGACTATTTGCGTAAGTTATACCCCCAATTCGCAGGATGAATTTTAGCTGACTGGCATCGGTAACTACCCCTTTGCTACGTGGAACGCCCAGATCAGCGGGTGGGCCGCATAACGCAAAACCAATGACGGAGTTACCCATGCTGTCCCAACTTCTGGCAGGCTTACGTGCGCGTCTTTTGACCACGTCCTCACTGGCGCAAGAGACAACCCGCGATGGCCAATCCCTTATTAACAATTTCTTCCAAAGTACTGTGGTCGATGACACGCCGGCATTTGTACTGGCGAACGACTTTTCACGGCTGCTGAACTTTGGAGAAATCACCACAAACAACGCCGTTACGGCCATTCTGGCGCAAGGTCAGGATGTCGACGTCTTCAACTTCCGCTCTGCTCGGATCGAAGCCAATAGCGGCCCAGATGCACTTGCGACCGGAATTCAAGTCACTGGAAGTGCGTCGGTCCGCAACTTTGGTGAGATAGCCGGCGCGTTCAACGGCGTTCAATTCGCAGGTGCAGGAAGCTCGGGCAGCCTCGACAATTTCGCAGGCGGCGTAATCAGCTCGGACAGCCGGGCGGTCGACATTCAGGGCCAAGGAATCGAAGTGCGAAACTTCGGTGACATCATCGGCACCGGAGATCAGCGTAACGGAACCATCTATACAAACAGCACGGCTGAGGACATTTCGATCTCGAACTTCTCGGGCGCAACAATTGATGCGGGCGAAGGCAATCAAGGTGCCGGTGTTTCGCTGCAAATCGGAAACGAATTTGGCGATCGCGTTGAAACCGACGTCTTCAATGGGTTTGGCGCAACCATTCAGGGGCGTGGCCAGGCGGCTTCGAATACGCCTTTGGCTGGTGACGGCATTCGCATCGACGACGGTGCTGGCGGCGCGGTCCTCGAAACCGATATCGTCAATAGCGGAGTGATCTCGACCGAAAGCAACCAAGGCACGGCCGCCGGTATCCGCATCGCGGACGGTGCAAACACCGAAGGTGAGATCCTGAACACTTCGACCGGCGTGATCGAGGGCCCGCGCAACGGCCTCTATGTCGGAATCGGTGAACATGACCTGGACGTGCTGAACTTTGGAACCATCCAATCAGGCAGTCGTGCAGTGAATATTGACGGTTCGGGCGTCGACGTCATCAACGGCGGTGACATTCTGGGCACCGGAGATCAGCGTAACGGCACCGTCTATACAGACGACACCGCCAGCGACTTCTCGATCCAAAATTTGGCCTCGGGCACCATCGACGCGGGTGAGCACAACAATGGTGCAGGCGTTTCCCTGTCACTGGCCGAGGACGGCAATGGTCAGGTTTCGATCACAAACGACGGCACCATCGCAGGTCGTGGTAATGCTGGCGCAGCACTTGGAACTGCGGGCGATGGCATTCGCCTAGAAGGCGTTCGTCAAGAAGGCGGCGGGTTCGGTCCGGCCCTCTTCACCGGGACCATCACAAATACCGGCTCCGTTACTTCCGAAGGCGCAAACGGAACAGTTGGCGCTTTCCGGTCAGTAAACAACGTCAATTTTCGCGGCCAACTGGTCAACGAGGAAACCGGCGTGTTCGCAGGGGTCCAGAACGGCGTTTACTTTGGCACTGGCGATCATACGGGCGGTTCGTTTGTTAACCGCGGCGCCGTCACATCGGATAGTCGTGCTTTGAACATCGACGGCACCGGTCTGAATGTCACCAACGAAGGCGAAATCCTCGGCACAGGCAACCAGCGCAACGGCACTGTTTACGCCGATGGCACTGCGGACAATTACAGCTTTACCAACAGCGGACTAGTAGACGCAGGTGAAGGCAACAACGGTTCAGCCGTTTCGCTACAAACCGGCGAAGTCTCGGGCGATGTTGTCTCGGCCACAGTGGTGAACGAAGGCACGCTGCAAGGACGCGGTGATGCGGTCGAGGGCAATCAGGTTGGTGACGGCCTGCGCCTGTTCACCAATCAGGACGATGCGTCGTTTGCAGGTGTTGTAGTCAACGAGGGCCTGATCGCAGGATCCGAAGACTCGGATGCCGCTGCGGGTATCCGTGTTGACGGTGGTCTGAACCTTCTGGGTGCAATTCTGAACGAAGGAGAAATCCGCGGCACTATAAACGCAATCGATGCATCCGATGCTGGCTTCGTCACCATAGTCAATGACGACGAAGGTGTGATCAACGGCAACGTTCTGTTGAGCGATGGCGATGATATCTTTGTCGATCTGGGAACCACCAATGGCGATATCGTTGGTGGAGCGGGCGACGACGTCCTGATCGCAGGGGACGCAGACAATGTGCTGGCCGGGGGCTTGGGTAACGACTTTATCGACGGTGGCGATGGTTTCGATACGGCCGACTTTTCGGACCTGGATGTTGCCGTCGAAGTGTCTCTGGACGCCAGCGGCAACGGTACAGCGACCCGTGAAACAGGCTTTAACATCTCGATCACTGATGCAGTTGTTGATGACCCGGACCAATTCGGCTCGAGCATCCCAGACCCGTCATGGTTTGTTGAAGAAGCCTTACTGGGCAACTTGTACTACAATATCCACACTTCGGACTTCCCCGGCGGGGAAATTCGTGGGCAGTTGCTGGTAGACAACGTTGAAAGCGAGAACGGCATTCGTACCGTCACGCTCAGCGGCGGTCTGGATGCGGCGCAAGAACCGGGCCCGCTCTCAGACAGCGAAGCCACCGGTCAGGCCACGGTCGTCATCACGCAAAACCTGAACACAGGCGTAGTCACCTATTCCAGTGAACTAAGCGTAACCGGCCTTAACGAAGCGGACCTGAACACACCGATCCCGGGTGTTGTCTCGGCCATTCATCTGCACAATGCGCCTGCCGGTCAGAATGGCCCGGTCGTACTGGACACACTAGTCGACGCGGGTGCAACGCTTGATGTGAATGCTACAGGCGGCACCGGGGTTATCGGCCAGGATGTCATCGATAATCAGGTCGAAGTTGACGTTCTACGTTCGATCGAACGTGTTGTCGGCTCGGACGACAGTGACACGATCGACGTGTCCGGCTTTGACGGGGTGACCGTTGATCTGGATCTGAGCGGGCCTGCACCGAACCCCGCTGGCAATGGGGACGAAGGCCCTCAGGACGGCGCGATTATCGTTAACGGCCAGATCGTCGCCGAAGTCGACAACTTTGAAAACGTTGTTGGCTCCAGCGGAAATGACCTGATCCTGGGCAACAACGAGTTCAACGTGCTCGACGGCGGTGCTGGGAACGATGCAATCCACTCGTTCGGCGGCGCGGACATCATCATTGGGGGCGAAGGCATCGACACCGCGCTGTTCACTGCGGGGCCGGGCGTTGTTTTGGACCTCGACGAAAACGGCAACGGAGTGGCCTCGGTAAATGCTCCGGACGGTGCCACCCTGGATCAGGTGTTTGGGTTCGAAAACATCAATGGTTCGAACAACGAAGGCAGCCCGAATGGCGGCAATGACATACTCTCGGGCAACTCGGGCGAGAACACCCTGAACGGTCAGGCCGGTGACGATGTGCTGAACGGTGAGGGTGGTAACGACGTCCTGATTGGTGGCGCAGGTCAAGACACCTTTGTCTTTGCCGGTAACTTTGGCGACGACGTTGTTCAGGACTTTGAAGTTGGCCTCGATCAGCTGCAATTCGGCGACTTTGGTCCCGATTTTGCAACCGACCTCAATGTCGCTCAGGACGGTGCAGATGCGCTGATCTCCTTTGGCGACGTGGGCTCGGTCCGCCTGACCGGCGTCAACAGTGCTGATCTGAGCGACGACGACTTTGTTGCGTAAGTGACCAAACGCGGGGCGGCCTCTGGTCGCCCCTTTTTCTTCGAACCGGAAAGGGTCAAGACATGTTCCAGAAAGCCAATCCCGTCAAAACCGCCTGGGGATCGCTGCGCAAAGGCTTTGTTGCGGTCGCCTTCTTCAGCCTGTTTCTGAACCTCCTAATGTTGGCTGGCCCACTTTACATGCTGCAAGTCTATGACCGCGTGTTGACCAGCCAAAACATTGATACTTTGATCGCTCTATCTCTGCTCTTGGGCGGAGTGTTTGTGGTGATTGCGTGCCTCGACCTGATGCGAATGCGCATCCTAGGTCGCCTTGCCGCTCGCTTTGAAATGGCCGTAGGTGCTCCGGTTCTTGGAGCGGCGATGCGGCGTCGTGTTCAGGGCCAAAGCGAAGCTGGCGAAAACCTGATCGAAGACGTCAACGGGTTTCGAGAATTCATCTCCGGCACAACACTGACTGCCTTTTTCGACGCACCGTGGATACCAATCTACTTGTTGGTTTTGTACGCTCTTCATCCTTATCTAGGTTTGCTCGGACTGGCCGGAGCACTCACTCTGACCGTGATGGCGCTGATCAACAACGCACGCGCCCGGGCTCCGATGCAGCAAGCCTCGCAGGCGCGAGGACACTCTGACGCGTTGTTTAACACCGGAGATAAAAACGCCGAACTCGTGCACGCGCTTGGTATGAAATCAGATCTAGTGCGCCGCTGGACCACACTCCAGGCGGACGCCCATCAATACAAAACACGCGCCGCCGACCGGGTCGCCAGCTTTTCGGTAATGTCAAAAACAATCCGAATGGGGCTGCAGTCAGCCATTCTGGGTTTGGGTGCTGCACTCGCCATAACCGGAGAATCCACGGCGGGCGTAATGATCGCGGCGACCATCGTTCTGGCCCGCGCTCTGGCACCGATTGACCAGCTGATCGGTCAATGGCGTACATTCCTCGCCGCGCGCGGCTCTTACACCAAGATCAAGAAACTGACCGAGGAGTTTGCAGAGATCCCATCCAACCTGCACCTGCCACTTGCGTTCAAATCACTGGATGTCAAAATCGCACAGGCCGGCCCCCCGCATGCCATGAACGCGACAGTCCGGGGCATTGATTTCCGTTTGGATGCCGGAGACGTGCTGGCCGTTATCGGGCACAGTGGATCAGGCAAGACCACTCTGGGTAAAATGCTGGCTGGCATTTGGTTCCCTCAACGGGGCGAGATTCTGCTGGACGGCAGCCCAACGTCAAAATGGAACCACGAGGATCTTGGCAAGCAAATAGGATACTTGCCGCAGGACGTGGAACTGTTTGACGGCACCATCCGTGAAAACATCGCCCGATTTTCGACCGAGATCGACGATACAGAAGTATTGCGTGCAGCCAGAGAGGCAGGCGTACACGAGCTGATCAGCGGTCTGCCCGATGGTTATGAAACTCGTATAGGACGAGGTTTTTTCCTGTCCGGGGGGCAACGCCAACGTCTGGCATTGGCGCGCGCACTTTATGGCGACCCCTTTGTGCTGATCCTCGATGAACCGAACTCTGATTTGGACGCAGAAGGAGAGCAGGCCCTGCGCGAAGCGTTGCTTACTGTTCAAGAACGACAGGGCATCGCCATCGTCATGACCCATCGCCCGGCGACCTTGCAAGCGGCCAACAAAGTCATGGTTCTGCGCGACGGCAATCAGACCCAATTTGGGGACAAGAATGATGTCCTAAAAGTCAATCGCCGTAACGTACTGAACAATCCGGCCAAGCCAAACGAGACGAAACCCGAATGCCAAACGACCAATGAAACTCAGATCAGCGGAGCAGCCCAATGACACATTTGGTTCAACACTCCCAACCCCAAAACGCCGTTGCACTGCACGAAGCCCAATTGAAAGTAATCACAGAAAGCTCTGTGGGTATCGGACGCTATGTCATGTTTGGTCTTTTGACCCTGACGGCTTTTTTGGGCGGCACCGCGTACTGGGCGTTTGCATCCAAGCTGGACGGGGCCGTCGTTGCTCCGGCATCGTTTGTGGTTGAAGGGGATCGCAAAACCGTCGAGCATCTAGACGGGGGTATCATCCGGTCGATCTTGGTGACAGATGGAGAGTTCGTACAAGCCGGTCAGCCCTTGGTCCGGCTCGACAGCACAGAGATAGATGTCGAGCTCAGCGTTCTTGGCAGTCAATTGGGCGAACTATCTGTACGCCGTGCTCGCCTATTGGCACAGATGAGCGGTCAGGATCAGTTTGATGAAACAATGGCGTTGGCAGGGTTTCGCAAAGGCATGGAGCGTCTGCATTGGGTTTCGCCTTTTTTGACGCAAAAACAACTGTTTGACGCCGAATCCCGGGCAAGGCGTGCCGAAGCTCAGATCAATGCACAACGCATCACCAGTTTACGAAACCAAATTTTAGGTCTCGAAGAGCAACGACGCTCTACGCAAAACCAGACCGAGATTACCGAGATAGAACTAGCCAATTTGCAGACCTTGCTGGCCAAAGGATTGGTCGCCGTTCCCCGGGTCAGCTCGCGGCAGATCGAACTGGAACGATTGAATGGTACAGACGCCTCTTTGCGTACTCAGATCTCTCAAGCCGAAGACCAGATGCAAGAGCTTGAGCTGTCCCTTTTAAGCCAACAAAAACTGCGCGACGAGGTAATCGCCGGAGAGTTGGCCGTGGTCGAAGCGCAGCTTGATCTGGTGCGTCCACAATACGCGGGCACTTCAGAGCGGCTCAAGCGGACACAGGTCCTGGCACCGACCAGTGGCCGTGTGGTGAACCTGGGTGTGTCGACCTTGGGTGGCGTTGTCCGTCCGGGTGAGCCAATCATGGACATTGTCCCGCTTGATCAGGACTTGATTGTCGAGGCAAGGGTCAAGACCGGCGATATAGACAAACTGAGGATCGGCCAATCGACACGTATCCGTTTGTCAGCATTTACCCAGGCGGATGTACCTGAGGCCAGCGGTGAGATTTTCGACATTTCCGCCGATGCGCTTGAGGATGAACGCACCGGTGAGACATTTTACAAAGCGCGCGTCAAACTGGACTCTGAGCAGCCACATGACGTGGCCGCACTGGAACTTGTACCGGGGATGCCGGCAGATCTGTTCGTTAATACCGGTGAGCGGGCTGTCATCTCCTATCTCTCTCAACCGATAAGCGACCGACTGGCACGAACATTCATCGAGTGAGATACCACCCCCGTGCCCAAAAAATAGGCGCGGGCGCGCTGTTTGATCGGAAATTCGTCAGTACGGATTGCAATCGCCCTATCCGGACCGTCTACTTTTTGTGCGATGAGAACTGACTGTAGCTGCTTGATCCTATGAATCCTTCCCTTCCCCTGTTGGTGTTTTCCGATCTGGATGGGACATTGCTGGACCACCACGACTACTCTTGGGCTGCAGCCCAACCGGGGCTTGAGCGATTGGTGGAAATTGGCGCCGGCCTAGTTCTTGCCAGCAGTAAAACCTCGGCGGAAATCCGGCCATTGCAGCAAGAATTGGGCGTCTCAGATATGCCCGCGATCGTTGAGAACGGAGCTGGTGTTCTTTGGCCCGGCGATGAAGTCGATGATGCTTGGGGAGTTTACGAGGAACTTCGCTCAACGCTCCAACAATTGCCGTCAGGATTTCATGGGTTTGGGGATATGACGGACCTTGAGATTTCTGAAATCACTGGACTTAGCACGAAACAAGCCGCACGCGCCCGACAACGCCAATTCAGCGAACCCGGCAAATGGACTGGATCTGATGCAGAACTGAAACGTTTTCTGTCTTTGGCGGCAGAGCGAGGGATTGCTGCGCGTCAAGGTGGGCGTTTTTTGACGCTGTCATTCGGGAAGTCCAAAGCAGACGCAATGGGTGAGGTTGTCGAGCGGCTCAAGCCTGCCCGAACCATTGCTTTGGGTGACGCGCCCAACGACATTGAAATGATCCAGACCGCTGATCAGGGCGTTGTGGTCGCCAATCCCGACGGGCCAACCATTCCCGATTTCCCTCCCGAAATTGAGGCCCGGGTTCTCAGAACAAAACACAGTGGACCCCGCGGCTGGTCGGATGCGATCCTGTCGCTGACGGCGGCTTCCGAATAGAACGAGGCATTCGATATGGCAGACTTTCATCAAAACGGTAACATCACCACCCTGCACAATCTCCGCAGCCGCCCCGCCGGACACCTGGCGCATGAGATTTCGGTTTATGCCGAGACACGCAAGATCACTTTGATCCTGCCTTGCCTGTTTTCCGAACTGGAAGGCCCTGCCCTTGCTGGCATACTCAAGGAATTGGCGCAGGTGCCCTATTTGCACCGCATCATTATTGGTTTGGATCAAGCCGACGAAGCCCAGTACCGGCAAGCTCGAGCGTTCTTCTCCGATCTGCCTCAGAACCATGCAGTAATCTGGAACGACAGCCCGCGGCTAACCGAACTTGAAAACCATTTGCGCACTCTGGGGCTTGCGCCTCAGGAGCCCGGGAAAGGCAAGAATGTATGGTCGTGCATTGGGTATCTGCTTTCCTGCGCTGACAGTTCCGTCATGGCGATCCACGATTGCGATATCGTGACTTACAATCGTGAGATGCTAGACCGGCTGGTATATCCGGTCGTCAACCCAACCTTTCCATTTCAAATGGCCAAGGGGTTCTATCCGCGTATAGGCGAAGGCAAGCTGAACGGTCGCGTCACGCGCTTGCTGATAAGTCCTCTGCTGATCGCACTCAAGAAAGTGATCGGAGATCGGGACTATCTCGATTACTTGCGCAGTTTCCGCTACCCACTGTCGGGCGAGTTCGCCATTCGCACCCCTACCCTCCCCGATTTGCGCATTCCTTCTGATTGGGGGCTAGAGATCGGCGTTCTGTCCGAAGCATGGCGCAATTTGGCGCCTAAATCTGTCTGTCAGGTAGAAATCGCAGACAACTACGACCACAAGCATCAAGACCTTTCGCCCCAAGACGCCAATCGGGGCCTTTCCCGCATGTCGACTGATATCTGCAAGGCAATCTTCCGTAAATTGGCCGCAGATGGAACCGTCTTCACACCCAACATCTTCCGCACACTTAAGGCAACGTACTACCGTTCGGCATTAGACTTGCTCGAGGGATACTACACCGACGCCAAAATGAATGGGCTGGAACTGGATCGGCACAAAGAAGAGAAATCCATCGAGCTCTTTGCCGAAAACATCATCCGTGCCGGCCAGATCTTCCTCGACAACCCACATGAGACGCCGTTCATTCCAACATGGAACCGCGTGCATTCGGCGGACCCAGAGTTCCTTTTGCGCCTGAAGGACGCCGTGTCTGACGATCTTGCGGAATTCACTTCGCGTTCGTGATCCATCTGCACTGGTAGGGCGCCAGAACAATATCAGGGCCATTGGTCGCCAGAATCTCTCCGGTCAAGGCATCAGTCCAGACCTCCTCGGCGATCATATTGATATCGGATGGGCTGACGTTGACCTGTTCGGGGGAAACATTGTGCAGCGCAAAGATCGACTGACTGCGGTCCAAGCTTTGCCGCCAAACACCAAAAACCCGATCGTCCAGCCGCAAAGTGAACTGGGTAGCGTTGGGATGGAACGCAGGCTGGAGTGCCCGCAGGCGCAGACGCCGTGACAATTCCGACAGGACAAGCGCCTGATTGGACCCCGGATCGGCCAGCCTGGCCAATAGATCGGGATAATGCCAGCGGTGCCGATTGATCGCCCGGTTCATGCCGCGACGTTGTACGGCCTCATGATCGTTTGGCGTGGCCAGCAGAGAGTGGATGTAAAAGGCAGGTATACCCTCCAGCGACATCACAACAGTCTGCGAACAAATGAACCGCGCCAAATGATACTGATCTTCACCTGCAAAGGTCTCGCGCATCGCCTCGAAGTACCCGCAATTCAGCTCATAAGGCTCCTCGCGCCCGTCCGGTAGAGCTCGCATTGAAACCAGCCCTCCGATGCGGCGAACGGTGTCGATCATACGATCCTTTTCTTCGGGTGGCAGAACACCTTCAGCAGGGCGCATGCCAATGCCGTCATGGCTAGCGGTAAAGTTCAAATAGGCACAACCCAACTGTGCAGGTGGCATTGCGGCTTGCCATTCGCGCAGGTAGCGCGCCGTTCCCGACTGCATCGCATGTAAAATCAAAGGCGGTAGAGGGAAATTATATACCGCATGCGCTTCGTTCCGGTTGCCAAAATAGCTCAGGTTTTCAGTGCGCGGGACGTTGGTTTCCGTCAAAAGGACGAGAGTTTCGGTAGTGTAATCACAAAGCAGCCGCAAAAGCTGCACGATGGCATGCGTTTGAGGCAAGTGGATGCAATCGGTACCGATCTCTTTCCAGACAAAAGCCACCGCGTCCAAGCGCAGAATGCGTACCCCTTTGTCGATATGAAGACGAATAATCCGCAACATCTCGATTAACACTTCAGGGTTTGAAAAATCCAGATCGACCTGATCGTGGCTGAACGTACACCAGACATACTTCTCACCATGATTGGTATCGACCTGCCTCAACAGCGGAGTGGTACGCGGACGGACGACCCGAGAAAGATCATCTTCCGGCGACGCCTCAAAGAAAAACCGGTCGTGCGGAGGCTTCCCCTGCAAGAAGTTGGTGAACCAGGCACCCTGGCTTGAGACATGGTTCAGCACCAGATCAGACATCAAGTGAAAGTCACCCGCGATCCGTGTTATATCCGACCAGTCACCTAATTGCGGGCTTACGGTGTAGTAGTCAGAAACAGCAAACCCGTCGTCCGAAGTGAATGGAAAAAACGGCAGGATATGCACTCCATTCACCACGCCACTCAGATGACGGATCAGAAAGTCGTGCAGCAGGTCCAAGGGTTTGTGGACCTGATCCTCGATTGAGTTTCCATAGGTGATAAGAACACTGTCCTTTTCGGACCATAGCCCGTTACCAGGCTTGCGGCCCTGCTTGCGCCTGTGAGCAGACGGAGGCCAAAACGCTTCGGTGATCCGACCCGAAAGATCGGCTAGATCATTATCGGGGTAAATCTGAACGAGCAAATCGCTCAGGCGCCGGGAAAAGTTGGTATTCGCGCTGGTCAATATTCACAGGCCCTCACTGCATCCGTCTGATGGTTTTCCAGAACGGTCGGCCTGTCAAATCTCAATACTCAGACAACCGCTTTGCTAAGCAGTCGCAATTTCCTGTGCACAAATTTTAACCAGCGTCAGACGCCATATCGCGCCATGAACATGTCCACGGCCTGCAGCGCAATCTCGTCAATTTCAGATTGGGTAAAGCTGGTCTGAATCCCAAATGCAGCTCGGGGCCAAATTCTGACTTTGCACAGTTCCGAAAACTGCTCGGCGGCAATTTGGACATCTTCAATCGCTAACTCGCCCTTCTGCACTGCCTTCTCGAGGTACTCAGCCATTTGCCGCTGTCCATTCTGCGGACCGGCTTCATAAAAAGCCTTTCCCAGTTCGGGGAACCTGTCGCGCTCGGCCACACAGATCCGAAAGACCTGTTGAGCAAACTCGGACACCAAAAAAGCAGTCAGCTGAGTTGCTGTGATTGTCAGAACTTCTCGGGCAGGTTTACTGTCATCGATCATAGCGATGACGTTTTCTGCCATTCGCTTACACTCGGTCTGCGCGACCTCCATGAACAGCAAACGCTTGTCAGGGAAGTAACTGTATAGCGTCGCTTTCGAAACCCCGGCCGCACGCGCGATATCATCAACGCTTGCACCTTCGAACCCATCCGCCATGAAAACTTCTCGGGCACCCCGCACGACTTGGTCGAATTTACGGCCCGTACGTAGAATGGCGGCGGTTTGGGTCATGACCTCTCCTTCAGCAATAGGTTCACTGAAACTATAAACCGATCAGTTCAGATACAACGATTCGCATAAATTGGGCGCCATCGGAACAAGAATCTCGGCGACCATTCCCCTGAAACGTAGCGTCCTCGGCCTTGCTAACACATAGGAACCCGCAGTTGCCTCTGGACTTGCGACCCGCAAAAACCGTGCTAACACTGCGGCCATGGTCGATATATTTCTGCGCACACTTCCCTTCTTCGCGATCATCGGCCTTGGATACTGGGCCGGTCGCAGCAGATTTTTTTCCGAAGACGCGACGGCCTATCTAACCAAATTCGTCTTTTACTTTGCCTTGTCGGCCATGCTGTTCCGTTTTGCCGCCACCCTGCCCTTTGCCGAGATTTTCAACGGCCGACTGGTTCTGGGCTATCTGCTTGGGACGGTTGTTGTTTATTCACTGGCAACGTTCGTCGCGTGGATTCGGGGGCTCGATATACCCACAGCCGCCGTCGAAGCCCAATGCGCCGCGATCGGAAACGTCGGTTTTCTCGGCCTTCCCATGCTGGCCTTGCTGTTTACCGAAGCGGCCATCGGTCCGGTCATGCTGGTGCTGACAGTTGATCTGGTCGTCTTCTCATCTTTGATCGTCATCCTGATCAACGGCGGCCGCGACGGCAGGCTTACACCGGCCACATTTCGATTGATTGGGTTGGGGTTACTCAAGAACCCAATGATCGTATCGATTTCTGCGGGTATGCTTTGGTCTGCTTTGCAAATGCCAGTCCCCGCACCTTTAAATGACTTTCTTACGATCCTCGGCGGCGCCGCTACTCCTGGTGCTTTGTTCGCAATCGGAGCCTCGCTGGCCAGCAAATCCGCTGAGCGGATTCAAGTCGCGGGTTGGTTGAGCTTTTGTAAGCTCGTGATTCACCCGGCTTGTGTTGCCATAGCGCTCATTTGGATCATACCCGTTGCTGCGTTCCCTGCCGCAGTTGCAATCGCAGCGGCGGCGCTGCCCGTGGCCGGCAATGTTTACATGCTGGCGGCGCACTATGGCGTCGCCCCTCATCGGGCATCAGCGGCGATCTTGCTGTCGACAGCGGCCAGCATTTTGACAGTTCCGCTCGTCATCGCATGGGTTGGGACAAC
The DNA here is from genome assembly GCF_056538765.1 of Ruegeria sp. BE9. NCBI lineage: Bacteria > Pseudomonadati > Pseudomonadota > Alphaproteobacteria > Rhodobacterales > Roseobacteraceae > Ruegeria > Ruegeria sp. BE9. Next base: position 88,753 of record NZ_JBQFTS010000009.1, on the reverse strand, counting down.
CTGATCTTCAACATTTGGAAAAATAGTCTCGCCGAAGGCACACAGCCTTTACGGCGCGTCATTGGATCGTTAGCCATGTCGCAACCCAAAACGAAGGATATAGCCTGATGGAAACCCTCTCGGAAAATGCATGTTTTGGCGGTGTGCAGGGCGTTTATCGTCACGCCTCGACCGCGTGTCAGTGCGACATGACCTTTGGTCTTTTTCTGCCGGCCGAGGCCAAGGATGGGCCTGTTCCTGTCCTGTGGTATCTGTCCGGCCTGACGTGCACGCATGAAAACGCCATGACCAAAGCTGGCGCGCAGGCATGGGCGGCTGAACAGGGTATCGCCATTGTGTTCCCGGACACATCACCGCGAGGCGAAGGTGTGGCCGATCACGAGGATTACGACCTCGGCCAAGGCGCTGGATTTTATGTCAACGCCACTCAGGATCCTTGGGCACCGCATTTCAACATGTGGGATTATGTTGCCGAAGAACTGCCTGCCTTTTTGATCGAGAACTTCCCAATCGACGGGAACCGCCAGGCAATCACAGGTCACTCGATGGGCGGTCATGGCGCGCTTACACTGGCAATGAATTTGCCGGGTCGGTTCCGATCGGTGTCTGCTTTCGCACCTATCTCGAATCCAACCGGTGCCGATTGGGGCCGCAAACAGCTCAGCGCATATCTGGGTGCAGAGGAAGCCGCATGGTCCAAACATGACGCATCGTTGCTGATGAAAGAAAAGGGCTTCGACGGCCCCATCCTGATCGACACCGGATCGAATGACCAGTTCATCGACCTTTTGCGCCCCGAAACACTGGCGCAGGCAATTGCCGAAAGTCGTCAGCAGGCAACTTTCCGTCTCCAGCCCGGCTATGACCATTCGTATTTCTTTGTGTCGACCTTCATGGAAGATCACATCACCTTCCATGCCGAAGCGTTGTACGGAGACTAACGCATGAGCAAATACGACTATGACCTGATTATCATCGGCTCTGGCCCTTCAGGCCGCTCGGCCGCGATACAGGCTGGCAAACTGAAACGGCGCGTGTTGGTGATTGACCGCAAGGATCGGTTCGGCGGTGTTTCGGTGCACACCGGGACGATCCCATCCAAGACCTTGCGGGAAACGGTTCTGAACTTGTCAGGCTGGCGCGAGCGCAGCTTTTATGGCCGTTCTTACCGGGTCAAAGATCAGATCCGTGCCGAAGACCTAAAGGCACGCCTGCATATGACTTTGGACCACGAAGTCGATGTGCTTGAACACCAATTCGCCCGCAACCACGTTGAAACGCTTAACGGGTTGGCAAAGTTCATCGGCCCTCACGAAGTCGAAGTAGCGACAGACGCAGGTGAATCCACCCGCCTGACAGCTGCCAAGTTTCTGATCGCCACCGGCACCAAAACTTATCGACCGGACTACGTACCGTTTAACGGCAAAACTGTCGTCGACGGTGATGATTTCCTCGACATGGCCGAAATTCCCCGCTCGCTCGTTGTAATCGGGGCCGGTGTGATTGGGGTGGAATACGCGACCATGTTCTCAGCGCTGGACGTTAGGGTAACTCTGATCGAACCGCGCGATACATTTCTGGATTTCATCGACAGCCGCCTCATCCACGACTTCACACACCAGATCCGCGAGAATGGCGTGGATCTGCGCTTGGGATCTGCGGTGGAGAAAATTGAGGACGCTGGTGGCCACGTCGAGGTTACGCTGGAAAACGGTCGCCATGTACGGGCAGAGATGCTCTTGTTCGCTGCTGGTCGCATGGGGGCAACCTCTGCGCTGAACCTCAAAGCGGTTGGATTGGAAACCGACCATCGCAATCGGATCAGTGTAGATCGAAAAACCTACCAAACCGCTGTGCCCCATATCTATGCAACGGGTGATGTGATCGGACATCCATCGCTGGCGTCGACCTCTCTTCAACAGGGTCGGGTCGCGGCATGCCATGCGCTTGAAACGCCGACGCTTCCGGAAAGCCCTTGGTATCCTTATGGGATCTATTCGGTTCCCGAGATATCGACCTGCGGCATGTCCGAGGAAGAGCTACAAGAGCGCGGCATTCCCTACGAGGTCGGAGTGGCCCGTTTCCGCGAAACTTCGCGCGGACACATCATGGGGTTAGAGCACGGTATGTTGAAAATGCTGTTCTCACTGAAAACCCGCCGGGTGCTTGGGGTCCAAATCGTGGGTGAAGGCGCAACCGAGCTTATTCACATCGCGCAGGCTGTATTGAACCTGAAAGGTACAGTGGATTACTTCGTCCAGAACACCTTCAACTACCCGACATTGGCCGAGGCCTATAAAATTGCCGGTCTTGACGCGTTCAACCGAATGCCAATCCCCGAAGAATTCAAGGTGAAGAAGAAAACCGCCGAGAAACAGGCGACGAAAGCGTGACAACGCTCTACATCGACGCTGATGCCTGCCCTGTGAAGGCAGAGGCAGAACGAGTCGCCACTCGGCACAAAGTGCCGATGGCGCTTGTTTCAAACGGCGGGCTTCGACCGTCGGCCAACCCTTTGGTGCAGGTGATCGTTGTTTCAGAGGGCGCAGATGAGGCGGATAAGTGGATTGCCGAACGTTGTGGCAAAGGGGATGTTGTGGTGACCTCCGACATCCCACTTGCAGCGAAATGTGTTGAGGCTGGTGCACGTGTTCTGCGCCCCAACGGTGAGGCCTTTACAGCAGCCAATATTGGCCAACAGCTGGCTATGCGTGATCTGATGGCCGACCTTAGGGCCGCCAACCCCTTAGGAGCCGGAGGCGGTGGTAAGCCCTTTGGGAAAAATGATCGTTCCCGCTTTCTTGACGCACTGGAACGAGAGTTACGGGCAGCCGCACGTAGCTAAAGCGCCTATCTCGGAATGGATCTCCACCGGTTAAAACTGGACGGGCCAGCCAACACCGCGCGCCGCGTTTGTCGCTTGAATTTCCCTTTAAGGGTTGTTTCAGTCTGCCTTGGAAAAGAATTGATTTAAGCGGGGATCAACAATGCCCATTGAAGCCGTCGTTTTTGATATCGGAAATGTTCTGATCGAATGGCAACCAGAGAGATATTACGACAAAGCAATCGGTGAGGACCGGAGAAAGGCGATGTTTTCCGAAGTTGACCTGCACGGTATGAATGACTTGGTCGACCAAGGGCATCATTTCACTGATACGATCTACGCTTGGGCCGAAAAGTATCCAGAATGGCGCGACGAAATCCGGATGTGGCACGACAAATGGATAGAGCTGGCCGCCCCGGAAATCCCCCATTCAGTACGTCTGCAACGCGCGCTTCGAGCAAAGAACATCCCTGTCTTTGCACTAACCAACTTTGGCGTGCAGAACTTCGATTACGCGACAACCGTCTATCCATTTCTGGATGAGTTTGACCGACACTATGTCTCGGGCCGTATGAAGGCTGTCAAACCCCACGTTCCGATTTACGAGATGGTTGAGGCCGATTGCGGTTTGGCACCAGAAACACTGTTGTTTACAGATGATCGCATCGACAACATCGAGACCGCGCGGTCTCGTGGCTGGCAGACGCACCATTTCACTGAGCCGCAGGGGTGGGCCGACCGATTGGTGGCAGAAGGCCTTTTGACCTCAGACGAAGCGCTTTAGGCTGCGACTGCTGTTCCCCGGTTTTCACGGACAGGAAGATGGACAATGGCACTGAAGGCTCCGATCGCGACGCCGATCCACCAAACCATGGTGTAATCACCGTACTGATCGTACATGCGACCGCCCAACCAAACTCCTAGGAAACTGCCAACCTGATGGCTGAAAAAGATAATGCCATACAGCGTGCCCATGTAGCGCAATCCATACAGGTGAGCCACCAGACCAGAGGTTAGCGGAACCGTCGCCAACCAGAGCGACCCCATCACCAGTGAAAACACGATGACCGACACGGGTGTTATCGGGAAGATGATGAAAGCCGCTGCGGCGATCGTACGCCCGGTATAAACGAACGCCAGCAAGTATTTCTTAGGGAAGTGGTTTCCCGCCCAACCGGCCAACAGGGTACCGCAGATATTTGCCAAACCAATCAAGGAAATGGCAACTGCTCCAAGGGCAGAAGTCGTCTGAATACCAATCGAGTGCAGTACGCCGCCGGGCTGAATCGGGCCGCACATCTCGGTCACGAAAGCCGGGAAATGCGCTGTGATAAAGCCCAACTGATAGCCGCAGCTAAAGAACCCCAAAAAGATCAAGGTGTAAGACGGGTCCCGGAAGGCTTTGCCAAGTATCTGACCCATACTCTCTTCAAGCTCGACCTTATTCACCGGCCGAGGCACGCGCATGAACGGCAAAGTCAGGGTCAACGCGAGAATTGCGACAGCAAAGACGATGAACACCTGTTGCCAAGATAGGAAGGTCAGCATCCATTCGGCTGTAGGCGCCCCTAGAACTTGGCCAAAGCTGCCCGCCGCAGTCACAATAGCTAGCGACATTGAACGGTTCTCATCCGTCGAAGCGCGCCCAACCACAGCCAAGACAACACCGAACCCAGTACCAGCGATACCAAAACCGACCAACCACGCGTACATCTGATGCTCGAAAGGCGTCACAGACCACGCCGACATCACCATACCGGCGGCATAGGTCAACGCCCCTAAAATGATCGCACGGCGGTCCCCCATTTTTTCGGCAATCGCACCAAAAATGGGCTGACCAATCCCCCAGGCGAGGTTCTGTATCGCAATCGCCATGGAAAACTCAGTGCGCAACCAACCGAATTCATCCGCAATAGGAATCTGGAAGACCCCGAACGACGCGCGCACGGCGAAACTAACCGTGATGACGATACAGCCGACAACAAGGATCGGGTTCAACAGGCGGCTGGGCTGGGGCATTACAACCTCGAGTTAAAGGAAAGACGAAATTATCCAGAAAAGCCCGTGCGTCAATTCAGGAGTTTTGCGGTTATAGATAAGCAAAATTGATGTGTCGTCAAAAAGGCTGCTTTTCAACGGACAAGCCGGGCGCTATGCCTCAATCTATGACGGACTTAATTTCGCTTTACGACACGCTGGTTGCCGACGGAACTCTGACCAGAGATGACGCACAAGAGGCCGTTCTTCCCCATTTCGAACGCATTCGAGCAGCTTTGGCCGAACCGGTAAAGCGCGGCTTTTTTCGCAAAGCGCCACCGCCACCCAAAGGATTGTACCTGTGGGGTGGCGTGGGTCGCGGCAAATCCATGCTCATGGACATGTTCGTCGATGCACTCGGAGATATTCCTGCGCGGCGGGTTCATTTTCACGCCTTCATGCAGGAAATTCATGCTGGAATGCACAAGGCCCGCAAGGACGGGATCGAGGATGCTTTGGCGCCGGTCGCTGCTTCGGTGACTAAGTCGGTCCGTGTTCTGGCTTTTGATGAGATGCAGATCACCGACATCACAGACGCCATGATTGTTGGCCGCCTGTTCGACCTGCTGCATGAGGGCGGTGTGGTAGTTGTAACGACATCAAACCGTCATCCCGACGACCTGTACAAAGATGGGCTGAACCGCCAGCTTTTCCTGCCTTTTATTGCGCATATCAAAGAGCAACTTGAAGTTTGGGAGCTTATCTCACCGACTGATTACCGACAAAACAGGCTAGAGGGGGCACCGGTGTACTTTACTCCGATCGGCCCCGAAGCGCGGCAAAACCTTCGTAGCGTATGGAACGATCTTTCAGGTGGAGCAGCAGAGCCGTTGATTTTGCAGGTGAACGGTCGCGCAGTGGAACTGCCTGCCTTTCGCAATGGAGTAGCTCGTGCCAGTTTCTATGATCTGTGCGGACGGATGCTTGGACCCGCAGACTACCTGGCTGTCGCCGATGAAGTGAAAGTTCTGGTTCTAGAGGACATTCCGCGCCTTTCGCGGAACAACTTCAACGAAGCCAAGCGCTTTGTCACACTTATCGATGCTTTGTACGAGGCCAAGGTCCGTTTGATTTGCTCGGCGGCCGCCGAACCCGAAATGCTGTATGTCGAAGGTGAAGGGACGTTTGAGTTTGAGCGTACCGCCTCGCGACTGCGCGAGATGCAGGATCAGGATTGGGGGAAATAGGGGGCACTGCCCCCTTTGAAAACCGATCGTTTCCACCAAAACCACAAGTGGCCAGATAAACCCCGGTTAAGGACTTTCCTCAGCCGTTTTCACGCAGGATGTTGCCGGCCAGGTAAAGGGACCCGCAGATAAGCACACGCGCTTGCGGATCACTTGCAGTGATTGTCTCCAAAGCCTCAGCAACACTATCGGCAGTTGAGGTGGGTAAATCGACTTTGGCAGCTGCGGCGGCAGTCTCTTCGGCGCTTAGCGTGGCGGCTTCTCCGGGAATCGAAACCGCGGTCAAGGATTGCGCGCGCTCCGCCAGCGGGGCGAGATAGCCGGTGACGTCTTTGGTGTTGAGCATACCGCAGATCATGTGCGTCGGACGCACGGGCAGTTTTGCCAAAACGTCAGCCAACGCAATTCCTGCGGCAGCGTTATGACCGCCGTCCAGCCATAGCTCAGCCAGCGGTGCAGCTTCGACCAAAGGACCTGTTTTTAGACGCTGCATCCGAGCCGGCCATTCGGCCTTGGTCACCGCGGCCTCATAGGCATCATCGCCCAAGTTCAGGTGGCGCAGAACCGCCAGCGCGGCGCCAGCGTTCTGGATCTGGTGCGCACCCAGTAGGTTTGGCAGCGGCAAGTCGCGCAGACCGACTTCGTCCTGATAGATCAGACGACCGTTTTCCTCATGCACGTGCCAATGCTGACCATGTACGAGAAGTGGCGCACCCAGCCGGGCAGCGGTATACTCAATGACCTCCAGCGCCTCGTCCTGTTGCGGGCCAACAATACACGGGACACCAGGCTTAATAATGCCAGCCTTTTCGGCTGCGATCTTACCCAGAGTGTTGCCGAGAAACTGTTCATGGTCGATCGAGATGGGCGTAATTACAGTTACGGCCGGATCGTGAATGACATTGGTCGCGTCCAGTCGACCGCCCAGCCCCACTTCGAGCAAAGTGTAATCCGCCTTCGCCCGGGCAAAAGCCAGTAGAGCGGCACAAGTCGTGATCTCAAAGTAGGTGATGTTTTCGCCACTGTTCGCTGCGTAGCATTCATCAAGAACCGCAGTCAGGTCTGGTTCTGAAATCAACTCTCCGGCTAGGCGGATACGCTCATGGAACCGCGCCAAGTGGGGCGACGTATAAGCGTGAACTGAAAGCCCTGCCCCTTCCAAACCGGCGCGGAGCATGGCTTGCGTTGAACCCTTGCCATTCGTCCCGGCGATATGGATGACCGGAGGCAGTTTGGTCTGAGGGTCATCGAGTGCCGCCAACAAGCGCCAAACACGGTCCAAGGTCAGGTCAATGATCTTGGGGTGCAGCGCCATCATCCGTTCAAGGATGAGGTCGGATGTCTGAGACGTCATTTTTCGCCTTCGTCCTCAGCCGGGGTTTCGGCAGGGGCTTCTTCTGGTTGAGGCGCCGGAAGGTCGCCTTTCACCGCCGGCGGTTGATTCATCAACATACGCGTGATCGTAATCAGTTCATCGCGCATCTCGGTACGTTTGGTCACACGATCCAACATACCGTGATCCAACAGGTATTCAGCGCGCTGGAACCCTTCGGGCAGTTTTTCACGAATGGTCTGTTCAATCACACGCGGTCCGGCAAAACAGATCAGCGCGTTAGGTTCCGAAATGTGCACGTCGCCCAGCATTGCATAGGATGCAGTCACACCCCCAGTGGTCGGATGGGTTAGAACGACGATGTATGGCAGGTTCGCCTCTTTCAACATCTCGACCGCCACAGTGGTCCGAGGCATCTGCATCAGGCTAAGAATACCTTCTTGCATCCGCGCGCCACCTGCTGCCGAAAACAGGATCAGAGGACGCTTCAGCTTCACCGCTTCTTGTGCGGCTGCAATGATGGCATTACCAACATACATACCCATCGAACCGCCCATGAACGAGAAATCCTGAGCAGCCGCGATAATCGGCGTGCGTCCGATCTCTCCGCTCGCAACCAGCATCGCTTCTTTCTCGCCGGTCTTTTTCTGGGCCGCTTTCATGCGGTCAGGGTATTTCTTCTGATCACGAAACTGCAGCGGGTCATCTTTGGGCGCAGGCACTGCGACCTCAGTAAAGATGCCACCGTCGAAGAGGTGATTGAAACGTTCGCGCGGTGTGATTGCCATGTGGTGATCACATTGCGTGCAAACATTCTGATTTTCCGCCAATTCGCGGTGGAAAAGCATCGTGCCGCACTCGTCACACTTGTGCCATAGGTTTTCGGGCACTTCCCGGCGTGAGAAGATCGAGTTGATCCGGGGGCGGACGTAGTTTGTGATCCAGTTCATATCGGAACCTTGCTAGTGCGGCTTTGACGTCAAATAAGACGCAACGGAAGGAAATGCAATCAGCGCCTGAGCGCAAGTCGTGCTGTCAGCCAGCTAACGATGATTATAAAGAAATCAACATAGAGCCATTGCCGCAGCATACCTGTGTCTGACATATCCAGAGGCAAAAGATAAAGAGCCAGCCCGCTAAGGCTGTCAGGCAACGAGATAAACAGTAACGCAACTGTATTGTTGAAGAAATGCAATGCGATAGCAGGCCCCAATGTCCCTGAACGGGCGGTTAGGTCAGCCGCGGTGAGGCCAAACAGGCAGGACCAAACGGCAACGAGCAAGGCGTTGTCTCCAGCGGCCGCCGGGGCATAGTGGCCGGCAGCGAAAAGCACGGATGGAATCCCCATCCAGATAAAGGGCGAGCTAAAACGCGCCGCCAAACTCTGCTGCATGTAGCCCCGGAACAGAACCTCTTCGGCGCTGGTCTGAATCAGCACCGCCAGTAAAGACAGCGGCAAAAACATGAGCCACTTGGAGAAGGCCAGGTTCTGCTCAAGAGGTTCCCCCATACTGTAAGGCGGCAAAAGCGCGAGAATGATTGTCAAAACCACCAGCGCTTTGAACACTACCCAAAACTGCGAAAACCCGAGACTGTAAGACCCTAGGATCGAACCTAATGAGCGGTGTTGCATCTGTCGGGCTGCTAAGGCCACTCCGAGGGTGGTGAAGCTAAAACTCCCTAACAGAACAACCATAGCCATTGGGGTTGATCCCGTCAGAAGGTCCTCTGCCCAATCATTAGATCCAAGCCCGGCAACTGAAGCAAACAGAACCAAGTTCAACACTGTCACGACCACTGCGACAATCGCTAGACCGACCAATAGCCTCCACAGCTCTGGCTTCGCACGAACGTCGCGCACAAGCTGCTCATGAGCGGCATAGGCTGACTCACGCATTTTCACCTGCATCTTCCACCCCGACCATCTGAGGGACCTCTGGGAAAAAGGCGCTGGAGTTGCCCGTCTCAGATATTCTGCTCGCAAGACCCGTCAGGTTTAGAGCGACCGACTTCAAAAGTTGCGTGGCAACTGACGCATCACTTTCCAACACAGCACGGAATTCTTCCGCCCCGATGCGCAGGAAAGAACAATCGGTCGTCGCAACCAAATTCAACTGCCGTGTCTCTTCTGTGATGATAGAGAGATCACCAATCAAACGCCCGGGTTCAATGATGGAAACAGTGCGAACACTTCCACTGTCGTCCGGCCAGTCCAAACGCGCCTGACCAGTGATGCATAAGTAGGCCGCGTCAGGTACCTGCCCCTTGGAAAAGATGGTCTGACCAGCGGCTGCGTCGTACCATTGCGCCGAAAACGCCAACAACCGTTGATTTCGGCCGTCAATTCCAGCGAACAGGTCCGTCGAAGAAAGAATTTTGAGTTTGCGGCTCAGATCCGCACTCGCCACTGGTTCATCCAGATCACGCGTTTTCGAAACGCCGTCTATACGCCCGTCCTTAATTTCTACGAAAAGATCATATGCTTCTGGATGGGCAAAATGGTCTTCCATAAATATCATGATGGAATCCGGCAGCAACTCACGCAGTTTTAGACGGGTTCTCAGTCGGCTTTCCGAGTCGTGGCTTGCCAAAGCCTTGTCCAAAATAAGAACATCAGGGCGTTTGATCCCCGCTCGAGAGAAGGCCGCCCTTTCCTGGAACACAGTCGGCAAGTTGTTTCCACCCAAACCCGATGGAAGATCATAGATGATAGCGGCCGCGCGTCGGCGCAGACCCGCTTCGTTCAGAGCCTCGGCCACCACATCTTCAATTTCGTCCTTGTGCGCACCTGCCATCAAGGAAATCCGCCCGTACAGAGCATTCTCCATCACAGTCATTCGAGCAATATACGCGTCCGGTGTGACGGGCACGAACATACCCTGCAACGAGTCCCTTAACCGCTCGGCCTGACCGCTTCGGATCGACAGGATCTTGTCCTTGTACTCGTCCGGGAAGTCGGGGCCGATCTGTTCCGCCGTCAAAAGGAAGGGAACGGTCAGCAACAAGGCACGCTCTCGCTCGCTGATGCCAGCGTCCCCCTTGGCCTTTCGTTGCTCTTCAATATCGAGAAGGCGGTGATACATGTCCTTGGTCATACCCAGACGCAGGAATAACGGGTGGTCCGTGCCGTCCCGTCCGAACGTCTGACTCAGCGTCTCGATCACGGCGTTTGAGATCGCCATTGCATCATCGTCTAGCTCATGGCTGCGCAACATCGACATAAAACGGTCATCACCGGCCAAAATGTCCGGCGAAATATCATGAGAAGGAGCGGCATACAGCAGGTTACCACCGAGTGGGACAGCTGGGTTAAACCGCTCGGGATCAAACCGATAGACATAACGGTCCAAACCCTTTTCACGCAGCCGCTCAGCCACGGTTTCGCGCAGATCGACAATTTCCCGCGCCAAAACCGGGTGCTGCACGGGGTTAAACTGGGTGCGCAGGGTGCGGCGGAACATAAACTCATCGATGCCCATCGCCTCGACGAGCTTGAACCACCAATCTCGAATCTCTTCGAGATTGTCCAAACCAGCCAAACCGGGATCCACCCATTCGTCCGAAAGGGAATCTGTCGGATTGCCTGCCCGTGCGGCCTCAATCTGCCAGCGGGCCGGGTCGGATTTCGCCTCGGCCTCATGCTGGGGGTGCGTCCGTAGGGGCATCAAAAGATTGTCGCCCAGCGTCCCGTCAAACAGATACGGCCTAGAATAGGCATAGCCAATCCGAGCTGCGATGACAGATTGATGTAAGGTCGTCAGGTTGTGCCCGTCTATAATCACTTCACCCTGCACCGGTAACAGTTCGCGTGTTAGAAGTTGGGCCAAAGCACTGCGCTCAGCGGCGCTGGCCGACTGAATAGCAACGCGCGCGCCCTTGGGAATTGTCAGATCGATATCTTCAAGAATGGTTTTGCCGTCGTCGTCCCGCACGGTGACGTTGTGCAGTTCGATGTCTCCGGTCAGGTGAGGAATTGTCTCTGGCTCCCCGACGAAAAGATGCTCGGGGATCATATTGTCCGGGGCGAACCGTTCCGTGACAACTTCCCAGCGCAAAGACATGTCCTGCACCTGGTTGTAATAGGTCAGCAAGTCCTTCCATGGACCGCTGAGATCCTTGTAGGCCCCGAGCGCCGCAACAAGAGCGCCAACCGTGACCTCTCCTTTGATCGCCAGATATCCGCCGACCGAGTAGAAAAGGAACGGCGTCATCTGAGTGATCAGGTTATTGAGGAACTTCATAAAGAATTTCTTGTTGTAGATCTTGAACCGGATCTCGAACAAGTTCCCCAGTCGGTAGCTAAATTGCGCCAGCCTGTACCGCCAGCCGCCATTAGTACGCAGGTCACTGATACCCGCCGCACTTTCCCCGATTTCCGAGCTAAGGTGACGAACCTCTTGAATGCGTTCTTTGTTCAGCAAGTTTATCTGACGCTGCAGCTTTGGGATCAGCCAGGCTTGCAGTGGAATAAGCGCTATACTAGCCAGTCCAAACCAGACGCTTTGCATGAACAAGAACGTAACAATCGTCATCATCTGGCCGAACTGGAACACAGGCTGAGCTATCGCATCACCCATTAGTCCACCCATAGGCTCGGCTTCAGAGGTGATCATCGAGACCAGTTCACCTTGGCTGGTAGTGGCAAAATACGATTTGGGAAACCGCATGCTGCGGTGAATCAGTGTGAATCGCAGACGACGAAGCATACGCTCGGCCAGAACACCCTTCATCGTGTTGATGCGCATCTTCATCACGCCACTGGCGATAACGGTGGCCAGGAAAGCGACACACAAAATCATCAGGTACTGAACCTGAGTGACTGTGAACCCTAGAATGGACACGGTGTCGGTCGGGGCACCGATCGCATCGTTGATGATCTGCTTTGGAAGTTCAAGCGAGGCATAGAGAAACGGGAAGGACAAAACTGTCAGCACCAACAGCACAAGCTGTTGTTTCTTCGAATGCTTCCAAATGAACGTGAAAAGAGTGGGTTCCATTCCCCGGCCTTGCCTCGGTGAGTTTTAGGTGCTTTGGCGTATTCCTCTGCAACCGGATGTCAGACGGTAAGCACTGGCAGAGTCGATTGCAAGAATGGCGGCTTGTCTTCCAAACCTTGCCGTAGATGCCCAGTCACAGTTAACTGATTTTTGGCGTGTGAATTGCAAATTCACCCTTATCCCCCGCTCCGTCTTTCACTAAAGAGGGAGCAAGTTCAGACGATGGGACCATGGGCAGACTTCTGGATCGCTATATTCACCGCAAGGTATTGGAGCGTTGGCGCAAAGCATCGTGCGACGCCGAAGAGATTCCGACACAGGTCCTGCGTCAACAACGAGACGAAGCGCGCAAGCTGCGGACCCATCTCGACGTGCTGCTACACAGGGCCGAAGGACGGCTTTCACGTCCTTTGGTAGGGTCCTCTCAGTTCCCCAAGCCTTTGGGCACCGATTGGTCTTGGAGGCCCGATCTCTGGCGGGGGCCGCTGCCGCGTCGAGGGCTGGCTTCGGCATCACGAAAAGCACCTATGGATCGCCAAGTCACCCTGTTTCATGATTGCAAGCTGTGTGAAATCGGGATGCGGCAAACACGAAACGGTCGCGACAGCGATCTGGCAGCTTTCGGGCTATCAGTTGAAGTGTTTGGGTTTGAGGGGTCATTCCTTTCCTTATCCGTAGAATTGCCGCCCGAGGCAGCGGAGGATCTGTCGAAATTACATCTGGTCCGCGTAGATGCTCTGATCGAAGCCGAATGCCCACTAGAAGTGTTCGGGCGCTTGAACATCCAGCATGGCCCGAATACCGATAACGTTTTGCGCAAACTGGACCTAAATGACCCGTCGGTTTCGGTTGATTTTGATCTGGCCCATCTTCCCTTGAATGAACGGCGGGTCGAAAAAATTTGGCTGGATTTGATCTTTGAAAACCCTCGGATGAATCGTGTGAACCTGCGCGATTTGACCTTCTGCCGCCACCACCGCGCTGATCTATGAGTTCCCGTATGATGCATCCGACATTGACCCCCATCCGGTTCGAAAACGGTATCTGGACGGGCCATTTACAAGCAGACGGAGAACCGCGGATCGAAGTGCGATATCAAGATCAAGTTCTTAATGATGTTGCGATCACAGCGGCTGAGTCTGGCTGGTCTCTGAGCATTACGGTCCCTGTTTCCGCACTGTCGGATGGGGTGCATTGCTTTGTGATCGTGGATGCGGCGACAGTTGAAAAAGTTGGTGATTTCACGATCATTGCTGGCACGCCCGCAGCCGAAGACCTGCGGGCTGAGATCGAACTTCTCCGGGCCGAACTGGACATGTTGAAGCAAGCGTTTCGCCGGGTCCAAAGCGCCAAGGGCTAGTCCATCCCCGGGTAAATCCCTATCTTTTGAACGATTTCCGTGCATCATTGAGTGACCCGCAGCAAATGGGGCAAGCTCATGGACCGCAGCAGCATAGTCAAAGTAATAGCTTTGATGGTGACAGGGTTCGGGATCGGCATCGACTTTACCGGCGCACTGATCCTGGTACCGGCTATCGAGAACAGTTTCGACGCAGACATCACCAGCACCCAATGGGTTTTAAACATCTACGCCCTGTTTTTTGCGATGACTATGGTTGCAGGAGGGCGAATGGGCGACATGTTCGGGCATCGAAAGATGATGCTGATCGGACTGTCCATCTTTCTGTTTTCATCCATCATGTGCTTTGTTTCCCCAACCCTGGATTTCTTGATTTTCTCTCGTGCACTGCAGGGGATTGGAGCCGGGTGCGTTTGGCCATGTACACTGGCGTTTGGTGCGACCAAGGTCTCTCGCCCCGAGCATCGCGCCATGATCATGGGCTTGATCCTGGCTGGTGTCACCTGCGGCAACGTCATTGGCCCACTGATCAGCGGGACGGTCGTTAGCCTCGGTGATTGGCGGCTGTTCTTCCTTGCGAACGTCTTGTTTTCGACCATCTCGATGGTGACAGCGCTGATCCTGATGCAGCGCGAAACCCAGCATAAGCAAGGTGAGCATATCGACTTTGCCGGTATGGGCATCCTGTCATTTGCCGTTCTTTTGTTACTTTACGGACTGGACGTGGGCGCGGATTGGGGTTGGACATCCGCACCCCTTCTCATGCTGTTTTTCGTAAGTGCTGTACTCTTCTTTCTGTTCCCGAAAGTTGAAAAGCGTGTGAAAGAGCCGCTGCTGCTGCCTCAAATGATGCAAAACCGGGAGTTTCGGATCACCCTAGGCCTCAACATGTTCAACGTTTCGGCGGCCTTTGTTGGGTTGATGTATTTCCCTCAGTACATGCAAAAGGTTCTGGGCTGGTCGACCCTTCAATCGGCGTTTGGCTTGGCCCCCTTGACGGTTTTGCTGGCCGTAGGCTCCATCGTATCAGGCAAATTGTACAACGACTTCGGACCCAAGCGGCTTTTGTTCTGGGGATACCTCTGCGCAACGATTGGAGCAGCGAGCGTTGTCGTCTTGCCGTCGGGGTTCGGATATTTTCAAATTTTACCCGGGATGGCCATGATCGGGCTGGGCGCCACGTTGACCGTTGGGCCATCAGGCACCGCCGCCGTTTGCGCCGTGAAACCGGAAAGGGCTGGTTTGGTGGGCGGCCTAAGCTTTATGACCCATCTCGTCTACGGTGCGATCTCCGTCGCATGCGCCACTGCAATCATGTACCTCGTCAGCTTGCGAAGTCTTGGTGAGGACCTCAAAGCGGCCGGAGTTAGCATTTCGGAAGCCGGTCAGCGGGCTATCAACGGCGGCACACTGACTACACCTTCGGCAAAGGCCGTAATGGAAAAACTAAGCGCAGCCGACGCCGAAAAGGTTAAATCAGCAATTTCCGCCGCCTTTGATACAGGAATGAATACGGCGTTCATCTTCGCGACCCTGTCCGTGTCGATTGGCGTTCTACTGGCGATCATGCTGGACGAAGAAAAATTACATAAGGTCGAGAGTTGATCAGAAAAAAGGCCGCCTACAAGGCGGCCTTTTCTCTATTATTGTGACGGCCCATTCGGGTTGAATGCAGACAGCCCTTTGAGGATATCAATTGCATAAGCCAACTGATAATCCTGCTCCCGCAATTCGGCTGTGGCTTCGGCGCGGGCACGGTCTTCTTCGATCTGACGAACTTCGTCCTCGCTCAGACTGTCGTTATTCAAGCTGCCACGCAAATCTGCCTCGGACCGGGTAAAGGCGTTTTCGTCCTCTTCTTCGGTATCCGGCGTCGGACGCGGCTGCTCAACGATAATATCAGGGCTGACGCCAAGCGCCTGGATCGAACGTCCCGATGGCGTGTAGTAGCGCGAGGTCGTCAAGCGCATCGCGCCATCGCCGCGCAGTGGCATGACTGTCTGAACCGAGCCTTTGCCAAAGCTCTTGGTGCCGACCACGATGGCCCGACGGTGATCTTGCAATGCACCGGCCACGATTTCTGAAGCCGAAGCAGACCCGCCATTGATAAGGACCACGATAGGTTTGCCTTCGGCAAGATCGCCGGGGGTCGCGTTGAACCGCTCGCCCTCGCCCGGATCACGCCCACGGGTCGAAACAATCTCACCTTCGTTAAGGAATGCATCCGAGACCTTGATCGCCTGCGTCAGCAAACCACCCGGGTTGTTACGCAAATCCAGAACAAAGCCATTTACCTTGTCGATACCTCCGGCCTCTTCGATTTGCTCGTTCAGCCCCTCTTCAAGGTTCGGGAAGGTCTGGTCGTTAAAGGTGGTCACACGCAGCACAACGCTGGTACCTTCGGTACGGGCGCGGACGGCTGTCAGTTTAATGGTGTCACGGATAATGGTGACGTCGAATGGCTCTTGCTCACCTTCACGAACAACGGTGATCACGATTTCGGACCCGACAGGGCCTCGCATCAGATCAACCGCCTTGTCCAGAGTCAGACCCAGGATGCTCTCACCATCAACATGGGTGATAAAATCGCCGGCTTCGATCCCGGCTTCATCTGCCGGGGTATCGTCGATCGGCGAAACCACTTTCACAAAGCCCTCTTCCTGAGTGACTTCGATGCCCAGACCGCCAAATTCGCCACGCGTCTGAACGCGCATCTGTTCAGCGTCGTCGGGGGACAGATAGCTGGAATGCGGATCCAGCGAGGTCAACATACCGTCGATGGCAGCTTCAATCAGCTCTTCGGGCTCGACCTCTTCCACATATTGCGCACGGATGCGTTCGAAAATGTCACCGAACAAATCCAGCTGTTCGTACACAGTGGTCTTGCTGTCGGCCTCTTGGGCCAGCAACGGCCCTGCGATCTGGGTAGTTGCGATTATACCTGCCACGGTTCCGGCCAATCCGGCCATCACAAATTTCTTCATTCTCGTTCATCCATCCTTGTCGGTCCGAAACCACGATTCCGGGTCCACGGGGCTGTTGTCTTGTCTTACCTCTATATAGAGCGTTTCTGACCGGTCAGTTCCAGTGCCATCACTGCTTGTTGACAAAATAGCGCCGATTCCGGGCGTTTCACCGGGCATCAGGCCTACCGGCGTGCCTTCCGGGATCACCTGACCGGCATTACCATAAACTTCTTGGAGACCTGAAAATACGAACAAAAGTCCCGGTTGAGGTTCCAAGATCACCAGATTCCCCAAGTCCAGTAGAGGTCCGCGATAACGAATCGTCGCGGCCGTCGGAGATGTCACAATAGCACGCGGCCGGGTACCCAAAACCACGCCCGGTCGCTTCACGCCAGCAGCATCCGTCTCTCCGGCTCGGTGCAACAGCACCCCATGCGTTGGCAGAGGTATCTCGCCTTTGCGATCGGAAATGTCCGCATCCGTCTCAGCAATTTCTCCTTCCGAAATCTCTGACAGGCCGCTGGCAAAACCTTCAAGAGTCTCTGTGGATGAAATCAAGATCGCCGTTCTCACTGGGTCTTCAACAAAGCGGCGCGGCAAGTCAGTACGATCTGCAATGGCCGTGCTCAACCGGGTACGGGCTGCCTGCACACCAGACAAGCCTTCGGTCAATGTGTCGGTGGCGCTTTGCTGAAGTTGCCGCAAAGTCTGAACTTCCTGCAAATCATGAGCCAAGGCCTGTGCCCGGGCATTCAGGCCTGGCGTGACTTCGGAAAGCATCATCCCCGCTCTGGCCGACCCCAAAGGACCCGAGGGGTGCAACATGAGAACTGGCGGTGCGGTTGTTTCAATAGTTTGCAGCACGCCCAGCAATTGCGCGATCTCTTTCTCACGGCTACGCAATTCCGCGTTTAGCTGCGCCTCACGCGTTGCGGCCCGTCGTAAACCATCGCGCATGGCTGTCAGCCCAGCCTCGTAAGCCTTTATGGTTTCAGTCAGAGCACGCACGCGATCTCGGGCGCTGTCAGCCTCGGTCAAAGAAACCGAGGCTTCCTCGAGCATCTGCGCGGCATTCAATGCGGCTGTTGCCGAGTCCGTCTGTGCGTTGACGGGTGTCGTTAAAAGCGCTGCGAAAAGAAGCGCGCGCAACGTCATGACAAGAGGCTCTTTCCGGTCATCTCAAGAGGTTGCTCCAACTCCATAAGCGCTAACAGCGTCGGCGCCAGATCCGACAGACGGCCATTGCGCAATGTGGCACCTTGTGGACCGCCTACCAGTGCAACCGGGACCGGGTTGAGTGTGTGTGCTGTGTGCGGGCCACCAGTCTCTGGATCAAACATAACTTCGCAATTGCCGTGATCGGCCGTGATGATCATTGCGCCGCCTGCTTTTTCAAGCGCGGCAACAACTTGCGCCAAGCCCTGATCGACCGCTTCGCAGGCTTTGATTGCGGCTTGCAGATCCCCGGTGTGGCCGACCATATCGGGATTGGCATAGTTGGTGACAATCAGGTCGTAACCCGCCTCAATCGCTTCAACAAATTTGGCTGTGACTTCGGCTGAGGACATTTCCGGTTGCAGGTCATAAGTCGCCACCTTGGGCGATTTCGGCATATATCGATCCTCACCCACCTCTGGGGCTTCCTTACCACCGTTCAAGAAGAAAGTGACATGAGGGTATTTCTCGGTTTCAGCCAGACGGAACTGCCGGAGCCCCTTCTTTGCAACCCATTCCCCCAACGTGTTCACGATGTCCCGCTTTGGAAAGACCGTGGTCATATAGGCGTTGTGACCGTCCGAGTATTCGACCATTCCCAACAAAGCCGACAGATGTGGGCGTGGGCCGGTGTCAAAGTCGGAAAATCCGGGTTCTCCAATGGCCCGCAATATTTCTCGTGCTCGGTCGGCGCGAAAGTTGAGGCAGAAAAAACCATCGCCATCTTGGACCCCATGAAAGCCCTCCAATACAGTCGGAGCAATGAACTCATCGGTTTCCGATTGGTTGTACGCGTGATCAACGGCTCGATGAGCCGTATCGGATACTCTGCCCTGCCCTTTGATCATCGCTTCGTAGGCTTCGCTGACTCGCTCCCAACGATTGTCACGATCCATCGCAAAATACCGCCCGCTGACCGTCACAATACGCGCGCCATCAGGTAGGCGATCTTGAAGCTCAGCAAGGTATGTAAAGGCCGATTTAGGGGCTACATCGCGCCCGTCGGTTACCGCATGCAGAGCAACAGGAACACCTGCGTCGGTAATCGCCTTGGCCGCAGCAACGACGTGGTTCAGGTGCCCATGCACCCCACCATCTGAGACCAAACCCATCATATGCGCGGTTCCACCAGCCGCTTTCACTTTGGCGATGAAATCCTGCAAAGCTTGGTTCTTGAAAAACGAACCGTCCTCTATGGCCAGATCAATCTGACCAAGATCCATCGCTACAACACGACCCGCGCCTATGTTGGTGTGTCCAACTTCAGAATTCCCCATTTGACCACTGGGAAGGCCCACATCCGGCCCATGCGTGATCAAGGTCGCACTGGGGCCTTTGGCTATGATCGCATCAAAAGTCGGAGTTTCGGCCAGATACGGCGCGTTGGCTTTTGTATCATCCGACAAGCCCCAACCATCTAGAATGCACAGGACAACGGGTTTGGGGGCGGTCATTTTCGGCTCTCCGGTTTCTGCTCTTGGTCCGTCTTTTATCGCCTGACCCCGCGCAGTTGAACCGCCTTTCGTCACGCGCGACCCAGAATTAACCCATGTGGGGCTTGATATACTCGGTGAAAGGTCGGGCCTTACGCCCGCGATATTTCACCGTCAGATTCAATGGGGCGTCATTTTCGTCGTATACACCTAAGACCACGCCTTTCCCCCGACTTTTGGTCCGCATCTCGATCAGTTGCTCCTCGGACCGAGTTGTACGCTGCGACTGCCTGCGCGTCCATTTGAACAGGTGGTCGTACATTTGGGCAACGACATCCTCATGGTCTTTGCTTTCGCCCAGATCTGTCAGCTCATTTGGGTCGTTCTCGAGATCAAAAAGGATGGGGCGGTATCCGCCTTCGCAATGGATCAATTTCCACTTTTTGTTTGCGACCATGAACAGCGCTGCATCACGGACTGAAACGCCTAACAGTTCGGCGATAGGCGAAGCAGAATAATCGTATTCACAGATCACAAAATCCCGCGAAGTTTCATCAGTCGCGCCATGCAGGATAGGCAACAAGGACTCTCCCTCGAGGATGTGGCTCGCAACTTCCCCTCCGGCGGCTTCGACAAAGGTCGGCGCCAAATCTATGGACTCGACCAGAGCATCGCAGACGGTGCCTCGGGTCGCGTCAGCTTTGGTAGATGGGTCATAGATGATGAGGGGCATCTTGGTTGAGGCGTCCTGAAAGAACGTCTTTTCACCCATCCAGTGATCACCCAGAAAATCACCGTGGTCCGAGGTCAGCACGATCATTGTGTCGTCCATTCGCCCGGCCTTTTCCATCCAGTCGAACAGCCGGCCCATTTGATCGTCCGCCTGTTTGATCAATCCCATGTAGGCCGGGATAACCGCATCGCGCACATCCTGGCGCGAAAACGTCTGACCTATTTTCGTGTCCATGAACGCTTTCAGCACCGGATGCGCGTTCTGGCGTTCTACCTCAGACCGAACGACTGGCAAAACATGCTGAGGCCCGTACATCGAAGCATAAGGTTCGGGCACAACATAAGGCCAATGCGGTTTGATAAAGCTAAGGTGACAACACCAAGGGCCTTCGTGGGTTTCCATAAATTCGATGCCCCGACCTGTCAGGTATGGCGTTTCACTGTCCTCTTCAGCGATATTAGCCGCCTCTGTTGAGTTCTTAAGAAACCACCCCGACAACACGTTACCGTCAGCGTCCAACCCTGAATTTGCAAAGTCGTGCCAAGGGTTATCGCTCTCATAGCCTTTTTCACTCAGGTATTTGTTGTATTGCTTGGCACCATTTGGGTCGTAAAATCCATCAGGCCCTTCAGGCAACATACCGTCATCGCGCTCGAACACATCGAACCCACATTCAGCTACACGCGCCCCAATCAGGCTGTCTGGTTCCAACCCTAGACGGGCCATCCCCTCGGCGTCAGCCCGCATGTGGGTTTTGCCGACCAACCAGCAATCCATCCCGGCCTTGCGCAGATGGTCGCCCATTGTCATCTCACCAACCTTTAGCGGAATCCCATTCCACGAGGCACCGTGCGAGTGAACATAACGCCCGGTGTAAGTAGACATTCGGGAACTGCCACAGATTGGCGACTGAATGTAGGCTCGGTTAAATCTGACACCTTTCGCTGCTAGGCGATCAATATTCGGCGTATGCAGGTGTGGATGGCCGTAACAACTTAGGTAATCCCAGCGCAGCTGGTCGAACATAATGAAAAGGATGTTTTTGGTTCTGGCCAAAGCTAGTTTCTCCGGAAATCTTCCGAAACTTGTTTAAGCATTTCCATCCTTAGTGCGAAGCTTAAACTTGCGTCAGGCCTGCCGCTCCATTTGCTCAAGCATTTTCTGGGCGCGTTTGCACTGCAGTTTGTCACGAAGCGGGCTGTCCGGATCAACGTCTTTCTGGCAGACGACGCATTTGTCCGCCCCAGAGATCGCATTCAAACCACCGCAGCTGCCTTTGATGGTTTTACCCATCAGCATAACGCCCAACGACATGCCGACCGTGATGATCAGCAACAATACAAAGGCCAGAATAAAGGTGCTCATCATGGTCCCTACCCCGTCAGTTGGTGCCCAAAGCGTCTTTGAACGCACTGCTATGTACCGTGATATAGGCATCTTCGCCAGCTGTCACATCCCGCGAGATGAAATACACGGCAAGTTTATGCTTTTCGGCCAATTCCATTCCCTTGTCCTGGCCAAGCGCCAACATTGCAGTCGCCCAAGCGTCCGCCATCATTGCATTTTCGGCCAAAACAGTGACCGAAGTTGTCCGATGCGTGATCGGACGGCCGGTCGTCGGGTCGATGATATGCGAATATCGCACCCCATCCTGTTCAAAGAAGTTCTTATAGTCACCCGAGGTGGCCATCCCCAAATCGTCCAACTTAACTATCAGCTGAATATTCTGAGCACCCGCTTGCGGTTTCTCGATGCCAATCCGCCAGGCCTCGCCCTTATCGTTGTTACCCATGGTGACAAGATCGCCGCCGATCTCGACCATATAGTTGGCAATCCCAGCATCTCGCAGCGTTCCAGCTACGGCGTCGATACCATATCCTTTGGCAATTGCAGACAAATTAACGCCTACACCAGCGTCTGACTTGGACAGAGTTCCCGCATCACGATCAAGCTTGAGAAGACGAGACTGACCGACACTACCCAGTGCGGCCTCGATATCTGCATCCGAAGGCACAGGATCTTCGGGCTCACGCGGACCGAACCCCCATAGCTCGATCAGCGGCCCGAGGGTCACGTCGAAAGTCCCACCGGACTTTTCATGGACGTCCTGTGCCGCCGCAATAACTGTGGCGAATTCTTCCGAGACCGGCGTCGGTTCAGTGCTGTTCGCGGCGGAAAAGGTCGAAACCTCGGAGTTGGGGTCCCAATTGGACATCTTGCCGTTTACCGCGGCCAAGGTCTCTTCAACCGCTGCCGCCAGCGCGACTTCGTCGACATCAGTACCTATGGCGGTCACATTAAAGGTGGTTCCCATTGTTTCACCAGACAGGCGGACCACTTCGGGTTCCTCGTCGAACAGGCAACCGGAAACAAGCGTGGCAACAGCCAAAACGGGCAAAAGGCGCATAGGAAACCTCCTGATGATAGCGTGTTCGGCGTATGCCAGCGCCCCCTATCAGAGTCAAACCGACATCACATCTTCAGTGGCAGGAACCCGAGCGTTAGTAAGCCGATGCCCGCCGGCACACCAAACAACCATGCCTTTCTTTGCCAGCCGGGCTTTTGTTGTTTCCAGGCCATCCTGAAATTATGCCCGCAAACAACAACAAAGAAGAAGATCAGCGCAGCAATTGGCGGGGTGAGAAACAGATTAGACAAAAGGCCGGATATCCTTGGTTCGCAGCAGTTTTCCCCAGTTGGGGCATTTGTACTCTATACAGGTCAGTTGGCTGCGGTAAGGTAATAGTAAGCCATCTCAGGTTTAAGAGGAGAATGCCAATGGCCCCAAGCTCTTACAAGCCGCCCACCCGCGGCGACAAGGCGGACAAGTCGACACACAGCCAATCCGTTGATTCCAACCTGTCCCACACACAGACAACGGTTGCGAAATTGCTCGAAGGCAAAGGCGATGCCGTTTTTTCTGTGCGCCCAAACGAAACGATCCACTCGGTCGTCAATACTCTAAAAGAAAAGCGGATCGGTGCAGTTCTCGTGACGGACCAAAACGGTTCTCTGATGGGAATTCTATCCGAGCGAGACATCGTGCGCCGTATGGCGGACACACCCGGCCAAACTCTACCACAATCAGTCGAAGACCTGATGACGAGCGAGGTAAAAACCTGCGCGCCAGAAGATTTGTTGAACGATGTGCTGAAAACCATGACCGAAGGCCGTTTTCGTCACATGCCAGTGTTGAGCGGCGGCAACCTGCAAGGTGTAATCACGATCGGTGACGTCGTTCATTTCCGTCTCAAGGAACTGGAATACGAAGCGCTGCGAATGAAACAGATGATCGTCGGTTAATCGAATTCGCCCAGATTTCCCTTGACCTTGCCTTGGTGACAGTATCCCTGATGCATCAAAGGTTGCATTAGGGTCGAGGGTTTCATGAAACGGGTTCTGATCACAGGCACAGCAGGATTTATTGGATTTCATCTAGCAAAACTCCTGCTGTCCGAAGGGTTCCGCGTACATGGCTATGATGGGATGACGGACTATTACGACGTCAACCTGAAACGCCGCCGCCACCAGATGCTTTTGCAGACGCCTGGGTTTTCGGCAACCGAAGACCTGCTGGAAAACCACGAACGTTTGATGCAGGTGGCCGATGAGTTTCAGCCCGATGTGATCGTACACCTAGCTGCACAGGCCGGTGTTCGCTATAGCCTTGAAGACCCGCGCAGTTACATAAACTCAAATGTCGTCGGCACTTTCAACGTGATGGAAGCCGCCCGTCAGCACAAAGTCGATCACCTCTTGATGGCTTCGACCTCCTCAGTTTATGGCGCCAACGAAGTTATGCCCTTCACCGAAGTCGAAAAGACCGACTCTCCTCTGACGATCTATGCTGCGACCAAAAAGGCGAATGAGGCGATGGCCCATTCCTACGCCCACCTTTGGAACCTGCCTACCACCATGTTTCGGTTCTTCACCGTGTACGGAACCTGGGGCCGACCAGACCTGGCTTTGTACAAATTCGTGGACGCAATATTGGATGAGCGGCCGATCGACATTTATAATCACGGCGACATGTACCGCGACTTCACATACATCGATGACCTTGTTCGAGGAATTAGACTGCTGATCGATGTGCCTCCGGTACGTCCCGCCAGAGCCGATGAGATCGAAGAAGGCGACAGCCTGTCACCAGCCGCGCCCTGGCGTGTAGTCA
The DNA here is from genome assembly GCF_056538765.1 of Ruegeria sp. BE9. Lineage (NCBI taxonomy): Bacteria > Pseudomonadati > Pseudomonadota > Alphaproteobacteria > Rhodobacterales > Roseobacteraceae > Ruegeria > Ruegeria sp. BE9. The sequence goes on along the minus strand of NZ_JBQFTS010000009.1, from coordinate 64,497 downwards.
ACATCGGCAACGGAGACAAAGTGCGTTTGATGGATTTTATTGAGGCCATCGAAGAAGCCTTGGGGAAAAAAGCGATCCGAAACTACATGCCAATGCAGATGGGAGATGTTCCGGCTACTTGGGCCGACAATGATCTACTACAGAAGTTAACGGGTTATCGGCCTCAAACGGACTTCAAAGACGGCATTGCCCAGTTTGTCGAATGGTTTCGGGACTATCATCGCAAATGACCAAAGTGTTAGAAAACGACCCCAATGCGCGGCGCATCGCAATTATTGGTCTAGGCTATGTCGGACTGCCCTTGGCCGTAGCATTTGGAAAAGTCGGCCAAGTCGTGGGGTTTGACATTAACCCCGACCGAATAAATGCTCTTCAATCCGGACACGATGCAACCCGCGAGGTTGAGCCTGGCGAGTTGGCCGAGGCAACCGGTTTGACATTTTCGACCAATCCAGATGACCTCGCCTCATGTGATACGTACATCGTTACGGTTCCAACCCCGATCACGGCCCAAAAGCAACCCGACCTTGTTCCTTTGTTAAAGGCTTCGGAAATGGTTGGTGGATTGCTTAAGCCGGGTGATCTTGTGATTTACGAATCCACTGTCTACCCGGGCGCGACCGAAGAAGACTGCGTACCGGTTCTTGAACGTGCCTCAGGCCTGACATTCAACGCGGATTTCTTTTCTGGCTACAGCCCCGAGCGGATCAACCCGGGTGACAAAACGCATAGGATTTCAGATATCTGCAAAGTTACGTCCGGCTCGACTCCTGAGGTAGCCGAACTGGTGGATGCTTTGTATTCCCGGATCATTTCCGCTGGCACACACAAGGCCGAAAGTATTCGTGTGGCCGAAGCGGCCAAGGTCATCGAAAATACTCAACGTGACTTGAACATTGCGCTGGTGAACGAACTGGCAATGATCTTTGGTCGAATGGATATTGATACTGACGCCGTTTTGAAGGCAGCGGGAACCAAATGGAACTTCCTTCCGTTTCGCCCCGGTCTGGTCGGTGGGCATTGTATCGGTGTAGACCCCTACTACCTGACCCACAAAGCCGAAGCTGTCGGACATCACCCACAGATCATTCTCGCGGGTCGGCGACTGAATGACAGCATGGGCAGTTATGTCGTCTCACAACTGGTCAAACGCATGATGCGCGACGGTATCAACGTAGGAGCAGCCCGTGTGTTGGTAATGGGACTGACCTTCAAAGAAAACTGTCCGGACCTACGCAATACTCGCGTCGTCGATATCATCGAAGAACTGCAGGATTATGGAGTAGCCGTAGACGTTTACGACCCACACGCCGACGTAGATGCAGCTCAAGCCGAATACGGGATTTCATTGATAGAAAAGCCAGAGTCGGGTGCCTATGACGGCGTTATTCTAGCCGTTGCGCATCAAGCGTTTCTGGATCTAGATCCTGAGCAAATACGCGCTTTCGGCAAGGATCAGAGCGTCTTGTTCGACGTCAAATCCTGTCTGCCCAAAGGTTTGAATGATCTTCGACTTTAAAAAAACCGGCGCGTAAAGCGCCGGTTTTTCGTTTTGTTACCCGCCAAAGTCGTCGAGCATAATGTCTTCGCGATCCACGCCCAAGTCCAACAGCATGTTAATGACTGACTGGTTCATGATCGGCGGACCACACATGTAGAACTCACAGTCTTCAGGCGCGGGGTGGTTCTTCAGATACTCTTCGAAAAGAACGTTGTGGATGAAGCCGGTGTAGCCTTTCCAATCGTCCTCTGGCTGCGCGTCTGAGAGCGCAACATGCCATTCGAAATTGTCGAATTCTTCAGCCAACTGATCGAAGTCCTCGACAAAGAACATCTCTTTCTTCGACCGCGCTCCGTACCAGAAGCTGATCTTCCGATTGCGGTTCTCAAGCCGCTTGAGCTGATCAAAGATGTGGCTGCGCATCGGAGCCATACCGGCACCACCACCGATGAACACCATCTCTTTCTCGGTCTCGCGGGCGAAAAACTCACCAAACGGACCAGAGATCGTGACCTTGTCACCCGGCTTCAGGTTGAAGATGTATGATGACATCTGACCCGGAGGGATACCTTCAGAGCCCGGAGGCGGCGAAGCAACCCGAACGTTCAGCATGATCATGCCTTTTTCGTCCGGATAGTTGGCCATCGAATAGGCCCGCTCGATCGGTTCGTTCACAACCGACTTGTATTGCCACAGATTGAACTTGTCCCAGTCTTCCCGGTACTCTTCTTCGACATCAAAATCGGTATAGGCCAACTGGTGCGCAGGCGCTTCGATTTGGATGTAACCACCGGCGCGGAAGTTCACATCTTCTCCCTCGGGCAGATCAAGAGTTAGCGCTTTAATAAAGGTAGCAACGTTCTCATTCGAGCGAACTGTACATTCCCACTTCTTGACGCCAAAGACCTCTTCGGGAACTTCGATGTCCATGTCTTGCTTGACCGCAACCTGACAAGACAGCCGATCGCCGCAGGCGGCCTCACGCTTGGTGATGTGGCTTTCTTCGGTCGGCAGGATCGACCCGCCACCAGAGTGTACTTTCACCCGGCACTGAGCACACGTACCGCCGCCGCCACAGGCGGAGGGAACGAACAGCTTCTCGGCCGCGAGTGTTTGCAGCAGTTTGCCACCAGCAGGGACTGAAACAGTTTTCTCACCGTTAATCGTGATGTTGACGTTGCCAGTCGACACCAGCTTGGACCGCGCGGCCATAATGATGGCCACCAGCGCCAGAACGATCAGGGTAAATAGAACGACGCCTAAGCTAAAGGTTTCCATGCGCCCCTCCTTACAGTTTCACGCCAGAGAAGGACATGAAGGCCATCGCCATCAAACCTGCGGTGATGAAGGTGATCCCCAGACCCTGAAGGCCATCGGGAATGTCCGAGTACTTGAGCTTTTCACGCACACCGGCCATCGCGGTAATTGCCAATGCCCAGCCAAAGCCCGAAGACAAACCGTAGGTGGCAGCCTCGGCAAAGTTGTAGTCGCGCTCTACCATGAACAGCGAACCACCCAGGATCGCGCAGTTCACCGTGATCAGCGGTAGGAAGATACCCAGCGCGTTGTAAAGCGGTGGGAAGTACTTATCCAAAACCATCTCGAGGATTTGCACCATCGCTGCGATCACACCGATATACGAGATCAGGCCGAGGAAGGTCAGGTCCACATCAGGGAACCCGGCCCAAGCCAGCGCGCCCGGCTTTAGCAGGTAGCTCAGCAACAGGTTGTTTGCGGGTACAGTGATCGCTTGCACCACCATAACCGAAATGCCCAGACCCAGCGCCGTCGAAATCTTCTTGGAAACGGCGATGAAGGTACACATCCCGAGGAAGAAGCTAAGCGCAAGGTTTTCGACAAAGATGGCCTTTACGGCCAGTGAGATAAGCCCTTCCATCAGTGCGCCTCTACCTGCTGGATTTTGTATTCACGTTCTTCGACCTGGTTCGGCTTCCATGTGCGGAACGCCCAGATGATCAAGCCGATGATGAAGAACGCCGACGGAGGCAACAGCAGCATGCCGTTAGGCACGTACCAGCCACCATTGTTGACGGTTTGCAGAATGGTTACGCCGAACAGCGATCCGGCTCCGAACAGCTCACGAATGAAGCCGACCAGCAGCAGGATCAGGCCATAACCCATACCGTTGCCCAGACCGTCGATGAACGACGCGACCGGAGGGTTCTTCATCGCAAATGCCTCTGCGCGGCCCATCACGATACAGTTGGTGATGATCAGACCAACGAAAACCGACAGAGTTTTCGAGATCTGGAAGGCATAGGCCTTTAGGACCTGATCAACCAGGATAACCAACGACGCGATGATTACCATCTGCACGATGATCCGGATCGAACCCGGGATCTGGTTGCGCAGCATAGAGATGAACATCGACGAGAACGCGGTAACGAAGGTCACCGCCAGCGCCATCACAAAGGCCACCTGCAGCGAGGACGTCACCGCCAAGGCGGAACAGATGCCCAGAACCTGTAAGGTGATCGGGTTATTGTCGACAAGCGGGTCGACCAGCATCTCTTTCTTGGTCTGAGACATTAGAACTCTCCTGCTTGCAGTTTGGCCAGGAACGGAGCGTAGCCCGCGTCACCCATCCAGAATTTCACCAGGTTATCGACACCGACCGAGGTCAGCGTGGCACCGGCCAGCGCGTCGACGTAGAAATCAGGGCCAGCGGCTGGCTGCGATTTGGCGACTGTGATCTGTAGTTCACCCGCGTCATCGCGCAGCTTCTTACCGCTCCACAGCGCTCTCCAGCGCGGGTTGTCCACCTCGGCACCAAGGCCCGGTGTTTCACCGTGCTGATAGAACTGCAGGCCGTAGATATCGTTGCCGTTGCTCTCCAACGCGATAAAGCCGTAAAGCGTGGACCACAGACCATAGCCGTGCAGCGGCAGGATCACTTTGTCCAGATCGCCTGCATCGTCGCGCAGCAGGTAGATCACGCGGTATTTTGCCTTGCGGCCGATCCCTGCCGGGTCGTCATCGAGCGCGACGCTCAGCTCGGGGTCGCTGGCGGCTGCGGTATCGTCGAAAGTGGCCGCGTCGAACTGATCATCGACGAACTCGCCAGTGGCCAGTTCCAGCACATGCGGCTCGAATGCGGCGAAGGCCTCGGAGACGTCAATGCCGGGCTCATAGACACCCGCCACCTGCAGAACGTTCATTTGCCTGTCTTTCAGAGCGTTGGCTTCCTGCACCGGGCGCAGACTGACCGCAGCGGCGGACACGACCATCGAGGCAACAAGGCAGACGGCGACGGCAACAAAAATCGTCTTGCCAACCGAGTCCGGCGAAGCCGCCAAAAACTTGGCAATCGCGCCTTTAGGTTCTTGGGATTGCGTATCAGACATGGCGACGCGCCCTCCGTTTGATGTTTGCCTGAACGACGAAATAGTCGATCAGCGGGGCAAAGACGTTACCGAACAGGATTGCCAGCATCATGCCTTCGGGGAAAGCCGGGTTCACCACACGGATCAGCACAACCATGATACCGATCAGCGCGCCGTAGATGTAACGCCCGACATTTGTATGGCTCGCGGATACCGGTTCCGTGACCATGAAGGCCAGACCAAACGCATAACCACCCAAAACGAGGTGCCAGTACCAGGGCATGGCGAACATCGGGTTGGTGTCCGATCCGATCAGGTTGAGCAGCAGTGTAAACCCGATGGTGCCACCCAGACAGCCCACGATCAGGCGATAGTTGGCGATCTTGGTCATCAGCAAGAAGGCCAGACCGATCAGACAAGCCAGTGTCGACGTCTCGCCGAAGCTACCCTGAATGGTGCCGAAGAAAGCGTTCGACCAATTGATGCCGTCTGCCGCCAGTGCTTGAACACCCTCAGCAGCAGAAACAGCCAGAGCTGTCGCGCCGGAAAACCCATCAACTGGTGTCCAGACTGAGTCACCAGACATCTGCGCCGGATAGGCGAAATACAGGAACGCTCGACCAACCAGTGCAGGGTTGAGGAAGTTCTTACCCGTGCCGCCAAATACTTCTTTACCGATCACGACGCCAAAGATGATACCCAATGCCACCTGCCACAAAGGCGTGGTTGCGGGCATGATCAGCGTGTAAAGCATTGACGTGACAAGAAAACCTTCGTTCACCTCGTGACCGCGGACGGTCGCAAAGATGACTTCAAAGATACCACCGGCAACCAGAGTCACGATATAGATCGGCAGGAAGTAGAGCAGACCGTGCATGACATTTGCAAACAAACTGGACGGGTCCAAAGAGATGCCGAACATCTGCAGCAGAGCAATCCGCCAGCCTGTCGCTGAATCGGGTCCCAACGCGGCAATCGCCGAGTTCGCCTGATAGCCGGTGTTCCACATCCCCCACAGGATACATGGGATCGTCGCAATCACGACGTAGGTCATGATCCGCTTCATATCCACATAGGACCGCGCATGGGGGGCGACGGTGGTTACGGTTTTCGGAGTGTAGATGAAGCTTTCCACCATCTCGTAGATGGGGAAGTACTTCTCGTACTTGCCGCCCTTCGTAAAGTTCGGCTCGATCCGGTCAAAGAAGTTGCGCAAACCCATTCGGATTAGCCCTCCTTTTCAATCTTGTTCAGGCAGTCGCGAAGCGCCAGCCCGTATTCATATTTCGCGGGACAGGCAAAGCCGACAAGGCCCAGATCCTCTTCGTCCAGCTCTAGCGCGCCCAAAGCCTGAGCGGTATCGGTGTCCATCACCAGCAGCGCACGCAAAAGCTGCGTCGGCAGATAGTCCTGCGGCATAAGCTCTTCGAAAACACCTGTGGGAACCATTGCACGACGTCCGCCGTTCAAGTTTGAGGTGAACGCGTAGAGCTTTTTGGCAAAAGCCGAGCCCAGTACCGGCTGAACCGCGTATTTCGACGGCATCGGACGAATCCAACCCATCGGAATCTGGTCGGGATCTTCGCGGATGATGGTAATCTGACGAGCAAAACGCCCCAGATAGGCGGTCGGGCCTTCGGCTTGGCGACCGGACAGAACCGAACCCGAGATAACGCGGGCTGTGCCGTCGACATTGATCTCATCACGGGTCAGGTCATCGGTTGATGCGCCCATTACCGTGCGGATCAGACGTGGTTGACGTGCGCCTGGGCCAGCCAGAGCGATCACAATGTTCGGATCCAGATGTCCGGTCTGCATCAGGCGACCAATGGCGATCACGTCCTGATAGCCGATGGTCCACACCTGTTTGTCGCCAGCCAGCGGCTCGAGGAAGTGAATATGCGTTCCAGCCAAACCTGCCGGATGTGGCCCATCAAAGCTGGCGGCTTCAATGCCTGCGATGTCCGCGCCGGGAACCGATGTGCCTTCTTTCTGGCACACATAGGTTTTGCCATCGGTCAACTGACTAACAGCTGCCAGACCTGCTGCGAACGCATCGCCAGAGTCGGCGATGATCAGCGCGGCGTCAGGTGCCAATGGCTCCGTGTCCATCGCGGTGACAAAAATCGCTGCGGGTTTGCTGCCCGGAGCAGGCATCTTGGAATAGGGCCGTGTCCTGAACGCCGTCCAAAGACCCGCCGCGCACAGCTTAGCGGTTACACCTTCTGCGCTGTCCGAACCACCAATGCCCGAGAAATCAACGCCGGTATCATTGGCATCCGAAACCTCGATCACAACGCTCTGCAACACACGGCGCGCACCGCGGTTGACGGCGACGACCGTACCGCTGAGCGGCGCAACCATCATCGCTTCGGGCGCATCCTTATGGCAGAACAGTGGTGTTCCGCGTTGAACCTCATCGCCCTCCTGCACCAGCATCTTGGGTTTAAGACCGATAAAATCGCCCCCCAAAACGCCGACATAAGAAAATTCCGGTCCAGGCTGAATCGTCTGGTCGGGAGCACCCTCAATGGGCAGGTCCAACCCTTTTTTCCGTTTGAAAGTTTGCATGTCGCTACGTTCTTCCAAGCTTCTTTTTCTGCACCCGCTAAGCGAGACATCCCTTCGGAGTCATCCCATAACATGTTTTTTCACGCTGCGGTCGCAAAAGCGATGAAAGCCGTCCAAAAAAACCAAGCGCACTTCTGATCACGGCTCCTTTACGCGGGGACGGACTTAAACGCAAACCTGTTACCGCCGAAAATGACTCTGGAAATTCACTTTCCTCTGAATTTGAGCAGGTTACTCTCGGTTTGAGCCCTGAAATTGCCTGTCGCACCTACCAGACATTCGGTATAAGCAGCCAAAATGGAAAACACCGACGACTTAGAGATCTTTCTGATCGCCACACCGGGGCTAGAAGCACCCTTGTGCGCCGAGGCAAAAGAAAAGGGATTCGCAAAGGCCCATGCCGTACGCGGGGGCGTTGTTTGTCGTGGTGACTGGCCTGAGGTATGGCGCGCTAATCTGGTTTTACGCGGTGCAAACAAGGTTCTGGTACGTATTGGCAGCTTTCCAGCCGTACATCTCGCTCAGTTGGACAAGCGATCACGCAAGTTTCCATGGGCCGACGTGCTGCGCAGTGATGTTCCCGTCAAAGTAGAAGCAACCAGCCGCAAATCACGCATTTATCACGCTGGCGCCGCACGTCAGCGGGTTGAAAAGGCAATCTCGGAAACGCTGGGCGCGCCAATTTCGTCAGAAGCCCCTGTTCGCGTCATGCTGCGAATAGAGAAAGACATCTGCACCTTTTCTATCGACACATCTGGAGAGCCACTGCACAAACGCGGACACAAGGCCGCTGTCGCCAAGGCTCCGATGCGCGAAACGATGGCGGCCATGTTCCTGCGCGAATGCGGGTTTGATGGCAAAGAGCCTGTACTGGACCCCATGTGCGGCTCAGGCACATTTGTAATTGAAGCCGCCGAGATTGCTTCCGGCATGAACCCCGGCCGTACCCGTAAGTTCGCGTTCGAAGAACTGGGCACGTTTGATTCAAAAGCGTGGGGCGCAATGTGCGAACAAAAAGAACAACCGACTTCAGGTTTGCAATTTTTTGGGTCAGATCGAAACGCCGGAGCAGTCGAATCCTCAGTCGCAAATGCCGAACGAGCGGGTGTCTCACAAATCACATCTTTTCAGTGTCGGCCTGTGAGCGACATTAAACCCCCTGCTGGCCCTGCAGGGTTGGTCATCGTTAACCCCCCATATGGGGCGAGAATCGGCGATGAAAAACGCCTTAAGTCTCTTTACGGCAGTTTGGGCAAGGTTTTGGCCACACGATTTTCGGGGTGGCGCGTGGGCATTGTGACCAGCAATCAGTCGCTTGCCCGTGCAACACGATTGCCATTGTTACAACCGGGTCCGATTGTAGATCATGGTGGCACAAAAATACGTCTGTATTGCACCGATCCACTGCAATGAAACCGCGGTTCAGCTCATTGCCACGCGCGTATTTTTGGTCGCGCCCAAATCCTGCGATCACACTTAAATAGCCTCTTGCACATCCATATCCCCGGGTATAGATCACGCGCCACGGTCGGAGTGTAGCTCAGCCTGGTAGAGCACTGTCTTCGGGAGGCAGGGGTCGGAGGTTCGAATCCTCTCACTCCGACCAAATATTCATAAAATTACTATGTCTTATGAAAAAGCCAAATGGCTTACTACAATTACTGCTGTCGCTGGGTAACACCGGGGCAGCACCAAAAGCCTGCTTTTTACGAGCTTTCGATTTCCGATTGCAGGCCTTCAAGTTGATCAACGTGATCTACCACCTCTTGATCTTGATGGCCTTAATCAACCCTTTTGGGCTGTATACATCGCTCCCGCCAATTGTTGCAGCGAACAAGTCCAAAGCAGCACGAGTTGGTACAACCCACACCATATTACCACTTACTCTTTCACGCATTTCCTCAAATAACCCAGACACTCAAATATCATCTGAAACACAAGAATTATACGTCATCTCAGATATGAAAAATTACTGAATATATTTGGGCGGCGGGAAATGCGCGAAGACCGGCGGTGGCGGTCGCAACTGGCCTAGAGGCCTGTTAAAACTCAGAAACTCGCAGGCTTGAGTCAGATAGAAGTTGTGAAGGGTGATTTGAAAGAAATGAGTGATTGCTGGAGCGTCTACACGGTGACCAGAACTCGAACTCACATCATGGCTCTTCGAACTTTCGAAGAGATTGAAAAGCGCCTCCAACGCGGCGAAGGAACGATCAACCAAATCAGTTTTGAAAAGGAAAGGTAAGCGTCGCAACACGTGCAAGCGCAAACGCTAGCATTAGTTCGCTCCGCAGAAGTACATTTTCAAGTCGCTGTGCAAGCAACGTTCGGATATCGAAAAGGCGTACGAGAGGTTATAGAGATCGTGGCAAATGTTCTTCGCTTCGGATCACTCGTCGGAATCACTTCTGTTTAACATTTTTAGATACATCCGGGCGCTTTAGGCGCGCTTTACGTCCGATTTTGCGAACCCTTTCTTTATCTAAAGTGAATCTGCTCGCCCTTTCGCCTGTTAAGATATGACGAGTCATTCGCAGACGAAATCTTCGAGAAAAATAGAGACGTTAGGCATGTTCTCGAAGCTATTTTGCGGCTGGTCTAGTTAGCCAACCAGAAGGGAAGCCGTTCGCTAGAAGGTATAATGCTCTAAAACGTCATGCCGCGCGCCGTCAGGGCGCAAGGTGGATTGATAAAGGGTAAAGCCGGTGACGAGCATTTCTTGTAGAGCGGTTACTTTGCCAGAGCATTGTAAGTGCTGAACAGTCCCACGTTGCTTTGGTTTAAAGCGGGCAATGGTAATGTGCGGACGGAAACGCCGACGGGGCAGCACGATACCGGCTCGCCGCGCGGCGGTCTGTACTTTTCGATGCAAAGCAGCGAGCTCGGGGCAATCCGCCGCCTCGACGGCCATCACGTGACCAAAACTGCTGATCCCTTTAAATGAGACTTTGAAGGGCGGGGAGGCAAGCGTTAAAAGCTCTTCATGCAATGCCTCCAAAACCTCCACGGGATGATCATCCAAAAACGCTAGCGTTAGATGCATGTTGTCTGGCGATACCGGTCGACCGGCCGGCAACTCGCGTTGAAGTAGTGTGAGAGCATCTTTTGCCTCATCGCTGAGCGATATAGCCACGAATAACCGCATAACCCCCTCGGGCTTTCCTTGCTCTTACAAATAGCATCACGCCAGACGTTCATCAAAGCTAAGCCAAATATTCCCATACCCACTGAATTTCTGGCCATGGCCGTCGGCGGTCAAACAACTAACTTTTTTGCTGATACAGCCAGTCGCGATCGCGCGGTAGCGGATGTTCCTACTGTTGCTCACAAATGCCTGCTTTGCGGACCAAACGGTCAATGACGGCAAAGCAGCGAATGACCGCATTGATGCCGCGCACCACTGTTTTGATGCGCGGCTTGCGATATCACTCGCTTCGAACAATGCCCGAGTAAGCACCATTCAGGTTGAGCGTGACTGTAACTGGCTCATCGTCCCTATTGCGCCAGAACCAGCCGTGATTACCGGCGAAGGGAGTTTCAAAGCTGCCCTCGCCTTCGGTTAGACCGCGCCCTTTCTCGTACGTCACTTTTTGGTCACCCGCATGTGCATGGAGGTCGAAGTTGATACGACCACCTTCGGCCCCCCATGAGTAGAACAGGGTCGCACCCTCTTCCATGGTCGCCTTGATCTCGGCGAACTCCCCCGGTTCGAGCGTGAACGTGATTGTATCCTGCCACGCCTCCTGAGCGTGTGCTGCACTTACGAACAGACCGAACACGTTGTCCCATAGACTGGACGACTGATCAGCACCGTGAAGCTGTTGGTCTTGTTTAGCTTCATCCGCCAGTTCCTGCTTGATTTCACCCATCTCAGTTAGACCAAGCATGCGGCCAGCACCTGTTGGGTCGATTCCGTATTCCGAAGGCAGCACAATAACGACCAGTATCGCCACGGCACTGATAGCTGCGATTATCGTGGACCGAAGGAGTTGGGCTGAGCTTGGTAATTCTTCGAGGCTCGGTTTTTTTGCGTTAAACATCTGTGCTGCTCCTTATGCGGCCACGAAGTAGCCAGTGAGTTGGTATCCCATCAGCACAAAGCCGATGGTCATCATGACGACGTTGACGGTGTAAGCTTGCTGGAAAAACTTGGCGCTCTTGCGCCAATACCCCATGACGATGAGGATGGCTGCCAGTGCCAGAAGTTGACCGATCTCGACGCCAACGTTGAACGCGAGAAGGTTGGGCAGAAGCCCATCTGGTGCGATTTTATAGTCCAGTATCTTCGTGGCCAAGCCGGTGCCGTGGAACAGGCCGAAGATGAAAGTCGCTGCCTTGGTGTTGGGCTGGAAGCCGAACCACCGCTGATATGCCCCAAGGTTGTCGAGCGCCTTGTAGACAACGGACAGACCGATGATGGCATCCACAATGTAGGAACTGATGCCCCAGCCAAACCAGACGCCCGCAAGCATCGTGATGGAATGCCCCACGGCAAAGAGGCTCACGTATACTGCAACGTCTTTCGACCGATAGAGGAAGAAGACGACGCCAAGGAGGAACAGGATATGGTCGTAGCCCGTCACCATATGTTTGGCTCCGAGATACATGAAGGGGATGATGTGCACGCCCCAGATTTCTTGGATGTAGCCAGCATCGCCGGGCGTAACATCATGCGCCATGGCTGCGCTGGTCGATAGCAGCAACATGGATAGGACAAAGAACGCGAGACGCTCAGAATTGCGTCTGACGCCTTCATTGAAGGTTCTCATGGATTAACTCCGCTTAGTATTTGGATTGATCAGTGATGCGCGTGAGCCGCGCAGAGCCGATCAAGCGCGCGGAGGTCGGTCTATTCGGAACTGACGAGTGGGACCGTTGGCCGAAGCTAGCCGTCGCCACGCCTCGCCTGCGTGCAATTCAGGAGCGGTGCCGGGACCACTGGAAAGAAAAGCTTGGTTGTGATCGTGATCAGCTACATCGTGACTGTGGCCGTGCATCGCCCAGAACAAATCTTCCTCGAATCCGTGCGAGTGGCCATGATCCTCGACCATTTCCAGATGGTCTTGGATCGTCTCAAATATCGCCGGTGCGTGAGAGAATGATGGCGTTACGGACCAAACGACCAACGATAGACAGAGGGCGACCAAGCCAACTCTCTGAATGTGCTCGTAAGCCTGTTTCATCACATCTGTCTGCCCGTTGATTGCAGCCTTTTTGCGGCCGCCACGATTTCGTTCACCTCTACCGCAGTGTGCGCCACGTGGTCAATTCCGGACAAGAGACCATCGTATAGATTGAGTTGTCTTGGACCTGTCGCGGCACCCGAAACGACAGGTTTGCATAGCTACCCTTCGTTCATCTTGCAGCATCAGTCACGATGGGCTCCTTTTTTGACCTCGGATATACCGTAGTATCTGGCCCAGGCGAAGCTTTCCTCAGCAACAAGGGCGGCCCATACCAACCATTGGCCGAGGTATTTCAATGCTGCCTTCGCACCACCTCTAGCCGCCATTCGCTATATCAGCGAAACCCAAGATCTGGCGAACTTAGTCGGAGAAAGAAAAGAACCCCAAGCTATCCAAATAGCCCGGGGTCCGATAGCGCGCCCTCTATACTTACAGCGGTAGTAAAGCCAGGGTGATGAACGGGAAGGCGACCAGGATCATTACACGGATCAGGTCCGAACCCACAAAGTAGAGCACCGCCTTATAGGTCTCAACCATTGGCGTTTTCCTGTCCATCGCGTTGATAACGAAGAGGTTCATGCCAACTGGCGGCGTGATGAGGCCGACCTCGACAACAATGAGAACAAGGATACCGAACCAGATTGCCGTGTATTCGACGTTTGCCCTGTTCAGCACCCCCTGATTAACGCCACGAAGACCAAGCTCGCGCGTCATTTCGCGGGTCAGTTCCTGACCACTGGCAAGGATTGCCCGGGCCTCTTCCAGAAGCGCTGCCGAAATCTCAGCTCCGTCAGCAACGAATGCCTCGAGCTTTGACGATTGCAGTTCAACCATCGATACAAGTCCGAAATCCAGTTCCTGCATGATCGGCCAGAAGATCGGGATCGTCAGAAGGATCATGGACAAACTGTCCATCAAGCAGCCAAGCAGAAGATAAAAGATCAGGATCAAGATCAGGATCAGCCACGGGCTCAGGCCGCTGGCCGCGACCCATGCGGCACCTTCTTGCGGGAGTTGGGTTAGTGCCAGGAAACCATTGTAGAAAGCCGCTCCCAGAACGATGAAGAAGATCATGGCTGTTGAACGCGCTGTCACGAAGAAGCTCTCAAACAGTTTTGAACGGGTCAGTCCCCCTGCAAGCCAAGCAATCAGACCGGTGCCGAACGCCCCAACGGCAGCACCTTCGGTGGGTGTGAACCATCCAAGGTAGATACCCCCAACGACCAGGAAGAACACCAATAGCACCGGCCAGACATCGAACAACGCGCGCAAGCGTTCGGCGTAAGGGACCCGGGGCCGCGTTCCTGCACTGCCGGGATTGATCCGCACATAGACGGCGATCGCTATCATATAGCCGATGGCCGCAAGAATGCCGGGTATGAAGGCGGCCAGAAACAACTTCGCAATGTTTTGTTCGGTCAGGATGGCGTAAATCACCAGCACGACGGACGGCGGAATTAGAATGCCAAGTGTGCCACCGGCGGCAAGTGTAGCCGTCGAAAATCCGCCAGCGTAGCCGTAGGCCTTCAGCTCTGGCAGGGCGACACGGCTCATCGTCGCAGCAGTCGCCAGAGACGATCCGCAGATTGCCCCAAAGCCAGCACACGCACCAACCGACGCCATGGCAACGCCGCCTTTGCGATGCCCGAGCCAACCCTCTGCGGCTTTGAACAGCGCCTGACTCATGCCTCCGAGCGTTGCAAAATGCCCCATGAGCAAGAACATCGGAACGATCGACAACGAGTAGTTCGAAAAGGTCCCGAAGGTTTCCGATTTCAACCGTGCGAACGGAATCGAGGTATCCCCGGTTACGATCACAAGCCCCACGAGGCCAGCAAGAAACATCGCCAGTCCGATCGGAACACGCAAGAAGATGAGCAGAAGGAGGGCTGGGAAAGACAACAGCCCGATCATGATATCACTCAATGGTCTGCCTCCAGATTGAGCGGCAGTACAATCCTGCCGGTCGCGCTCTCGACGACCCGCATGAGTGCCACATAGATTGAAACGATGGCGGCCACGATTGCAGCAACAAGGCTGACGACGTAGGCCCACCAGATCGGAAACTCGAGGTAGAACGTAGTCTGACCTGAATTGCGTTTGCTTTGCATGCCTTCGAACAGTTGCAAAGCTATGAGAACGAGCACTCCCGCAAAGATCACTTCGATGACGGCGGCAAGCAGCCGGTTCGTCCGCAAAGACAGTTGTGTGGTGAAGATGTCGACTGATGCGTGGGCGCCGTTCAACTGGCACAGCGGCAAAAACGCGAAGATGGCAAAGGCCATGCCCGCTTCCACCAACTCGAAGTCCCCTTTGATCGGCCCGATGCCCCAGTTCAGGATCATCGCAGCAAGTTCCGGAACCAAAGATTGTACGATTTCAGTGTTCAGCACCGTATTCAGGGAACGCCCCAGAACCGACAGGCAGGTAAGAATGATCAACGCCGTTAAAACAAACCCGCCAAGCTTTGCGAAAAGTCGCGCCAGATGGTCAAAGAAACCGTACATGGCAGTGCTCCCCAGTTGATGAAACGCCGCCGGGCAACCACCCGGCGGCGCGCAATAGGTTTAGAATTGGGCAGTGGCGCCCTTGCATTCACCGGCCATCAGCGAGCGGGCCTGGTCGATCATGGCCTGACCGTCGATGCCTTTGCCGTTCATGTCGGCGACCCATTCGTCATAGATGGGCTGGACGGCTTCAAGCCAAGGTTGGGTGTCGTTGACCGTGTAGATCTCGTTACCATTGTCCACGGCGATTTCGCGCGCCGGGCCATCCGCGTCCGCTTGGGTCCCGCCCCCGAAAACCGAGAACTCAAGGCCGGCATTCGCGTCGATAACGGCCTTTAGGTCATCGGGAAGCGAGTCGTATTTGTCCTGGTTCATGGCAACTACGAAGGTCAGTGTGTAGAGGCCTGCTCCTTCGAATTCAGTATGAAATTCAACCAGTTCCGGCACCTTGAGCGCTGTCGTCACTTCCCACGGGATTGTCGCACCATCAATAACCCCCTTCGACAAGCTTTCCGGGATAGCGGGTACGGGCAAACCAACAGGTGTAGCACCTGTCTGCTCCAGCAATTTGTTCACGAGGCGCGAACCGCCGCGAATTTTCATGCCCTGAAGATCGGCCGGGCTTTCAACGGGATCGGAGGTGTGGAACATTCCCGGTCCATGGACCCAGGTTGCCAGAATTTTGACGTCCTTAAACTCACTACCCTGCATGTGCTCTTCGTACATCTTCCAGTACGCACACGAAGCAGCGCGCGCGTCTTCGACAAAGAACGGAAGCTCAAACACTTCGGTCGTGGGGAAACGGCCAGGCGTATAGCCAACCACAGTCCAGATCACATCGGCAACGCCGTCGATTGCCTGGTCCATAAGCTCAGGTGGCTTACCACCCAGTTGCATGGACGGGAAACGGTCCACCTTGATGCGGCCTTCGGAATCTGCTTCGACCTTGTCGGCCCAGACGTCGAGCACCAGCTTGGGGACGTTCGCTTGCGCCGGCAAAAACTGATGCAGCTTCAACGTGACTTCTTGTGCGAATGCACCGGTGGCAGCGATTGCAGCCAACGCCGTTCCGGCCAAAAGATTCCGGGTTGTCTTCAACATGGTCATATGAGTTCCTCCCTTAAACCACCTCGAGGCAGCTATCGTCATCCGTTGAAGGATCTATGCCCTTAGGCACATTCGCGAGTGCCTCTCTGTTCGCGAAAACTGCAGAGAGATAAGCCATGGCAGGGAGTACCTGTCACGGTCTCGGTTGATACCTTTTCAGTGGTAGGATGTCTGGTGGGCCTGACGACAGAACAAGACACGCGTTGAATACAGTCAGAGTTGGCATTTAGCTTGCCAGACCCTTCCGATTAACCGCGATTGTTGTCGCCGTTTCCGCGTCAATCAGCGGCTTGTACGGCAACGAATGGTCTGTGTTGATTTAGGAGAACACACCGGCAGCTTGGTAATCGTCTATGATCGCACGAAGTTCACAAGCGATCTTTATGCGCATTTGAATTGGCCAGCTTGGCCCTCTGTTCCATGCGCAATGAAACGCACTGCCGCTATTACATCCAGCGTCCGCTCAGTGATAAACCCAAAGATCGTACCGGCAAGGCCTTTTGGCGGCTTCTGATTTGCTCACGTCTTTCTATTGCCTGTCCGCGGCTGCACAGCCCTCGTCAGAAAGTGCACGGCGATCCCAATAACCACGCCCCAAAACGCAGAACCGATCCCAAACAAGGACACACCGGACGCGGTGAACATGAAGGTGAGCAAACCGGCCTGAGCATCATCGGATGCCAGCATCGCACCCGTGAATTTCAGGATAGGTTGCAACAGAGCCAAACCAGCCAGCAACGCAATGAGAGCGGACGGCAAAAGGACCAAAGTTTCAACGATGCTTCCGGCGAAAACCCCTCCAAGACAGAAAAAAACTCCGCAGGCGATCCCGGCTACATAGCGGCGGTTGGGGTCTTCGTGGCTATCTGGTCCCGCGCAGAAGGCCGCCGTGATAGACGCAAGGGCAGTGGTGATCCCCCCCAAGAAAGCTGCCGCGACAGAGGCGAGGCCACCGACGATCAAAATCGGATTTGCTGAAGTCTGGAAACCACTCGCACGCAGGATCGCCATGCCCGGAAGGTACTGGCCACTCAGTGTTGTGATCAGCAAAGGCAACGCCAAGCTAAGCAGGGCGCCCGTTGAGACCTCCGGTCCCGACCATTCAAGAGTTGCGAATGCAATTCCGACGGATCCGATCGATGCATCATAGAAGCTGGCGCTGATCAGCAGGGCCGAGGCCAGCAAGACTAGCATGGCGTAGCGAGGAAAGATAACCGCACAGACGGCAAAGATGACAATCAGCAGAGCAATGGCGGGAGGATCCGTCGCCAACCCCCCGGCAGCTTTCAGGCCAAAACCGAAAAGAATACCCGCCATCATTCCGTTGGTCACAGAGGGCGGCAGGAGTTTTACAAGGCGTTCGAATACACCGGAAACGCCGATCAATATCAAAACCATGGCCACAGCCAGATAGGCGCCGATCATCTCGGCGGGCGACATGGATGTACCAAGCGATATCAAAAGGACCGATCCAGGAGCCGACCACGCCATTGCGATCGGAACGCGGAACCACAGGCTGAGGCCGATGCTTGAAAGACCCGCTGCGACTGAGATTGCAAAGACCCAAGAAGAGAAGCCGTCTATGGAGATTCCCATTGCTTCGGCGGCGCTCAAATAGATCAGAAGAGGACCGGAATAGGAAACGAGAACCGCAAGAAAACCGGCTCCGATTGCGGAGCCGGAAATGTCCCCCAGGCGGAGTCCCTGATATCCCGCTGAGTTAGACAAGCGTTATCTCAGATGCTCTTACACAGACCTCAGTCACGCAGCCTGTCCTTTCTCTGTATTCTTGGGCAGACGTAGGCCAAGAATGCGGCGCGCCTCTTGCCAGTCCGCCACTTGGCGATTGTTCCTGTCACAGATTTCCACGGCCTGGCGCACCAGTGCGGCATTGCTGGGCGCCAGCGTGTCGCGATCAAGGCGAACGTTGTCCTCAAGCCCCGTTCGAGCATGACCACCTGCAGCAATCGCCCATTCGTTTAGCTTGAGTTGATTGGCACCAATGCCAGCGGCGCACCACGGCGCGTCTTCGCCAAAAAGACGGCGCACGGTATGGATGTAGTAGTCGAACACGTCGCGATCGACTGGCATCGCGTTCTTCACACCCATTACAAACTGGACGTAAGGGGTTCCCACAAGCTGGCCCTTGTCCGCCATATCTTTGGCTTTCAGGATATGGCTAAGATCAAAGGCTTCGATTTCGGGTTTGATCTCGTATTTCAGCATTTCAGAAGACAGCCAGTCCACCAGCTCTGGCGGATTTTCGTAAACCCGGGTCGGAAAGTTATTCGATCCAACAGACAAAGAGGCCATGTCAGGCCGCAGCGGCAGCATACCACCGCGCGTCTGCCCCGCGCCCGACCGGCCACCTGTCGAGAACTGGATGATCATGCCGGGACAGTGTTTCTCGATCCCCTCTTTCAACGCAGCGAACTTATCGGGGTCGGAAGATGGGGTTTCATCGTCGTTGCGGACATGGGCATGAACGATGGTCGCTCCGGCCTCAAATGCTTCATGGGTGGATTCCACTTGCTCCGAAACAGTGATCGGAACGGACGGGTTATTGGCTTTCGTCGGCAAGCTACCTGTGATCGCCACGCAGATAATGCAGGGTTTGGTCATGATCGTCTTCCGTGTTGGACACCCCTGACAACTCGCAGGGGCGTCTGGCGCAGTCAGGGTTCAGGAGTGCGCATCCGCAAGGGTTGGCGCCTTACTCGAGCTTTCCGCGGCCCGACGCTCTTCATCCGTGAAAAACAGCCAGGCAGCATCGACCTTCTTGTGTTTCTTGCACCCGGCGCAGGGTTTGTCAGTGTTCTTGCACATGGCTCCTCCTCCCGTGCAGGGGTTGATAGGTTAGGCGGCTTCTGCTGCCCGCTTCGGCATTTTTTCTAGAGCTTCGACAAAGAACGGGCGGAAGCCCGCGGGATGTTCGCTCATCGGGAAATGGCCCAGTTCGTCCATTACGGCCAAAGTGGCACCCGGAATTGCCTTGGCTGTGCGCTCAGCATCTTCCGGCGTGCACGTCAGATCGTAGGCGCCAACAATGATGTGTACCGGCGTCTGCGCTGTATCGATCGTCGGAAGGCGCGGGATCAGGCTGTCGTCCTTGGTATAAAAGCTAAGATCACCTCGGAAAACGCCTGGCCCACTTTGCATGAACATCCAAAGCGTATTCCAGCGCTCGGAATCCGGTGCGTAGGGAGAGATATTCGCGGAAACGAGGGCTGCGCCCATTTCGCCACCATGGGCATCGGGACGGTGGAACCAGTCGATATCGTACCACGCAGGCTGGAAGTCCGAGGCTTCAATCGCGATGAATCCGCTGAACTTGTCGGCGTGCAGAGCCGCCAATTGCAGGGCGATGCGCCCCCCCATCGAACAGCCCGCCAAAACTGGACGATCGAGGCCCAAACCGTCGATAACGGCCAGTACGGTTTCGATATAGGCTTCGGTCGTGAGCAAGTATTCCTGCGTCTCGAACCCTTCAGGCGGCAGTGATTTACCGTGCCAGGGCATGTCGAAGGCGATGAGGCGGTTGGATGCCGTGATCGCGGCATCGTTCATCAGATGCCGCCACTGACGGGTATCCGCTCCGGCAGTGTGCAGGCATATGACCGGGCGCCCCTGCCCTGCCTCTTCGAAATAGATGCGGCGCGGGGCACCGCCCACGTTGACGGTCACATAGCGGCCCGTGATCGGCTCGATGCTCATGCTGCGAGCTCCTCTTTTGCGCGGGCAAGTGTCAGCACTTCCTTAAAGAAGCGTAGGTTCTTGACGAGGCTCAGTATGTCGCCGTCGATACGACCGCGGCCGATCTTCACCAGCCCGAAGATGTCATGAAAGCCCGGCTCGGGTCTCGCCTGCCAGAATTTGTTCAACGCTTCTGCATCTGTACGCAAAGCAAAGCGCCAGGGGGTCTTGCGACTTGGGCCTTCCGCGACCGAAACGATGCGTCCTTTTTCGAAGAACAGATAAAATTCATGGCCATCGATCTCGATGAGTACGGTTTCGGAAAACAATCGACCGAGGCGCAGCAAGTGTGGCGTTGCCTCAAGGCGCGTTTGGATTTGCTTGAAGGAATCGATCACCTTGACCTCCCATGCGTTCAAGTGCTGAAACGTTCGTGCCATGGCTGCGTGCCATGACGCCATGCCATCAAGGGTATGGGTCAATACTCTGACCCGCCCTTTGCCACCCAGTGCACCGAAGCCGTCACAGGGACTTGGTTCCCGGCCGCCAGGTCAACGTCGGTATCACCTCATACCGTAACAGGCATTGGGCGAAGTCGCGTTTTGGGCAACATCTGTTTGATAACGAGGGGCGGTGAAGCGTCTCGTGAAGGTATATCAGATTGCCAGGAGGAGGAATTACCCATGGGCATCGTCAACCAAGCGAACATCACCGACGTCGTGATCGATAGCCTCGGCAAGCACGGCGACATCACTGACCGTCAACGCGAGATCATGACCGGTGTCATCAAGCACATCCACGCTTTCATCAAGGATGTAAAACTGCAGCATCACGAATTCCTTGAGGCATGCGGGTATCTGGAACGCGCCGGCAAGCTGTGCAACGACAACCGTCAGGAGTTCATCCTGCTGGCCGATATCATCGGCGTCGAAGTTCTGGTGGACATGATGACCAACCCGGTCGAAGGCAATGCCTCGGAATCTACCGTGCTTGGCCCCTTCTACCGTGAGAACCCGCCTGTCCTGCCAAAGGGTGCGTCTACCATCCAGAAGCACTACGAAAACGAAGAAACTGCTTACTTCGAAGGCTACATCAAGGATGAGAACGGAAATGGCATCGCCGGCGTAACCTTGGACGTCTGGGAAGACGCTCCGAACGGAATCTACGAAAACCTGGATCCGGATCAGCCAGACTATAACCTTCGCGGACGCTTCGAGACCGATGAGAATGGCCACTACGCATTTGTCGCTGTGCGCCCCGTGCCCTACCCGATCCCCGAGGACGAAACCGCTGGCGAACTGCTGCGCTTCATGGGTCACCACCCGAACCGCCCCGGTCACATGCACTTCATCATTTCGAAGGACGGGTATCGCCCGCTGATCAGCCAAATCTACGACGCAGACAGCGAGTGGCTAGAAGAGGACAGCGTCTTTGCGGTCAAAGAAAGCCTGATCGGCAAGTTCAAGCCCGCCGCGGAAGAACTTGGGACCGACCTGCATTTCGAGTTCGACTTCGTGCTCAAAGCGGGAGCGGAAGAGAATGCGGTCGCCGCCGAGTAACTCCCGATAGCTCCATGAGAAAGGCCTCCGCTTGGACGGGGGCCTTTTTTCATTTTTTGCTATCGCTTACTCTAAGGTCTTGGGGGGGATGGAAAATGAACTTCAAACAGCTTTCCTATTTTATCGCGGTCGCTGAAGAACTGCATTTCGGGCGCGCCGCTGAGCGCCTGGATATGGCCCAACCGCCACTTAGCCGACAGATCAAACAGCTTGAGGATGAATTAGAAGCGATCCTCTTCAACAGGGGGCGCAGCGCCATCACCTTGACTCAAGCCGGTGAGCGTCTTCTCGAACGGGGAAAGACAATCATGGCTCAGGTAGATGATACCCGGTTGGAGGTGCGGCGGCTCGGCCAGGGAGCGGAGGGGCGTCTGCGCGTTGGATTCGTAGGATCGGCAACATTTGGAATTCTACCGAATATTATTCGGTCTTACCGCGCGAATTACCCAGAAATGAATCTCAGCCTCAACCCGATGAACAACGGGGAACTCTACCGAGCGCTCGTCTCTAGGGAAATCGACGTGGCGTTTTCGCGTCCAACGCTCAAGGACCCCGAGTTTGTCTCGAAACATCTCACAGAGGAAAAACTGATCCTCGCATTGCCGGACATCGTTGACACAGGAAACCGCACGGTCGCGAAACTCGAGCGTCTTATGACCCACAATCTCATTCTATATCCTGAGCGTCCTCGACCGAGCTATGCAGACATGGTCATCAAAGCCGTTGAGGATGCGGGTTTTCAGGCTCCCTTACGCATCTGGTGCATGGATCTACAAACCGCGCTCAGCCTTGTCGCGGTCGGAGAGGGTGTGTGTGTTGTGCCTGAATCCGTTGCGAATGCTCCGCGCAGAGGTATGAAGTTCCTCAGAATAGAACCGGAGATCGCGAGGACGGAGCTGTCAGTGACCTATCGCCTCGACGAGCAAGGCGTACACGTCAAAAACTTTGTCTCCGTGGCGCAGAAGGTTGCACGAAAGAGCCCGTTAAAGAAATAGCCGCACGATCGGCCTGTCAGTAATCGGTAGACTACATCGGGCGCGCGCAGGTCAGCGGCAGACCTTAAATCGGGCACCGCTCTTTTAGCTTGGTTTTTTCTCACACTTCAGGCGCTATCCAAGGTCTCCGCCACCGATAGGAACGGTGACACCAGTGATGTAGGTTGCGTCGTCCGAGGCAAGAAAGAGGATCGGTCCGACCTGTTCGTCGAGCGTGCCGTATCGCTTCATAAGCGAAGACTGGATTGTCTGATCGACGATCGTCTTGTACCAATCTTCGTGCTGCTCCTCCTCAGCATTGGGATTGCGCGGTACGACCCGAGGCGGTGCTTCGGTTCCGCCGGGAGCTGTTGCGACCACGCGTATTCCGCGTTCAGCGACTTCCCACGCAAGGCTTGCGGTGATGGCGTTTACACCACCCTTTGCCGCAGCATAGGGCACACGGTTTAGACCACGGGTCGCAATCGACGAGACATTGACGATCACGCCCGAACCCTGCGGCAACATCCGCTCAATCGCTGCACGGCAGCTGTAGAGCGTCGGAAACAGAGACCGACGCACCTCGGCATCGATTTGCTTGGGCTCGTAATGTTCGTAGGGTTTAGCCCAGATCGTGCCACCGACGTTGTTCACCAGGATATCGATCCGACCCCATAGATCCATCGCCTTTTGGATCGCCTTGTCGCACCCACTCCAGGTTTCGAGGTTCACCGAGATCGCCTCGGCTGTTCCACCTGCTTCCCTGATAGTGGTGACAACTTCCTTGCGAGCCGGAGAGCGGTCTACGATCAGGACGCGCGCGCCTTCGCTTGCGGCACGTTCGGCGACGCAACGCCCGATACCCTGCGCCGCGCCGGTTACGACCATAACCTTGTCTTGGAAGCGGCGGGTCATGCCGCTTCCTCAGTGGCTTCGGTCGGATTGAACTTCTCGTAGTAGAAATTGACCGGCTCGACGCCCAACTCGCCGAAATGCGCCCGGACGGCATCCACCATCGGAGGCGGACCGCAAAGATAGACGTCGCAATCCCCGCTGTTCAGGTCATCTGCGGTGACGTGATCGGTGACAAAGCCCTTGCGCTCATGTGCGTCTTCGTCGGCAGCCAAGATCGTGATGACCGTCACGTTGCCGATTTTCTCGGCAAGCGCCTGAACACGTTCTAGCTCAACCAGGTCAGCAGCGCGGGTCACAGCGTAATAGAGGACGATTGGGTGATCTGCCCCCTGCTCCGCTACCTGTTCGAGCATTGACAAGAACGGTGCGAGACCAGTGCCACCGGCCAACCACAATTGCGCGCGTTCGATGGGCCGCAGATAGAAAGCACCCATCGGACCCGTTGCAGTCAGAGCGTCGCCCGGCTTGGCTTTTTGGCCGAGATAGCTACTCATCACACCACCGGGCAAATTGCGGATCAGGAAGGTCGCCTCGACCTCACCGGGTGCCGACGAGAATGAGTAAGAACGGTGCTTATCGGTTCCCGGCACCGTCAAGTTCACGTACTGTCCCGGCAGGAAGCTGATTGGCTTTGCCAGCTTCACCCGGAGCCCGAAAGAGGTTTCGGAAAGCTGATCAACACCTTGCACCTCGGCCTCGACCGCTTCGGGTGCAGTCTTGCAAAGGGCGGAAGAGGCTGGAACCTTCACGACACAGTCGCTCTCCGGGGTCATCTGACACGTGAGCGCATAGCCTTGCTCGGCTTCCTCATCGCTCATCGACTCGTCCATGTAGAATTCCAGCTCGTACTCGCCCTTTTCGACAAAGCACTTGCAAGTGCCGCAGACGCCGTCCCGGCAATCCATCGGCAAGTTGATCTTCTGACGGAAGGCCGCATCGGTCACCTTCTCATCGTCATCGCACTGGATGACGCGCGTGACGCCATCTTCGAAATTCAGGGCAACGTTGTAGGTCGTCATGGCATGCTCCTCCCTTGATCGCGCACCCTGACGTGGATGCGCGGAGGTTTTCAGTCTCCCGGGAAACGGGGCTTAGACGTGGTAGACGTCAATCACGTGGTGGATGTGATCGTTTTTCAGAACCACCTTTTTGTCGGTGATCAACGGTTTCGACCCGCTGCTATCGATCGTGTAAAACGACGTACCCCAATGGGTATCAGTCTCACCATATCGATAGCTCAGGGTTTGCCAGTTGAAGCGCAGCTTGATTTCGCTGCCTTCGCGGCTCAGCACTTCGATGCCCGACAGATAGTGGTTGGTGCGCGGCTCGGGCAGCGAGGTCGCGGAAGACCTGTCGGTCTTGATCCGGAATACGCGGTCTTCAATGCCTTGCTTGTTGGGATAGTACATCAACGACATTTCGTTCAGCGGATCTTCGGTCAGTGTGTCGAAGTCATCCCAAGTGGGCATCCAGAACGGACAGTCCGCATGATAGTAGGTCAGCCAGGTGTCCCAGTCGCGATCATCCAAAGCACGTGCCTCTGCAAAGAGGAAGGCTTGGATTTCGTCGTAGCTCATCGCCGTGCCGGGCGCGCGTTCAAGCGTTAGAGTTGTCATGATCTTTCCTCCTCACTCGGCCGCGACCGACGCCTGGGGTGCGGATTCGCGTTCCTTTTCGATGGCCTCACCCATCCGCTCGGACCAGTTGCTGTGTTGAATGACGAAGAGACCTTCGTCCTCTGTGCGTGCGCCGGACATAACCGGATTGATGCCCAGTTCTTTGGCGTCTTCATCAGGACCTTCGATCCATTGCGTCGCGCCACGTGTCAGGTCGTTCCACTGTGCGTGCGATGCGCCGGCGTAGCCACGCTGTGTTGCCCGGAATTCTTCGGTATCATCCGGCGTTGCCATGCCCGAGGCGTTGAAGAAGTCTTCGTATTGGCGAATACGGCGGGTGCGTGCTTCCTGGCTCTCACCTTTCGGAGCGATGCAGTAAATCGTGACCTCGGTCTCATTCACACTCACCGGACGGAACACGCGGATCTGGCTCGAGAACTGGTCCATCAGGAAGACGTTGGGGTAGAGGCACAGGTTACGCAGAACGCCAACCATCCATTCCGCTTTCGTCTTACCGTACTTGTCCGTCCACTCTTCCAGGCGTGGATAGCCTGGGCGGTTCGTTGGGTCGGCCCATTCGGTCCAAAGCAGGATGTGACCATTTTCATAAGCATGGAACCCGCCACGCTGTTTGGCCCATTTCGACGCGTCCGTCGCCTTGATGTTATCTTCCTTGCCATCATCGGTACGGTGCGCGGTGGTGGCCACGTAGTTCCAGTGAACCGCAGAGACGTGATAACCGTCTGCGCCGTTCTCAGCCTGAAGCTTCCAGTTGCCATCATAGGTGTAAGTCGACGAGCCACGCAGCACTTCAAGGCCGTCATCAGCCTGATCAACGATCATGTCGATCATCTTGCGCGCTTCGCCAAGGTATTCTTCCAGTGGCTTTACATCATCGCTCAGCGAGCCGAACAGGAAGCCCCGGTAGTTTTCAAACCGCGCGACCTTGGTCAAGTCGTGGCTGCCGTCTTTGTTGAACTGCTCAGGATAGCCAGCGCCTTTGGGGTCTTTGACCTTCAAAAGTTTACCGGTGTTCGAGAAGGTCCAGCCGTGGAACGGGCAGGTAAAGGTCTTCTGGTTGCGCCGCTTGAAGCGGCACAGCTGTGCGCCACGATGCGAACAGGCATTAACCAGCGCATGCAGTTCACCGTCTTTGTCACGAGTTATGACAACCGGCGTACGGCCCATGGTCAGCGTGAAATAGTCGCCCGGCTCCGGGATCTGGCTTTCATGCGCCATGTAGATCCAGTTGCCTTCGAAGATGTGCTTGATCTCAAGCTCGAACAGTTCTTCATCGGTGAAAATATCGCGACGGCAACGGAAGACGCCGTTTTCAGGGTCGTCCTGAATCGCGCCATCGAGCCGCGCTTCAAATTCATCGATATTGGATTGGGTGAACATAGATGGTCCTCCTCCTAGCTGCCGTAACGTGTCCTTAAGCGTTGTGGCTGGGTTCACTATCGTGTCGCGCGGTCACTATCCGGCGACGACTTTCTTCCTCTTCCCTCCGTCGCGGCGAAAGAAATCGATCTTGTCCGGATCAAGGGTTACGCCAATGCCCGGTCCGCGCGGAATTTCGACACAGAAATCGCGGTATACGATCGGGTTCGCGAGGATCTCATCGGTAAGCAGGAGCGGCCCGAAGAACTCCGTGCCCCATTGGAGCGTTTCGATTGTTGCGAAAAGCTGAAGCGCTGCAGCTGTACCAAGCCCCGTTTCGAGCATCGTCCCGCCGTAAAGGCCAAGTCCAGCTGCCTGTCCGATGGCAATTACTTCTGAGCCCCGCTTGAGCCCGCCCGATTGCGCAACCTTGACCGCGAAAACATCTGTGGCGCCTGCGGCAGCGACCTCTAAGGCGTCCTCCGGTCCGTTCAGCGCCTCGTCCGCCATTACGGCGATTTCGTAGCTGCTGGTAAGTTCGGCCATTGCCTGGCGGCAGCGTCCTGGAACGGGCTGCTCGACAAGTTCGCAGCCCGCTTCCTGCAGGCCTTTCAGGCCCCAACGCGCGTCCTGCAGCGACCAGGCCGTGTTGATGTCAACACGCACGCTTGCCTTATCGCCAACGGCTTCTTTGATCCGCGCCACATGAGCAACGTCGTCGCGAACAGACCGTTTGCCGATCTTCAACTTGAAAATGTTGTGGCGGCGGGTTTCGATCATTTCTTGGGCTTCAACGATGTCTGTCTCGGAATTGCCAGACGCCAGCGTCCAAGCGACCGGCAGCTTTTCATGCACGGCACCGCCAAAAAGCTGGGACACCGGGACGTTCAACCGCTTACCCAGCCCATCCCATAAGGCGATTTCGATTGCCGCCTTGGCGATGCGATTGCCCTTCACGATCCTATCTATAAGTTGGATGGCACCGTTCACATCGTCGCCGTCGCGTCCGAGAAGCGCCGGCGTTACATAGGTGTCGATTGCTGATTGGATACCTTCGGGACTTTCCGGTCCGTAGCTTAGCCCACCGATTGTAGTGCCCTCACCGATCCCTTCCGACCCGTCCGAGAATTTGACCCTGACAAGAACGGCTGTCTGCGCGCGCATCGTGGCCATCGACAGCACGTGACCGCGAATGGTCGGAATGTCGAGGATCATCGTCTCGATCTGGTCAATTTTGGTCACTGAGCTCACCACGTCTACAGGTTTTGAATGCAGACAGATTGCCCACGCCAGCCGGATTCTGTCGATGATGGCACGGGTCTTGGGTGATACCCTGGGTGTAGGTTCCGCCTCATCGAAGCTGGGGCCCTTGCCCGCCAATCGGCCTGATTTTCAGCTCGGCAGACCGTCAAAGGGTCTCCATATGGAACCGGCGTTATGGCCTGATCGACGCCCTCACCCACAACAGACTGTAGTCACAAAGATGAACAGTCGGGTTTACGACCCTGGCCAACATGGTGATGTGCAACAACCGTGCAACCTAGCGCTAAGCTGTAGCCGATATCTCCCGAGTCACCACTGCATGAACAGGGTAAACAACTTCTGTCTCGCGTTTCCCATTTGGGTACACATCGGCAAAACGAAGCGATGAGACGCCAACAGCACGCAGTCTGCTGCTCAAAGCATTAACGTGCACTTCTTATGAGGTCGTAAGGGTCTGATAAATCTATTTGGCGGTGCCAGGCGATAAAACGGCAGTCATCGCCGCAATCATCAGTGTTTTCAAGGTTTCGTCCTCTTGCACAGACAACGCGTCTGCACCGACCGAAACACGACCAACGAACACTCCAGAAATGATGCTCAAAAGCATTCCGGCCTTCTGGTGTGCCTGGTCACCTCCGATGAGTTCAGCAAGTTCCTCAACCATAGGATTGCCGAGCTTTTCACGAATGACGCTATGGGCCTCCACCGATCCAGAAGACCTGATCGCCACAACCATCGGGTCGAAATCAAACTGATGATCTGCTTTTGCCAAAGCAATATCGACTAGTGCTGTCACGATTTGATCGGATGACAATCCTTTGAGTGGACCAAGATCAAAGCACGATTCCATCACGGCACTAAACAAACCGATCTTCGAACCAAAATACCGATTGATAAGGGCCGCGTTGCACCCCGCATCCGACGCGATACTTCTCGTGCTGGCCCCTTCATATCCCGCTCTCTGAAATTCCTTACGGGCTGCGCTCAACAGTGCTTCCCGAGTCATAGTTGGGTTGCGCTGCTTGCCTTCAACCTCGACTGACTGTTTCAATTTAGCGCCCAAGTAATCACCCGTTGACTTATCTATTTGCGTCATTGTAATCACCCGATTACTACCAATTTCAGCCAAGTCCAAGAGAGCCAGCAAGATGACCGAAACAATTCAGATCATTGACCACAGTGAACGCGTGGAAAACCTGTTGGCCCCCTACCGTGACATCATTGGCAATGACTACCCGGCGTATCGCGGTCACGTTTATCGCGTTATCACCTACGCGATGCGTTTTCTAAACGGCGACGAAACCGTGAGACCTTTGGTCGAGACGGCATTGGTCTACCATGACATTGGCCTCTGGACTGAGAATGAGCTTGCATATTTGGAGCCGTCAGAAGAACTCGCCTTAGCCGACAATGAAAAATATGGCTGGGGATTGGACCCTCAGTTATTGCGCGATGCAATACACTGGCATCACAAGGTATTCCCGTATCGTGGTCCAAATCAAAGGGTCGTGGAAGCAGTACGCAAAGGGGATTGGGTTGACGCCACCGATGGCAAAGTTCGCAAAGGTCTTAGTAAGACGCAGGTCAAAAGCGTGCAGGATGCGATCCCGAATTATGATTTCGGAAACGTACTTCAAAGGCTTGCAGGCGATCTCGGTGGAAACAAAGTGAACGGGAACCTTCGTGTCCTGCGCCACGTTTTTAAGTGGTAGCCGATCGTCGGCATCGGTCGACCATGCAAAGACAGCATTGGTCCGTAAAGCCACCTCTCCACGAAGGTACTTGAAACCGCCCAACGCGCTGCCTCAACGAACGGCTAAGTCCGGTGCGAAGAATTAGAACGTGTAGCGCTTCCCGATTTAAGTGTAGTTCTGGTTTAAGGTTAGATCGGCTTTCCTACTGCCCTTGATGACAAGTTCAGCATTAGGCAGATCGTTCGTTTTCGCTCGTTCCAGTGCATTTTTTGGATCAAAACCATGCTGGATCCAGCGGTGTTGCAACCTGTCTTTGAGCTCTTCCAAAGTCGGGCTGACAAAAACCGTTGCGCCATAGACGTCAACCAATGTTCTCCACGGATCGCGATCCATCAAAAGATAGTTTCCTTCAACGACGACTATCGGAGTTTCCGGGTGAACGGCAATCGCGTTGGCAACGGCCAAGTCCATATGGCGGTCAAATTTTGGGTAAAAGGTCTCATGTTGCGCAATCTGCAATGTTTTGATTGCATTGCAAAACCCAACTCCATCGAAAGTTTCTGGCGCGCCTTTTCTCGCCAATAGACCACGCGCCTCAAGCACTCGATTGTCCAGATGGTAGCCATCCATTGGTATCAACGTAGCCAATGGAACCGACGAAGACGGTTGCGCGTTTAGCGATTGCACGACGACGTCTGCCAAGGTCGACTTTCCAGATGCAGGGGGGCCGGCGATTGCGACAATCGTCCGACCCCCAACCTGCCTCCGGGAGGAGATCAGATCGCAAACGCGCTTTGCATCCTGTTCAATCACGCCGCGTCTTCTTTTGGTGGTTCCTTGGCGCCAGTCATAAAGGCCACCGCGTCAGACATTGTGTAGTCCTTAGGATCAATTGTGCAGAGGCGTTTGCCCAAGCGGTGTACGTGAATGCGATCTGCGACTTCAAAGACATGAGGCATGTTGTGGCTGATCAGAATGATCGGAATACCGCGTGCGCGCACATCCTGGATGAGTTCGAGAACCTTCCGGCTTTCTTTGACCCCCAAGGCAGCGGTCGGTTCATCCATGATGATGAACTTGGTCGCAAAGGCTGCGGCGCGCGCAACGGCGACGCCCTGGCGTTGACCGCCTGACAGCGTCTCAACTGCTTGATTGATGGATTGGACTGTCATCAGTCCGAGCTCGGTCAATTTTTCACGGGCGAACTTTTCCATGGCGGGTCGGTCAAGCTGACGCAGATACTTGCCCATGAAGCCCTGTTTACGGATTTCACGACCCATGAACATATTGTCCGCGATCGACAAAGCGGGCGACATGGCGAGCTGCTGATAGACAATCTCGATCCCCATGTTCCGTGCGTCGATTGGAGAGGTGAAATTTACCTTCTTTCCTTCGATCAGGATCTCACCCTCATCCGGGATTGTGGCACCACAGATCGCCTTAACGATGGACGATTTGCCCGCGCCGTTGTCCCCGATGACGGCCAGAATTTCACCTTGGCGCAGCTCAAAGTCGGAATGGTCAATAGCGGTGACATGGCCATAGCGCTTCACGATCCCGCGGCCTTGGACGACTGGAGTTGGCTCTGTCATTAGCCCGATACCTTTCTGATCCACTGGTCAACTGCGACCGCTGCGATGATGAGAAGACCGATGAGCAAGAAGGTCCACTGCGCGTCTGCGCCCAGCAGCCTCAGACCGAGGGTGAAGACGCCAACGATTAGCGCTCCAAAAAGCGATCCTAAAATGGATCCCCGCCCACCGAATAGGGAGATACCTCCAATCACAACAGCGGTGATGCTCTCGATATTGGCCAGTTGGCCCGATGTTGGAGAGACAGATCCGATGCGTCCGATCAGAGCCCAACCAGCGAAGGCACAGATCAGACCAGATAACATGTAGACGGACATGAGCGTTCGGTGGACGTTGACACCTGACAGTTCGGCTGCCTCAGGATCGTCTCCCACAGCATAGACATGCCGGCCCCAAGCCGTGTGTTTGAGTGCGTAGGCCAACACAAAGATCAGGACGAGCATGAAAATGACGCCAACGGTAAACGTTGCGCCACCGATAGAAAATTTAGTGCCGAAGAACTGAAGGAACGGGGCGTTTGCTTCGATGTCCTGGCTGCGAATTGTTTCGTTTGCGGAATACAAGAAGTTGGTCGCGAGAACGATCTGCCACATCCCGAGAGTGACAATAAACGGCGGCAGTTTAACGCGACTGACAAGCCAACCGTTCAGTGCTCCGATCATCGTGCCAACAGCCAAACCGCACATCACGGCGATTGGCACAGGGATGCCGTACCGGAACGTGAACTGCCCCATGATTACGGACGAAAACACCATGATCGCGCCAACGCTCAGGTCGATACCCGCAGTCAGAATGACCAAGCTTTGCGCCGCGGCGACGATACCAACAATCTGAACCTGCTGAAGGATCAGCGTCATTGCAAAGGGTGAGAAGAACTTTGAGCCCAGAAGCAGACCAAATATTATGATTGCTCCGACCAATACGATAAGCGGTACAAAGGAAGGATTGACATGGAGGAGATGTTGCAACTTCCCGAGAACACCATGCCGATTATCTTCAAATTCCGCCACAGTTTCTGATTTGTTTGCGGCGGTTTCATAACCTTGGGCGCTTTGGTTTGCTTCAGACATATCTCCCCCTTTTCGTGACCGGCATTACGCCCACGAGATCATTGTACAGGAAGTTTCGGTTTGCTGGTGAAAGGAATGATGAGGCGCTCTTATGCGCCTCATCCATTGGGTCAGTTTTAACCCCAGCAGAGCTCCAAGCCTTCGGCGACCGAAATTGACTCCACACCGTCAACAGGTTGGTCAGTAATGAGCGCAACACCGGTGTCATAGAAGTCTTTACCGGGCGTGTTTTCAGGCTTAACGCCCTCGTCGGCCCATTTCTTCACAGCCTCAACCCCAAGTGAAGCCATCAAAAGCGGGTATTGCTGGCTTGTCGCCCCGATTACACCGGCTTCTACATTTTGTACGCCGGGGCAGCCGCCATCAACGGATACGATCAGAACGTCGTTTTCGCGTCCGATCGACTTCAAGGCTTCGTATGCACCCGCTGCCGCTGGTTCGTTGATCGTGTGCACCACATTGATCGTTGAGTCTTTGGCCAAGAGGTTTTCCATGGCGCGGCGCCCACCTTCTTCGTTGCCATCGGTTACGTCACTACCAACCAGGCGAGCGTCAGTCTCATCGCCGATCACATTGGGGTCAGCGAGGTCTACCCCAAAGCCGTCGAGGAAGCCCTGATTGCGCAGAACATCCACTGTTGGCTGACTAACGTTCAGGTCAAGAGTCGCGATTTTGGCATCCGCTGCCGCATCACCCATTTTTGCCTTTGCCCATTGACCGATCAACAGGCCAGCCTTGTAGTTGTCCGTCGCAAAGGTTGCGTCCGCAGAGTCAATCGGGCTTAGCGGTGTGTCCAAAGCAATCACCAACACACCAGCGTCACGCGCCTGCTGAACCGCAGGAACAATCGAGCTTGTGTCAGACGCCGTGAGCAAAATGCCTTTTGCACCGTCAAGGATGCAGGTCTCTATAGCCTGAACCTGAGTTTCGTGGTCGCCGTCGATTTTCCCCGCAAAGGCCTTCAGTGTCATGCCAAGCTCTTCAGCCTTAGCTGTGGCGCCTTCCTTCATCTTTACAAAGAATGGATTGGTATCTGTCTTCGTGATCAGGCAGACAGTTTCACCGGCCGCTTGGGCAGATGCAGCCGCTACCGTGAGTGCGGTCGCCGATGCGGCAATCTTGAATAGATTTCTCATATTGTCCTCCCAAAAAATGTTGTGCCTCGCATGACGTGCCTGCGAGGTCAGACCTCATCCTCCAATGAAGGTCTCAATCAAGAAACCGTGATTCTGGTATCCCTGTCAATAAATAAATAAAGTTTATTTATTAATTTACCCCGACACCTTTTCATAAGAAAACAAGGTGTTTATGCTTAATTTTATGGAGAAAGAGGCGCTCAAAACACTGACCGGCGGGGTAAGTCAAAGTGGT
Source organism: Ruegeria sp. BE9 (assembly GCF_056538765.1). Lineage (NCBI taxonomy): Bacteria > Pseudomonadati > Pseudomonadota > Alphaproteobacteria > Rhodobacterales > Roseobacteraceae > Ruegeria > Ruegeria sp. BE9. Next base: position 31,154 of record NZ_JBQFTS010000009.1, on the reverse strand, counting down.
GTTCGCGATCACAACGAACGACTGATTTTGACGGTTTTACAACGGCATGGGCCTGCCGCTGGCGCCGACGTAGCTCGGCTGACAGGCCTGTCACCTCAGACCGTTTCCATTATTTTACGGAAACTCGAAAAGGACGAGATTCTCAAGCGCGGCACCCCTCTCCGCGGTAAAGTTGGAAAACCTTCGATCCCTATGGAGCTAAACCCGGAAGGCATTTTATCTGTCGGGATGAAGATAGGGAGACGCAGCGCCGACCTTCTTTTGATCGACTTTACAGGCAGACCGCGACGCCAGCTTTCCACGACCTATGACTATCCGCTGCCAGAGGTTATCTTCGGGTTTCTGGAGACTGGTTTGGAAACACTATTGTCCCCCGAACCTCAAAGGCTTCGCGACCGGGTCTGCGGTATTGGAATTGGAACGCCGTTCGAGCTTTGGAAATGGCACGACCTGTCCGGGCTTGCCGCCAAGAAATTCCGTTCCTGGAAAAACGTGAACTTTTTTTCCGAGGTTGCCAAGTTCAGTGACTTGCCGGTTTTCGTGGTCAACGACGCGACGGCCGCGTGTCACGCAGAGCACCTTTATGGTCGCGGCGCTGAATATCGCGACTATTTTTATTTCTTCATTGGTTCCATGATCGGCGGCGGCGTCGCGCTGAACGGCACCGTATTCGAGGGCAACCAAGGCAATGCCGGCGCGCTAGGCGCAATGCGTACGACAGGTCCATTGGGTGAAAGCCAGCAATTGATCGACACGGCCTCGCTGTTTCTGCTTGAAGACAGGTTGATCGAAGGGGGCGTCGATCCAGAAATCCTCTGGAAGAAGCCGCAGGATTGGAGCACTATTTCCCGGTACGTTGAACCATGGATTGGCACCACGGCGCAGGAATTGGCCAAAGCTGCACTCTCTATTTGCGCGGTCATCGATTTTGAGGCGATTTTCATCGATGGTGCATTCCCGCCGGAAGTGCGGGAGGAGTTGGTATCGAGGGTTCGCCGTTATTTAATCAACCAAGACAAACGCGGCTTGATTCCTCCGGTCGTAGAAGCTGCTTCGGTTGGAGAAAACGCCCGTGGCATTGGGGCGGCAAGCAGCCCGATTTTCCGCCAGTTTCTTTTGAATACAAACGCAGGGCTTTCGGGGATGTAATGGAAGTTCCTCGCATTGAAACTCCCAGAAAAACGATGGGCCCCAGATTCTGCTATCAGCGCTTCTCCAGAATTTTGCTTCTGTGATGCGCACCAAAACCCGGAACGTTCTAAGATTGGTTATCTGAATTCACTTCGTTTTATTTCACGCTGATGCCGCACCGGACTTAAGAACCCTGTAAACATCTGCGTTTTGTGTTTTCAGCGAAAAAAAGACAGGGTGTAAGACTTTTGCTAGCCACAGGAAGAACTCATTGTGAGGCAATCGGCGCATAGCTACCGTCCTTTCGGTGTACTTCACGCCCGCTGAGTGGCGGATTGAATACGCAGACGAGCCTCAAGTCAGCATCTGTCGCTTTCACCAAATGCCGGTCATGTTGGTCCAAGGCATAGAGAGTAAATGGCTCGAGGGAATGCCAGGTTTCATCGCCGAGCGCCCTAATCTGCCCCCTGCCCTCGATGCAGTAGCACGCCTCTAGATGGTGGGTGTATTCAAGCTCGAGCTCTTCGCCCTGTTTGATGATCGTATCCGTCAGCGAAAATCCCATGCCATCAGAGGCAAGCAACAACCGTCTACTCTCCCAACCCGGACCAGAAACATCTCGTTCCGTACCCAGGATCTCTTTGAGCGCCCTTACAATCATCTTTCATTGCCTTTTTGCTATCGTACCGCACGATTCATCCCGCCATCGGATAGTATACTCTGTCCGTTTATATACCGGGCACCTTCACTGGCTAGAAACACGCAAGCCTGTCCAATTTCCTTAAAGGTTGCGGGCCGCTGAGCAGGAATTTCCCGTCGGGCTTGTTCGGACAGGTTTACGTTTTCGCAGAATCCCGGGAGCAGGTTGTTCATGCGAATGTTGTGCCGCGCATAACGATCCCCGTAAAGCTTTGAGAAGCTGTGCAAAGCACCCCGTAACATGCTCATAGGATAAGGTGCTCGCGGTTCGACCGTATTCATGGATGAGATGTTTACGAAAGCACCCCCGCCTTGTTCGATCAATATGGGCGTAACAATGCGAGCAATCTTCACAACGTTCAGTACATACATATCCAAACTTTCGTGCCAAAGCTCGTCGCTTAGCTCCAAGAGGGGCCCGTCAAAATCAGGATCGAAGCCCACTGTCTTGATGGCTTCGGGTACCGTTCCTCCATGACCCATGTTGCTGACAATTGCATCAATCCGTCCATACTTGCTCATGGTGTCGTCGATCATTGCCTGCAAGTCACCCACATCCAGAACAGAGCCACGGCGGCCAATGCCCCCAAGTTCTTCCGCCAATTCCACGGACCGATTGGACGGGGACATCAGAGAAACTTTATAGCCTGCCTTTGCCATCTCAATGGCGCAGCCCCGGCCGATCCCTTGTCCTGTACCTGTCATCAGCGCGACTTTGACTTCGGGCATGGTGTCTCCTTTCTTCGGACGCATTGTGTGAGGTTTTTCAAACTGAAGTCATTGTAACTCTCAGGCTTTCAGTTGCCCTATCGAGTTTTTAGGTTCCTCCTGTTAGTTTTTCTCACATGGCAGAGAACCTCAGACACCTTCGCGCCCTTCAGGCCTTTGACGAAACCGCAACCCACTCCAACGTGACCAAGGCAGCGAATGTTCTGAACGTCACTCACGGGGCGATCAGTCGGCAGATTAAACTGCTAGAACTTCATCTCGGCGTCTCGCTCTTTCATCGCCGCCCCAATGGCGTTGAACTGACCAAAGCCGGAGAACGCCTGTATCAATCGACACGCGGGGCGTTTTCAGCGCTACAACTGGGCGTAATGGATGTGAAGCGGCTACATCACCGACAGTCGCTTACAGTTTCATTATCCACTTCACTGGCGCTCAAATGGCTTGTGCCGTTACTGAGTTCATTTCAACAGAAGCATCCGGGTATTGCCTTGTTGCTGGACACGAACGATGCCCTTGCGAACTTCGACACATCTGAGGTCGATGTAGCTCTGAGGTTTGGAGAACCCGGCTGGGACGGGCTCTATCATGAGAAAATTAGACAAGAGGAATTGATTGTCGTAGCCGCGCCCTCACTTGTTGAGAAAACAGACTTGCCCTTGAGCGCCGAAGACATCGCCAACCTTCCCCTCTTACACGATGCATTTAACGTCGGATGGGAAAGCTGGGCCGAGCAAGTTGGATTGAACCCCGAACGCATCAACGCACAGAGCATAAAATACGTGGATAGTGCTGTTCTCTTGGAAGCTGCGATTGATGGGCAAGGCGTTGCGTTGGCCAGACACCTTTTGGCGGAGAGGGACTTAAAGCTTGGCCGACTGACCCGTCTCGATCAAAGCAATGTTCCTCTGGACCGCGGATTGTATTTCGTCTGCCGACCCGGCGATCAGGAACGAGTCACAGTTAGAATTTTCAAAAAATGGCTCATGTCCATCTGAGCTTTGTATCCACAAGGTACAACCCGGCTTGCCTTCGCGGTACATAGGTCCGGTCTTGTAGGTTTTGCGTCGTACTGGCGATTGTAACGTTTGCGCCGTCAATCAATTTGCGGGATCTGAACTCCACCAAACTGCACTTTTGGCCAAATCGTTCATGACTGTTGTCCACCGCGAATTGAACGGTAAAGCCCGCCGACCTTTCGCCCTCGTCTCAGAAGAAACCAATTGCCTAATGACGACCTAAAACTACGCAGTCAATTCCTTGCAGATTGCGCTGTGACTAAACGGTTTTATAAGGCATCAAGCAAATAAAGGCTTGTTTCTCGTCCCTGCAACGCGCCGGATCACGCGCACTATTTTGAATATCACGATGTTAGCAAGTCAAAAGAATCCTCAAGCTGCCTCACCCAATATGTTGACAAACCATCACCACCAAACCCAATATGGTGTTGCTTCGGTTCTTTCGATTCATGTCGAAAGCTAAGAGGGAAACCGGTGAAATTCCGGCGCTGCCCCCGCAACTGTAAGCGGAGAGTTCGGCTGAATATGCCACTGAAAGTTTCCTTTTGGGAAGGCCAGTCCGAACATTGATCCGCGAGCCAGGAGACCTGCCGCAGGCGTAGACGATAACCACGAACGGAGGGTTCGGGGGCGCGCATCGGGAACTTATTACCCGTGACGTCCTCGGCTTTGATTAAAAGGACAGAGGACCAATGAGCATTACCGTATATTCCAAACCCGCCTGTGTACAATGCACCGCCACCACCCGCGCGCTGGACGCAAAAGGCATTATATATGACGTCGTCGACCTGACCGAAGACGACAGCGCGATGACCCATGTGACCGAGCTGGGCTATCGTCAGGCACCAGTCGTAATCGCAGGCAGCGATCACTGGTCTGGCTTTCGCCCGGACATGATCGCCCAACTGGCCTGATCCGTGACCGCGCCGATCCCGGCGCTGGTCTATTTCTCATCGAAATCGGGAAACACCCACCGCTTTGTTACGCGGCTGGGCCTGCCTTCTTTACGCATTCCGATAGAGGTGGATCAGCAGCCTGAACCCAGAAGCCCATATGTTTTAATGTGCCCAACTTATGCCGATTGCGAAGGTCGCGGAGCAGTTCCTAAACAGGTGATCCAGTTCCTGAACGATCCCCTCCGACGCGCTGGAATCGTAGGGGTGATTGGCACCGGAAATCGGAATTTCGGTGCGACCTACGCTTTGGCCGGTCGCATCATCGCGCAGAAATGCAAGGTGCCGCTGCTCTATTCCTTTGAACTGGCCGGCACCGAAACAGACATCGCCCGCGTCCGCGCAGGGCTTGAGAGATTAGGGAGAAACCAATGCTCGACAGCAGCGTAAATGAGCAGGACTATCACGCGCTGAATGCGATGCTGAACCTCTATGATAGTGAGGGGAAGATCCGCTTCGACGCCGACCGTATGGCCGCGCGGCAGTACTTCCTGCAGCATGTGAACCAGAACACAGTATTCTTCCACTCGCTGGATGAAAAGCTGGGGTATCTGGTTTCCGAGGGCTATTATGAAGAGGCCGTTCTGGACCAGTATTCCAAGAACTTCATGCGCAAGATCTGGGATGCGGCCTATGCAAAGAAATTCCGGTTCCCGACCTTTCTGGGCGCATTCAAGTATTACACCTCGTACACCCTGAAAACTCGTGACGGACAAAGGTACCTCGAACGTTATGAGGATCGCGTTGTCATGACCGCGCTGGCTCTAGCGCGTGGCGATGAGGCGCTGGCCGTGTCCTTCATGGAAGAAATGTTAGCTGGCCGTTTCCAGCCCGCTACCCCGACCTTTCTGAACGCGGGCAAGGCCTCACGCGGCGAACTAATCTCGTGCTTCTTACTGCGTCTGGAAGACAACATGGAGAGCATCGGGCGCGGCATCAACTCAGCCCTGCAGCTGTCCAAGCGCGGCGGTGGCGTTGCACTGTTGCTGACCAACATCCGCGAGCATGGCGCCCCGATCAAAGGGATTGAGAACCAATCCTCTGGCGTGATCCCTGTGATGAAACTGCTGGAAGACAGCTTCTCCTACGCCAACCAGCTGGGTGCGCGGCAAGGAGCTGGCGCGGTCTATCTGAACGCCCACCACCCGGACATCATGCGGTTCCTCGACACCAAGCGCGAAAACGCGGATGAGAAAATCCGCATCAAAACGCTGAGCCTTGGCGTGGTGATCCCCGACATCACCTTTGAGCTGGCGAAAAAGAACGCCGATATGTACCTTTTCTCGCCGCATGATGTGGAAAAGGTCTATGGCGTGCCGTTCTCGGAAATCTCGGTCACTGAGAAGTACAACGAGATGGTCGATGACAAGCGCATCCGCAAATCAAAGGTCAACGCTCGCGAGTTTTTCCAGACCATTGCCGAGATTCAGTTCGAATCCGGCTACCCTTACGTGATGTTCGAAGACACGGTGAACCGGATGAACCCCATCGCGGGCCGGATCAACATGTCGAACCTGTGTTCCGAAATTCTGCAGGTGAATGAGGCGTCCGAGTTCAACGATGACCTCAGCTATTCCCATCTGGGAACGGATATCTCCTGCAACCTCGGCTCTCTGAATATTGCCAAGACAATGGATGGCGGCGATCTGGGCGGCACTGTTGGCGCTGCGATCCGCGCACTGACGGCGGTGTCCGAGATGTCAGCGATTGACTCGGTGCCGTCGGTGCGTCGGGGCAATGATGAAAGCCACGCGATCGGTCTGGGGCAGATGAACCTGCACGGGTTCCTTGCCCGCGAACATATCCACTATGGCTCGCCAGAGGGTGTCGAGTTCACATCTGTGTACTTCGCGGCTATGGCCTATCACGCGATCCGTACGTCCTGCGATCTGGCCAAGGAACGCAACGCGTCCTTCAAAGGGTTCGAGAAATCGGATTATGCCTCGGGTGCGTTCTTCGACAAATACACCACCCGTGACTGGCTACCCGAAAGCGATCGGGTCAAGGCATTGTTCGATGGCATGACCCTGCCAACGCGCGACGATTGGGCGGCGTTGAAGGCCGACGTGATCAAACACGGCCTATTTAACCGCAACCTGCAGGCGGTACCGCCGACTGGCTCGATCAGCTACATCAACAACTCAACCTCCTCGATCCACCCGATCGTGTCCAAGATCGAAATCCGGAAAGAGGGCAAGATCGGCCGCGTCTATTACCCGGCGGCCTTCATGGATAACGACAACCTCGAATACTACCGTGATGCCTATGAGATCGGCCCTGAAGCGCTGATCGACACCTATGCTGCGGCCACCGAACACGTGGATCAGGGCCTTTCACTTACCCTGTTCTTCCCGGCCGAAGCCACTACCCGCGATATCAACCGCGCACAAATCTATGCGTGGAAGAAAGGCATCAAAACCATCTATTACGTGCGACTGCGCCAGGAAGCCCTTGAAGGGACCGAGGTGCAGGGCTGCGTATCCTGCTCGTTGTAAGGGGAAACGATATGAAAGACATGATCCAAACCAAGATTCCCCGCGCCATCAACTGGAACCGGCTGGAGGATGACAAGGACCTTGAGGTCTGGAACCGCCTGACAGTCAACTTTTGGCTGCCGGAAAAGGTGCCGCTGTCCAACGACATCCAGAGCTGGGCCACGCTGACCGACCACGAAAAGCAACTGACCATCCGTGTCTTCACCGGCCTGACCCTGCTGGACACGATCCAGAACACTGTCGGTGCCCCTGCTCTGATGCCGGATGCTGTCACTCCGCATGAAGAGGCGGTGCTGACCAACATCGCCTTTATGGAGGCGGTGCACGCGCGTAGCTATTCCTCGATCTTTTCGACACTGTGTTCGACCAAGGAGATCGATGAGGCATTCCGCTGGTCCGAAGAAAACCCGCATCTGCAGGCCAAGGCCGAGGCCATCTTGAACACCTACGCCCCGGGCAATGACCCGCTGAAACGCAAAATTGCGTCGGTGTTTCTGGAGAGCTTCCTGTTCTATTCGGGTTTCTACCTGCCGATGTACTGGTCCAGCCGCGCCAAGCTGACCAACACCGCCGATCTGATCCGCCTGATCATCCGCGACGAGGCCGTGCATGGGTATTACATTGGCTACAAGTTCCAGCGCGGATACGAAAAGCTCTCCGAAGCGGAACAGCTGGAACTCAAGGACTATGCCTTTGGCCTGATGTTCGAGCTGTACGGGATCGAAAACCAGTACACCGAAGAACTGTATGACGAGATCGGCCTGACCGAGGATGTAAAGGCCTTTCTGCATTACAACGCCAACAAAGCGCTGCAAAACCTGGGGTTTGAAGCACTGTTCCCACCCGAGGTGTCCGAGGTAAATCCGGCAATTCTGGCGGCTCTCAGCCCGGACAGTGAAAACCACGACTTCTTCTCCGGGTCGGGCTCGTCATATGTGATCGGCAAGGCCGTTGCGACCGAGGATGAGGATTGGGATTTCTGATGCCGAAAGATACACTTACGATCGTTCGAGAATGGCATGAAGCATTCGACGTACCTATCGTCGGCGCCCCCTCAATCCCTGGGCAGCGTGCGCAAATGCGGCTAGCAATCATCGAAGAGGAAGTGGCCGAACTACGCGCCGCCGTCGAAGCTGGCGACTTGGTCGAAGTTCTGGATGCACTTTGCGATATCCAATACGTGTTGGACGGAACATTCTTGGAATTCGGCCTGCACAGCGTCAAGCAGAGTGCGATGGAAGAGGTCCATGCTTCGAACATGTCCAAACTCGGCGCCGATGGTCGCCCGGTTCTGCGTGAGGATGGAAAGGTCTTGAAAGGGCCGCAGTTTCGGCGGCCCGATCTGGCTCGAATTCTTCGACAAAGCTAGTGACAACATCGAAACCGTAGCCAGCTGGTGCCATCCTACGGTTTCGATTCAGCCCGCAGCGTTCTACACCTCGACTTCGACTTTTCCGATTGGGTTCGAGCAACAGGCAAGAATGTAGCCTGCCTCGATGTCGTCTTCAGATATTCCGCCATTGTGGACCATGTGGACCTCGCCGGCGTTCTTCTTGACCTTGCAGGTTCCGCACACGCCGAAGGTGCAACCCGACGGAATGTTCAGGCCAACCGAGCGCGCTGCGGCAAGCACCGTGTCGGTCTCGGCCACTTTGGCAGTCACGCCTGAGGTCGCGAACAGAATCTCGGCGCTGCTGTCTTCGTCCGGGATCAAGTCATCCAGTTCCGGTTGATCGGCCTCGGTTTCCACCGGCGCACCGAAGCTTTCCTGATGGTAGTTGTTCATGTCAAAGCCGAGACCGCCCAGAGCATCGCGTACGGCCTGCATAAACGGCTCGGGTCCGCAGCAATACACCTCGCGTTCAAGGTAATCAGGCGCCATTAGCCCCAGCATTAACTGGTTGAACTGACCTTGATACCCCGTCCATGGGCGGTACCGATCCGGCTCTTCTACAACGAACTTCAGGTCCAAACCGTCGGTGCGGCTGGCCATCTGCTCTAACCGTTGGCGGAAGATGATCTCGGACGGCCGTTTGGCGCAGTTGATGAAGACAACATCCAGATCGCGTCCTTCATCCCACATACAGGTTGTCATCGACATCATCGGGGTAATGCCCGAACCAGCTGAGATAAACAGGTACTTTCCCGCCGCGCTTTGTACGTTGGTAAACAGGCCGGCCGGACCGATAGCCTTAACCCGCATACCGGGTTGCAGGTTTTCCAGCATCCATCGCGTACCGATGCTGTCTGCTTGCGCTTTGGCTGTAATCGTTATCGACCGCGGCCGGGACGGAGATGACGAGATCGTATAGGTTCGATGTACGACACCTCCGGGCTGGTTCGGTGCCGGGATCTCGAGAGTCAGGAACTGACCGGGGTGATAGGCAAACTGCGCCCCAGATGGAGCGCGGAACGAAAAGCTGGCGGTGTTGGGCATCTCGGGCACAACCGAGACACATTCCAGCATCTCACCATCCTGCCAGATGGCCGAAGAGCGCGTGTTCAGGTCTTTCATCAGCCTTACTCCGCCGCCATCGTGTCTGGCGCCAGTCGGGCCGACAACGTGTTGCAATACCAATCCACGAACTGCAGCACGCCAGATTCCTGAATGGGTGAATACGGACCGGGCACATAGGCCGGGCTGTTGATGCCCCGCTGGTTGTCCTCGACCACCTGACGGTCTTCGTCATTGGTGGCGACCCATACTTCGGTCAGACGTTTCACGTCATAGTCAACGCCTTCAACCGCGTCCTTGTTGACCAGCCATTTGGTTGTGACCTCAGTCTCAGTCGGGCTGATCGGAGTGACGCGGAAAACGATCGAGTGGTCGGCGAGGAAGTGGTTCCACGTGGTCGGATAGTGGAATTTCAGAAGCGATCCCGCGTCCGCAAAGGGCGAACGGCCCAACCAGCGGCGTACGGCGGACTTTCCGTCCATCGTATAGCTCTCAGCGCCTTCTTTCAGAGGCATACGAGCAAGACGGTATTGGCCGTCGTCATTAAGGTAGAACTGTGATGGCATGCCCGCATCCTGGCAGCGGTCGAAATGGGCCTGCATGTAGGCTGGCGTTTCACCACCTTCGATCCCTGTCACACCCGGATCATCTGGGAAGGTCCGACACAGAGCGGGATGGTTGCCGCCACAGTGATAGCACTCGCGGTTGTTTTCCCAGACCAGCTTCCAGTTGCCGTTCTCGATGATTGAGCTTTCAAAGGCGACCTTGGCATTTCCCAGATCATGCGGCTCAAGATACGGGCGCGCAATACTGGCGAACGTGTCGAAATCGGGAGCTTCATGTGCCAGGCAGATATAGACCAACCCGGCAAGCTCACGGCAATGGACAGTCTTTAAACCATGCTGTTTGGGATCAAAGTCCGGCCCCATATCACGGGCCCACAGCAACGAGCCGTCAAGCTCATAGGTCCATTGGTGATACGGGCAAACCAGCTTAGGCGCATTGCCTTTTGCAGCTTTGCAAATGATCGACCCACGATGGCGGCACGTGTTGTGATATGCCCGGATCTGGTTGTCAGCGCCGCGTACAATGATGACGCGATATGCCCCGACGTTGTAAGTGACGTAGTCACCTGCTTTCACCAGCTCGCACGCCGGAATGGCAAACAGCCACTCTCGATAATGAATGGTTTCTAAATCGGTCTGAAAAATCTCTGGATCGGTGTAAAACGCCTGTTCCAGAGCGTAGCCTGGGTTTCGACGCGCCAACAGGCTTTGAATGCTGTTCACTTCTGGCTCTCCTACCGCGCCCCGCGGCATTGCTTGGGCAGATGACAAGGAGGTACCGTCCGGAGTCGCGCGAGGATCACGTCCGAAACCAGTGCCCCCACCGCCACCCGCGGTTTGACATATATGCGAGGCTGGTTTCCGGACTTGAAAGGGGCTTACGCCCGGTTTCGACACCTTCCCGGGATCCTCGTCCCAGTGGTTGATTGTCGAACCTGACCTTCCTTACCGTTGCGGGGGCAGTGCCGGATTTACACCGGCTTCCCAATTCTCCACTGCCTAAGACTCAGACAGCGGCACCTCACGATTTCAGGATACTTTTGATCCACTTTGGCGCTGAAATACTTGCGACATTTCCAGAAGCAAAACAGACATGAGGAATGTCTATTCAATACGAAAGAAGAGCTGAAACGCACGTTCCCAGATGTCACCCGGCCGAAATCGAAATTCGTTGCGGCCGGGACTGATTTTCCTTTGAGGCCTGGCAGCCCGCTTGTAGCTCTTTAGGCCGACGGGCAGGGGTTTGACTCTATTCTCCCTCTTCTAGCCTTCAGGTTAGATTGCAAAACGATGGTTGCTACGAGCACCAACATCACGCCGGGCCACGTCGCGAGAGGTGGCAAGGAATCTCCAAAGGCCAGTCCGATGAAAAGAACCAGCGCAGGATTCAGAAATGTATAAGCTGCAACGCGCGTCGGCCCGATCCTGGTCGTGCTCCACTGGAATGCGAAGAACGTAACGATCGTGGTGAATATCGACAGATAGGTGATCCCAGCGAACACCTCGAAAGGAATTTCTGACCAACGGATACCACCCAATCTTGGAAACGATAACAGAAGCAACCAAATCGTGCCGGTCGCAAGAATCCAGAAAGTCATTTGCACCATCGGCTCGCCCCGGTGCAACACTTTTACCAGCGTCCCATAGGTTGCAAGCGTGAAAGTACCGGCCAAGAAAACGATATCCCCTGCGCCGAATTCAAGCGCCACGAACGCCCGGGGATCACCTCGGAAAATAACCCAGATCGCCCCGACGGTTCCTATCGGCAATGCAACACGCGCCGACAGAGACATCTTCTCGCGCAATAGTATCGCGGCAATTGTGGCTGTGATTATGGGGTTCAATGCAAAAATCGCCGCCGTATTGAGGGGAGTGGTCATACGCAGGGCAGTAAACATGCACCAAAAGAACGTGACCAACAGGATGCTAAGTAAACCGTATCGCAAAAAGTCAGAAAATGTGGGGAGAGCCAGCCCGTATCGCCATAGTACGATCGGCGCGAACAAAAGCGTCGCCAAGGCAAAGCGAATGAAGGTAAGCACGACACTGTCTAGTCCGCCAGTTATCGCGGCTGCGACCGGAAACGACGTGGCGACCAATAAAGTCGCCGTCAACATCAATCCGTGAACCGGTAAGTTTGAAACTGCCTTGGAGTTTGAGACGGTTTTTATCGCTTGAGACGGCATAACGACCTCCTACTCCGCTGCGATTGTGTTGAAACGGCTGGGGAACGGCCCTGGGTAAGAGATCTGATCCAGTGGCTTACGTCCGCTTGGTGCTTCGCGGTCTTTCAGCTCATCCGGCAGGCGTTCTGCATCGGCTTGACGCCCGATTGCGATCCCGATCTCAATCTGAAAACGTTCTGGCAATTCCAAAACTTGCGACGCACGGTCAAAGACCAGCCCTGCCATCGCATGAGCGGCATACCCAAGTGCCGAGGCCTGAAGTGCGATCTGAACCCAGGCGGCCCCCGCGTCGAAGCTATTGTAGTGCGAAACCTTATTGGGTCGGCCTTCGTTACCCGGCATCACTGTATCCGATACCAAAAAGACCAAAGCCGAGGCATCTGCGGCCCATTTTTGATTGAACGGGTCGAGGAGCGATACAAACGCCGGCCAATGAGCACTGTCCCGCATAGCATAAAGGAACCGCCACGGCTGAACATTGAATGCGGACGGTGCCCAACGACCCGCTTCAAGAATACTAAGAAGATGTGATTCTGGCATCGCGGAGGCGTCATAGGAACGTGGCGACCAGCGAGATAGGAACAGCGGCTCAATAGGGTGGTCCGGGTTTCTTTTGGTGCGCATTTCAGGCTCTCCAATTCGTTTGCTTAGGATTTTCGGTGAGGATGGCGAGCGTGGTTGAAACGCCTAGCCAGTCTCGTACAAGAAATACGCCTGCGCCCTAGAGTATAGAATTCGGAGATTGGTAATATCACTATTCACTGATAGTGAATAACCATGGACCACATGACAGCACTCAACGTATTCCGCACGGTCGTGGAGCATGGCAGTTTTGCAGCCGCCTCTCGCCATCTTGGCTTGTCGCCAGCAGCGGTGAGTAAGAACATCAGCGAATTGGAAACACACCTTTCAACGCGCCTGATCAACCGTACCACACGTCGAATGAGCCTGACTGAAGAAGGATCACTGTACTTCGAACGCGTCGCTCGAATCCTCGAAGACCTCCGGGATGCGGACGAAACACTGCAGGCCACACAGAATACACCCCGCGGACTGTTGCGTGTTAGTGCCCCGGTGACCCTTACACTGACCGGTTTGTCGGATGCAATTCCTGAGTTTTTAAGCCGCTATCCAGACGTATCACTAGATCTGAACCTCGATGACAGGCGGGTCAATCTGGTCGAAGAAGGTTTCGATATTGCCCTACGCGGCAGTGACAGTCTTGAAGACTCCGGTCTTATCGCGCGCAAGCTGATGACCATGGAACATGTGCTATGTGCGGCGCCGGCGTATTTTGAAAACCATGGTCGACCTGAGCGCCCCGAAGATCTTTCTAAGCATAATTGCATTCAGTTCAGCCTGTCGGACCATGCCGCAAAATGGTCTTTTCAGAACGGCGCCCGTTCGGTCAGTATCCCGATTGGTGGACGCTATAAAGTTTCCTCCAGCCTTGCAGTTCGTGATGCCCTTCGCGCTGGGTTTGGGCTTAGCCTGATCCCACGTTTGTATGTTGCAGACGACCTCGCCTCGGGCCGTCTGTGTACAGCATTGGAAGACTGGAAACCGAACGAAACTTCACTTTACGCCGTCTACCCTTCTCGGCGCTATGTCGTCTCGAAGGTTCGAGTTTTCCTCGATTTTCTGGTCGAGGAGTTTTGTGCTTAGCATGGGCATCTTACCCACCCAGTGCTTCAGACGAAAACGCTGCCAATGGTGCGTAGTGTGACCATCCCTTGCAAAGGTTAGCCCTCTTTAAGATCCCTCAGCACATCTTATTTTAGACGACCTGAAACGGACCTGCGCCCTCAAATTACTACGTGGTAGTTTCGCTGTTGCTTATGCCAACTCTTTCCGGGTGTGGTCGGTAAATAGTTGCGAAAACCGTTGCGTTGCAGTCGATCTATACTGTGTCGGCGGGTAAACGGCGTAAATTCCTCCTGACGGGAGTGACCAATCTGGGAGCAACTGAATCAAGGATTTCTCTGCCAGTTCTCTCTTAACGTAGAAGTCCGGAAGGATTGAGATACCCGCAGATTCAAGCGTCATCGATTTGATTGCGGGCGTTACGTCTGCCGACAGCGCTCGCGTCATTTCAACATCGATCGGATCTCTGGCCTCCCCAGAAAACCGCCAGCGCAATGGGGCTAACAAGGCCTGATGCTCGATAAATGGAAAGCTTGGTAAGTCCCTTGGTGTTTTCGGGGCTCCGAACTCTTCGACAATCTTCTCAGTAGCCACGACGATCTGCCGGAAATCCCCCAGTTTTCGAGCGATATTCGCGGAATCGGTTAGCCAGCCGACACGATATGCGATGTCGAAACGTGCTTCGACCGGATCCATTCGCAAGTCACTCAGCGTAAGCTCAACTGTCACTGCGGGGTACATTTTGCGAAACTTGGCCACGACTGGGGCCACATAGTCCGGTCCTAAATCAAGTGGCGCAGTAATACGCAAAGTCCCCGAAGGTTCAGTGCTGCCGCGTCGCACCATTGCATAGGCTTCTTCGGCCTGAGCAACAGACGCTTGCGCCGCCGCATAAAAAGTTTGGCCGGTTTCCGTTAAATTCAGGTGGCGCGAATTACGGACGATCAGTGTCGCCCCCAGCTCTTCTTCGAGATGCTGCAATTGCTTGCTGACAACTGCCTTGCTTACGCGCATGCGATCTGCCGCCGCTGTGATGGTTCCAGCTTCGGCAATTGCAACAAAATACTCCAAACGGTTCAGGTTTGACTTCGCCATCTATTGTCAACTTTTTACTGACGTTAAGTCCTCATAATGCGTATTTAGCTGACAACGTCGACTCCTTATTTGTCTCGCACAAGGCAACCCCGACGATCAAGCAAGGCTGCCCCTGACAAAGGAGATGACAATGAAAGCAATCCTGACCGCCACAACAGCAATGATGATCTCAACGGCTGCGGTAGCCGCTGATCTCAAAATCACCCACTTCACCCCCAACGAAGGTAGCCTGTTTCCGGTTTCCTCAAATATTGTCGAAGGGCCAAATGAAGTCCTGCTGGTCGATGCGCAGTTCGAAAAGGATGATGCAGAACAACTGGTCAGCATGATTCAAGCCACGGGCAAGCCCCTTACAACTGTCTTCATCAGCCACAAAGATCCCGATTTCTATTTTGGGCTGGATACCATCCGCACTGCCTATCCCGATGTTAAAATCGTTGCCACACCAGAAACCGTGAAAGGAATCGAGAAGACGATCCAACTCAAGTACGATTTCTGGGGCCCGATCCTCGAGGACAATGCACCTGCCGAATTGATTGTCCCAGACGTTCTGAACGGAAACACACTGAACGTGGATGGTGAAACTATTCAGGTTATTGGTCTGGAAGGTCACGATCCCGCCCACACATTCCTATGGGCATCTAGTGAGAAAACCGTTTTGGGTGGTGTAATCCTGTATGAAAATGTTCACGTCTGGCTTGCAGACAACCAAACACCCGAAAGCCGCGACAGCTGGCGGGCCACGCTGGGTCAGGTCACCGCACTGAACCCTGAACGTATCATTCCCGGGCATGTCATCGGTGAAAGTTCCGAAGACGACAGCATCGTCGACTTCACCCGAGAATACGTCTCTGCGTTCGAGACTGCGTCTGAGAAAGCAGAAGACTCTGCAGCGTTAATTGCAGCAATGCGCGCAGCCTATCCCAACTTTGTAAACGTGGGCGATCTTGAACTCAGTGCGCAAGTTATTAAGGGCGAACGCCCCTGGCCTTAAGGGCAGTGGGGTACGGGATAACAGCCCCAGCACTTCCAATAAACAGAGCGCCGGTTCAGGCGCTCTGGGTTTTAACTTGGACCTGAGCACTCAAAGCTGACCCGGATTGCAGCTCATTTGCGAGCTCACGCCAAGTTGCCGTTCCTTGATGATCAAAAACGCTTGCTGGCGGAATTTTACCAAACTTCTCCTCAATGCTCAGCATAAGTATCAAGCTAAGGATGGAGTCCAGATATGGGTGCGTGCTGTCGGGATCAAATCTTGCCAACGGCACTAACCCCTCATGATCTGCGAAACTTCGAAGCACCTCAAGCATTGGGGACAATGGTTCTTTCCCGAGAGTTGCGGTCTCGGGGACTTCAGTCGGCAATTCAGATGTGACGCCGCCCCCATCCTCCAATAGCGATCGAAGCCTTTTACGATCTAGTTTTCCACTTGGCAGACGCGGTAGCTCCTCAGTGTGGAGATATCGTGCAGGGGCGGCGGCGGGAAAAAAGCTTTCGGCAATTGCTTGCCGCATTTCGTTCTCCAGAGCGTCGACATCCTTGCGTTTGCTTTCGACGGCAAGGGCGACCACATCTGCATCACGAATACGCGCAACCGTGGCAAACGCTCGTTCAACACCCGCCACGTTTTCTGCCACGTCGGTTACGCCTATTAGTGACAGTCTACGTCCACGGATATTAACGACATCATCAACTCTGCCCAGTACATCCAAACTACCGTCTGGCAGAACTGTCACCCAATCATCGAGAAGAATAGGATCCGAGAGCGGATCAAAAGCCTGCCCACCTGCTTGCAGGTTCTTAAAGTCGCCCAGCGTTCGGTCGTATCCAACGGCTTTGATCCGGCCAATCTCACCGGGTTGCAAGCCTTCACCTTCCGCGTTGACCGCCTTTGCACCGGGCAAGAGCATTCCACCCGGAGAACCTTGATACTTGGCAAAGTCTTCGGCGGGGAGCTTTCCATGAGAAACTTCAATAAATTCCGAAGCACCATAGGTCGCGTTTATTTCAGCGTCAGTAAACCGCTTCTCGATATCCTTGATAAGCCGCGCGCGACTTGGCTCTCCCCAAGGGTAAAAAACCCTTAATCCTGGCAAGGACTTTGGTGAGAAATCGGGATTTTGCAACATACCATGCAAGACACTGCATGGTGCGGATAAGGCTGTCACAGACGTCGCGGCCATTAGATCGCAAAGCTGTTTCAAATCAGAAAAACCGCCCTTTGGCGGCAAGACAATCGAATGGCCTCCCACAAATGCCGGTAGTGTTTCCAGCGCAGTCGCTGTGTCCCAACGCACGATTGTCAGCAAGGTTTGCGGCTGATCATAATCGAAGACCCGCATTCGCGAAGCCATTCCAGCCGCCAGAACCACGCCTTTGGGTTCTCCCGAGCTACCAGACGTATAAACGACGTATGCAGGGCGACGAAGATCTAGAGGTGGCAAAGCCGGCGCTTTGGGAAAACTCTCAAGGAGAAAGTCTAGGGCAGCTACGTCACAATCGTCATCGATGATCAGAGCGTTCACATTCTCCAACTCTGGGTATGCGGAAATCAAACGACTCCACGCCGAAAACGTGACTAGAACCAAATCAGGATCGAACGCTTTCAGCCGTTCGGCTAGTTGTTCGTCCGTGTCCTCTGGCAATCCGATGCACAGCAAGCTTCCGGCCGCGGTTGAAGCCAGTTGCGTAACAATGGCTGCTGGGCTAGCCGGAAGCAGGCACAAGACCCGATGCTGGTCCCCAAATTCACGATCACTGTTTGTGTGACACGGAGCCGTATCTTGAAAGTGCAATAGCATGCTGGACATACGCAAACACAGACTTGCCAAAATCCCATACGTGATAGACGAAGATGCCATTCGTATCGCGATGTGATCCGGTTCGTGGCCCGAAAGCCAACTCAGCTTGCTTTGGCGTACCGTTTCAGCTTGCACCCAAGATTCCAGATCAACCAATTCGCGCTTTGGCATTGCTCCGCCATACGCGGCAACCAAATGCCGCTGCACAGGCATTTTCTGCTTCAAAACAAAACTGCGGCAAGCGCGCGCCAACTGCTGGGTAAGCCACAATCGCTGCACCAGGTTTGAGCCTAAACGAGGCGGTGATCTAAGTGGGGCGATGTCGATGACAGGTGTTCCGTCATCCTCAACCCATGTAGCAGCAAAGCAGAGGTCCACACCGCTGGAAATTGCAAGTTGCGCGGGAAACCCGGGCAGCTTGCCCGGCCGCAAAAGCCACGGCACCAACAGTCTACGACCCGGCGCTCTCTCCCCGTCAAAGTAGATTTGCAGAACCGAACCAGTGCGCAAATAGTCCAAATACCGGCTTGAATAGGAATTGCGTTTTGACACCCATCGACCCGATAAGGTGATGTCGAAACCCTTTTTCCGCGCCGCGGACAAAAAGTTCGAGGGTTCAACAGGATCGCCCTCTTCTGGAGCAATCGTCACAAGTGTTTGAACTGGCTTCCCCATTCCAGCCAGCGCAACCTGCAAGCGTCTGGAAGCAAAAGCCAGGTTCTGAGAGTGAGGGGAAAAAACTACGATCCCGTTTGAGTTTCCGGCCTCGTTCTCCAACCAAGCCTTCGCCCGACTTGTAAGCGCCGAGGCAACGCCGTGGACCACCCCTTTGGACGAGGACGTATAGTCATGATCTGCTTCAAATGCGGTGGGCATTGATTCCGGGCCAACCACTCGCACACCCTGCGCTTTTGCCAAGTCAATCAGAGGATCATTTCCAAACAATGCCCTACCGGTCGTAAGACGCAACAGGCTATCGAACAGTTGCCGCTTAGAACTCTTCTTCTTTGGCGGTGATATTCGACCCGACATCGCGCGAATGAGCGAAACTGCAACGTGGTAGGTGTGCCCCTGTGAGATTGCCTCTTCCAGTGCGTTGGCCAGATGCTTTTCATCGACCCAATGCCAGTGCGAAAAGATCACGAAACGCGCCATTGGCGCCAAGGGTAACACCGAAGCAATCAACTGGGGCTTGTAGCTGGCGTCGAGAGCATTGTTCAAAAAGTTTGCCAAGGATAAGGCACGCTCTGGGTCAATTGAGACATCCGAAAGCAAAGTCTCAATATCTGCAGTGCTCCCATTTCCATCAGTTAAGAGGGCACTAATCACTTCTTGGTTTGCGGTTCGCCAACCTGTTTCAAATAGGTGCTCGGAACCGAGTGAAATGGACAGAGCTTCGCTTAGGCGACCTGCTACTCTCTGGCCGCATTCCGAAATGGGCGGCCCAAACTCCTGCCGGGCTAACCGTTTATGGAGCAGTTTGAAATTACCGCGAAGTTCGGCTCTATTTTTCACTAACAGCTCACGTGCGCTGTCAAACGCACGCAGGCTGATAAGGCTCCGAATTCTCTGCGCGATGCGTTCAGCTCCATCGCCCGGAGTGCCGGATATTGCCTGGTTCACTTCAAGGGCATACGTTTTTTCTAAGGCGACTGTCGCATCATCGATTGCCTGCAACAGTTTCCTTTGGGGGGTTTTCGCGAGTTCCACATCCTGAAGTGATTTCAGAACAACCCTGCCCAGCTTTTTGCGCCGCGTTATGCCAAACAGGTAAAACAGCCACCCAACTGCGCAAATCTGATTTTGTCTTACCTGATAAGCAAAATCGGGATTCGAGTGATCCGAGTTTGGATATTCTGGCGCAGTCGCTGCCTGACGTTCCAAACCCTCGGAAATAGCGCTCAGGATTTTCTCTAATTTAATCGCACTGCTTTCAACTGGCGCCATCTGATTTTTCCCGACACAATATCCCGAGGTTCGCCGCGACCGTTCTCTCGGGCCTTAGCTTTCGCATTAAGGCCGAGATTTTTTCACTCACCAGCCGGGCTCAAGCACAAAACAAACGCTGATTGCGGTTTACCCGATCTTAGATACCCGCCGAGATTTCCTGCGATATATGTTGGGGCAAACTGAAAAGCTATGCCCTGCCCCAACAAATTGCCTGCACAGATTCAGGGTCACGCAAGAACAGAGTTCCCGCTAAAAATAGCGAACTACAGTCCGGATTTAACCCGCGTCCACATACGGGTTACGAAACGTTGTGTATCAGCATCCCAAGGGTTTTTCATATACAGGTTCTTCATACCCTCTTCCGAAGGATAAAGAGCCGGATCATTCGCAATCTCCTCTTTCAGGAACTCTTGCGACGCAAGGTTCCCATTTGCATACCAAACATAGTTTGAGATCGCGGCCGCGTTTTCTGGCTCCATCAGGAAGTTGATAAACTTGTGGGCCAGTTCCGGGTTCGGTGCATCTGCGGGGATCGCTATCTGATCGAACCACATACCCGAACCTTCTCTGAAGGCACTGTACTCTATTTCGACCCCATTCCCTGCTTCTGCCGCACGGCTTCGTGCTTGCAAGCCGTCGCCCGACCAAGCCAGTGATACGCAAACTTCACCGGTGGCGAGGTCCGAGATATATCCTGTCGAGTTAAACTTTCTCACATAAGGGCGAACTGCCGTGAGAACCGGCTCAGCTTTTGCAATAACATTCGGATCACGCGAGTTCGGATCCTCGCCGATATAGGTCAGCGCCGCGGGCACAAGCTCGGAAGGTGCATCCAGAAAGTTCACGCCACAATCAGCCAGCTTCGAAACGTATTCCGGGTTGAATATCAACTCCATCGTGTCCAGCGGGATTTCATCGCCAAGCGCCTCGCGAACCTTTCCGACGTTCACGGCAATACCCGTGGATCCCCACATATAGTTCACTGAGTAGCTGTTTTCCGGATCGAATGTCGCGGTCCGCTGCTCGATAGCATCCCAAAGGTGAACTGCATTCGGCAGCTGGCTTTTGTCGAGCGGCTGAAAAACACCGGCTTCAATCTGGCGTTGTAAAAACGTACCCGAGGGGAAAACGACATCATAACCGGAGTTGCCCGCAAGCATTTTCGTTTCCAGCAGGTCGTTGGAGTCGAAGTTATCATAAACCACTTCGATCCCAGTTTCGGTTGTGAATTTTTCCAGCAAAGATTCGTCGATATAGTCCGCCCAGTTATAAACATAGACCTTTTCGCCAGCGTGTAGCGCTGTTGTCAGGAACAAGGTCATCGACGCTGCCGTCAAAATTGATTTCATTGTGTGCTCCTAGGGCTTTGAAACACAGTCCCGGTGGGCCATGAAAGACGCGTTCCAATCGTCTTATGTTCATGGGCTTGGTTGAACAAGTCTGAAACGAGAACCAGGCTTTCGCGAATGGGTGTCGTAAGTTTTCGAACAGGAGTCAAAACACGCCCTGCTTGTATCAGAGCAGAGCGTGTTGAGTGAGTGGTGGTGGTGTTTTTTCGGCGCTACGAAGGTAAGAGGCTTCGTCGCCGAGTGGTTTCGTAAATCGGCTAAGGATTTTCTTTAGCCAACCTTAGCTGGCAGCGGTTCAAACATCTGTTGGCTGGATAGGCGCGCACTCATGCTGTCATGCCAACGCTTTACGTTTTCGAGGTCGGGCCGCGAGAGCCACGGCACGACATGACCCATAGTCGAAAGGAAGCCATTCAGAAGTATGTCTGCCATCGACAATTGGTTGCCGCCGATAAACGCTCGCCCTTCCAAATCTGCATTCAGCCGCTCTAACCCGAGCTCTGCCTGCACTTTCATCCAGCCTTGCGCTTCGGTCGCGGGGACACGATTGCCTTGATAGAATTGAATTGCCATTTCAGTTCCACGCCACCAGGTGACGATGGGATAGGCAACTTCAAGGTACATACGGCGCGTCCACATATTCGTGACCGCGCGCTCTTCGGAAGTGGTACCAAATAGGGATATGCCGCCTTCTGCGACTTCATCGAGGTAAGCGCAGATTGCAGTAATCTCAGTGATTACTGTGCCGTCGTCCAAGCGAAGCGCTGGCACTTCCCCACGCGAGTTGACTGTGTTCATGTACTCGGGCTGGCGGTTCGCCAAACCAGCAAGGTCAATATGTTCGACGTCCATGGAAATGCCGCCGCGCTCCAGAATGAACTGGCGTACGACTACCGGATTGGGGCCGGGAGAGTTAGCGTCATAGAGCAACATTCGAGGGGTCTTTCGTAAGGATGCTGTGTAAACGATATCGTATACCTAGAGTGAGTCGAGACGCGTGTAAACGGTAATGTTTACTCCCTTCGGAAATTTTTTTAATCTGGCCACATGAGTACAAAACGCGAAGATATCCTGACCGCCTCGTTGATCGTTTTTCAGGAAGAAGGCTTAAAGGGCGCCCGAATGGAGCGAATTGCCGAAGAGGCTCGTGTCTCCAAGCGCACCCTCTATAAGTACTTCGAAAGCAAGGATGCCTTGTTTCAGGCCATTGCGGGATCGGTTATCGAAACGCTTTCCGGAATGAACATGCCGACGTACAATTCTGGCTCTCCGATCGAGGCACAACTGCTCGAAGCAGTACGCCAGTATTTTGCACAGGTGACAGAGCCGCATTTTTTAAGTTGCTCACGTGTCCTCATGGCTGAACTTATGCGCAATCCGCACTTCGCCGAAGAGTTCAACGCAACCTTTCAGGACATTGACGCGCCGCTCAGTCAGTTCGTCGCAAGCGCAATGAAAGCGGGCCATCTTGTACGATTGAATCCGGACGAGGCGACTGTTCGACTGCTCTCGCTCTTCAAAATAGCCGTTTATCTTCCTTCGCTTGTGCATGACACTGCAGCTATGACCTCTGTTCACAAAGAAGAAATCGCCAAAGAGTGTGTAAGAACTTTTCTTGACCGTTACTCCAGCAAAGATCACGAAGCACTGGCATCGTGACCCAGCCAAATACTACGCCATTTGAGCAAGTCATAGACGAACGCGACCAGTTTTACTGCACACCTGTTTCCCCATCTTCTACATGCAGTATGTAAATGCCCGACAGGACTATAGTCATGTAGTAAATGAAAACAGTCTGCTGCGCGTTGTAGGTAGGTGACCTCCACATTTGGAACCATTCACCTGCAATTGCCATAAAGCCAAATAGCCACAGTAAAATTGCCCCTGTGAGCCCTATAACGAACGGCGTCTTGGCCGCACGAAATGCAGACGCTGAACCTTTCAACCGAGAGGCCATCATCATTCCTGAAAGTAAGAACAACGAGGCCTGAATTGCTTCGGCCAGAATAATGGCCGCGTAGGCGAGATGGTGAAGGCTGGGGTTCTTGACCGCTCTCCAATAGACGTTGGGATCACCCTGAACGGCCTCCATAGTCATCACCTTTTGCACAAACGACCAGTTTGTTTCGTAATCCGTAATATTTCCAAAGACGACCAAAAGCACCCAAACGCCAAGGATCATAGCCAATACAGCTTTTGACAATCGAACCCAAAGCATCCTGGTCACTCCAATTTATAGACTTTATCTCGCACTGCTATTCATCGACCGCACCCAATAAGACAGAGTTCATTTACCCTTTGTATCGAGGGCCTGCACACCCGGATGCCGAAACAGTCTTGCCATCGCAAGTAACGCCAAGACGCAACAGATGATGGCGATGATAAACGGCATTCTCAAGTTTATGGCCATCAGGGAACCACTTAAGGCCGTTATGGTTCCTGAGCCTAAAGCGTAAATCGCCACTGTTACTCCCATTACCCAGCCTTGCTCGGATGCTCCGACGCTACCTGAGAACAAGGACAGCATCGTAGGATACATGATCGCAAATGCGACCGTTATCGGAACGATCAGCACGTATGAAAAATCGGCCACAGGGTTGAGCATAAAAGCCAATATACCCAGGCCCATAGCTGCTATGGATAGATATAGAATAGGAAATTTCTTGTAACGTTCGTGAAGGGGCGCAGTTAGGTAAGCACTTCCAAATGCCATGGACGCACCGAATACGGCCAAGGCCATGCTGTTTTGCAGTGTGTCAAACTTGAATCGGGTCAGAAGATAGGTGTCGATAAAAAAGAAAAAAGCGTTCAGGCACATAAGCGAGAACAACATCACCACGGAAAGCCTAAGGACAACCGGATGCGAAAAGACCTTCCACAAATTTAAAACAACGTCCAAAAGCCCAAAATCAATTTTCCGCTTTTTGAAACCGGGCTCTGAGAAGAAGAGCAGTATCAATGTCATATTGATCAGAATAAGGCCGATGGCGACATAGAATGGCAGTTCCAGAGATGCGAACGAACCCATCAAATTCTGATCGCTCAGCAATCCTGAAATCAATGGGCCACCGAGCAAACCCAGCGCAGACGCCGCGACAATCATCCCAAGGTTTTTGGACTTTTCGTGATCGTCATGACTGATGTCGATCAAAGCGGCTTGGGCGATGGGTTGATTGGCTGTAGTAAATCCTGAAATGGCTCGCCCCAACAGCAACAGCCAATAGCTGGCTGTCATGATCGCAGCGACTGTCAGAACATATCCAATCAATGCGCCTGTCAGACAGATCATTATTCCTTGTTTTCTTCCGATGTAGTCCGAGACCTTGGCAATGAATGCCGCGCCAAAGAAATAGAACAGGAAGAAGACTGCAATCAGAATTGTGTAGTCAAACTGACGGGCGTGCGCTGACGTATCTTTTGGAAGGAACGTCTGTTGTGGATCTAGCAAAATCGTATTGAAGATTGGCAGGATCAGACCAAAACCCATCACATCAATGAATACGACCAGCAAAAGTGACAATCGCGAAAGATTCATAACCAATTCCTCGACACATTCTTTGAACGGTCCAACCTGAGAAACTCATTTCTTGAAAATCAAGTCGTCAAAAACTCGCAATAAAGGCCAATAGTTATCGCAGTGACGAGTGTAGTGATCGTGCAGCATTGTGTCCAATTAGGTCAAACGACACCTACTTTGTTGCCATTGGTGTCTTGGTACCAAAGAAGAAAGCCCCGCTGCGGATCGCAAAATCCATTTCTGACCTTTCAAGCGAGGCACGTTGACTTTGGCCAGCACTTACATTGCGACAGAGGCATCAGCGTCTACCTTAAGTTTGCAGAAGATCTTTGCTCGCCACAGCAGGCAACACCTAACCACCCATCATGCGTTTGCGCCGCTCTTTCATGCGTTCGTTGGCCTCATTCGTTCCGTCATGGAATGACCCAAAGAACTTGTCCCAAGGTATCTCCAACGAGCCATAGTTACACTCAAAGTACCGATGATGCATTTGGTGATGGAACGTCCCCAGCGCCAGCCTGTTCTTGTCTTTGACCAACAATCCCTCGAAACCGGTATGAGTAGTTGCTGCAGTAAGCGCGTAATATTGCAGGTGAAATAAGATATGCACGGGATTTGCAGGAACAACAAAGTGTATCAGCACGGATCCTAAAAAGATCACATGTTCTACCGGATGCATGGACATGCCGGACCATGGTCCAACGTTTATGTTTCGATGATGCAGGGCGTGCACATGTTTGTAAAAGAACGGTATGTGCAGAAAGCGATGAATCCAATAGAAGTAGAAGCTTTCCCAAATTGGGATCAGCAGGAACATGGCGATGAACCAGATCGGGTGCGCCGCGAATGTAAACATGGGGGCGTAGCCGTTTGCCAATGCCCAGAACATCAACACCTCATAGGCCGTCCAGACGGTCACACCACTGGCTAGGGTCCAAAACATGTTGTCTCGGATCTGGCCTCCCAACGTAAACTGACGACCGTTCTTCATGAGCGGGCGCGGATCGTAGCGCAGCTTTTTGCCTTGCTTGGTGAATGTATAGAAATACAAGTGCAGTCCGCCTGCCACGGCGGTCATCAGAACCAAGTTTCGGATATACATCTCGGCTATCCAGCCGAATGCAAAGGTTTTGCTTTCTTCCAAAGGGGGTTGAAACCAGTAGAAAGACGCAAGGGCGATCCCGACAATGATCAGTTTCTCAGTGATTAGAAACCACGAATTCCAGACCCACATAATCATGTCCGAAGGACGAAGAGGCCAGCGGAAAAAAGGTGACACTTTGAGCGGGACAGCCGGAACGTGATTCCAGCCTTTGAGGGGCGCTTTGTCCATCTGTTGGGCCTGAATGTTGGGAACGTTTCACCTAGATTGACAGAACTCCATACATGTGAAAAACAGTTTTATTGCTCCTAATAGATCTGTTTTTCCGAGGTAGTGATGACTGTATCTCTTAGATCAATGCAGTATTTCACAACCGCCCTGCGGCACGGCAGCATTGCGAAAGCAGCGGATGAGCTCAACATAGCGGCTTCTGCCGTGGCTGCGGCCATTGATCAGGTCGAGGAAGAATTCGATCTCACCTTGGTTACTCGGCAAAGGTCGCGCGGGATCGAGGCCAATTCTAGCGGTCGCCTAATTGCTCAGAAATTCGAGCGTATATTGGAAGACTATCGCTCCGTTCTGGCTGAGGGCGCTGACCTCAAGTCCGCACTCAGCGGTTCTTTGCGGATCGGATATTATGCACCCATTGCTCCGGCCTTCTTGCCACCAATCCTTTCATCATTTGTCCCCAAGGATAGCGATGTCGCTCTTCATTTGGACGAAGCCGATAATGACAGTGTGCAAGAGGGGCTGCTCAACGGCACATATGATGCAATTCTGTTTGTTAGTGAGGGCGCCCGGCCGGCCGTAGATTTTGACGTTCTGATAGAAGCTCCTCCCTACTTTCTTGTTCCCGAAGGGCATCCCCTTGCCAAGCAAACTGCTGTAAGTATGGCACAAATCGCGAAAGAGCCGTTGGTGGTACTAAATCGGCCCGTCGCGACCTCTTACTATCAGAAGCTCTTCGACGCGCACGATCAGAACGTCTCAATCGCGGCCTACGCAAACTCAACTGAGATGGTCCGAAGCCTTGTCAGCGCAAGCCATGGATGCGCTGTTCTGAACATGCAGCCTATGACGCAGCTAAGTTACTGCGGAGCCAAAACGGTGGCCTTGCCAATTTCGGACCCACTGCCGCATTTGACCTTGTCAGTCGGCTACAACAAATCCCGGCCTCGCCGATTGGTCCAGCATTTCGTAGATACATGTCGGACGTATTTTGCAGAACAGGGCGCAAGGCGATGTATCGTAGAGCCAAACTAGGCCGACAAGGGTGCCAAAAAAACGCGTTTGACCTCATTCCGTGACCTGTGGGTTCTAGAGGGCCAAAGCAAAATGACTCATTGGTATTCAACAAACCTTTTGCGCCAGTACTCTGTTGCAGCAATTGAGGAACGGATAGACCGAAGATCAGTGACATCCACATTCCTCGCAGCCATCAAATGTGGAATGAGCGCAAGATTCTCAAACCCCGCGATGACCCCGAAGTGAACAAGATGCGGATAAAGGGCATCCTCCGCCGCGCTTAGAACTTCTTCGTCATCAAAACCGTGTTCTTCAAAGGTTTTTGCATTCTCTGAGAACGACGCGGAGCGCGCATAGGCGGTCCAAGGCGCGACAAGCGACGACAAATGACGCGGCCTATCGATGAAAAAATCTATGAGTGTCGAGTGAACACATTTTGCGTCTGCAAATACTTGCTTCGGAACGACTGCGTCTTGCAGGATAACTCGGCTCCAGGGGTCTTCGATGAATTCGGCTCCCCTGCTCATGGCCCTGCGCGCTATTGCGACCACTGGGCCGGTCAACCACCCACTAACAGCTTCTGTCCACCCCGTCGCTGGCAGATCCAGGCGATCAGCCAACTCAGCCACAGACACGCAAGTGCGCCATTCCTCTGGAGATACGACGTTGTTGAGGTAGCACCCTTCTTCCCGCGCCGCAAAAATCTCTCGGGTATCTTTGTTTTCCAACAAAGCATGAATTGCTTCATGAAAGATCGGCAGAGCAACCTTGTTTTCTCTTTGCCAATCAGCGGATCGAAACTTCAATGCGACGCTCCCTGTGGAATTTACCCCAATAAACCTTGTCCGACTAAACACCTGCCAAGTTTACGCATCTAGTGCCTTCTTTGGATTTCTTGTTCTGATTGACCTTTGCAGCAACAAGCACATCCACCTAGATTCAGCTCACACACGCTAAAACATCGCCCATATTCAAAAACCTTCGCAAAAGCGTTTATTAACAGAGTGATGCAGAAGACACTGCCTCTAAACGTCAGGGCGAATGCAAGTTTAATCCTGTTGCGCTCCACGCCGCGTTCTTCTTTTAGTTGTAGAGATTAGATTAGCAACAATGGATTTGGTTTAAAGAATGGCAAAGGCGTATGTTGCGCTCACTCTTAGCACCTCATTTCCGAACGCGTTCGATTTCAGGTTATTGCAGAACAGTGAACACGGCCGTTCCATGGCTGAGATTGGCGAAGCGATGCTAAGGGGCAAAGCGGTAGACCTAAAAGATTTGCCTATGCGTCTTGAACTCAATGAATGTCCGCTTCCACAACCTTTGCCGAGAATTTTCACGAAAGACGGTTTCCTGATCGTTGCTCCCGATGTTGCCGAGGTCATCTCGAAATTCGATCTTGGTTCTGGCCATATTTGGCCCTTGGAATACCTTGGGTCGGGCGAATGCGCTTACTTCGCAGTCTACATCGGCGGAGGAAAATCGAGCTGGCTCCAGGAGAAGTCCACGGCAAAGATGCCATCGCATCGGGGCAAATTCCGAATAGATTCGATTTCGCTAAAACGCGGGTTGGGCACAGTGGTTCTTAGCCCTGAAGCGCTTGAAGGAGCCGATCTATGGGTCGAGCCTCCTCATTCCACAGAACTCGCGTTTTTCTCAGAGGGATTGGCCGAGGCGTTGATGGATTTACACCTTGCGGATGGGTTTCCACTTTGGGAGTGCAAGATTGACGACTGACGTGGTTTGGCTGAGCAATGTCTACCGCAATTCTTCTGCAGAGCGCGGGTATAGGCCTGTTGGATATCCGGACGTTGTGAACCCGCCCCTCGACAATGAAATTGGTATTGCCTTTCGGTCTGTGATAGCCCGGCAGAAGAAACATTTGCCCATTGAGGACCATGAATTTCCAGAGCAACTCTATGCTGTAAAACGATGGGCCGATCACAAACGACCCAAACGCCACATCATGAGTGCCGGAGGCGCGCTGGTCGTGTCTTCCACCTCTGCAAAAGTTCTGCGCGACCATGATTTGGGTGCAACAAGACTCGTGTCAGTCGATCTTCTTCACCCGGACCAGATGGCAAAACAGGAAGACGATTGGTTTTATCTCGTTTTGGGGGATGGAAAGCCTTGCTTCAGGGCAGATATCTCAAAAGGTGTAATCCCTCTTGGCGACCCGCCATCATTTTTTATGGTCAATAACGCAGATCATGTCAGCGACGGGGATCTGACATTCTCAAAAGACGCCCTGGCTGGCCCAGATATTTGGTTCGATCCGGCGATTGTTGGAGCTCCGATCCTAAGTGATCGTCTATCCAATGCGCTCAAGACTGCAAAGGTAGCGCAGCACTGGGATCTATTGAAATGCGAAGTGATTTAGCAAGGAGACTTACGGTGTTCTGGAGACGAAAAAAAACTGGGTTTTCAGCTGATGGCCCGCGACTAGACCTGGACTTGCCCGAAGGTGATTGGACCGCATCGACTTTGGCTTTTCATAAACGCGTGAACCAACTTGTTTCGGTCATCATGGCCGATGATGAATCTGTGCTCGACCCCCTCCCAATCATTGATCCCGGACCATTGACCTTCAAACAGAATTGGGTCGATCGAGAAGACGAGGAACTCGGGGTACATTTCTATACAGATGTTGAGGGCCAACACGATTTTTTGCTTCGGTTTGCTTATGCAACTTGGAAACAGGCGTCCGAACAAGATCGTCATGCTTACGCCGAGTTCTATGAAGCATGGATATCAAAACACATGAAAGCCGGGCTTATGCGCCGCTTTGAAGATCAGGAAGGCGTGCATGATTGTTGGAAGGTTGGGCCGGATGATGTGATCCGCGTCGGTCTCTATGGAGTTGACGAAGAGTTGTATTTCTCAGCCACGAGGGCGTGGGTCTACAGTGGCTACAAGAACGAATTCAAGTGAGCAAAAGGCAAATCGGCCATTTAAACAACTTGCAAACGCTGACCCTCTGAATCGATTTTCAAATGAGACAATGCCATTTCTTATGGCAAGTTACCCGTTCCGATTCAGTCAGCTCTGTCCAAGAAACCGCCGATTTCTTACCTGTTCAGGCCTTGAATTATAGTGTCTGACAAATGCGCGCGACATTGCGGCTCGGGAGGAAAACCCGGTCGCAGATGCTATCTCCACTAGCGGCATGTCGGTGTGTTCCAGCAAACTGCTAACCCTTTCCAAGCGGAGCTCTTTGTATGTCTCAAGGAGTTTCGTGCCGGTTTTACAAAGAAATCTCCGTTGGAGCTGACGTATTGATGTTCCAACCAAATCTGACAGGTCAGAAATTCTCAACGGGTCTTCGATGTGTTCCAACATCGTTTCTACTGTAAGACTAACCAAGCTGTCGCCGTTGGCCCTGCGAATTAACCGATTTGCTACCTGGCTCTCCGGTGTTTGTCCCGGCTCTTCGAGCCCGACATATCTTCGCAACGTGTCTGCAAGATGTGCACCATGGTCCATCGTCACAAACTCTGCCAACAATCGAAGCGCACTGATCCGAGTATTGGCACTGTGCGTGCGACCACTATCGGAAAAATGGATTGCACGGCCGCAATTTTTTATTCCACGTTCCCGGGCTGCTGCTTCAAAGCTTGAGTGAACTGCAGCGACCTCGCCATCTGAGCTGCCAAATTGGGCCAATAGCATTACAGCACCGCCAACAAAGAAGGACCGGGGCGACAGGTTTACCACCTGAGCGACCCAAGACTTTTCGGCACCTATCAGGTTCCAGGTGTTTTCGAAGTCTCCCCAAAAAATTGCAGTTCGCCCAGCCCAATAGAGGGGTCCGCCAACTGGGTCTTCCACTGGCACACGGAAACTGACAACGTATCTGGTTTTCTCAACCAGATTGTTCAAAGCGCGATAGAATTCTACGATTGTTTGAGCGGATGCTTCTTCGTCACTCCGAGCCAAAATGACATCGATATAGTGAACCCGCTCAGACACTGTTGCAGCTGCCTTGGCGGCGATGGAGCGATCAGTTTTGACGACGTAGTGTTTCATTTTCGATTCACCAACATTGGTTTGATCAGCGCCGAATACGGTACTCCCAATTGCCATTGGACAGCCCACGCAGCATTCACTGCGAGGGCCTATCTTTTCGAACCTGTTTTACTCTGCGGCTTCTTCGTATTCGGACATTGGTGGGCATGTGCAGATTAGGTTTCTGTCGCCGTATGCGTTGTCGACGCGGTTGACGGG
>NZ_JBQFTS010000008.1:0-199592 GCF_056538765.1 Ruegeria sp. BE9 | reverse complement strand
CTGCGGTCAGCGTGGTCTTGCCGTGGTCAACGTGGCCAATCGTGCCGATGTTGACGTGCGGTTTTGTACGCTCAAACTTTTCCTTTGCCATGATGGCCTCCTTTTTCGGTAATGAAGGGAGCCCGTGAACCGAGCTCCCTCAAATCTTCGCTTATGCGTATTTCGCCTGGATCTCGTCCGAGATGTTCTGCGGAACCGGATCGTAGTGGTCGAACTGCATGGTGAACTGGGCACGGCCCGACGACATCGAACGCAGAGTGTTGATGTAGCCGAACATGTTCGCCAGCGGAACGAACGCGTCGATCGCGATCGCGTTGCCGCGTGGTTCCTGACCAGATACTTGGCCACGACGCGAGGTCAGGTCGCCGATGATACCGCCGGTGTATTCTTCCGGGGTGATCACTTCGACCTTCATGATCGGTTCCAGCAGCTTCGCGCCAGCTTTGCGCATGCCTTCACGCATACACATCCGCGATGCGATTTCGAACGCCAGAACGCTCGAGTCAACGTCGTGGAACTTACCGTCCAGCAGGGCAACTTTGAAGTCGATCACGGGGAAGCCAGCCAGAGGGCCGCTGTCCATAACCGACTGGATGCCTTTTTCAACACCCGGGATGTATTCCTTCGGAACGGCACCACCAACGATGCGGCTTTCGAACGAGTAACCTTCGCCCGGCTCTGTCGGAGTGATCTCGAGTTTAACCTCACCGAACTGACCCGAACCACCCGACTGTTTCTTGTGGGTGTAGGTGTGCTCGACCGGCATCGAGATGGTTTCACGATAGGCCACCTGAGGTGCACCAATGTTCGCTTCAACCTTGAATTCACGCTTCAGACGGTCAACCAGGATGTCCAGGTGAAGTTCGCCCATACCCTTCATGATGGTCTGACCCGATTCCAGGTCGGTTTCCACACGGAAGGAGGGGTCTTCGGCGGCCAGACGGGCCAGACCCTGGGACATCTTCTCTTGGTCGCCCTTGGTTTTAGGCTCAACCGCGATCTCGATAACCGGATCAGGGAAGGTCATGGTTTCCAGAACCACCGGATCCTTCGCGTCACACAGAGTGTCACCGGTGGTGGTGTCTTTCAGACCCGCCAGCGCGATGATGTCACCTGCAAACGCTTCTTCGATCTCTTCCCGGTTGTTCGAGTGCATCATCATCATACGACCGATGCGCTCTTTCTTACCTTTGGTCGAGTTCAGGATCGAGTCACCTTTGTTCATGGTGCCCGAGTAGATCCGAGTGAAGGTCAACGAGCCAACGAAGGGGTCGTTCATGATTTTGAACGCGAGACCCGAGAAGGCCATGTTGTCGTCTGCACGACGTGCGATGTCACGAACTTCTTCTTCGTCGCCGGGTTTGAAGCCCATGTAATCAACAACGTCCAGCGGGCTGGGCAGATAGTCGATCACAGCGTTGAGCAGAGGCTGAACGCCTTTGTTCTTGAACGCCGAACCACCCAGAACCGGAACGAACGCGATTTCCAGAGTACCTTTGCGCAGCAGGGCGCGCAGGGTCGGAACGTCGGGCTCATTGCCTTCCAGGTATTCCATCATTGCGTCGTCGTCCATTTCGACGGCCGCTTCGATCATCTTGCCGCGCCATTCGTCAGCCATGTCTTTCAGGCTGTCGCGGATCGGAGCTTTGATCCAGCTTGCGCCCAGATCTTCGCCTTGCCACAGCCACTCTTCCATGGTGACCAGGTCGATCAGACCTTCCAGCTCGGACTCGGCACCGATCGGAATACCAACCGGAACAGCACGTGCGCCGGTGCGGTCTTCGATCATGTTGACGCAGTTGAAGAAGTCAGCGCCGATCTTGTCCATTTTGTTGACGAAAACCATACGCGGAACCTTGTAGCGGTCAGCCTGACGCCACACGGTTTCGGTTTGGGGCTCAACACCGGCGTTTGCGTCCAGAACGCAGACGGCACCGTCGAGAACCGCCAGCGAACGCTCAACTTCGATGGTGAAGTCAACGTGGCCGGGGGTGTCGATGATGTTCAGGCGGTGCTTAGGAGTTTCGGCGGTCTGACCGTCCTCGGTGCGCTCCCAGAAAGTGGTGGTCGCAGCCGAAGTGATGGTGATGCCGCGTTCCTGCTCCTGCTCCATCCAGTCCATGGTGGCTGCACCATCGTGCACCTCACCGATGTTGTGGGATTTACCAGTGTAATACAGGATACGCTCCGAGCAGGTAGTTTTACCTGCATCGATGTGCGCCATGATACCGAAGTTACGGTATAGTTCGAGCGGATATTCGCGTGCCATTTTTGATAAGCCTCTGAATTACCAGCGGTAGTGGCTGAAGGCTTTGTTCGCCTCGGCCATCTTGTGGGTGTCTTCGCGCTTCTTCACGGCGG
This sequence comes from Ruegeria sp. BE9, assembly GCF_056538765.1. Classification (NCBI taxonomy): domain Bacteria; kingdom Pseudomonadati; phylum Pseudomonadota; class Alphaproteobacteria; order Rhodobacterales; family Roseobacteraceae; genus Ruegeria; species Ruegeria sp. BE9. The sequence continues at coordinate 197,231 of NZ_JBQFTS010000008.1, read as the reverse complement.
TACCGCGGGACTGTACAGCGTCCAGCAGCTCGCCGGCGAGGCGTTCTTCCATGGTGTTTTCGTTACGGCCACGCGCAGCAGTGATCAGCCAACGGATGGCCAGTGCTTCGCGGCGCTCGGGGCGCACTTCGACCGGAACCTGATAGGTTGCACCACCAACGCGGCGCGAGCGAACCTCGACCGACGGTTTGATGTTGTCGAGCGCTTCGTGGAACACTTCGACAGGAGCGCGCTTTACCTTGTTCTCAACGCGGTCAAACGCGTTGTAAACGATGCGCTCTGCGACCGACTTCTTGCCGTCGATCATCAGGTTGTTCATGAATTTTGTCAGAACCTTGTCGCCAAATTTGGCGTCAGGCAGGACTTCGCGTTTTTCGGCGGCGTGACGACGTGACATATCAGCCTCTCCTTCTTACTTGGGACGCTTCGCGCCGTATTTCGAACGGCGTTGTTTACGGTCTTTAACGCCCTGAGTATCCAGAACACCGCGCAGGATGTGGTAACGCACACCGGGAAGGTCTTTTACACGGCCGCCACGGATCAGAACAACCGAGTGTTCCTGCAGGTTGTGGCTTTCACCTGGGATGTACGAGATGACCTCGAACCCGTTGGTCAGGCGCACCTTGGCAACCTTACGCATAGCCGAGTTCGGCTTCTTAGGCGTGGTGGTGTACACACGGGTGCAAACGCCGCGTTTCTGCGGGCATTGCTCCAGGTGCATGGACTTCGAGCGTTTTACTTTGGGCTGCCGCGGTTTGCGGATCAGCTGTTGAATAGTTGGCATTCCGGTTTCTTCCCCGTTTTGCAACACACATGACATGCACGCGCATTGCGTGCGGTTAAATTTGCTGCACTTATGCGTCCACAAGCGCAAAACCCGCGAGCGTTCCCATTCCGAGGTGAACGTCGCGGTTTGTTATCAGAGGACGCGAACTGCAAAATTGTTCGGGTCTTGACCAGTTCATTACTGAAATCGGTTATGGGGCGGCCCCCGGTACCGAGATGACGCGCGTAATAGGGGGAGTCGGCCCAAGTGTCAACAGTGCACCCCAATGAGTGATCGGCTGACCGGCAGCAAGCGTTTTACCAAGGTGCGTTCCCAGTTTCCAGACCATCAGGCGTTGCGACGGTTCAGGCCTACAGGCATAGTCGGCGAAACAGTCCAAGCCTCGGGTGAAACATGCAAGTCATCGGCCTGTGCCGCTTTTCCTATCCGGCACTCGGCGGGTTTCAGATCGAGCACGAAACGATCGAAGAGCGTAGACGCTATCTCTATAGCCCTGCCCGACTCGAAGAAAGGTTTCGGTTATTTGAAACCAGCACCCTGCCCTGCTTTAAGGAACAGACAGACGAGGATTTTCAGTTTCTCATTGTGACTGGTGAGTGCTTACCCAAACGCGCGCGGGATCGTCTGAACGATCTGACAGCCAACATGAAGCAAGTTCAGATCATCGCGCGTGAACCTGCTCGGCACCGCAAGGTGATGAAACAGGTTTTGAACGCCGCAAAGCACAACCCTGACAAACCTTGCCTGCAATTTCGCCATGACGATGACGACGCCGTCTCGGTGGATTTCATAGAACGTCTGCGCATCGCGGCCAATGAAAGCAACGGGCTGATGGAGAACAACAGAACCGTGGCAATAGACTACAATCAGGGTTTTCTGGCTCGGTTTAACGCAGATGGGATTCAAGCCGCGCAAGTGTTTCGACCTCTGCTGGGAGTTGGCTTTGCCATGCACGTGCGCGGAGGGTGTGACCAGACAATCATGAACTTTGGCCATCATCGGGTTGGGAACTTCATGCCGGTGGTCAGTTACCCCGATGCCCCTATGTGGGTACGAAGCCTAAACCAATTCAACGACTCTCCGCATGCCCGAAAAACCGCAATTAGTCTGTCGCCTCTGACACCAGAACAAGAAGGCGAGTTCATCGCGCGTTTCGCGATTGAACAGGACGCTGTGCGGAAAGCTCACTCAGTCGCATAGCTAGCTCGTTCGCGAAACAGTGTGAACAAACCGGCACCAACGACCAAAGTGGCACCCAACATGGTCACGGCGTCCGGCCAATCTCCAAACACGACCCAACCAAGCCCAAGTGCCCAGATCAGGCTGGAATACCTGAAAGGTGCAATAAAGCCGACATCGCCTTCACGCATGACAAGAACGCTGCACAGATACCCAACCAGTATGAATACCGCAGCGGATGCCACCATAATCCCTTTGCCGGTCGGAACGGGCTCCCAACCAGTTACAGCGGTCGCGATACAAGCGGCCACAGTGATGGATAAGGATGTCGCCAAGGTTACCACCAATGACGGCACATGCACCGACATTCGACGTGTAATTAAATCCCGAACTGTTACCGAAATTACGGCAATCAGTGCGTAAATAGCATAGATACTGAACCCCTCGGGACCGGGACGGACAATCAAAAGCATCCCCGCGAACCCCAGACCAATCGCCAGAATTCGGCGCCAACCGATATGTTCCCGGAAAAACAGAACAGCACCCAGCGTGACCGTCAGCGGCAAAGCCTGAAGAACGGCCGTAACGTTTGCCAACGGCATATGCAGCAGCGCGGTCAAAAAGAAGAACGTCGCAGCGAGTTCGGCCAGACATCGGAATGCCACCAGCCATTTATCATGGGTCGGAAAGTTCAAATGTAGCGCGCCCCAATGACGAGCAAGGAGAAACACCAAAATTGTAGCCACAAAGCCGCGGATCGCCACCATCTGGAACAGTGGGATGTCCTCTCCTGCGACTTTGATCAGCGCATCATTCACTGTAAAGGCGGCCATGCTGCTCATCATCAGCAACGCGCCTTTCACGTTGGGGGTCATAATAACTTTGTCCAAGGTTTTTAATTTAATACTGAAACTATTGGTCCTTTTACGACGCGTAATGTCAACTTTTCTGAGCCTCAAATCGACCCAAGAGATCTCAGTTTCTTTCTAGTTGCTTTTAGCTCTTGGCGAACAATGAACATTGAACGCAAAGTGTCAATTTTCTATTTTTGGATTTCGACCGAGGAGATACTCCAATGTTCACCCGGCGCTTTGTTCTGTCTGGCTAGCTACGTTAAGCTGTCCATTGTCGGTTGCGGCCGAAAAGATGGAACTCAAACCGACTGTTCAGGCTGACGGATGGAGTATCGGAAACCCCAGTGAAGCAGGATTGGACACCAAAGCGCTCTCCGAGCTTGTTGAAAAGATCGATACGGGCTGGGTACCCAATATCCACGCCGTGTTGATTGAACATCGAGGGCTTCTGGTTTTTGAACATTATTGGCCCGGTGAGGATATCAGTGTTACTGGGCCGCTCGGGCATGTCGCGCACGGGCCGACCACCCTGCACGACATTCGGTCGCTCAGCAAAAGTGTAACCTCGCTGCTTTTAGGAATTGCGCCTGGAGAGTCATTCGCCGACGTTCTGAATCGCCCGGTTACCCATTTTTTCCTGAGAGGTCGGGACTTGACGATGGATTGGAAGAGGTAACGCTACACCATGTTCTGACTATGACCGCAGGGATTGAGTGGAATGAAGCTATCCTTCCTTACGACGATGGTCGGAACGATTTTGAACGATACAATTCCTCTGCTGACCCGATCGCATACTTACTTGGTAAAGCGTTAATCGATACGCCGGGCAGCCAGTGGACGTATAACAGCGCGCTGACAGACCTTGTCGGCGCAGTCATCGAAAACCTGACAGGTCAGCCCCTGATCGACTACGCGGATAGGGTACTGTTCGGTCCGCTTGGTATCACTGAATATGAATGGCTCAGGTCAAAAACGTGGCCAGCCGACAGCTTTCCCAGTGCAGGTGCAGGCCTGCGTATGCGGGCGCGAGATCTGGCTAAAATAGCCTCGCTCGTTTTGCATTCGGGAAAGTGGCAAGGTCAGCAAATCGTACCCGTCGAGTGGATTACCACATCGACCGCCCGCCACGTTCAGAACCCTTGGTCACAACCCGGCCCCTTTGGGTATGGCTATTTCTGGTACCCAGGAACAATCAATGACGCTCGAACGCCAATACACGGCAGCCTGGTTATCTATGGAAGCGGGAGTGGCAATCAGGCCATCTTTGTGTTGCCAGACGCGGAACTGACAATCACAGTGCTTGCCGGCAACTACAAAAAGAACAGCCTCGCAGCCGACATACGGATTCTGGGAATCGTAACCCGAGGATTACGCTGAGCCGCCTTTGGCTGTGGTCGCGCACTTGGTCCTATGCCACGTTAGCCCGCTACCCTTAGACACCGACAATCCGATCTTACGAAAAAGGCCCCGCAAATTTCGCAGGGCCTTTCTGATTTCTTGTGGCGTTGCTTACTCGCGGCTTTCCGGAGTTTCCACCATAACGTCCAGCTCGTCGCCAACCATGTCGTCGTCCATCATCGGCGCAGCCAGAGCAGCGGCCGCTTCGGCCTCTTCCCGACGGGCTTCGATTACAACGTTGTCGCGCGACTGGGCAACCTGGCGCACAGCCTGGGTCGCACCACCGGTACCGGCAGGGATCAGGCGACCGACGATGACGTTCTCTTTCAGGCCAACCAGCTTGTCTTTCTTGCCCTGAACCGAAGCTTCGGTCAGCACGCGAGTGGTTTCCTGGAACGACGCCGCCGAGATGAACGAACGCGTCTGCAGCGAGGCTTTGGTAATACCCAAGAGGATCGGCTCGCCCTGTGCCGGACGACCACCGCGCGCGATGGTCTTCTCGTTGGCCGCGTCGAACTCTTGCTTATCGACATGCTCGCCTTTCAGCAGGGTGGTGTCGCCTGAATCCAGGATCTCCCACTTCTGCAGCATCTGGCGCACGATAACCTCGATGTGCTTGTCGTTGATCTTCACGCCCTGCAGACGATAGACGTCCTGCACTTCGTCGATCATGTAATCCGCCAGCGCTTCGACACCCATGATGGACAAGATGTCATGCGGAGCCGGGTTACCGTCCATCAGGTATTCACCCTTCTGGATGAAGTCCCCTTCGGCGACCGGGATGTGCTTGCCCTTGGGTACCATGTACTCGATGGTCTCCATGGACTCGTCAGCCGGTTCGATGCTGATGCGACGCTTGTTCTTATAGTCGCGGCCAAAGCGCACGTAACCATCGGCTTCTGCGATGATCGCGTGATCTTTCGGACGGCGAGCTTCGAACAGTTCGGCCACACGCGGCAGACCACCGGTGATGTCCTTGGTCTTGGCGCCTTCACGCGGGATACGCGCAACAACTTCACCGGCTTCGATCTGCTGACCATCTTCAACAGACAGGATCGCATCCACCGACATCGGATAGTGAACCGGGTTGCCCGCATCGTTGCGGACCGGCTCGCCATCTTCGCCAACCAGAATGATCTCGGGCTTGAGGTCGCTGCCTTTCGGGGCCGCGCGCCAGTCGATCACGATCTTCTGGGTCATGCCGGTTGCATCGTCGGTCTCATCGCGGACAGCGATGCCCGAAACAAGGTCAACGTATTTCGCAGTACCGGCTTTCTCAGCGATGATCGGCAGGGTGTAGGGATCCCATTCGAACAGCTTGTCGCCACGAGCCACCTTGGTGCCATCCTTGACGAACAGCTTGGAACCGTAGCCCAGCTTGTGGCTGGCACGCTCTTCACCGTGCTCGTCCTTGATCACCAGCTTCATGTTCCGGCCCATGACGAGGCTTTCGCCTGCGGCATTGATCAGAATCTGCGGGTTCTCGAACGATACAACACCTTCCTGGCTTGCCTCTTGGAACGACTGCTGACCACCTTGCGCAACACCACCAATGTGGAATGTACGCATGGTCAGCTGTGTACCGGGTTCACCGATTGACTGAGCGGCGATGATGCCGACAGCTTCACCGGTGTTCACCATGGTACCGCGAGCAAGGTCGCGACCGTAGCAAGTTGCACAAACACCTTCCTCAGACTCACAGGTCAGAGGCGAACGAATGCGGGTCGACTGAACGCCAGCTTCGTCGATGGTGTCGGCCATACGCTCGTCGATCAGTTGACCAGCAGCAACGATCACTTCATCAGTACCCGGACGCAGGATATCGTCAGCGGCTACACGACCAAGGATACGCTCGGCCAGCGAGGCAACAACCTCGCCATCGTTTACCGCGGCCTCGGCAGTGATCGCACGCTCGGTGCCACAGTCGATCTCGCGAACGATGCAGTCCTGCGCCACGTCCACCAGACGACGGGTCAGGTAACCCGAGTTCGCCGTCTTCAGAGCGGTATCCGACAGACCCTTACGGGCACCGTGGGTCGAGTTGAAGTACTCGAGAACGGTCAGGCCTTCTTTAAAGTTCGAGATGATCGGCGTCTCGATGATGTCACCGTTCGGCTTGGCCATCAGGCCGCGCATACCGCCTAGCTGTTTCATCTGAGTGACCGAGCCACGCGCACCGGAGTGGGCCATCATGTAGACCGAGTTCGGCTCTTGATCCGACCCGTCTTCAGCCTTGGCAACGTCCGAGATGGTGCTCATCATTGCTTCGGTGACGCGGTCGTTACACTTCGACCAGGCGTCGACGACTTTGTTGTACTTTTCGCCCTGAGTGATCAGGCCGTCCATGTACTGCTGTTCAAAGTCTTTCACCTGGTTGCGGGTGTCATCAACGATGCCCCACTTGTCGCCCGGAATGACCATGTCGTCCTTACCGAACGAGATACCGGCCTTGAACGCTTCTTTGAAGCCCATCGACATGATCTGGTCACAGAAGATAACCGACTCTTTCTGACCGCAGTAACGGTAGACGGTGTCGATCACTTGCTGCACTTCTTTCTTCCGCAGCAGGCGGTTGACCAGATCGAACGGCGCTTTGTTGTTCATCGGCAGCAGAGCACCCAGACGCAGACGGCCTGGAGTGGTTTCATAACGCTTCTGAACTTCGTTGCCTTCGTCGTCGATCTGCGTGATCCGCGCGGTGATCTTGGTGTGCAGGTGCACTTCACCGGAATCCAGCGCGTGCTGAACTTCGTCGATCGAACCAAACACTTTGCCTTCGCCCGGCATGCCTTCGCGTTCGAGGGTCACATAGTACAGACCCAAGATCATATCCTGCGACGGAACGATGATCGGCGCGCCGTTTGCAGGCGACAGAACGTTGTTCGTCGACATCATCAGAACACGTGCTTCCAGCTGGGCTTCAAGGCTCAGCGGGACGTGAACAGCCATCTGGTCACCGTCGAAGTCGGCGTTAAAGGCCGAACAGACCAGTGGGTGCAGCTGGATGGCTTTACCTTCGATCAGGACCGGTTCGAACGCCTGAATGCCAAGACGGTGCAGCGTCGGCGCACGGTTCAGCATGACAGGGTGTTCGCGGATCACCTCATCGAGGATATCCCATACTTCGGGACGCTCTTTCTCGACCAGTTTCTTCGCCTGTTTGACAGTCGAAGACAGACCCTTGGCTTCAAGGCGCGAGTAGATGAACGGCTTGAACAGCTCCAGCGCCATCTTCTTGGGCAGACCACACTGATGCAGTTTGAGCTCCGGACCGGTCACAATGACCGAACGGCCCGAGAAGTCGACGCGCTTACCCAGAAGGTTCTGACGGAAGCGACCCTGCTTACCTTTCAGCATGTCCGACAGTGATTTCAGAGGACGCTTGTTGGCGCCGGTGATCACGCGGCCACGACGGCCGTTGTCGAACAGAGCATCAACGGATTCCTGCAGCATCCGCTTTTCGTTGCGGACGATGATGTCAGGCGCGCGCAGTTCAATCAGACGCTTCAGACGGTTGTTCCGGTTGATCACGCGGCGATACAGATCGTTCAGATCCGAAGTCGCAAAACGACCACCATCCAGCGGAACCAGCGGACGCAGTTCCGGCGGAATGACCGGGATCACAGTCATGACCATCCACTCGGGGCGGTTGCCCGACTCGAGGAACGATTCAACAACCTTCAGGCGCTTGATGATTTTCTTAGGCTTCAGTTCGCCTGTCGCTTCGGCCAGATCAGCACGCAGCTGCTCGGCTTCGGCTTCCAGATCGATCTGGGCCAGCATCTCACGGATAGCTTCAGCACCGATGTTCGCGGTGAACGCGTCCATGCCATAAGCATCCTGCGCGTCCATGTACTCTTCTTCGGTCAGCATCTGGCCATACGACAGGTCGGTCAGACCGGGCTCGATGACGACATAGTTTTCAAAGTACAGAACGCGTTCCAGGTCGCGCAGTGTCATATCCAGCATCAGGCCGATGCGGGACGGCAGCGACTTCAGGAACCAGATGTGTGCAACAGGTGCTGCCAGTTCGATGTGACCCATACGTTCACGGCGGACTTTCTGCAGGGTGACTTCCACACCGCATTTCTCGCAGACTACGCCGCGATACTTCATCCGCTTATATTTGCCGCACAGACATTCGTAGTCTTTGATCGGGCCAAAGATACGCGCACAGAACAGGCCGTCACGTTCGGGCTTGAACGTCCGGTAGTTGATGGTTTCAGGTTTCTTGATCTCACCATAGGACCAAGACAGAATCCGTTCAGGGCTGGCCAGCGAGACCTTGATCTCGTCGAATACTTTCGGCGGGGTCAGCGGGTTGAAAGGATTGTTTCCTTGAGTCAATTCCTGGTTCATCACAGGTCTCCAGCAGGTTTGGCCGTCTCGGGTGCTTTGGCATTCAGCCCACGCTTGCGCTCCTTACGCGCTTTAACGTGATCTGAAAAAGCTGTCAGGCCATATTTCAATCGGGCAATTTTCAAGTTGTCGACCCCGCAATACTCTTTTCGTAGTTGCGAGGCGATCGGAGAGGGCGGAAAGTCAGGTTGCGTTACGGCAAGGTGGTTCAGTTTGCCACGAACAAAGAAACCATCCTGAACCGTAGGCCACCCGTTTAGTTGCATATAGTGGGTATGCGGATTTTCTTCCAGTTGGTGCTCAAAACCCCATGGGTCCGTTATTCCGGCCTCCAGTTTTCGTTCAGCCATCCAGATAAGGTGATCAATGTTCCAAATCGCGGTCACCAGAGAGTTGGGGGCTTCCCAATCCCTGCGCATCGGAGCAAGCTCAACACCCGGTCCAATGAACGTCGGTGCCGAGGCACGATCAAAGGTCCAGCTGAAGTCTCCTGGCCACGGGAACAAAGTGTATTTCAGATCGTGCTCGCGCACTTTCCGCATAGCCGTTTCGATCATTCGGGTATCGACAGGCGCCAACGGACAAAGGTCTTCCAACATCAAAAAGATATGCCGGGTCGAAGGCTTTTCTTCTTTGATCTTACGCGCGGACGCCAGCAGCAGCTCGACAAAAGACATGTCCTTGAACCGCATGACACCCGGTACGTCCAGATCACCGTCTGTCGCGACGATGCATTCAGGGCGTCCCGGCCAGAACATTTCCATGGTCTTCAAGATCGCTGGAACATAGTGTTCGTTGCGCGAATACGTGGAGATCAGAAGCACAGTATCTTTAAACGCATCTGATGGTTCTTTCGCAGCATTGCGTTCGGCAATCCGCTTCATCATCTTTTTACGTTCTGCGCCTTTGGTCAAATGCCGCGTCACTTTGGAAACCGCGTATTTTTTACGTGCTTTCCGTAGGTTGTCCGCACCACAGTAGTTCGTGCGCAACTGCGTCAGTAAAGGCGATGGCGGGAAGTAGGTCCGCGTTACTGCCTTTGGGTTAATCTGACCGTCGTCGAGGAACCCTCCATCCAGCATGGGCCATCCGAACTGTTGCATATAGTGAACAGAAGGATCGTCCGGCACCGGGTGCTGGAACCCACGCTCGTCGTCAATCCAAGCTTCCATCTTGGCATCGATCAGCCATTGCAGATGATCGATATCCCAGATCGCGGGTCCGACGGCGTTTATGGTTTCCCAAGTCGCTCGCATAGCGTCCAGCTTGAGAGATCCCGCCGTTACAGATGGTCCGGCCTGGGCGTCCAGTGCGACCTCAAAATTGCCGGGCCACTGAAACAACACATACTTCAAGCCTTTTTCAATGACCCGTGCCATCGCGGTTTGGACCATCAACGTGTCAACCGGCCCCAGAGGGCAGCAAACATCCGGCATCAAGAAGATATGGCGCGTGTTCGGCCGATCCTTCCGAACTCGACTGACTGCACTGGAGAGCTTTTGCAGGAATGTGTCCTCTGCAAAGCGCAGAGTGTGTTCGTCTTCCAGCTCACCATTAGTCGCCACCACGCAATCCGGGTGACCTGGCCAATGCAGGTCAAGCGTATCGCGGATTGCCGGGATGTACTGTTCAGTTTCGGCTTCGGTCAGAACAAGCAGGACAGTGTCGTTGTAAACATCAGCAGAACCGTCTGCTGGACTCCACAGAGCGGTTTCTGCCGCAACTTTGCGCGATTTCTGCTTTTTCCTAAGACCACGTGTTGCCTTGGCAATCCCGTACTTCTTGCGGGCTTTGCCAAAGTCATCCACACCGCAGTATTCAATGCGGAGTTTCGAAACCAGTGGGGACTCAGGGAAGTACGGTCTGGTCACGGCTTTTGGGTTCACTTGGCCGTTAACCAAGAAACCGCCGTCCAACGTCGGCCACCCCTCTTGCTGCATGTAATGCACGACCGAGTCGTCCGGCACAGGGTCCGCGAAACGTTCAGCATCGTGCACCCATGCGCCCATCTTCACGTCGATCACCGACAACAGGTGATCGATTTCCCAGATTGCCGGCGCGAGAGAATTGACGCCTTTCCGGCTCGGCGACATCGCCTGCAGGTTTACGCCCTCTGCCGTAACCGACGGAGCGGCTTCGGGGTCCAAAGCGCTGTCAAAGTTGCCCGGCCATTGGAACAAAGCAAACTTAAGATCCTGAGCGCATACCGCACCCATCGCCGTCTCGACCATAGCCGTATCTACGGGCCCCAAGGGGCAGTAAACATCCTGCATCAGAAAGACGTAACGCGCAGTAGGTTGTTCCGCTTGGATCTTTCGTACCGCCCCATCCAGTTTCTGAAGGAACGTCTTGCCCGGAAAACTGAAGGCTGCGGTGTCGTCCAAAGTGCCGTCTGTTGTGACGAAACATTTGGGATGGCCCGGCCAAAATTGGTCCAAGTTCTCGCGGATCGCCGGGACATATTTCTGGCTCTCTGCTTCGGTCACGACAAGAAGCACCGTATCCTTGAATACGGTGGCAACTCCCGTGGAAGAGAGCGCAGAACCAGTTACACGAGGAGAATCCGTCACTTTGCAACCCTCTGGGCGGGCGCGGCAGAACGGTTTCCGAACTGGTTTATGAACATGTCATGGCTCATTCAGAACCCTCATGATCAGGAGAGAAAGGATGGGCCAGTGGCCCATCCCGTAAGACGCGGGGAAAAGGTTAAGCCTTAACCTTCGTCCTCAACTGCATCCAGAAGCTCCATGTTCAGGCCAAGGCCACGGACTTCTTTAACCAGAACGTTGAACGATTCCGGTACGCCCGCTTCAAAGTTGTCCTCGCCTTTGACGATCGACTCATAGACCTTGGTCCGGCCGGCGACGTCATCCGATTTAACGGTGAGCATCTCCTGCAGGGTGTAGGCGGCGCCGTAAGCTTCCAGAGCCCAGACTTCCATCTCACCAAAGCGCTGACCACCGAACTGCGCCTTACCACCCAACGGCTGCTGGGTAACCAGGCTGTACGGCCCGGTCGAACGCGCGTGGATCTTGTCATCCACCAGGTGGTGCAGTTTCAGCAGGTACTTGATGCCCACGGTCACCGGACGTGCGAATTGCTCACCGGTACGACCGTCGAACAGAACCGACTGACCGCTTTCCGAGAAGCCTGCACGCACCAGCGCGTCGTTGACGTCTGCCTCTTTGGCACCGTCGAAGACCGGGGTAGCGATCGGAACACCGCGGGTCACGTTGCCCGCAGCCTCGATCAGGCCATCCTCGTCCAGATCGGTGATGCCTTCCTCGTAGACATTCTCGCCATAGGCCAGCTTCATCGCTTCGCGCACCGGGGTCAGGTCGCCGGAACGACGGTATTCACCCAGAGCGTCATCGATGTTCAGACCCAGACCGCGCGCGGCCCAACCCATGTGGGTTTCAAGGATCTGACCAACGTTCATACGCGAAGGAACGCCCAGCGGGTTCAGACAGAAGTCAACCGGGGTACCATCGGCCAGGAACGGCATGTCTTCCATCGGAACAACCTTGGAGATTACACCTTTGTTCCCGTGACGACCGGCCATCTTATCGCCCGGCTGCAGCTTACGCTTCACGGCGATGAAGACTTTGACCATCTTCATCACACCCGGCGGCAGGTCGTCGCCACGACGGACCTTCTCGACCTTGTCTTCGAAACGTGCGTCCAGAGCACGCTTTTGCACTTCGTACTGCTCGTTCAGAGCCTCAACGATCTGTGCGTCCTGCTCACCTTCCAGCGCCAGCTGCCACCACTGACCACGGGTCAGGGTTTCCAGCAGTTCCTCGGTGATTACCGACCCTGCCTTAACGCCTTTCGGGCCTTTGACAGCGGTTTTACCTAGGATCAGGCCTTGCAGGCGCGCATAGATGTTGCGGTCAAGAATCGCCAGCTCGTCGTCCCGGTCACGGGCCAGACGTTCGACTTCCTCACGCTCGATCTGCAACGCACGCTCGTCTTTCTCGACACCGTGACGGTTGAAGACGCGGACTTCCACGACCGTACCGTAATCGCCCGGCTTCACACGCAGCGAGGTGTCGCGCACGTCAGATGCTTTTTCACCAAAGATGGCGCGCAGCAGCTTTTCTTCCGGGGTCATCGGGCTTTCGCCCTTCGGAGTGATCTTTCCGACCAGAATATCGCCCGGCTCAACATCCGCACCGATGTAAACGATGCCAGCCTCGTCGAGGTTACGCAGCGCTTCTTCACCGACGTTCGGGATGTCGCGGGTGATCTCTTCCGGACCCAGCTTGGTGTCACGGGCGGCGACTTCGAATTCCTCGATATGAACCGAGGTAAAGACGTCGTCACGCGCAATACGTTCCGAGATCAGGATCGAGTCTTCGTAGTTGTAACCGTTCCAAGGCATGAACGCGACGACCACGTTCTTACCCAGAGCCAGTTCACCCATGTCGGTCGACGGACCATCGGCAATGACTTCGCCCTTCTGGACGGTGTCACCTACCTTGATCAGCGGACGCTGGTTGATGCAGGTGTTCTGGTTCGAACGCTGGAACTTGCGCAGACGATAGATGTCAACGCCAGCATCGCCCAGTTCCAGATCTTCGGTGGCGCGGATAACGATACGCTGGGCATCGACCTGGTCGATGATACCGGCGCGTTTCGCTTGAATCGCAGCACCCGAGTCGATCGCAACCTTTTCCTCGATACCGGTACCAACCAGCGGCGCTTCGGCGCGCAGCAGCGGAACCGCCTGACGTTGCATGTTCGAGCCCATCAGAGCGCGGTTGGCGTCGTCATTTTCAAGGAACGGGATCAGCGATGCAGCTACTGATACCAGCTGTTTCGGCGACACGTCGATGAGGTCAACATTCTCGCGCGGGGCGAGGGTGTAGTCACCGGCCTGACGGGTCGACACCAGATCGTTGATGAACTTGCCATCAGCGTCCAGAGTCGCGTTCGCCTGCGCCACGGTGTGACGCATTTCCTCGGTCGCGGACATGTAATGAACCTCATCGGTCACCTCAGCGTCTTTGACAACGCGGTAGGGTGTTTCAATGAAGCCATACTTGTTCACGCGGGCGAAGGTGGCCAGCGAGTTGATCAGACCGATGTTCGGGCCTTCCGGCGTTTCAATCGGGCACATCCGGCCGTAGTGGGTCGGGTGAACGTCGCGAACCTCAAAGCCCGCACGCTCACGTGTCAGACCACCGGGGCCAAGCGCCGAGAGACGGCGTTTGTGGGTGACTTCCGATAGCGGGTTGGTCTGGTCCATGAACTGCGACAGCTGCGACGAGCCAAAGAATTCACGAACAGCAGCAGCAGCCGGTTTCGCGTTGATCAGGTCCTGAGGCATAACGGTGTCGATCTCGACCGACGACATACGCTCTTTGATCGCGCGCTCCATACGCAGCAGGCCAACGCGGTACTGGTTTTCCATCAGTTCGCCTACCGAACGCACACGACGGTTGCCGAGGTGGTCGATATCGTCCACGTCGCCTTTGCCGTCACGCAGTTCCACCAGCGCCTTGATGCAGGCCACGATGTCTTCGCGGCGCAGGGTGCGCAGGGTGTCCGGCGCATCCAGAGCCAGACGCATGTTCATTTTCACGCGACCAACAGCCGACAGGTCATAACGCTCGCTGTCGAAGAACAGGGTGTCGAACAGGGCCGACGCAGCTTCGACGGTGGGCGGCTCGCCTGGACGCATGACGCGGTAGATGTCCATCAGCGCGCTTTCGCGGCCCATGTTCTTGTCCTGCGCCATGGTATTGCGCATGTACGGGCCGACGTTGACGTTGTCGATGTCCAGAACCGGAATATCGGTGACGCCTGCGTCGATCAGTTCTTTGACGGTACCGCCAATCAAATCGCCGTCTTTGTCGTATTCCAGAGTCAGCTCATCACCGGCTTCGACGTAGATCGCACCGGTTTCTTCGTTGATGATATCCTTGGCGACATACTTGCCAACGATATGATCGAACGGAACCAGAAGGTCGGTTACAACGCCTTCGTCGATCAACTTCTTAACCGCGCGCGGAGTAACTTTCTTGCCAGCTTCGGCAATCACTTCACCGGATTTCGCATCGATCAAATCATAGGTCGGACGGGTGCCGCGCACACGCTCGGGGAAGAACGGCGTGACCCAACCCTTCTTCTTGTCCAGCTTGTAAGACACGGTGTTGTAATACGCGTCCATGATCGCTTCCTGATCCAGACCCAGCGCATAAAGCAGGGTTGTCACAGGCAGCTTACGACGACGGTCGATACGGGCGAACACGATGTCTTTGGCGTCGAACTCAAAGTCCAGCCAGCTGCCGCGATACGGGATGATGCGGCAGGCAAACAGCAGTTTACCCGAGGAATGGGTCTTGCCCTTGTCGTGGTCAAAGAACACACCGGGCGAACGGTGCATCTGGGACACGATCACGCGCTCGGTACCGTTCACAATGAACGTACCGTTGGGTGTCATCAGGGGCATGTCGCCCATGAACACGTCCTGTTCTTTGATGTCTTTGACCGACTTTGCACCAGTGTCTTCGTCAACATCAAACACGATCAGACGCAGAGTGACCTTCAGCGGCGCGCTGTAGGTCATGTCGCGCTGCATGCACTCTTCGACGTCGTACTTGGGTTTTTCCAGATCGTATTTCACGAACTCCAGAACGGAGGTTTCGTTGAAATCCTTGATCGGGAAAACCGACTGGAACACACCTTTGATGCCTTCGCCGTCAGTGGGCTGCTCTGCATCGCCGGAGCGCAGGAAAAGATCATAAGAAGATTTCTGGACCTCAATGAGGTTCGGCATCTCCAGCACTTCGCGGATTTTGCCGTAATATTTACGAAGACGTTTCTGGCCAAGGAACGTTTGAGCCATGTCAGATGTCACCTTTCGATGTTCTCAGCGGGCAAAGACACCGTCGGGCCCCGGCGCCTTGCACATTCGAGACGACACGTCCGGATCAATTCATGGCCACCGTCCCGAAGGCAGCCTCCCGATCCGCGAACCGCGTCTAAGAAAACGCCTCATCTATGAGGCCCTTTCTAAGACAGGTTCGGCTGGACCCGGATTTCTCCGGACCCAGCCAAATTCTACAGTGCATCAGCGATGCACCAGAGACTAAGCTTAGGCCAGCTCGACTTCGGCGCCAGCTGCTTCCAGCTTGCCTTTGATGTCTTCTGCTTCTGCTTTGTCTACGCCTTCTTTGATCTTGCCGCCGGCTTCGACCAGTTCCTTGGCTTCTTTCAGGCCCAGGCCGGTGATGCCACGAACTTCTTTGATGACGTTGATTTTCGATGCGCCGGCGTTCTTCAGAACGACGTCGAATTCGGTTTTTTCTTCCTCAGCTGCGCCGCCGGCGTCGCCGCCTGCTGCAACCATTACGGCGCCGCCAGCTGCGGGCTCGATGCCGTACTCGTCTTTGAGGATGGTTTTCAGTTCTTGTGCTTCCAGCAGGGTCAGACCCACGATGCTTTCTGCGAGTGCTTTCAGATCAGCCATTGTATTAGCTCTTTCCGTTTTACAGTGTGTGTTCCAACGTCAGGGCATATGCCCCACGCAGATCATTCAGTGCCAACCGCTTACGCAGCTTCCGCCTTCTCTTCGATGGTGGAAAGGATGCTTGCGATGTTGCTTGCAGGTGCGCCAATCGCGCCGGCGATGTTCGAAGCAGGTGCGCCAATGCAGCCAACGATCGAGGCAATAAGCTCATCGCGGGACGGCATTTTCGAAACTGTTTCGACGCCTTTGCGGTCCAGAGCGTTCTCACCCATTGCACCACCAAGAATTTCAAAATTCTTGTTATCCTTGGCGAAGTCCTCGGCCACCTTGGCTGCTGCCACGGGGTCCTCGGAATAGGTCAGAACGGTCATCCCTGTCAGCAGGTCGGCCATGCTTTCACACGGCTTACCCTCAAGGGCGATTTTGGCGAGCCTGTTCTTGGCAACACGCACGGAGCCACCCGCGTCACGAGCACGTGCGCGAAGGTCCTGCATCTCGGCAACTGTCAGACCGGCGTAGTGAGCAACCACTACGACGCCAGAGCTTTCGAAGATTTGGCCGAGTTCCTCGACCACTTTCTCTTTCTGGGCTCTATCCACAGTTCTCTCCAAGTTAGGGGTGATACCTCACCCCGGCTCATATTTGCCGCGGTCGAAACCCCGGCGTTCAGGTCCGTTGTTACGGGATGGGCCAAAATTCGCCCGAGGATCGTGACCCTCAGAATTCTTTGGTCTTACCCGTCTCAGGCAGGGAATTAAGGGGCCAAATGGACCCACCCACCGTCTTGGACGAAACGAAAGAAAGCGCACGACGAATCGCACGCTTTACTCCGCAGGTCTTCTTAGGGCAGTTGGAGGAGGTTTCCAAGAGGTAAAATACCACATTGAGAAACGGGCAGAGAGGGAAAAACTCTAAGCCCGACTTCCATTGTTTACGAACACTACCTTGGTGCCTGAAGCCAAGTAAACAGTTTCACGAAGCAAAAGTTCGGCAGACAGATACTCCACCCCAAACCGGAACACCTACGGCCTACATCCATCATCTTCCGATCGTTGACATGCAACCTCAACTGAGGTCCTTTCGACCCGCGAAACATTGATGACCTTAATAGCCAACGCACGCTCGAAAACATGTTACCCTTATCCGATGCCGAAAATGATTTCGCTAGCGCTTGCGTGGCCGAGTTTTCCCAACAGCATTCTTCAGGCGTTGCACTATCGTTCGAGTGCATTTACCGGTCTCACGATTTCTCCGATACCCGGCTGGTACTGAAGGTCACATCGCCATCGCAGAACTATGCGTTGAAAATTGACACGGAGTCGCCCGAAACCGGTCGGCTTCAAAAAGAGTTCACCCTGCTGCGCGACTTGTGCAAACACTTTTCGAAGACTGGGTCGTCCCGCGCAATTCAACCGATCTACCTGTCACCGTCCCATACTTTTTTCGTGACAGAATTCATTGATCGCCCGACCGCTGTTGATATCGTCCACAACAGCTCGGACGATGATCAGGTTGCCCAAGTGTACCGGCGCGCCGGTGCATGGCTGCATGACTTTCATAGCTTTCGACCCTCCAAAGAGTACGGGTTTCGACCGCGCTGGATGACAGAAAGCATCCAAGACCTGTTGCACGCTGTGCCACCGGATATTCTTGGAATGGGACAGCCTATGGCCGACGAACTGGAAAAGACGGCGCATTTTCTGAAGGGCATTCCAGAAACCCAGGTGTTTGCGCACGGAGATTTCCATGGTCAGAACCTGATAGTAGGTCAGGGAGAGATGATTGGACTAGATTTCACCGAAGCCCGCGAAAAACTAGCCGTGTATGACATAGTAGACTTTCTGAAGTCAGACATCTTTCGCGATGCGAACGACGGTGAAGTCGACCAAAGCGGTATACTCAGAAAAAACAAAGCCATGTTCTTCCGGCGCTACCGCCACCCAATCAACATGGATATTCTGGATTTCTGTATTCGGGGACGCATTCTGAAAGATTGGCTTGATCTGTGTCGAACAGATCGGGTCTGCAGTGTATATGAAGATTTCCGACGGACGCGTCTAAGGATGCGCCTGGAAACCGCATTTCGGAACGCAACCTAGTCGCTTCGGACTGTCGACAAGAAAAAACCCGAGCGGAATGCACCGCCCGGGTTTTCTAATCTAAAGAGTTGCTTTGGACTTATTCGCCCGCAGCAGCCGCTACGTCCAGAGTCACACCCGGGCCCATTGTCGAGCTCAGAGCGATCTTTTTCATGTAGGTGCCTTTGGCGCCCGACGGCTTTGCTTTAGCAACGGCCGAGACGAAAGCACGAACGTTTTCAGCCAGCTTGGCTTCGTCGAACGACGCTTTGCCAACACCGGCGTGCACAACGCCGCCTTTTTCCGCCTTGAACTGAACTTCGCCACCTTTGGCTGCTTCCACGGCCGCTTTCACGTCCATGGTCACAGTGCCAACTTTGGGGTTCGGCATCAGGTTGCGCGGGCCCAGAACTTTACCCAGACGACCAACGATTGGCATCATGTCCGGGGTTGCGATGCAGCGATCGAATTCGATGGTGCCGCCCTGAATGGTTTCCATCAGGTCTTCTGCGCCAACGATATCTGCGCCAGCTTCTTTTGCTTCGTCAGCTTTCGGGCCACGAGCAAAAACAGCAACGCGCATCGCTTTACCGGTGCCGTTCGGCAGGCCGACAACGCCACGAACCATCTGGTCTGCGTGACGAGTGTCAACGCCCAGGTTCAGAGCGATTTCGATGGTCTCGTCGAATTTCGAGGTTGCGTTGGCTTTTACCAGGGCAACAGCTTCTTCAACCGACAGGTTTTCCTTGCCAGCGATAGCTTCGCGCGCGGCGCGGGTACGTTTACCGAGTTTTGCCATCTTACTTCACCTCGATGCCCATGGAGCGGGCCGAGCCCAGGATGATCTGCATTGCGCCTTCGACGTCGTTGGCGTTCAGATCTTTCATTTTGGCTTCGGCGATTTCACGAACCTGCTTCGAGGTCACGGTTGCCACGGTCTCACGACCTGGGTTTTCCGCGCCACGGGGGCGATTACGCTTACCAACCGGCTTCAGACCAGCTGCTTTTTTCAGGTAGTAAGACGCGGGCGGCGTCTTGATGTCCATGGTGAAGGACTTGTCCTGATAGTAGGTGATCACGGTCGGGCACGGAGCGCCGGGCTCCATGTCTGCGGTCTTGGCGTTGAACGCCTTGCAGAATTCCATGATGTTGATGCCGCGCTGACCCAGCGCCGGACCAACTGGCGGCGACGGGTTCGCCTGACCTGCAGGAACCTGCAGTTTCATTGTACCAGCAAGCTTCTTGGCCATTTGGTTTTCCTTTCAACTTAGGTGAAACGCGTTCCACCCAGATTATGTTGCGTGGTCCGATCCGGGATCGCGATCCCAGCAACCTCCCACGAGAGAATCTCGCCCGAAGACGATAGGGGCGGCATTTACAGGGGATCACAGGGGTTGGCAAGTGGCCGACTGCACAATCTCAGGCACCCATTTCGCAAGTAAACTGAGCGCCGTTATCCTGAACTTGGCGGGCAGCCGGTAAAGCAAAGCTGTCTAGTTCTCCATGAGATTACGCTTCGCGTTCACACACATGCCTTTTCGCCAACGTCGACGCAAGAGCGTCCTTGCCCGTTGCTTGTGACAAATCATCCCTCTGCAGGAGGAACGGCCCGTTGATAGAGGTGCCATGTGGTATGGCCAAGTATCGGCAGCGTGAAAATCAGACCCAAAAACGCCGGAACCAGCGACAGCAGCATAGTAACCGAGATGATCGCCGCCCAACTGAGCATAACCACCGGGTTTTCCGAGACGACACGAATGGACGTTAACATGGCGGACACGAAATTGGTTTCCCGGTCCAGCAACATAGGCATGGCAACGACGGTGACTGTAAACAACACGGCCGAAAGAAATGCGCCCACGCAGGTGCCAACGGCAAGAAACGTCCAACCCTGCGGAGTAAAGAATACGGTGTTCAAAAACCCGTCAAAATCCGAGAAGGATGCATTCTGCAAAATAATCGCCAGCCAAAGGCGAACCTGGTAAATCCACACCCAGAAAATGAACAGGGTGACAAAAGCCATCCAGCCCATTTCACGTTTGCTTTGGTCAGCCATCACAGTGAGGATGTCCGACCAACCGAAACTCTCTCCCGTTTGCAAGCGGCGAGACATCTCATAAAGCCCCGCGGCAGCAAAAGGCGCGACCAGCGGAAAACCGACAATAGCGGGAATGATCATCCAGATCTTGCCAAGCCAGACCAAGCTCCAAACCAGCAAGATCCCGAAAACCGCATAAAAGAGGCCAAAAAAGCCACTCATGACGGGGCGAGCCAGAAAGTCGGAAAAGCCAGCTTTCAACGAAGCGATAATATCATCCGAAGTTATCCTGTTGACCTCAGGTACAGCCGTCTGCTGCGGCGTCGGATTGTCCGGCGGTGTGGAACCTTCGCTTTTGGATGTCATAACACGCTCCTCCCAAAGCATGGCACCGATCTGGTCCATTTGCCAACAGACCAAGCGGTAAAACAGACATCGCGCTTCCGAGGACAAGTCTGCATCAGGTAAAGCACAAGGGCAAGGAAGGAGTATGGCGGCCGTGTCAGTAAGGCCGACAAAAAAACGCCGCGTTGCCCGGGGCATCGCGGCGCGGTAAATTCTCTCTGAAGCGGCTTTTAGCTCTGCTTCGTGACTTGGGTAAAGTCCAGCTCGACAGGAGTTTCCCGACCAAAGATCGAGACCGAAACCTTTAGCTTCTGGTTCTCGTCGTCCACGCCTTCGACCATGCCGTCGAAATCTTCGAACGGGCCGTCGTTGACCTTGACCTTCTCGCCCACCTCGAAAGAGATCATCAGTTTCGGCGCTTCTTCGCCTTCCTGAACGCGGTTGAGGATCTGGTTCACCTCGGCATCACGCATCGGCATCGGGCGGCCTTGAGGGCCAAGGAAACCAGTCACGCGGTTGATCGAGTTGATCAGGTGATAGCCCTGATCCGACATTTCCATATGCACTAGGACATAACCGGGCATAAAGCGGCGTTCGGTCGTAACCTTCTTGCCCCGGCGCACTTCGATCACCTCTTCGGTGGGCACCAGTACTTCGTCGATATCGTCCTCAAGGCCCTGCTCGGCCACCGACGTGCGGATCTGCTCTGCGATCTTCTTTTCGAAATTCGAAAGAACGCTGACCGAGTACCACCGTTTCGCCATGAACCTGTCGTCCTTGTTTTACCTTCGGTGCGTTCAAACTGCCGGAAGCACCGTCATTGAAATTCTATCGCATCACCCGGAATAAAAAGCGGCGCGCAGCCCGAATCGCCGCACGCCCATTCCGAATAGTACCGCGTCAACTACTCTGACATTGCGCGACGTGCAAGGGGGCAGTGGCGTTTCCGCACGCCCAAACCTGTTTAGCTGAACGCGCCCAGGATCAATTGCAGACCACCGCGGATGCCCAGATCAACCAGAGCAAAGAATACGGCCGTCAGTGCCGCCATGATGAACACCATGACCGTGGTCAACAGAACCTCACGCCGGGTCGGCCAAACGACCTTTGCAACTTCGGCGCGGACTTGCTGAATGAACTGGATCGGATTCATAGTTGCCATGTGGCTTGGTTCTCTCTGCTAGCGGATGGGCCGGACATAACCGGGCATTGCGGCAATTTCAAGGGCGCAAAGGCGCACCACCTCAGGGCTTGGGTTTGTCGTCCCAATCATCGCTCAGGATACGTCGCGCGTCGCCTTCGGGATCGTCATACTGGTTCGAGCGGACTGTGTACACAAACGCAATAAGCCCAACCCCGCCCAGAAACAGGGAAATCGGTATCAGATAGGCCAGAACTTCCATATCGTTTACCTCAGTCGGAGGGCGTTCAGAGACACGGTGATAGACGAGGTCGACATCGCCAGAGCCGCAATCAGCGGTGTTGCCAAGCCGACAACGGCCAGCGGAACCGCAATGATATTATACACGGTCGCGATCCGAAAGTTCTCGCGAATCCGTTTAGTTGCCTTCACCGCCGTATCACAAGCATCAGCGATTGGGGCCAGATCGTTGCCCAGCAGCACGATATCCGACGCCACGCGCGCTGCATCCAATGCAGAAGCCGGAGAGATTGATACATGCGCCGCCGCCAGCGCAGCCGTGTCATTCAAGCCATCACCAACCATCAGGGCATGACGCCCTTGGCCGTTCAATTCCTGCACACGGACCGCCTTGTCCTGCGGCAGGGCCTGTGCGACCCAATTATCAATACCCAGCTTTTCTGCCAGTGCCTGCACCGCACCCTGCGTATCGCCTGAGATCAGGATGACCTCTTTTCCAGCTTGCCGGAATGACTGAACAGCTTCGGCGGCGCCCGGTCGTAAGGAATCGTTAAAAACGAAGGGTATTGGATCTTTTCCTGTTACGGAGAGCCAGGCCACTGTCTCGTCGCCCTCTGAACCTCCGGTCCAAGCCGCTCGGCCCAGACGAACCCGTTGCCCCCGATATGTGCCTTCGGTCCCATAGCCAGGAACCTCAACGACGTCCCGCAAAGCCGCAGGTTTGATTCCAGCGTCGCGCGCCGATCTTGTCAGCGCAACCGATAACGGGTGTGACGATGCCTCGGCCAGAGCCAAGGCGATCGCAAGATCGCCACGCGAATGGTCTCCTAGGTTAGTAAGTTCCGGAGTACCTGATGTCAGCGTACCCGTTTTGTCGAAGACAACGGTATCAACCTCGGCCAAACGCTCTAACGCGGTCGAATGTTTGATCAGCATCCCTTTGCGGAACAGTCTACCCGAGGCCGCCGTGGTCACCGCCGGCACGGCCAAGCCCAATGCACAGGGGCAAGTGATGATCAAAACAGCAGCGGCGATGTTCAACGCAGTGCGGATATCGCCTGAGTAGATATACCAGCCAAGAAAGCTGAGGGCAGACAAGATATGGACGCCCGGCGCATAAAGTTTGGCAGCTTTGTCAGCCAGTGAGGTATAGCGCGACCGGCCGGATTCAGCGATGGCAACCAGATCCGCCATTTGATGCAGAGACGTATCCTCACCCACCGCCGTTGCCTTGATCGTTAGCGGGCCGGTCAGGTTGACCTCACCCGCGCTGACAGTCAGGCCCGCTTCGGCAAATACAGGAAGCGTTTCCCCGGTAAGCAACGACCGATCCAATTCCGACTGACCAGAAACGATTTCACCATCCACAGGCATACGGCCACCGGGCCTTACGAGGACCAGATCTCCGACAGCAAGCGAGGCTACGGCGACCTCATTCTCCACGCCATCGACCAATTTGATAGCTCGTGGCACTTCAAGCGCCGTCAACTCTTCGGCGGCAGACCGGGCAGCGGCCCGGGTTCGATAATCCAGATACCGTCCCGCGAGCAGAAAGAACGTCAGGGTCAGGGCCGCGTCGAAATAAGCATGCTCACCACTGAGTGCCGTTTCCCACAGCGACGTTATCAGCGCCAGCAAGATAGCCAGCACGATAGGCACATCCATGTTCAGACGCCGCACACGCAGAGCACTCCACGCATTGGCAAAGAAGGGCTGCGCGGAAAACGCGATCGCAGGCAAAGCAATAGCGGCTGAAATCCAGTGGAACATGTCCCGCGTCGCGTCTGTGGCGCCTGACCAGACAGATACCGACAACAGCATCACGTTCATCGAGGCAAACCCGGCCACGGCCAGCCGCATCAGCAGATCACGCCCCGCCTTATCCGCTTGCGTCGCCGACAACGCACCCGGGTCCAACTCATGCGCCTCAAAACCTGCGTTCTCTAGAACAGGGATCAGATCAGCAGCGCGCAGATCGGGTGAGGCTTTGACCATCGCACGTTTCAGGGTCAGGTTGACGCGCGCATCTTCCACACCGGGGTGGGCATTCAACTCGCGTTCGACTGTAGAGATACAGGCCGAGCAATGAATACCCGGCAAAGACAGCGCGATCTGCACATCCTGAGGAATTGGGCGCGCCGGTTCAGCCGGGCTGGCTATACAGCCCGGACAAGCCGCTGTACCGGATGTAAGTTGCGCCGTCATACTTTACCCCTTCACATACAGCGGGACACGCTGCGCGAACTCAGCCCCATCTTGGTCCTTGGCCACCAGACGGATGTTCCAGTTACCTTTGCCCAACGAAGCCGGGGTTGCATAGGCTTGCCCGTCAAATGTGAAGTCAGGTACGAAGTCATCCTTCACATGCGTCGCCCGGCCAACAACAGCCTGCAATTCGGCCACCTCAACCGGAGCTCCGGTTTTGTCCGTAATATGCAAGATCAGCAACCCACCGGACACTTCGGCACGAATTTCCCAACCCAGTGCCTGTTGCTCTTTCAGGCGTTCGTTGAACTCCTGACTTGCAACGTAAGAGTTTTTGACCTCGAGCCCCGGAAAGGTTTTGACCGCATTATAAGCGAGCACAAGGTTCACGGCGATGATGACACCAAACGCTCCGACGAAAACGGCCAGCGCATGCTTCCCCGTGAATTTCCGTTCTGCCATGTTCAGTTTCCTTGTCCGTTGAACGTGGTATCCTTTTGAGCCCGTTCACCGCTTTCGATGTCTTCGACCCAGATGCGAACCGGCGTAGCATCCGTAGTGGCAGGTCCAGTACCCTTGGCCGACACGATGTAAACGCGCGTCAATTGTGCCGTATCCGCAGCGACATTGACAATGTTTCCTTCGACACCTTCGATCTGAAGCTGCAATGCCGGATCACCCGACAAAGTAAGCTGGAAGGGCCGCTCTTCACCATGTTTGTTGCGCAACCGTACATCATAGGTGTTGCGGATCGTACCGTCCGACAAAGTCACAAATGTGGGGTTTCGTACCGGTGCCACAGTCAGATCGATATCTGACCGAATAAACAGGGCAAACAGCAACCCAAACCCAACGGCGGCCCACATGGCCGTATACATGATCGTACGTGGCCGCAGAATGTGCTTCCAAACGCTCTTGGGAGGTTGGCCAGCCCGCTCGCGGGTTTCATCGCTCAACGCCATATAGTCAATCAGACCGCGCGGCTTACCGATCTTGGCCATCATGTCATCGCACGCATCGATACATAGTGCGCACGTAATGCACTCGAGCTGCTGACCGTCCCGAATGTCGATCCCCACCGGACAGACATTCACGCAGGCCATACAGTCGATGCAATCACCCAACTCGGAATCTGCCTGCCGCTTGCCCTTACCGCGTGGTTCGCCACGCCACTCCCGGTACCCAACAACCAGGGTGTCTTCGTCCATCATCGCGGCCTGAATGCGCGGCCATGGGCAGGCATAGATACAAATCTGTTCGCGCGCGAACCCGCCAAACAGAAAGGTGGTACCCGTCAAGATAAGAACGGTTGTGTAGGCTACCGGGTGCGCGTTCCCCGTAACAAGATCGCGGGCCAGCGTAGGCGCATCAGCAAAGTAGAATACCCAAGCACCGCCGGTCGCCAGACCAATCAGAAACCAGACTGTCCACTTCGTGATCCGAAGCCGCGCCTTGCGAAAGTCGAGCTTTTTCTGCCTATGCAGGCGCAATCGTGCGTTGCGATCACCTTCAATCCAGCGCTCCACCAGAATGAAAAGGTCAGTCCACACGG
This sequence comes from Ruegeria sp. BE9, assembly GCF_056538765.1. Classification (NCBI taxonomy): domain Bacteria; kingdom Pseudomonadati; phylum Pseudomonadota; class Alphaproteobacteria; order Rhodobacterales; family Roseobacteraceae; genus Ruegeria; species Ruegeria sp. BE9. The sequence continues at coordinate 171,578 of NZ_JBQFTS010000008.1, read as the reverse complement.
TTTGCGGACACGCATATCCGCACCAGACGCGCCCCAGCGCAGACGTGAACAGAAACAGACCTAGGCCAGCCATGATCAACAGGCCTGCCACAAAGTAAAACTCGTGCGGCCAAATCTCGATCCAAAGAAAGTAGAAACGGCGGTTTGCCAAATCTAGCAGGACGGCTTGATCCGGCAAGCTGGGACCGCGATCCCAGCGGAACCATGGTGTAACGTAGTAAATTCCCAACGTGACCACGAGTATGATCCATTTCAGATTTCGAAATGGCCCGGAAACACGCCGGGGATAGATTGGCTCCCTGGCAACGTAAAGGCTGGGGGCGGGGTCGGAATCACTCACGGATTAGCTCCAGATGTGGCTGTTTTTTCGGCGTCTTGTCCCAGATCACAAAGCTAGTCACTTTGACATGGGTCAAAAGCGCATCGCACAGACACCTTTTGTCACATGTGACCAGCTTGACGCCTGAGCCAGCCTGCAAAGGTCTTAACTGCTGGACGTAGTGGCGCATCGCCCGTGACCATATGATACCCGCGCGAGCCGGGCTCGCAAAACAATTCGATGACGCGGCCCGCTGCGATATCCGCTTCGACAAAGTGCCGCACTGTCACCGTCACACCCTGCCCCGCTCGCACGCCTTCCAATAGCAGATTACCCGGCAGCGCGATGCGGCCAGCTTTCGGACCATGCTCGACCCCTTGGCGCGTAAGCCATGAGGTCGCTTCTGTAGTGCCCAACTCCTCTAGCCAGGGCAGTTGGCTCAGTTCTTCCGGTGTCATTGTAGTTCTGCCGCCCAACAGGGACGGAGCAGCGACGATCACAATCGGGCTTTGCAACAGAAGTTCGGATTTCACACCAGCCCAATCTCCTGCGCCATAACGAATTGCCACATCCACGCCACCAGGGCGCAGGCTGACCAATTTGGCGGACGGATCCAGAACCAGATGAACACCGGGAAATTCATCCTGAAACGCGGGCAAGCGAGGCATAAGCCACGAGGCTGCAAAGGACGCAGTCAAGGAAACGTGGACCGGGCGATCCTCGGTTGCCTGCATCAGCTCAGCCACTGTACTACCGATGGCGCCGAACCCCAGATGCAGCGCGCGTGCCAGCGTTTCTCCCTCGGACGTCAGGGTCATTGATTTGCCGGAGCGATCCAGCAGCGCAACACCAAGATGTTTCTCCAATGCGCGTAACTGTTGGCTTATGGCAGCATGGCTGACATTGAGAGACGCGCCAGCATTCACGACATTTCTCGTTTCTGCAAAGGCAGAGAAGGCTCTCAAAGAAGCCAGAGGCGGCATCTTCAACCAATCCATGTGTAAGTCCTGGTTACATGGTCAAATGCCAATTGAGTCGCATTTTTCCGTCCGAAGATCAATTCTGAACCCAGTTGGAACCAAAATCAGGAGAGGTAAGATGCTCTCGATCCTTGCAAGAACATTTATGGTCGCGACCCAGACACCGGGCAGCGACAAGACATCAAAACGGGAATGGCTGCCAGAAGATCACTGGTGGAAGGAAAGCAAGCGCGCAAAACGTGATCGTCTGAAATAGCTGGCCTCTGGACCGGGTCGGACAGGACCAGTAGTCTAAGATAGTAGCACCGGCTGTTCTGGAAACGCGCGAACAGATGGAACAGCCGGTGCCTCAACCTTCGGACGGCGAACCGTCCGAAGGTATTCCTTTAAGCCGTTACTGACCGCCACCCAGCTGGTGGACGTAAGCTGTAACAGCGCGGATTTGCGCCTCGGTCAGACGATTTTCCCAAGGGGGCATCACACCAAAGCGACTGTAGGTCACCGTTTCGGTCAGAGCCTCTTCGCTGCCGCCATATAGCCAGATGGCATCAGTCAGGTTCGGCGCGCCCTGGAAGACATCGCCTTTACCGTCTTCGCCGTGGCAAGCCGCACAGTTGTCTTCAAAGACGACCTTGCCTGCTTGGGCCGCAGCATCGTCAGACTGAGCATTTGTCAGTGACATGACGTATTGAACCACCTGTGTGATCTCGTCACTTTCGAGGATGTCGCCAAATGCAGGCATCTCGGAATAGCGCGCGTCGTCGCTTTCTTCGTTCCGGATACCATGTGCGATGGTGAACTCGATGTCTTCGAGCGTACCGCCCCACAGCCAAGCGTCATCCAACAGGTTCGGGAAGCCGGTAGCGCCTTGCGCACCCGAGCCGTGGCACTGCGCACACCAAGTGCGGAAAACAGCGCCGCCCGAGTTCACTGCATATTGCTGCAGATCAGCATCAGCCGAAATCTGCTCCAGCGGAGTTTCAACCAGTCTGGCGTTCCACGGCGCGTTTGCCTCTTCGAAGGAAACCATTTCTTCTTGCACTTCAGCGCGTGAAGACCAGCCAGTCACACCAGCCGTAGCCGACTGAACCAGAGGCCATGCAGGATACATGATGGTGTAGATCACGCCCCAGATGATGGTGACGTAGAAAGTCCACAACCACCAGCGAGGCATCGGGTTATCGAACTCTTCCAGACCGTCCCAGCTGTGCCCGGTTGTCTTAGGGTCGCCCGGCAGTTTTTCAGGTGTCTTGCTCATTGCCGCGCCTCCTTAGATTCAGATTCGGCGGGTTTGTCTTGATGCCGGAAAGGGATGTTGGCTGTGTCCTTGTATTCCTTGCTGGCACCAGGGCGGAAAACCCAGATGATGATGCCAACAAAGAAGGCAAACAGCAGGAGCAGCATCCAGCTATCCGCGAATTGCCTCAGGAGTGTATATTCTTCCATCACACCCTCCTTAGCGGCTCGCGTCCGGGGTGAAGGTCGAGAAGTCGACCAGAGTACCCAGCATCTGCAGATAAGCGACCAGCGCATCGGCCTCGGTCAGTTCAGGCTGACCATCGAAGTTACGCACGCTGACTTTGTCGCCGTAGCGCTCAAGCAGTCCGTCATAGTCACTGTCCGGATCAGCCTGTGCACGGAAGTCCGCTTCGGCATTGGCCAGCATCTCTTCAGTATATGGTGTTCCCACAACAGCGTTCGCTGCCATGATGTCACCGATATACTTGCCGTCCAGCTTGCGGTGCTCAAGGAAGCCGTATTTCGGCATGACCGACTCCGGTACAACCGACTGCGGATCACGCAGGTGGTCCACATGCCACTGGTCCGAATAACGGCCACCAACACGTGCCAGATCAGGGCCGGTACGCTTGGAACCCCACTGGAACGGGTGGTCATACATCGATTCAGCCGCCAGCGAGTAGTGGCCATAGCGTTCGACCTCATCCCGCATTGGGCGGATCATCTGGCTGTGGCAGACATAGCAGCCTTCGCGGATGTAAATCTCACGGCCCGCCATTTCGAGAGGGGTGTAAGGGCGCATGCCCTCCACCTTCTCAATGGTGTTCTCGAGATAGAACAGCGGGGTGATCTGAACGATGCCACCGATGGTCACGACCAAGAAGCTGAATACCAGCAGGAGGGTCGCGTTGGTCTCGAGGATCTTATGTTTGTCGAGAATTGCCATTGCTCCGGCCCTCCTTATTCAGCCGGGACCGCGACGGTAAGGCTGGCCTCCTTGGCCGGTGCCTTCCGCACAGTCATCCACAGGTTGTAGCACATGATCACTGCGCCAGCGACGAACATCACGCCACCCAGAGCACGCACCACATACATCGGGAACTTGGCTGCCACGGTGTCGGCGAACGAGTTCACCAAGAAGCCGTTGGCATCCACTTCACGCCACATCAGGCCTTCCATGATACCGGTGACCCACATCGAAGCGGCGTACAGAACGATACCGATGGTTGCGAGCCAGAAGTGCCAGCTGACCATTTGCAGCGAGTACAGACGCTCACGCTTCCACAGGACAGGTACCAGGAAGTACAGCGCACCAAAGGTGATCATGCCGTTCCAGCCCAGCGCGCCCGAGTGCACGTGACCAATGGTCCAGTCAGTGTAGTGGCTCAGCGAGTTTACCGCGCGGATCGACATCATCGGACCTTCGAATGTGGACATGCCGTAGAAGCCAACCGAGATCACCATCATGCGGATTACAGGGTCGGTGCGCAGCTTGTCCCAAGCACCCGACAGGGTCATCAGACCGTTGATCATACCACCCCACGACGGCATCCACAGGATGACCGAGAACACCATGCCCAGCGTCGAAGCCCAATCAGGCAGCGCGGTATAGTGCAGGTGGTGTGGACCAGCCCAGATGTACAGGAAGATCAGCGCCCAGAAGTGGATGATCGACAGCTTGTACGAGAATACCGGACGCTCGGCCTGTTTCGGAATGAAGTAGTACATCATGCCCAGGAAGCCAGCTGTCAGGAAGAAGCCCACAGCGTTGTGGCCGTACCACCACTGGATCATCGCGTCTTGTACGCCCGACCAGACTATGACCGATTTCGAGCCCCAAATGCTGACCGGGATGGTCATGTTGTTGACCAGGTGCAGCATGGCAACGGTTACGATAAACGCCAGATAGAACCAGTTCGCAACATAGATGTGGGGCTCTTTCCGCTTGATAACCGTACCAAGGAAGACTGCCAGATAGGCGACCCAGACAACGGTCAGCCACAGGTCAACATACCATTCAGGTTCGGCGTATTCTTTGGACTGAGTACCGCCCAGAACATACCCGGTTGCGGCCAGAACGATGAACAACTGATATCCCCAGAATACGAACCACGCGAGGTTGCCACCCCAAAGGCGTGCCGCACTGGTGCGTTGCACGACGTAGAAAGAAGTTGCGATCAGTGCGTTACCACCAAAGGCGAAAATCACGGCTGATGTGTGCAGCGGGCGCAGACGCCCAAAGTTCAAATAACCTTGAGCCCACTCAAAGTTCAGGACCGGAAAGGCCAACTGGAACGCAATAAAGGTACCAGCGAGGAACCCAACGACCCCCCAAAAGGCGGTCGCGATCACGCCATAGCGGATCACGTCATCCATGTATTCGCCCGAGCGATCAACAAGGATATCTGGCTCATCTGTGTTTCTAAGCGTCCAGATGAACAAACCACCGGCGATCAGCATCACCAGTATCGCATGCACCTGATACGCCAAATCGCGTGCATAATTGGACCCGATCGCGGCAAAAACCACGACGAGACCAAGCACGATCAGCTTGATGTAATTTGACATATTGCGTCCCTTTGCCATGCCCCGCCCGATTCTTTATGTGTCGCGGGACCCATTTGACTGGCTGCTGTTTTGTCGGACAGAGGCCAGAACTGCTTTGATCTGTGTCAAGACAGTACTCTGATTTCTGTGACAATCCTATTCAGACATCTGGGCCATCAGGCCGCAGCATGACGTGCTTTGAAGGCAAGAGGTCACAATGGCTTACAAATCTCTTCTCACAGTGATTACGGACACCGGACAAAGCGGATCTGCGTTAGCGCAGATGGCAGCTCTGGCAAGTTCGCAGGATGCACACGCCGAAGCCTTGTGTCTTGGCGTCGATCGCAGCCAAACCGGGTACTATTACGCAGGAGCAAATGCTCTGATCCTGCAAGAGACGCTCAGCCGCGCCAACGCCGAAGCTGAGGAAGTACTAGCTTTTGCCAAGGATTACTTGGGTAAGACCGGAACCCGCTGGTCGGCAGAGAGCGGCGTCGCCCAAATCGCGGACATCGGACGACATGTTGCCCATCGCGCGCGCTTCTCGGATTTGGTTGTACTGCCTCAACCATATGGGCCCGACCGAGGCGCCGAGGCCGAGCCCATTATCGAAGCCGCCATGTTCGAGGGACACGCCCCGGTTTTGGTCACCCCTGATGACGTAACGCCATTCGAACAACCCGGCACCATCCTGATCGGCTGGAACGAAAGTGTTGAGGCAATGCGCGCTATTCGTAAAGCCCTGCCCTTCCTAACTCAGGCTGATTTGGTGCGAATCGTTGTAATAGACCCGCCACGCCACGGACCCGATCGCTCCGACCCGGGCGGAATGCTATCCCAGATGCTCGCGCGTCACGGGGTCAAATGTGAGATTGACGTTCTCAGCAAGACGATGACGCGGGTATCCGATATCCTGAACCGGCACGCGTCAGATACCGAAGCGGACATGATCGTCATGGGAGCGTATGGCCACTCGCGGTTCCGCGAAGCCATATTGGGCGGCGCGACACGAAACATGCTGGAGCAATCCCCGGTTCCGGTCTTTCTGGCCCACTAGAGTATGATTGGGAAACCGCCCTTCGGGGCGGTTCTCTTATTTTTTGACGAGGCCAATCAAGAACAACAGGATCACCGCACCAATCGTCGCAAAGAAGATTGAAGAAAACACCCCACCGCCCACGGCAAAGCCTAAGGCCGGGAAAATTGTTCCGGCCAGAAAAGCACCGACAACGCCAACTATGATGTTGCCGATCAGGCCGAAACCGCGGCCCTCCATGATCTTGCCTGACAGCCATCCCGCGACGGCGCCAATAAACAACATTGCCAAAATACTGCTGAATTCCATAGGTTTGCTCCTGAAAGTCTTTCGACAAACCTACTTAAGCATGACAGGACTGGCCCGTCACGCATAACCGGTCAGACCAGAAAACCTCCGTCCGAGTCGTCACCAGCCTCTTCCATAAGGCGCCCCATATCCGGAATCGTAACGTGGCGCTTGCCTTCAAGAAGAATGACCTGGTCCTTTTTCAAGGCCGAAATCTGGCGGCTGACGGTCTCAAGCGTCAGACCAAGGTAATCAGCCATCGCTTCGCGGGTCAGGGGCAGATCGAACACGATCGGGCCCGAGTTGCCCTTTTGACTGATCGAAGCATCCCGACGCGCAATGATCGACAGAAGGCTCGCAATCTTTTCACGCGCAGTTTTGCGGCCCAGAACCAGCATCCACTCTCGTGCTGCATCCAGTTCGTCCAAGGTCATCTGAAGGAGCCTGTGTGCAATATGCGGTGTATTGCTCATCAGTTCTTCAAAGGGTTTCTTGCGGAAACAACACATGACCAAGTCAGTGGTGGCCAGCACGTCATACGGCGCGGATTCGCGCCCCGGACGTCCGACAAAGTCGCTGGGCAAAAGCAAACCCACCATTTGCGTCCGCCCGTCTTCCATCGTCTGCGTCAGCGAGGCGATACCAGAGACAACCGAACCCACAAAGTTCATCTGATCACCTGACCAGATAATGGTCTGACCAGCTTCGAAACTGCGGTAGTATTTAATACTTTCTAGCTCTTCCAGCTCATCCACGTCACAGTGCGCACACACGGCCCGATGTCGAATCGGGCAGTCTTCACAGTTCGTATGGTCGATCTTAAAAATTGGTGTCATGCGCGTTTCCACTTGATCTCTGTCAAGGTGTCTTGGATGGCTGTGCCTTAACGGTATCGCTATGATAGTGAAACCTCAATTGGCAAAGCTTGGACTATTTGACGCGAAAGTACCGCGTTACACAAGCTACCCCACCGCTCCCCACTTCAGCAATGATGTGGGGTCAAGTCTTTATGGAGACTGGATTTCCGACATCAAACCCGGAAGCGCAGTGTCGCTGTACATCCACGTTCCGTTCTGCCGCAGGCTCTGCTGGTTCTGTGCCTGTCGGACACAAGGCACCCAGACAGACAATCCGGTGATTGCCTATGTGGACGTCTTGAAGGCCGAACTGGATCTGTTGGCAGCACATCTGCCCGAAGGTGTTACCCTATCGCGCCTACATTGGGGCGGCGGCACGCCAACCCTTCTGAACGCTGACCTTATGCGTGATCTCGCATGCAGCATTCTGAACATCGTGCCGCTGGGACCGGACGCCGAGTTTTCGGTTGAGATCGATCCGAACGAAATCGACGAAGCGCGACTTGATGCACTAGCCGAAGCTGGAATGAACCGGGCCTCGATCGGGGTGCAGGATTTCGATGACGAAATTCAAAAGACGATCGGGCGTATTCAAAGCTATGACACCACCCGCGACGCTGTGGACATGATCCGCGCCCGTGGGATCAACAGTCTGAACGCCGATATTCTTTACGGCCTGCCGCATCAGACAAAGACACGCATGACGGAAAGTGTGCAAAAGCTGCTTTCCCTCAGCCCGGACCGGGTGGCGTTGTATGGCTATGCGCACGTGCCATGGATGGCTAAGCGGCAACAATTGATTCCATCGGACGCGTTGCCTACCCCCGAAGAGCGGCTGGACCTGTTCGATACAGCGCGTCGCCTGTTCATGTGGGACAACTACGCGGAAATCGGCATCGACCACTTTGCCACGCAAGATGACGGCCTGACCCATGCGCTTAAAGCCGGACGGCTAAAGCGGAACTTCCAAGGGTATACTGACGACCAGGCCGAAGTTCTGATTGGTGTTGGCGCCAGCTCAATCTCACGCTTCCCGCAGGGCTATGCACAGAACGCGCCCGCGACGTCCGCCCATACCAAAGCGATCCGCGAAGGGCGGTTCTCGACCTCACGCGGGCACTTGTTCAAAGGACAAGACGTCCTGCGCTCGCGCCTGATCGAAGCGCTGATGTGCGACTTTCAGATCAACAGCGCCGAGATTCTGCGCGACCACGACATCTCCTCCACCGAGCTGCAACTTATGTATCAGGACGCCAATAAGGCTTTTGATGGATTGTTACGCATCAACGAGGACGGCCTGTTCGTACCACCCGAAGCCAGACCGCTAACCAGGATGATCGCGCGCAGCTTTGACGCCTACGACCTGAGTAAGGCTGGCCACAGCTCAGCAATCTGACCCGCCAAGAGGTCAGGGCTTGACGCGACGGGTCAGTTTTTCACAAACTTGCAGGGCGGGCGACACCCCGCCCGCATCTGAGGCAGGCCGAGTATCAGACAATTGCGCCGACGCATTCGCGTAAGGCTACCCTTTTCGTGCAGCTGATCTGCAATTTGAAAGAGGGACAGCACCTATGCGCGTTTTCACCGTCCTCGGCCCCAGCCAATCGGGCAAAACCACTCTGGTCGAGGCCATCAGCCGCCTCGATGACCGGCCCACCACCTTCGACGTATCCGGAACCGTGCATTTGCACGGTTTTTCTTATTTAGACGAGCCGTGGTGCGCCATCGACGTTGATGGCGGCGGCGACAACTTGGCGTATGTCGGACCGGCCATGGCTATCTCCGACGCCGCCGTTGTAGTCGTTCCACCCGATCCAAACGCCGCCGTCCTTTGCGCGCCCTACCTGCGACTGGTCGAAGAGGCAGGCATCCCATGTTTTCTTTTCATCAATCGCATGGACAACCCGAATGGCCGAATCCGCGACATCATCGCGGCGCTTCAGACCTATTGCACCCATCACATTGCCCTTCGGCAGGTACCGATCCGCGACGGCGACACAATCATTGGCGCGGTCGATCTGATCTCGGAACGGGCGTGGAAATATCAGGAAGGGCAGCCGTCTGCTTTGATCGAATTGCCGCAATCGGTCGAGGACCGCGAACAGGAAGCCCGCACCGAACTGTTGGAGACATTGTCAGATTTCGATGACCATCTACTGGAACAGCTCATCGAAGACAAACAGCCGCCAAGCGCTGAGGTTTATGACTTGGCTGCACAGGTATTGCAGAACCATCAACTGATTCCGGCCTGCCTGGGGGCGGCCAGCCACGGCAATGGTCTGACCCGTTTGATGAAAGCGCTGCGGCATGAGGCGCCCGAATTCGACATCGCAGCTGATCGCGACGAAGCTGCGGAAAACGCCCGCGCCATTGCTGGTTTCGCAGACGTGAAGAAGCACATCGGTAAGATTGTTGTTTTGCGCGGATTGGGTGACGGCGTGAAAGCACATGAGAATTTGGGCGGGGAAACCGTTGGCAACCTGACAACTCTGGACGCTAAAACTCAGATAGCTGAGCTGCCAGCGGGGCAAATCGGGTTGGCGGTAAAATCCGATCACCTGAACCCCGGTAACCTCTATGACAGTAAGGAAGCCACCCCGCTGCCAGAATGGGCTGCCTCTCATCCCATTGCACATAGACAGATCGTTTCCCCTGCCCATGAAAGGGACGATGTGCGCTTATCCAATGCGCTGACCCGGCTTGTGGAAATTGACCCCGGCCTGCACCTCGATCAGGATGAACTGAGCGGCCACGCTGTATTAGGATCCCAGGGACCACAACATATGCGGCGTGTCACCAGCAAGCTGGCCGAAGATTTCGGAATTGAGATTGCAACGGATCAGGTTGAAACCGCCTATCGCGAAACCATTCGGGCACCAGTTGAACATCGTCACCGCCACCGCAAGCAATCCGGCGGCGCCGGGCAATTTGCCGATGTGGTGATCTCGGTCGCACCGATGCCACGCGGAACAGGGTTTCAGTTCGAAGAGATCGTCAAAGGCGGCGCGGTGCCTAAAAATTACATCCCGTCGGTCGAACATGGCGCCAAGGACGCGCTTGCACAGGGGCCCGAGGGATTCCCGGTGGTCGATGTTAAGGTCACGCTTAGCGACGGCAAGCACCACAACGTAGACAGTTCTGATTATGCCTTCCGCACCGCAGGCAAGAACGCTGTGCGCGAGGCATTGCCGCAGGCCAAACCGGTGGTTCTGCAGCCAATACTGACTGCTGAGATTCATCTGCCTTCTGATTTTGTTGGTGACTTGGTTCCGACCATCAGTTCACTGCAGGGCCAAGTGCTGGGCTTTGAGGGCAACCCCAACGCCTCGGGCTGGGAAATATTCAACGCGCAATTGCCTGCCGTAGCGGAGGACGAATTGCACCGCACCCTCGCCAGCGCCACACGCGGCACTGGCTGGGTCAAGCTGAACTTCGATCACTACGAGGAGTTACGTGGGCCCGTTCCGAAATCGGCATCGCGTGAAAGCGCCAACGCCTAAAGAGCTGTGGCGGGCTGCTCTTAGCCCGCCGCCGCAATAAGCTCGCGGGTATAGTCGGTTTGGGCGTTTTCGAACAAATCTTCGGCTGTGCCCATTTCGACGACATCCCCGTTCCGCATCACGATCACCTTGTGGGACATCGCGCGTACGACTTTCAGGTCGTGGCTAATGAACAGATACGCGAGCCCATATTTCCGCTGCAGATCGCGCAGCAGATCAACAATCTGCACCTGCACCGTCATGTCCAGCGCGCTGGTTGGTTCGTCCAACACCAGCAGTTTGGGTCGCAGCACCATAGCGCGAGCGATCGCAATGCGCTGGCGTTGTCCACCCGAAAACTCATGCGGATAGCGGTCCATTGCGGCCGGATCCAATCCGACTTCGGTCATAACTTCCGCCACCAGTTCACGTGGCGCGCGATGAGGGTCAACCTTATGGATCGCCAGCCCTTCGGCGATGATCTGTTGGCAAGTCATCCGCGGGCTAAGGCTGCCGAACGGATCCTGAAACACGATTTGCATATCTTTGCGCAGCCGCCGCAACTGTCGAGTGGACCACTTACGCACATCCTGATCACGGAACGTAATGCCGCCTTCGGATGCTATCAGCCTCATAATCGCAAGCGCTAGTGTCGTCTTGCCCGAACCGCTTTCACCGACAATTCCCAACGTCTCCCCCGCCCGCACGCTGAGCGTCGCGTCGTTGACGGCCTTAACGTGACCGACTGTACGTTTCAGAAATCCGCGTTGGATCGGGAACCAAACCTTCAAGTGATTTGTTCGGGCTATTTCCTCGGCATCAGGGGTGATCGGATCTGGATGACCCGAGGGTTCGGCGCCCAACAGTTTGCGCGTGTAAGGGTGCTGAGGGTTGTTGAAGATCTCAGCGGTTACTCCGGTTTCAACGATCTCACCATCTTTCATGACACAGACACGGTCAGCGATGCGGCGCACAATGCCAAGATCATGCGTGATGAACAGCATCCCCATGTCCTCAGATTTCTGAAGCTCGGCCAACAATTCCAATATCTGCGCTTGAATAGTCACGTCCAATGCCGTCGTCGGCTCATCCGCGATCAAAATGTCCGGCTTGTTGGCCAATGCCATTGCAATCATGACCCGCTGCCGTTGCCCTCCTGACAGCTGATGCGGATAGCTATCGAGCCGCTCGCGCGGGTCACGAATACCCACCTTAGTCAACAGTTCCACAATCCTCTCGCGGGCCGCGTCGCCGGTAAGCCCCTGATGCAGGGCCAAGGACTCGGCCATCTGCTTTTGGATCGTGTGTAGCGGGTTGAGCGAGGTCATCGGTTCCTGAAAGATGAAACTGATGTCGTTGCCACGCACATCCATGAGTTTGTCCGGGGACGCGCCAATCATCTCGTCGCCGTCATATTTGACAGAACCTTCCACGATCGCGCTATCGCCCAGCAGCGACACAGTGGAAAGAGCCGTGACGGACTTACCCGAACCAGACTCGCCGACCAGCGCGACCGTTTCTCCGCGGTCCACGGTAAACGAAACACCCTTTACTGCAGCGCTCACCTGCCCGTCCTGCCGGAACGAGACCTTTAGGTTTTTTACATCCAGCAGGCTCATGAGAAGGTCTTTCTGGGATCAAACGCATCGCGAACGCCTTCGAATATGAAAACCAGAAGCGACAGCATGATGGCAAAAGTAAAGAAGGCCGTGAAAGCAAGCCAAGGAGCCTGCAAGTTCTGTTTGGCTTGCAAAGTCAGCTCACCCAACGATGGGGCCGAGGACGGCAGGCCAAATCCAAGGAAATCCAAAGAGGCAAGACCACCAATAGTGCCTGTGACGATGAACGGCATAAAGGTCAGGGTGGCGACCATCGCGTTAGGCAGCATGTGGCGGAACATTATGGTCATGTTACCAACACCCAAGGCCCGCGCCGCCCTAACATACTCGAGGTTTCGCGCCCGAAGGAATTCTGCCCGGACCACACCCACCAGACCCGTCCAACTGAACAGAATCATCAGGGCCACAAGCAGCCAGAAACTTCGCCCAAGAATGGCAAACATGATGATGATCACGTAGAGCGAGGGCGTCGCTGACCAGATTTCAATAATTCGCTGGAAAATGAGGTCCAGCCATCCCCCGAAAAAGCCTTGAACCGCTCCGGCGAAGATTCCGACCAAGCTGGCTACACCCGTTACGACCAGGGTGAACAATATCGACAGGCGGAACCCATAGATCACACGAGCCAGCACATCACGTTTGGTGTCGTCCGTGCCCAGCAGATTTTGCCCATTCGGCGGTAAGGGCGCCGCACCTGGTCGATCCACGCTTGTGTTGTAGGAATAGGGGATCAGCGGCCAGACGGCCCAGCCCCGTTCAAAACCATCTTCTTGGAAAGTGCCCGCCCTGATTTCATCGATGATTCCTTCAGGGTCATCAAAACACGATTCCAGACCACCGCTATCGATCAGACACTGCACCTCGGGATCGCGATAGATCGCTTCGGTTTGGAAATCGCCTCCAAACTTGGTCTCAGGGTAGAAGTTGAAGATCGGCGTATAAAACTCACCGCGGTACTTCACCAGGATCGGTTTGTCGTTGGCGATGAATTCAGCAAACAGCGACAGGCCGAACAAAATGGAAAAGATGATCAGCGACCAGAACGCCCGGCCATTGCGACGAAAATTGCGCCAGCGGCGCTGGTTCAGGGGGGATAGTGCCATTTACCCCTCCCGCTTTTCGAAGTCGATCCGAGGATCAACCAGCACATACATCAAATCGCTGATGATGCCGACAACCAGCCCCATCAAACCAAAGATGAACAAAGTGCCGAAAATCACTGGATAGTCGCGTGCAACTGCAGCCTCAAACCCCAGTCGGCCAAGACCATCGAGCGAGAATATCGTTTCGATAATGATCGAACCGCCAAAAAACACGCCAATGAACACTGCGGGGAAACCAGCGATCACTATCAACATCGCGTTACGGAAGACATGGCCGTACAGAACCTTGCTTTCGCTTAGCCCTTTGGCACGGGCGGTCATGACGTATTGCTTTTTGATCTCGTCCAGAAAGGAATTCTTGGTCAGGAGTGTCAGCGTCGCAAAAGCTGAGATCGTCAGCGCAATGATCGGTAGCGCGATATGCCAGAAGTAATCGACGATCTTTCCAAACAGGCTGAGACTTTCCCAATTGTCGGATGTCAGCCCCCTTAGCGGGAATATCTGCCAGTAGGAACCACCCGCGAACAACACCAGAAGAAGGATCGCGAAGAGAAACCCCGGTATGGCGTAGGCCACAATAATCATGCCACTGGTCCAAGTATCAAAGGTCGATCCGTCCCGGATCGCCTTACGAATCCCCAACGGGATCGACACCAGGTAAGCAATCAACGTGGACCACAAACCCAAAGAGATCGAAACAGGCATTTTCTCCAAAACCAGATCGATCACGCTGATGGAACGGAAATAGCTCTCGCCAAAATCCAGTGTCAGGTAGTTCCCCATCATCGTCAGGAAACGCTCGACCGGAGGTTTGTCGAAACCGAACTCTTTCTCAAGCTCTTCGATGAATTCTTTAGGCAGACCACGGGCGCCGATATATTCGCTGTCCGAGCCAAAGGTTTCCTCGGCCGGAGCTCCTTCGCCCCCGGCAAATCCTGCGAACACGTCACCTTCGCCCTGCATCTGAGCCAGTATCTGCTCGATTGGGCCACCCGGCACAAATTGCACCAGGGTGAAGTTCACAATCATAATTCCAAGTAGCGTCGGTATGACCAGCAAAAGCCGGCGAAGAATATACGCGCCCAAATCGGTTACCTCACCGCGCCTGCAGCTTTCAGTTTCTGGTACTTCTCTTCATTAAACCACCAGAAGTCAAACTGCCCAACGGCCAACGGCGGCAATTCTTCGGGATGTTCGAACATGTCGTAATAGGCGACCCATGTATCCGAGACATATCCGGTTGGGACCTGAATGCGGAGGTACCGCAAAACGCGGTCCAGCGACTTGAGTGCTGCGATTTCTTCTTCTCGCGATGTTGTATCGAGAGACGCGTCGATAATCGCATCTACAAGCGGGTTTTGCAGGGACTGCGGATTGTAGGACGACACAACGGCAGTCTCGGACCCATAGGCTTGTTTGAGCCCGGTGCCTGCCTCTAGGAACGGCTGATTGCGGAAAAAGATCATATCGAAATCTTTGTCGTAGTACCGCTGGATCCACTGAGCGCTGTCAATTTTCTCTACGGTAACCGCAACGCCAAAGCTTTCGAGGTTTGCTGCATATGTTGTCACGATCGCTTCGGCCGTGTCCGAAGAAGAGGCGTTCAGCATGATGGTGATTTCAAGCTGCTTGCCTTCCGGATCCTGCAGCTTACCGCTGCTGGAGACCGTCCACCCGGCCTCTTCAAACAGCTTCAGTGCAGTGCGTTTATTGCGGCGATCGACCGTACGATCCGCTTTCGAGGAATGGGCGCGTACGGCTTCCTGTGTGAACAGTTCCTCGGGCACGAGATCCCCCAACGACTTGAGGAATGCTGTTTCCATCTCGTCAGGCAGACCATCCGCTGCAACCTCGGAGTTTTCCGCAAAGGAATGGCGCTGTTCGGTCAAGCCGAACTGCAGCGACTCGGATGTCCATTCAAAGTTGAAGGCCAGACCAAGCGCCTCGCGGACCTTGATGTCGTCGAACGGCGCGCGCTGCATGTTGAAAATGAAGCCTGAAGGCGATGGCGGCGACATTACGGGAATGCTTTCACGCTTTACATACCCATTCTGAACCGCCGGGAAATCATAGCCGGTAGCCCATTTCTTGGTGCTGCCTTCCGCGCGGAATGTGTAGATCCCGGCTTTGAAGGCTTCGAACTCGGCCGCATCGTCAGCAAAGTACTCAACCCGCACGGTTTCAAAGTTGTGGCGACCGACATTGATCGGCAAATGCCAGCCCCAATATTCCGGGTTGCGGCGATAGACGATGTAGCGGTTTAGCTCATAGTCATCGAGGACATAGGGCCCACTTCCCATTGGGGTCACAAGGCTCTGCTTATCCAGACGCTCACCGGTCTTTTCATACCAGTCCTTTGAAAAAACAGGTGTTCCGCCAACCTGCGAAATCAGCGACCGGCGCGAGATGCCACCAACAAAGTTGTACTTGATCGTGTGATCATCAATGATCTCGTACCCTTCGATGCGTTGTTTAACCGCTCGCGCATAGCTTCGGATGCCCTGCTCGAGGAAAAGGTCATGCGTAAATGCGGCGTCATGTGCAGTTAGCGGGGTACCATCTGCAAAACGAGCTTCTGGCCGCATGTAGAATATGCACCATTCCTTAGTGGTTGGATATTCTACGGCTTCGGCTAGTAACCCATAGGCTTCGGTGATGGAGTCTGCTGGCGAGGCCGAGCCAAAAGGACTATCGCCAAACATACTTTCCGCGATCAATCCGGAATAGAGCCCCGCTTTGCCCTGCCAATTAAAACGGTTCATGCCGTCAAAGGTGCCGCGCGACGATACTGAAATTTCACCACCAACAGGCGCGTCAGGGTTAACGTAATCAAAATGTGCAAAATCAGGTGGGTACTTGAGGTTACCAAAGAACGAATAACCGTGCGCCTTGATGATATCACCACCTGATGTTCCGGCGGCCATAACTCCGTTCAGTTGCGGCGCCATAGCAGCGACAGCGCTTCCGCCTAACAATTGTAGGGCTGTTCTCCGCTTCATGGTCGTTAGCGTCGATTTTGTGCGATTTTGTGTCATGCCCGCCTCTTCTACAGCCCTTACAACGTCTTAATGCGCTTAAACCTAGCTAAAGGTCCAGCACTGACAGATTCAAGTTTAGAGTGCGTGAACACTTTGTGAAGATTTACTTAGACAAAAATAAAGCCGCTGCGAAACGCAGCGGCTTTGCAACTTGTCATTTCTGATCGCTGGATCAGTTGCCGATAGTCTGCAGATACGCAATCAGATCGGCGCGATCTTGCGGTTTTTTCAGACCGGCAAAGCTCATGCTTGTACCTGCGATATAATCTTTGGGCTTGGCCAGGAACGCGTCCAGGGCTTCAGGCGTCCAGTTGCCACCATGAGCCTGCATCGCGGGTGAGTATCCGCCGAAACCATTCGCCGATGCCACCGGACGATCAACAACGCCGTAGAGGTACGGGCCGGTTCCGTTGGCACCATCTTCAAGCTTGTGGCAGGCCGAACATTTACGGAAGACTTTGGAGCCTTTGTCAGGGTCAGCGGCAGCCAGCATTTCTTCGAATACTACCTCTTCGCCATCAGCGCTTTCACCTGCGCTTTCGGTTTCGATAACGTAGGCAACTTCGCCATGCCCATCTACATGATAAAGAGCTTCAGCGCCCCATTTGGTCAAAAGCAACACCAGGAAGGTGCCAAACAGGCCTGCTGCGGCCTTGGTAACTGTCATCGTGTCGAACATTGATCGCGAGTCCATTTCAGCTGTCTGCGCAGGTGTCTAAGGCTTCCCCTAACGAGAGGCAAGGTATAGACACCGCGACTAAACGCCCAATTTAAGAACTTGTTGCACGGAATCGACCAAATGACCAATCGTATCGCATTTCAGGGAGAACCAGGGGCCTATAGCCACGAGGCATGCCGCAATGCACGCCCCGATATGGAGGCTTTGCCCTGCCGCACATTCGAAGATGTGATCGAATCGGTCCGATCCGGCGATGCGGATTTGGCGATGTTGCCGGTTGAAAACACGACCTACGGGCGAGTGGCCGATATTCACCGCCTTCTGCCTCACAGCGGCTTGCATATTGTGGACGAAGCGTTCGTACGTGTGCACATCAACCTTTTGGCAGTCCCCGGTGCAACGCTGGCAGACATTACAGAGGCACATTCGCACCTTGTTCTACTGCCTCAATGCGCCGGTTTCCTGAAAGAGCACGGTATTCGCGGCCGGGTTAGCCCCGACAACGCCCGCGCCGCGCGCGAAGTTTCGGAACAGGGTGAACTGCACTCAGCCGCTTTGGCGAGTGAACTGGCTGGTGAGATTTACGGCCTCAATGTTCTGGCGCGTCACATAGAAGATCAAGACAACAACACGACCCGGTTTTTGGTCATGTCCCGGCAAGCGGATCTGTCCCAACGCGGCCCACACGGTATGATCACCAGCTTTGTATTTCAGGTCCGCAACATCCCGGCGGCACTTTACAAGGCAATGGGAGGTTTCGCGACCAATGGGATCAACATGACCAAGCTGGAAAGCTATATGGTTGATGGCTCATTCACAGCGACCCAGTTTTATGCTGATATCGTCGGTCACCCTGACGACCGAAACGTCCGCCTGGCAATGGAAGAGCTTGAGCACTTCACTACCAATGTCGAGATTCTGGGCGTCTACCCGGCCGCACAACCGCGCGGATAAGCTGCTACAGCGAGAATTTCTTGGACACAGCACCGTCCATTAGCCTGTAGTCCAAAAAGCCCATTGCGCTGTAGTAGGCTAAGCCTTCGGTATTCTCACTGCCGATGGTCGCGTCAATTGCTGGAATTCTGGCTGCTTTGGCTGCGGCCAGTGTCCTTTCGAAAAGCGCGCGACCAATTCCAAGTCGAGCGGCCGAGGGCCGGATGTGTGTGCCAATGACGCCCCAACCGACGGTCACCTCATAGGGATTGTTTTCAGTTGCCTTGATAAGAGACTGAAATCCCAAAACCTTGGAATTCGCATCCAACGCGACCGTGCACTGAATCTTGTCCGGATGAACAACGTATCGTGCTCTGGCAAAATCTACATCGCTTGGCTTTGTGCGTTTCCCCGCGGCCGCAATCTCTTGCAATACACCCGAGATACCTGCGGCATCTTCTGGACTTACAGGGCGAACAATAAGGTCATCCATCTTGGCTCCTTAAGAAACAAGCGCCCCTAGGGTTAAACGCCATGCTGGTAGCGTTCTTCGATTTCTCTGGAAAATTCCTTCAGCCGCAACTGGAACTGCCTCCGAAATCGGGATTGCCCAAGCCTGAGGGACTGAAGCAAAAGTCGTGCAGGCAAGGACTTGGCCGCCAGAGACATTTCAACACTTAGCCTTGTTCTACGCTGTGACAGCGCCAGAAATTCGACCAATGTAGACCCATTCATGCCTTTGCTCGAAACCTCAAATCGCATGTGTGAAGGGGGCTCACACTCGGCCATTTGAATGTCCACATGTCTGGGTTTGCCACGCAGTTTGAACTCGGTTTCCCATTTAGTCCCCGGCACAACGACCATATGACCAGACATGCGTCGCACTTCGATACCCCTGCGCATCGCCATACGTTCGAACCGCTCAAAATCGGCAACCATTTCGAACACCGCATTTATAGGAGCTTCGATATCTTCGCGCGCTGAAAACTGCATGATGGTTTTTGGTTCTCTTACCTGTTGGCCCAGTATTTTGTCAGTCCAGCGTATCCGCAAGCCAGTTTTGCAGGAGGAAGTGTGCAATTGCACCCTTTCTGGCGGGCAAAAGGGTCGGATGTTCTCCTGCAAAAGCCTGCATCATCTCGGACTTAGTCACCCACATCGCCTCTTCAATCTCGACGGGGTCGATGGTGATCTCGCGCGACAATGCCTCACCCGCGCAACCGAACATAAGCGACGCAGGAAAAGGCCACGGCTGACTTGACAAGTAACTCACCGCGCCGACGGGTACGCCGGCCTCTTCCATGACCTCACGCCGAACGGCAGCCTCAAGCGTTTCCCCCGGTTCAACAAACCCGGCCAGCAGAGAATACATGCCCTCTGGCCAACCCGGAGACCGCCCCATCAAGACCGATTCCCCATGCGTGATCAGCATGATCACCACCGGATCGGTACGTGGGAAGTGTTGCCCACCGCACGAGGGGCAACTACGCTGCCAACCGGCCTGGGCAAGCTCACTGGCCGCGCCACAACGCGCACAGAACCGATGGGTATCGTGCCATCCGATCACGGCCTTGGCCGCTGCTGCCAATTCGGCATCACGCGCTGACAGACGGGTCATGATGCGCCGCAACTCCGCAAAGACATAGCCTTGCGGTAGATCGGGGTGGTGCTGTTCTGATCTGTCTACAAATGCGCCAAGCTCGGACAAGTCCATCCCCTCAGCAGGCCAATCCGAGATATCCGTGGCAAAGACGGGTGCTTCGTCAGAAAGGCCCAGAAATACAGGTGCCTCAACAATGCCACCTGGGCCGTTTTCCACCAATTGGTGCGTCATGGGGATTAGACCCAACCGATCCAGTGCCTCTCCCTGCACCAGCAGCTTTCCGCGCCAAAGCAAAAGACACTTAGCCTGAGGATGGGACCGCGCCTTGGCAACCTGATCCGCATCGCCTCGAATATGGGCCGCCCGATCCAGGCCCGAGCCGCCAAATGTCACAAGTTCTGCATGTTTCATCGGAATTCCTTCGGGCCGTCTGTAAGGGGCTGCAATGCCTCTACCAGTGTTACGGCTGCAATGCACGTCCTTGAAATCACTCGTGCCAAATGATCGCACACGCAGCTTAGATGTTGCGTTTATTATACTTTTTGTTGAAATTGATTAATTAAAAACTGCCAATGGTAGCAAATTGACAAGCTCCCCTCCCCGGTCACACGCTTCAGTGCGCATTCGGATTCTTGCAACCTCTGACCTACACATAAACCTGAAGGGTTTCGATTATTATACCGATGCACCCGAGGCGACAATTGGTTTGGCGCGGACTGCCAGCTTGATCCGGACCGCGCGGAATGAAGCAAAGTCAGAGGGCGCATTGGTTCTGACTTTCGACAACGGAGATTCGCTGCAAGGTACCCCGATCGGGGATTGGGCGATTGAGCCGGGGAATGGGCCACACATCCTCATGCAGGCCTTCGAAAAGATGGGCTACGACGCGATCGGTTTAGGTAATCATGACTTTGGATATGGTCTAGAGGCATTGGATCGCGTTTTGGCCGAGTCGCCCTGTCCGGTTGTTTGCAGCAATGCGCAGCGCATCGATAAACCGCCTACATGGCAAAGCTGTACTATCCTGCAAAGAACGGTCCAGAGCATGGATCACGCGGTACAGTTGAAAATCGGCGTTTTGTCAGTTCTTCCGCCTCAGACGGCCAAATGGGAATCGCATCGTCTACAAAACAAGGTCACCATAAGCGACATCCTACCTTGCGCGCAGAAAGTGGCGCAAACCTTGCGGACCCAAGGGTGTGATCTGGTTGTCGCACTGGCCCATACAGGGTTGGGGCCGGCAAAGGCAGAGCCGAACCTGGAAAACGCCATTATACCTCTCGCAGCGATCGACGAAATTGACGCCCTGATTGCAGGCCACTCTCACCTGACGCTCCCCGGCATTGCACATGGCGGGTTTGAGTTTGTTGATGCCCGCCGGGGCCTTGTACATGGCAAGCCGGTGGTTATGCCCGGATCGGCGGGATCGCATCTGGGCGTGATAGATTTGACGCTGCAGTCGACCGGAGGGCGGCATTGGTACGTCCAAAATCCAAGCGCAGAACTTAGACCGGTTCATCAGGCGCCCCGAGGTCGGCCAGCCTTAGCGACCGACGAGGACCCCGAACTGGCGCGCATTTTCTGCGCTGGACATGCCGAAACCCGCAAACGCGCTGCCGAACCTGTAGGCCACTCCGAACATCATCTGCACAGCTATTTTAGCTTTTGCGCTCATGACCGTGGCCTTTTGCTGGTTGCGGCTGCTCAGGCATCTGCACTGCGTCCATATCTGCAGAACACTCCATTCAAGAACCTACCAGTTCTGTCAGCTGTCGCCCCGTCCAAGTTTGGCGGCCGCGCAGGGTCTCGGTTCTTCACAGATGTCCCTGCTGGTCAGATCTGCCTGCGCCACGTCGTAGATCTTTATGTGTTTCCCAACGAACTTCAGGCAGTTGTAGTGTCTGCAAAGCAGATCCAACAATGGCTTGAAATGTCCGCCAGTGTGTTCAATCAGCTTTCATATGGCACTCAAACAGATTTAGTCGCCCAAAACAGAGCCGGACATAACTTTGATATCCTTAAGGGGCTTACGTACCAAATAGATCTCTCTCAACCACCGCGCTTTGATGCTGGCGGACATCTGATCCATCCCGCACATCATCGGATTCGGGATATTTGTCTGAACGGGCACCCTTTGGAGGCTGATCAGCGCTTTGTCGTTGCGCTCAACAATTATCGTGCCAATGGCGGCGGGCATTTCTCTTTCCTCGAACACGCAGAGCGCATCAAACTGCCAATCCTATCAATTCAAGAGATTTTACGGGACTACCTGTCCAACGATCTGCCACCCGACCCGCTCGAAACTGCGCCTCAACCCTTTCGATTCAGGCCTCTGAACGGTGCGTCTGCGACACTGAGAACCGGCCAGGCCGCGCGTCGGTATTTAGACGAGCTGGATGAATTCAATCCCGCTGTTATCGGAGAAGATGACGCGGGCTTTCTACTGATCCGTTTGACATTGTGACGGGTTGTCATTCTCACGCTTACTGCCTATATCAACCCTTGAGAGGTTGGCGCGGGCGAGCGCCTCGCCAACCTGGTCAGGTCCGGAAGGAAGCAGCCACAACGAGCCCCGCTTGGGTCGATGTCCAACCTCTCACTTCTCCCCTTACACAGGCAGAACGTCCGAATAAGCGGAATTACGCGATCAGTCGTGGCCAGACAGCCGCGTTACGACGGGCAAACGCGCCGATATGCCCGACTTTGGGCAGACCGAAATCACCCGGCGATAATAGATGGCGGCGCGCTTTCGGACCGTAAAGATCAGCCAAGCGCCAAACTGCATTTGGCGGCACCAAATCATCATCGACGAAAGTAATCAGATCAACGGGAGTATCCGATTCCGCCCAGCGTGCTTCGGGTAGAGTCAGGCCAATCTCGGGCAAGTAATTGCGCGGCGCGGTACACCATCCCCGCCACTGCCAATAGACGCTTGCAGGTAGGTCCGCGCCAAAACCCAGCGCCTTACCCGGAAGATAGCCCAAGGCTTTGACAGCAAGAGGCGCATGGCCGTACCAAAACAGTAAAGCCAGTGCCCGGTAGGGCCATGGGTGGTCGGAAACGGTCACAGGGCCCGAGCAGACACAAATCATACGGTCGATCTGATCGATATCGGGCTGGATTGGCCCAAGCATCCCGCCAACGGAATGACCAATGCTCCATTGTTCGGCTTCTGGGAATCTCCGCCTCATTTCGGCACGTGCAGCTGGCATATCGATGAGTGCCCAATCTGCCATCTTGACCCGTGACGCCTTTAAGGAACCAGCCAGAGAATGACCAAAATCACTGTAGTCGTAGGTAAGGCAGGCCATGCCATGTTCGGCAGCCAGCCAATGGGCGAAATGCTGGTAGTAGTCCCGAGGCACACCGGTCGCACCGTGAATTACAACTGCAGTCCGGGGGTTAGTCGCAGGCAAATATAGTCGTGCCGACAGGCTGGCAGGGCCTGAAGGAAAGTGAAAATCTTCTGCCAGAACTGCCGACGAATTGTCCAGCATGACGCACCTCTATCTCTGAACTGTTCAGTTCACTTCCTTCAATCGCCATGTTTTGACCTGCCGAGTCAACACTGGTGCTGCATGACCTCGCGTCCACCCTGTTGCGCAAAAGGCTGCTTGACTCGCGCCTCTCTCAACCGCTAGCGATGGCTCGATGGTTCTCGTCCCCGATCTCGGGGCGGGATGAAAAGGGAACACGGTGCGGTCCACCCCGGTAATGCCGGAACGGACCAATGCCGCGACTGCCCCCGCAACTGTAAGCGGAGAGCGATGCCGAATTACCACTGGCCGTAGGCTGGGAAGGTTGGCAAAGCGACGACCCGCAAGTCAGGAGACCTGCCATCGAACTAAAACCGAAACTCGGACGGGGTGTCCGGGCAGGTCGTCAGTTCGCTGTCATACCTGATCTATGCCCCGTCTATCGCGCGGAGGGCGCACTATGATCTGGAAGACCAAAACTCACGAATTTTCTGCCACCGTGTGCCAGCGCACCGGAAAAACCTGTCCGGCACTGGCACAAGTCGCTCGGGTCATTACTCAGGCGATCGAGACCGCAGCCCCTGCGACAACACCTGATTTTCAAGTCGAGGGCAGCAGCGAATTGACCCACTGCCCCGAAGGCTGCACAGCACGCTTTCGCGCGCGCCAGGACCAGATCCGAGTGTTTTGCGGTTCGGGAACTGATGTTTCAATCGAGTCACTTGAACACTACGCAGATATGATGTTCGCGGATGTCTTCAGCTCTCTGCCCACAGACGTTGTGGCCAACCCGCCTTGCGCGATGCTCGAAGTTTTGGCTTTGGCTCCCCCTCCGATCATCCAAGTCGATAATCAACTGGCACTCTGACACAGAAAATCAGGGCCGGGCTGCCTGCGCAGCCCATGCCATCTGCCCGTCAGTCTCGACCGCGCATGGCCTTACATCGCGCAGGCGTTTCAGTGCGGCCTTTGGCAGTTCACCGTTCTCGACCATGAGACGCAGAACGATCATCCCCGACCGTCCGCACCCCCCACGGCAGTGAACCAATACGCGCCCGGAACCGGACAAAATCTGCCTCACAGCCTTGCTTATAGCCGGCCACTTGGCCTGAGTTGCTGGTGACGGGGCACCAAAATCCTCTATTGGCAAGTGCGCCCAAGAAATACCATGGGCTTCTAGATCAACACCAAACGCACCTGCACCTTCCTGTGCCATCTCGACCTGTGTCGTCATTGAGATGACCAGATCCGGTTGCCAATCGCATATCGCAATCAAATCCTGCGCATACCGACCACCACGCCCCGGCATAGGCGACAGGGCAACTGTGCCGTGCCCGACTGACAATGGGTAAAACGACAGAGGGTTCACATTTCTATCCTTGCAGCAATGTTGACACGTTTATCTGTTCTATGTCGCGTTATCCGCCCTGCAAACTGAAATTCACCCAAGCCTGCTGTGGACGTGGGCGGCGGGGGCCTCTACGCTGCATCCTTGAACCGAATCCGACAGAGCAGACATGAACGACACGCCAAGCCCCGCCTATCAGGTTCTCGCCCGTAAATACCGCCCCGAAACCTTTGCCGATCTCGTCGGCCAGGACGCAATGGTACGAACGCTGAAAAACGCGTTCGAGGCTGACCGTATCGCGCAGGCCTTTATCATGACCGGCATACGCGGAACCGGTAAGACCACAACCGCGAGGATCATTGCCAAAGGCATGAACTGCATCGGTCCTGATGGGGAAGGCAAACCTACGACGGAACCCTGCGGCCAGTGCGAACATTGCGTAGCCATCATGGAAGGTCGTCACGTCGACGTGATGGAAATGGACGCCGCCAGCAGGACGGGCGTTAACGATATCCGCGAAATCATCGACAGCGTCCGCTATCGCGCCGCCAGCGCGCGTTATAAAATCTACATCATCGACGAGGTCCACATGCTGTCGACCAGCGCGTTCAACGCGCTGCTCAAGACGCTTGAGGAACCACCCGAGCATGTGAAGTTCATCTTTGCGACAACCGAAATTCGCAAGGTTCCGGTTACAGTTCTGTCGCGATGTCAGAGGTTTGATCTGCGTCGGATCGAACCCGAAGATATGATCGGTCTGCTCACTAAAATCGCGTCGGCAGAAAACGCCCAAATTGCAGATGACGCGTTGGCATTGATCACCCGCGCGGCTGAAGGGTCGGCACGGGATGCGACTTCGCTATTGGATCAGGCGATCTCGCACGGGGCTGGGGAAACCAGCGCCGATCAGGTGCGCGCGATGTTGGGTCTGGCCGATCGTGGGCGGGTACTGGATTTGATGGATATGATCCTGCGCGGTGATGCAGCAGGGGCTTTGACGGAGCTGAGCGGGCAATATGCTGAGGGCGCCGATCCGCTGGCCGTGTTGCGTGATCTGGCCGAGATCACTCACTGGGTATCTGTGGTGAAAATCACCCCGGACGCGGCCGAGGATCCAACTGTTTCGCCGGATGAGCGCGCCCGCGGGCAACAGATGGCCGAGGCCTTGCCGATGCGTGTACTTACGCGGATGTGGCAGATGCTGCTTAAGGCGCTTGAAGAAGTCTCCGCGGCTCCGAATGCCATGATGGCCGCCGAAATGGCGGTGATCCGACTGACCCATGTGGCCGACCTACCCAGCCCGGAAGAACTGATCAAACGGCTGCAGGACGCACCGCCGCCCCCTCCGAACGGTGGCCCTGGAGGCGGCATGGCTGTGCCGTCCCATGCGCCTGCGCAATCCGCTCCTCCTGCTTATGCCTCAACCGCGCGCGGCCCGGCCGGAGCGCCGACCGCAGCGCTGGCTCAAGACACCCAAGCCGCTCTTGCGCGGTATCCCAGTTTTGAGCATGTCGTCGAACTGGTCCGAACGAACCGGGACGTGAAGCTGCTGGTTGAAATCGAAAACGGCGTGCGACTGGCATCCTATTCGCCCGGACGGATCGAGTTTACACCCACGGATAACGCGCCGACTGATCTGGCCCAACGACTTGGTACTGCGTTACAACGTTGGACCGGAAACCGCTGGGCTGTCTCGATTGTGGCAGACGGAGAATCCGCAACTATTGCCGAGGTTCGAGATGCAGCTGATCTGGCGTTGAAAGCGCAGGCCGAGCAGCACCCACTTGTTCAAGCCGTTCTGATGCAATTCCCGAAAGCACGTATTAAGCGGATCGAGACGCCGGAGGAGCGCGCCGCTAAGGTCGAAACAGAAGCTCTGCCCGAGGTCGAAGACGAATGGGACCCGTTCGAGGAGGATTGATCCTCTCTCTTTCTGCTTCCAGCGCGATCGCCGAAGTTTGCGACAAGCAAAGGCCACTCTGGAATCCTGCCACAGGACCAGCGTCTATGCTCGAAGAGTTTCTGGCCCTCGCACTGACGCCAGTACCGATTGCGCTGCTCTTGATTAGCATCTTCGTACTTGCGTCCAAGCGGCGCACTTTACTCTGGGTCCTAGCGGGCCTTTGGCTTGTGACTGCAGTAGTCGCCTCCGCGAATTATTACGGTGTAATTTTGGACGACGTTAGGTGGGAGGCCATCGAAGAGGGATGTATTGGATCTCCCCTCTTGTTCGTCGGGCTCGCAATTGCGATATGTGCCACACTCATTCACGGCGCACTGCGCCCCCGCTTTTAGGAGAAGAAAATGCTCAAAGGACTAGGTGGTCTGGGCGACATGGCCAAGATGATGAAATCCGCGCAGGATTTGCAGACCAAGATGACCGAAATGCAGGAAGAGCTGAACAACCTGATGGTCGTTGGCGAATCCGGTGCCGGTCTGGTGAAGGCCACCGCCACTGCCAAAGGCGAACTGAAGGGTCTGGACATTGACCCGTCGATCTTCAACGGCGATGACAAAGAAGTCGTCGAAGACCTGATCCTGGCCGCCATCAAGGACGCACAAACCAAAGCGGCCGAACGCTCGCAGGCCGAGATGGCAAAACTGACCGAAAGCATGGGTCTGCCCGCAGACATCAAACTACCGTTCTGATACACACTCCTGACGGAATACCGGCCGGGCGCCTCTGCCCGGCCCTTTTGCAGGAGCACGTGTGGTGAGTTCGAACAGCGACATCGACAACCTGATCGACTTGATGGCCAAGCTTCCGGGGCTCGGCCCCCGCTCGGCTCGCCGCGCCGTGCTGCACCTGATCCGCAAACGTGCTCTGCTGCTGACGCCCCTGTCGGACGCCATGCAGCAGGTGGCCGTTACCGCCCGCGAATGCCTGAATTGCGGCAACGTCGGCACCACCGATATCTGTGACATCTGCGACAGCGAGGACCGCGCAACCGGAGAGCTGTGCGTCGTCGAGGATGTTGCCGACCTCTGGGCGATGGAACGCGCCGGCGTATTCAAAGGCCGCTACCACGTTCTGGGCGGGACCCTATCGGCGCTGGACGGTGTCGGCCCTGACGAACTGCGAATTCCCCGTCTTAAGGATCGGGTCATGGCTGAGGGGATCACCGAAATCATCCTTGCCCTGAATGCCACCGTCGACGGCCAGACCACAGCCCATTACATCGCCGATCAGTTAGAGGGACAGGTCCGCCTAACTTCACTGGCGCAGGGCGTGCCGATTGGCGGAGAGCTGGACTATCTGGACGACGGAACGATTACGGCGGCACTGAGGGCGCGGAAGGAGATTTAGCCTTACTCGCGCAACTTGTTTCACTAATTAGGAATTTTCTTATTTTTAGGGCGCCAATGAAGCGAAGATTCTATTTGATCGCACTGGTTGTAATCATTGCCGTTGAGAGCTTGGCCGGGACGACAATAGCCGACAGCCCGAATAAGCTAAAACTAATGGTGTTGTCCGAATTGGAAGAAGACAGCCTAGATGCCTTTTACAAGGAAATCGCACTTAGCAACCCTATGTTCGATCCGGTTGCGAGGCCCGAAGAGATAGAAGACGCGGACTTCGTTGTGTTTCTATTGGAAGATTGGAGCGATCTCGAACTCTATTTAGAAGGAGAACTTCCCCCTATTTTGGAGAAGATTCAAAATGCTCCAACAAACCAGATAAAAGCCTATGTGAAATCACACAAACGCGATGGTTCCCCTGTACATTTTATCTTTTATTCCCGGGGTGGTTCAAAAGGCAAAAGCCTCGCCTGCTATGCTGAAGACATTGCCACCACGCCAAACGGTGAGGCAAGCGTGATGACTTCGGAAAGCTGCCTTTGACGCAAAGAAAAACTGCCACGAACTATCGCTATGTCCAAAATTTGGACCCCCAAGTTGCTTGTAACATGTAATATTGAGATTATTCGTTGCCTTAACGGCTTTGCCAGGGCCTCCTCATCAATTCAGATTTGCAGGATTAAACCAATGACCCGCCTTCTTGCCCTAACCTTCGCCGCCTTCACCGCAACCGCCGCCCTTTCGCAGGAACTCATCGACAAGGGTTTTGTCGAAGGCTGGAACATCATGATGGACCCTGCGCTTGGCAACGGGTGCCTGATCCAGACGGTGTATCAGGATCTCTCGGTGGTGCGCATCGGTTATGACGCGTTGGACAATCGCGGCTATTTCGCCGTCTACAACAAGGCCTGGGGCGATATTAAACAGGGCGAGAGCTATCCCATTCGCTTCGAGTTGGACGGCAAGAGCTTTGACGCCACCGCCATTGGTTTCAACCAGGGTCGTGTTCCAGGTGCGACTGTGTTCTTCACTGACCGAAACTTCGTCAACGCCATCGCCCAGAACAGATCGATGACCGTTTATAATACTGCGGGTGAGGTTGTGATGGCGATTGACCTTAAGGGCACCGCCAAAGCGCTAGAGTACGCGCGCGACTGCCAAAATAAAAAGCTCTAACGAATCGGATCGAACAAAGCGTCCTTAGCTGTGCAGTCTCGGATCACGTCTCGGCCACAGGGCACGGGGTTAAGGTCGCGAGACAGGCACAGGCGGACCTCTTCGATATAGCCCTGTTTACAGGTGATGGTGATCATGTCGGGCTTTAGCGCGGGATTGGCTTTCAGAAATGCTTCTTCCACAACTGACGCGGGCAGCTTCACCGACGAGTCCAGTTGGCGAAACACCTTCGGTCGCTCTAGCGCATCATACGCCTGTCGGGACAAGGCAAAGTAGTCGGGCGCACTCAGACCCGAGCAGGTGCCGTGTTTCTTCCACTGATGCCACGCGAGACCTGATGATCCCTGAATATCGGCCATTTCCCGGGTCATGCGCCGAGTTGGGGGCGCCTCTGGCGTGCGGCAATAGGCAGGCCAACCCTGATGGTATTGCGGCCAGAGCCCGTGCAACACCCACCCGTGGTCATGTCGCGCATCGCATTGGTCCGACCCGCGCGCATCCCCTTCGCGCGCGCACCAGTTTGGCGACCAACTCAACGACAGGACATAATAGTCAAACTCCCCCGCTTTTTCGCCATCAGCCAGCGCTGTCATCGCGCCGAACGTCAACAAAACCAGCCCCAAAACCACCTGGCGCATTCGCCTCTTCCCTTCTTGCCGTGCCGCGACTATATAGACCCCAAGTTCCCCGACAACGGAAACCTGCCCCAAGATCACGGGGCCGCCGAATTCCGGCGACGGGACAGATGTATTTATAGGAGACGGGCTGATGGCAAAACCGCTTATGGCCAAGGCAACAGCCGTATGGCTGGTGGACAACACCACGATCAGCTTCAAGCAGATCGCGGATTTCGTGGGTATGCACGAGCTTGAGGTGCAAGGCATCGCCGATGGTGATGTGGCCGCTGGTGTAAAAGGCTTTGACCCCATCGCCAACAACCAGCTGACCCAGGAAGAGATCGACTCGGCGCAGAACAACCCGCTGCACAAGCTGAGGCTCAAATTCAACCCGGCAGCATCGGGTGAAGAAAAGCGTCGCGGTCCTCGTTATACTCCGTTGTCAAAACGCCAGGACCGTCCGAACTCGATCCTGTGGCTGGTCAAGTTCCACCCAGAACTGAGTGACGGTCAGATCGCCAAGCTGGTCGGTACCACTAAGCCGACCATTCAGTCGATCCGTGAGCGTACCCACTGGAACATCGCCAACATGCAGCCGATCGATCCGGTTGCTCTGGGCCTCTGCAAACAGTCGGAACTGGACGCCATCGTTCAAAAAGCCGCTGCCAAGAAAGCAGCCGAGGGCGGCGTCATGAGCGATGACGAACGTCGTAAATTGGTCTCGACCGAGCAGTCGCTGGAAATGGATGCCGCGCCCAAGATTCCGACCGCCATCGAAGGTCTGGAAACTTTCTCGCTGTCCGATGAGCCCGAGGCCGAGAAAGACGACGAACCGATCATCGACGCCGACAGCTTCTTCAACCTGCCCAAAGGCGGGGCCGAGGATGAAGACGAAGACGATCTGCGCCCCTGACGCAAAGACAGCCCCGGCCTGAACGGACCGGGGCTTTTTTATCAAGGTTCCAATGCTGACTATCCTGTCCAAGATCTTTGGCCCGCACCACGCTGTTTCAATCTATGCCTTCGTGAAAACCTGGGGCTTAGCGGTAGTGGGCGGTATCGGCCTCGTAGCTGTAGTTACCGGGCTATTGCTGTTGAATGACGGCGGCGAACACGAACACGAGTCGTTCATGACTGTCGCAGTTCTTTCAGCAACTCCGATCAATGGGGATCTCAAGAACGGCGTAATTGCTTCGGTACGACTGCCCGACGGTTCAGCGACGTCGATCACTTCGACCGAAGGTCCGATTTCTCAAACTGTGGGCACAAGCGCCTGTATTGAGAAGCGAGTCTTTATCGATAGCGGCGAGCCACGGTACCGCTTCAAATTGCCTCGCTACTGCGAGGCTGGCTAACAAGCAAAAGCGCCCGGTGGAAACACCGGGCGCTTTTTCCTTTAGATCATCTGAAACACGATGCCGGCGATTATGGCACCTGTGATCCCCAACCCCAGATAGATTGCAAAGACCTTTGGTTTTACCAGCGACCAAACTGCAGCCATTGCCGGGATTGAACTCACCGCGCCTGCAACCATGAAGGACATCGCAGCCCCTACGCTCATACCTTGTTCGGTCAACCCCGCCAGCAAGGGCGGTGCCACGTACGAGTTCAAGTAGGCAGGCATCCCAACCAGCGCGGCTATCACTATTGGCACAACGCCTTCACCGCCAACCACACGCGCGATCAAATCGGCAGGGACATAGCTGACTAGCAGCGCTTCGAGCACATAGGCCAAGGCCAGCCATTTCAGCAAAAAGAGACCGTTGTGGACAAACTCGGACCGGAAACGCACCCGGCGCTCGGGTTCTTGCCAGAACCGCCAGACAGGCTTGTCATCTTGCTTGGGGCCACAGCCACAGCAGCCTGCAGGTTTGTACTCGCGCAGGGGTTGGGCAAATGCACCTGTCCGCATCAGGCCACGCACCACAAAGCCTCCAAACAGACCCAAAGCAACGGCTGCAACGGCTTTGCCGATTGCGAACGGCCAACCCAACGCACCCGCAGTGATCAACAAAGTCGGCGGGTCAATCAAGGGAGAGCTGAGCCAAAACGCCATCACGGCAGAGAGAGGCGCGCCCAGCGCCAACAATCCTGCGATGAACGGAATGACCTCACAGGAACAGAATGGCGCAAGCCCACCGAACAAAGCTGCAAGCAGTATCATCCGGGTTTCGCGCCCCTCGAATGCGCGCGCGACCATGACCTCGGCACCGGTTGCTTTCAGGTACGAAAGAAGCAGAACGGCAAACAGGATGTACTGCCCTGTATGGGCCAAAGCCTTGCCCGCAAAAGTGACAACTTCGCCCCAGTTTCCCGGGTCAAGCACGGCCACCAACGCTAGGATTGCAACTATCACGGCCCAAGGTGTTTTTATGACGTCAAGAAAGGTCTTGGCAGACATCTTGGGGTTTTGTGTCAACTCAGCCATCGTTCGCAGCCTTTCCGACCTCGTCCGCACAGCACTCAGACAGAATGAACTGTGCAAGACTTCTCAACTCGGCATAGCAAGCACGGTTTATCGTACTGCGACCGACCTTTTCTTGCTCGACAACACCACCTGCCGCCAAAAAGCGCAGGTGATGGGCCAAGGTCGACGGGGCGATCCCCGTCCGCTCTTGAATCTCACCGACTGTAAGACCGGCTTCTCCGGCCCTGACCAGAGTTTTCAGAACTTTCAGCCGGGCCTCAGACCCCATGGCCGAAAATCCTGCTGCAGCGGTTTCCCACATCTCGCTTACTCCATTAAACTAGATTTCTAGTTATTTAGGCCAATGGATTTAATTCGTCAACCATACGCCTCACGAAATCGCGAGAAAGGCTTAAGTCCAGATTGATCAACCCATAAGTCCAACATATAAGACCCTATGGGAATATCAGTCGACACATTCTTTCTTGAGCAGAACGGGCAAGGCACGCTGCAAGCTCAAATCCAGCAGATGATTGCCGAGGGCATACTGTCCGGCAGGTTTCATGTTGGTGAAAAGCTACCTTCTTCGCGCAAGTTGGCCGCGCATCTGGGTGTCAGCCGGATTACCGTCACACTGGCCTATACCGAACTGCTGGCCAATGACTATCTGTCTTCAAAAGGGCGATCCGGTTACTACGTTTCGCAAAACGCACCGGTGCCGCCCAAATACACTCCGGTGCAGAGAGGCACTGAGACGGTCGACTGGGACAGCGCCTTGGCGCGCCGTTTTTCAGACGGAGATGTTCTTCCAAAACCGAGCGACTGGCGCGAGTACCGCTATCCCTTCATCTATGGTCAGGCCGACCGAACCTTGTTCGATCATGCCAACTGGCGACTGTGCGCCGTGAGAGCACTGGGTCATAAGGACTTTGATTCTCTGACCGGGGACTACGTTGACCAAGACGACCCCCTGCTGGTGGAATTCATTGCCAGACACACCCTGCCCCGCCGCGGTATCGCCGCCCGACCCGAAGAGATTCTGATAACACTGGGGGCCCAGAACGCACTTTGGTTAGCCTCACGCATCTTGTTGACCCACAATCGAACCGCCGTGATCGAAGATCCCTGCTACTATGCGCTGCGTAGCCTTCTAAACCATTGGGATTGCAATGTGACCGCCTTGAGCGTGGATCGCGACGGCCTGCCGCCCGGAGCGCTGCCTGATGACACTGACGTCATATTCACCACTCCCAGCCATCAAAGCCCAACAACTGCGACGATGCCGGTCAGTCGCCGCAACCAATTGCTGGAACGCGCGCGTGAACTCGATGCGATGGTGGTCGAAGACGATTATGAATTCGAAATGGCCTTTCTGGGTGCGCCGTCACCGGCACTAAAGTCCATGGACCGGGATGGGCGGGTGATTTACGTTGGCAGCTTTTCCAAGTCACTATTCCCCGGACTGCGGCTTGGCTACATAGTCGGTTCAGAGCCATTTATCCGCGAAGCGCGGGCGTTGC
The DNA here is from genome assembly GCF_056538765.1 of Ruegeria sp. BE9. Classification (NCBI taxonomy): domain Bacteria; kingdom Pseudomonadati; phylum Pseudomonadota; class Alphaproteobacteria; order Rhodobacterales; family Roseobacteraceae; genus Ruegeria; species Ruegeria sp. BE9. Next base: position 138,014 of record NZ_JBQFTS010000008.1, on the reverse strand, counting down.
GATCACTGGTGCTGCGTCACCCACCGGGTCACATTCAGCGCACAGCAGCGTACTTCCTTTCACTTGGCCACTACGATGCGCAGATCAGGCGTATGTCCACAGCTTTGTCACAACGGCGCGATGCGATGGATAAGGCCATCGAAGAACACGGCCTGACAGTCGCCGGGCGCGGTGTAATGGGCGGCTCGTCAATGTGGATGTCTGCCCCCAAACACGTCGACACCAGCCAGTTGGCCCGCAAGTTGCAGAGTCAGAGCGTTCACATTGAGCCTGGCGCATCGTTCTTTTCCGGTCCGGACAAACCTCGGAATTTCTACCGTCTTGGCTATTCATCCATTACGCCAGACCGGATCGCGCCGGGCGTAAAGCTAATTGCAGACGCCATTCGCAGCAGCTGACGTGGCTCTGGACCTATTCCGCCCAGCTTTCTGGCCCTAACGCCGCCCTGCCCGTTAGGCCTAAACCGTAGCCAAAGGTCAGGCTGATCGCCTGACCCAAATCACCTATGCGCGGAGAACATTCAGATGAAAATGACCACCGAAGAGGCCTTTGTTAAAGTTCTGCAAATGCACGGGATCGAGCATGCCTTTGGTATTATTGGTTCGGCCATGATGCCGATCTCGGATATTTTTGGGCAAGCCGGCATTACCTTCTGGGATTGCGCGCACGAAGGTTCGGGCGGGATGATGGCGGACGGCTACACCCGTGCCACAGGCAAAATGTCCATGATGATCGCGCAGAACGGCCCCGGCATCACCAACTTTGTCACCGCCGTAAAGACAGCTTACTGGAACCACACCCCGCTGCTGCTGGTCACACCGCAGGCTGCCAACAAGACCATGGGTCAGGGCGGTTTCCAGGAAATGGAACAGATGCGCATGTTTGCTGACTGCGTTTGCTATCAGGAAGAAGTGCGCGACCCCTCGCGGATGGCCGAAGTTCTGAGCCGTGTTATCACCAAAGCAAAGCGTGCCTCGGCTCCTGCTCAAATCAACGTGCCGCGCGACTTCTTCACTCAGGTCGTGGACATCGATCTGCCTGCTGTTGTCGAATTCGAACTGCCGTCGGGCGGCGCCTCTGCCGTCACCGAAGCTGCTGCGCTACTGTCCGATGCTAAGAACCCGGTTATCCTGAACGGCGCCGGTACGGTTCTGTCCGCAGGCGGCATCGAAGCCTCGAAAGCACTGGCCGAGCGCCTGGACGCCCCGGTTTGCGTTGGCTACCAGCACAACGACGCCTTCCCCGGCTCGCACCCGCTGTTTGCTGGCCCTCTGGGTTACAACGGCTCGAAAGCCGCGATGGAGTTGATCAAAGAAGCGGACGTCGTTCTGTGCCTCGGCACCCGTCTGAACCCGTTCTCGACCCTGCCCGGTTACGGTCTGGAGTATTGGCCGACCGAAGCGAAAATCATTCAGGTTGACATCAACCCGGACCGCATCGGCCTGACTAAGAAAGTCTCGGTCGGTATCGTTGGCGACGCTGCCACCGTTGCAAACAACATCCTGGAACAGCTTTCGGGCACTGCAGGTGACGAAGGTCGCGACGCGCGCAAAGCCAAGATCGCTGAAACCAAGTCACGTTGGGCACAGGAACTGACCTCGATGGACCACGAGCAGGACGATCCGGGCACCACTTGGAATGAGCGTGCCCGCGCCGCCAAGCCCGACTGGATGAGCCCACGTATGGCATGGCGTGCGATTCAGGCCGCTCTGCCGAAAGAAGCGATCATCTCGTCCGACATCGGCAACAATTGTGCCATCGGCAACGCCTACCCGTCCTTCGAGGCAGGCCGCAAATATTTGGCACCTGGCCTGTTCGGCCCCTGTGGCTATGGCCTTCCATCGGTGATCGGCGCCAAGATCGGCTGCCCGGACGTACCAGTCGTTGGGTTCTCGGGTGACGGTGCCTTTGGCATCGCGGTTACCGAGCTGACCGCAATCGGCCGCGAGGAGTGGCCGGCCGTGACCCAGATCGTCTTCCGCAACTACCAGTGGGGTGCGGAAAAGCGAAACTCGACCCTATGGTTTGATGACAACTTCGTCGGCACCGAACTGGACACCAAAGTGTCTTACGCCGGTATCGCGCAGGCCTGCGGCCTGAAAGGCGTCGTCGCCCGCACTCAGGACGAGCTGACCGCAGCCCTGAACCAGGCGATCGAAGACCAGAAGAACGGCATCACCACCCTGATCGAAGCCATGATCAACCAAGAACTGGGTGAGCCCTTCCGCCGCGACGCAATGAAGAAGCCTGTTGAAGTCGCCGGCATCTCGGCCGACGACATGACCCCTCAGGCCGGAGCGTAACGCGCGTGAAACCTCTGCGCGCCATTCTTGGGACGGCGTCCGCCAGCGACAAAATCATCGCCCTTTCTGAGGGCGATGATCCACGCGTGGTGGAAGGTGCAGTTCTAGCCGCGAAAGAGAATGTCGCGCGGATTATACTAGTCGGCAATCAGGCCAAAGTGTCTGAACTGCTAAAAACACATTCTGGGTTTGATCCAGAACAGATCCAAATCCATGACCCGGAAACGTCCCCTCTGCTTCCGCGATTTGCACAGGCGCTATACGAGCTGCGCAAACACAAGGGCATGACGCTTGAAAAGGCTCAGCAACAGGTCACAAACCGATTGGCCTATGCGGCGTTGCTCGTAGAGGAAGGGATCGCCGACGGCACAGTCGGCGGTGCCGTAGAGACCACATCCGACACCGTGCGCACCGCGCTACAGATCATCGGTACGGCTCCAGATGCGGCAATGGTCTCGAGCTTTTTTCTGATGTTGTTCTGTCAGGACCACCACGAGGTCAAAGGCGTCCACATCTTTGCAGACTGTGGCCTTGTCGTAGACCCCAACGCTCGGGAAATGGCAGAGATCGCCCGCGCCTCGGCGTCGTCATACACGACTTTGACCGGTGAGATCGCTCGGGTTGCAATGCTGTCTTTTTCCACTTCGGGCAGCGCTGAACACCCAAAGGTTTCCAAGGTGGTCGAGGCGACAGAAATCGCCCGCGCTCAGGACCCTACCCTACTGATCGACGGTGAACTGCAATTCGACGCCGCTTTCGTCCCCGAAGTGGCGGCCAAAAAAGCAACGGAGTCGCCACTCAAAGGCGCGGCGAACGTATTTGTTTTCCCCAGTCTTAATGCTGGCAATTTGGGTTACAAAATCGCGCAGCGCATCGGCGGTGTCGAGGCCATCGGACCGGTACTACAAGGGCTGGCCAAACCCGCAAATGACCTTTCGCGCGGATGCTCGGCCGAAGACATCCTGCACATGATCGCCGTGACAGCCGTACAGGCCCAACATCAATAGAACCCGGCGCGCCGTCCGCACACAACGGCACGCCCAATAAGAAAACACGATTGAGGACGTAAGACATTGCCTTTCATGACCTTGGAACGCGCGCCTTCCGGAATTCGGGCGAAACAGATTCTCAACGATCTGTTTCCAGGCATTGCTGTTTCAGTCATTGTCGCGGTAACAGCGCAGTTCTTGGCTGATCACTATGCGACACCCGCAATGTTGTTAGCTCTGTTGCTCGGCATCGCGGTCAGTTTTTTGGGGGAAGAGGGTAAAACCGTTCCGGGCATCGCCTTTTCGGCCAAAACGCTTTTGCGCGTTGGTGTTGCCTTGCTGGGCGTCCGGGTTTCCATGGTTCTAATGTCCGGCCTCGGCTTCAACATGATTGCCTTGGTGATCGGGGGCTTGATTGCAACGATCGTCTTTGGCCTCGCCGTGGCCCCGCTTTTCGGTCACAAATGGCGTTTTGCTCTGCTTACAGCGGGATCGGTCGCGATTTGCGGCGCCTCAGCCGCGATGGCCATCAGCGCAATTCTACCACGCGACGAAAGGTCAGAGGAACGTCTGATCTTTACGGTTCTGGGCGTAACGATCCTTTCGACAATCGCCATGATTGCTTATCCGATCATCGGCAACACTCTTGGGCTGACTGACACCGAAGCCGGTGTGTTCATTGGCGGCACCATCCACGACGTGGCACAGGTCGTCGGCGCGGGTTTTTCAATCTCGGACTCGGCAGGTGAAACCGCAACGCTGGTCAAACTCATCCGCGTTGCGATGTTGGCCCCGGTCGTGTTGATCGCCTCACTAATGATCCGCTCTTTTGCAGAATTGCCCACTGACGGTAAGCGCCCACCGATCCTGCCAGGGTTTGTCGTTGCTTTTCTTGTATTTGCCGGGTTGAATTCTTTTGGACTGATACCGCAGCCCGTCGTTGAATTTCTGGGTCAGCTATCGCGCTGGCTATTGCTGACGGCGATTGCTGCCGTTGGCATGAAGACGAACCTGAAACAAGTGCTGGCCGTTGGAGGAGCAGCCATCGCATTGATCGTGGTCGAAACGCTGTTCATCGCGTGTCTGATCCTTGTGGGGATATCGATTTTGACCTGATTGCCGAAACATCAAGGGAGGCCAGATGACATTCCAGCAACCCCGCGTTGAAACTTCGCCAAAGGTATCTGACGAAGTACGGCGCACCACATGCTACATGTGCGCATGTCGCTGTGGTATCAACGTGCATTTGAAAGACGGCAAGGTTGCCTATATCGAGGGCAACCGTGACCACCCGGTAAACAAGGGCGTTTTATGCGCCAAGGGCAGCGCTGGAATCATGCAGGTCAACGCCCCTTCACGCTTGCGCAAACCGTTACGCCGTGTAGGCCCGCGAGGATCGGGTGAGTTTCGTGAGATCGAATGGGATGAGGCGATCAGCACCGCCGTCGGCTGGCTGAACGAGTTGCACGAGACTGCTCCACAGAAGCTGGCCTTCTTCACCGGCCGGGATCAGAGCCAAAGCTTCACCTCCTTCTGGGCGCAGAACTTTGGCACGCCGAACTATGCTGCCCATGGCGGCTTCTGTTCCGTGAACATGGCGGCCGGTGGAATCTACACGATGGGCGGTGCGTTTTGGGAGTTTGGCCAGCCCGACTGGGATCACACCAAACTTTTCATGCTGTTCGGTGTGGCCGAAGATCACGACAGCAACCCGATCAAGATGGGTATCGGCAAGATCAAGGCGCGTGGCGCGCGTGTGATCGGAGTGAACCCGATCCGCTCGGGCTATAATGCCGTAGCCGATGACTGGGTAGGGATCACCCCAGGAACCGACGGTCTGTTTATCCTGTCGCTGATTCATGTGCTGATGAAAGCTGGCAAGATCGATCTGGATTACCTCAGCCGCTACACCAACGCACCAGTACTGGTAAACGCTGCCGAGGGACCCGAGAAGGGTCTGTTCCTGCGCGACGACGATGGCAAACCGCTGGTGATCGACCGTGTCACAGGGGAGCCCACCCCATTCGACAAGCCTGGCGTCCGCCCGGATCTGTCAGCGACGTATGAAAAAGACGGTGTCACGCACCGTCCGGTCTTTCACCTCATGGCCGAGAAATATCTGACCGACGATCACGCCCCTGAAGCTGTGGCCGAACGGTGCGGCATTCCCGCCAAACGCATCCGCGCCATCGCCGCTGAGATCGCCCGCGTGGCCTTTGACGAAGCTATCGAATTGGACCACGAATGGACCGATTTCAGGGGTGAGACGCATTCGAAGATGACGGGCCGTCCAGTCAGCTTCCACGCCATGCGCGGTATCTCGGCCCATGCCAACGGGTTTCAGACGTGCCGAGCGCTGCACACGCTGCAAATCTTGCTGGGCACAGTCGAGGTTCCCGGCGGTTTCCGTTTCAAACCGCCCTATCCCAAGCCGGTCGAGGCGCACCCTACCCCGCATGGTGACCGCCGCCCGGGCCGCCCGCTGGAAGGCCCTCACCTTGGTTTCCCGCGTGGCCCCGAGGATTTGCTGATCGACGACTGTGGCACGCCACAACGCATAGACAAGGCATTTACGTGGGAAAACCCGATGTCGGCTCACGGGCTGATGCATATGGTGATCTCGAATGCCGCCGCTGGTGATCCCTACAAAATCGACACGCTGTTCATGTACATGGCGAACATGTCGTGGAACTCCTCGATGAACACCAAAGGTGTGATAGAGATGCTGTCGGCCAAAACCGAAGACGGCAAATACGTCATACCCAAGATCATCTATTCCGATGCCTACTCCTCGGAAATGGTGGCCTATGCCGATCTGATCCTGCCAGACACAACCTATCTGGAGCGCCACGACTGTATCTCGCTGCTGGACCGCCCGATCTGCGAGGCTGACGCAGCTGCTGACGCGATCCGTTGGCCAGTTGTTGAACCCGACCGCGACGTGCGCGGTTTCCAATCGGTTTTGGTCGAACTGGCTAACCGCATGAGTTTGCCGGGCTTCACCAACGAAGACGGCACGCCCAAATGGAAGGACTATGCAGACTACATCGTCAACCACCAGCGCAAGCCGGGCATCGGCCCTCTGGCCGGGTTCCGAGGCGAAAATGGCGATAAGGAAGGGCGTGGAGAGGTTAACCCAGACCAGTTGAACCGCTATATTGAAAATGGTGGTTTCTACGTCGCGCACATCCCTGAAGGTGCGGATTACTATAAACCGTGGAACACTGCCTATCAGGACTGGGCGGTAGGCATGGGCATCTACGACAGCCCGCAACCGTACCTGTTCCAGCTTTACTCCGAACCGATGCGCAAGTTCCAACTGGCTGCCGAGGGGCATGGTGACCGCCAGCCGCCCGAACACCTGCGCCAGCGGATCAAAGACACGATGGATCCGTTGCCGATCTGGTACGAGACCGATCAACAGGGCAACGATGGCTTCACAGTCAACGCCCTGACCCAACGTCCGATGGCGATGTATCACAGCTGGGGTACACAGAACGCCTGGCTTCGTCAGTTGCATGGGCGCAACCCGCTTTACGTGCCGACCAAGCTGATGCGCGAACACGGGCTGCAGGATGGCGATTGGGCTAAAGTCAGTTCACCGCACGGGGAAATCACAGTACCCGTCATGGAAATGGCCGCGCTGAACGACAACACCGTCTGGACGTGGAACGCCATCGGCAAACGCAAAGGCGCATGGGCTCTGCAAGAGGACGCGCCAGAGGCGACAAAAGGCTTCCTGCTGAACCATCTGATTCACGAGCTGTTGCCGCCAAAGGGCGACGGGATGCGATGGGCTAATTCTGACCCTGTGACGGGTCAGGCAGCCTGGTTCGATCTGAAAGTAAAAATCGAAAAGGCCGAGGCTCCAAGTGACACCGAAAGCCAACCAGAATTTGACCCGATCAAGTCACCTGTTGGTACTGGCCCTAAAGATCTGGCGTGGAAGGTAGGCAAATGACCCAACTCCCCTCATCCACTGAACGTAAGATGGGCCTGGTTATTGACCTCGACACCTGTGTCGGCTGCCACGCCTGTGTGATCTCCTGCAAGGGTTGGAATACCGAAAACTACGGCGCGCCGCTGTCCGATCAGGACGCTTATGGCGGCAACCCATCGGGTACGTTCTTGAACCGGGTGCATTCGTACGAAGTCACTCCAACCGAAGGTCACGCGCAACTGATCCACTTCCCTAAATCCTGCCTGCATTGCGAAGACGCGCCCTGCGTCACCGTTTGCCCCACCGGGGCAAGCTACAAGCGGGTCGAGGATGGCATCGTCCTGGTCAATGAAAGCGACTGCATCGGTTGTGGGTTGTGTGCCTGGTCCTGCCCTTACGGCGCGCGCGAGATGGACATGGCCGAGGGCGTGATGAAGAAATGCACCCTCTGCGTGGACCGCATCTACAATGAGAACCTACCCGAGGTGGATCGCGTGCCGTCCTGCGTCCGCACCTGCCCGGCCGGTGCGCGCCATTTCGGAGACCTCGGTGATCCTAACAGCGACGTCAGCAAGCTGGTTGCTGAACGTGACGGCATGGATCTGATGCCCGAGATGGGCACCAAACCAGTCAATAAGTACCTGCCGCCCAGGCCCAAGGATCAAATCGAAGACCAAATCGACATTCTGGCCCCGCTTCTGGCCCCCGTCGCCGAAGAACCAAAAGGGTTCCTCGGTTGGCTCGACAAGACACTGGAGAAGTTCTGATGCACCCGGCCCCTTCTGTCATCATCTTTACCACTCTGTCGGGTCTTGGATTTGGCCTCTTGTTCTTTCTGGGTCTCGGGATGCCGGACGTCAGCGGTTGGGTGGCGTTCGTCTTCTATGTCATCGCTTACGGACTTTCCGTGGGTGGGTTGATGGCCTCGACCTTCCATTTGGGCCACCCAGAGCGTGCTTGGAAAGCATTCACGCAATGGAAAACCAGTTGGCTCAGCCGTGAAGGCTGGTGTGCTGTCATCGCACTCGTTGTTATGGGTCTCTATGCCTTCGGAGCAGTTTTTCTTGGCCAGCGCTGGGGTGCTCTGGGCTTTATCGGCGCTCTGTTTTCTTTGGCGACGGTGTTCACCACCTCGATGATCTACACCCAACTAAAGACAATCCCCCGTTGGAACATGAAGCTGACCCCGGTGATGTTCCTCGGCTTCAGCCTTTCTGGCGGAGCATTGTTGGCAGGTCAGGTCAGCGCTGCAGTACCGCTATTGCTGATCGCAGCTGCCGTTCAAGCGCTCTACTGGTGGCAAGGCGACCGAGCTTTTGAACAATCGGGAACCAATTTGGGCACGGCAACTGGCCTTGGAAGCCGCGGCGCAGTCCGAGCTTTTGAGCCGCCTCACACCGGCACCAACTACCTGTTGCGCGAGTTCGTACACGTGGTCGGGCGCAAACACGCCGAAAAGCTGCGGATCATCTCGTTTACGTTGGCGTTTTTTGTCCCCCTTGTCTTGCTGCTCCTGCCTTTCAACCACTTTTTCGCGTTGTTGGCCGTTCTCTCGCATCTGACTGGGGTGGCTGTCTCTCGCTGGCTGTTCTTTGCCCAGGCGGAACATGTCGTAGGCCTTTATTACGGTAAGCGCTGAACTCAGCCACGAAACAAAAAAATGGGCGGCACTCTGGTACCAGAGGCCGCCCATTTGGTTTGGGTATTTGTTTTTTTAGATCAAACCAGCATGCGCCATCGCTGCATCAATAGCTGCCTTGGTGCTGTTTTCCAGAGTAGTCAGCGGTGAACGAACTTCTTCGCCGCACAGACCCAACTTGCTAAGCGCATACTTCGCGCCGACCAGACCTGGCTCAATAAAGATCGCTTCGTGCAATGGCATCAGGCGGTCCTGATAGTCCAGCGCTTTGGTATAGTCGCCATCCAGAGTTGCTCGCTGGAATTCAGCACACAGTTTCGGCGCTACGTTTGCCGTGACCGAAATGCAACCAACTCCGCCATGAGCGTTAAAGCCAAGCGCAGTCGCGTCTTCACCTGACAACTGGCAGAAGTCCGCACCACAAGAAGCACGCTGCTGACTGACGCGAGCCAGATCACCAGTTGCATCCTTAACACCAACGATGCTCGGCAGTTGGGCCAATTCACCCATCGTTGCGGGCGTCATGTCGATGACCGAACGACCGGGAATGTTGTAGATGATGATTGGGATATCCGCACAGTCGTGCAACGCGCGGAAGTGAGCGATCAGACCCTTTTGGGTCGGCTTGTTGTAGTACGGCGTAACGACCAAGGCGGCGTCCGCGCCAATTTTCTCAGCGAATCGCACGAACCGTATGGCCTCAACCGTGTTGTTAGACCCGGCACCGGCGATTACCGGCACCCGACCGGCCGCTGCCTTGACGACTTCTTCAACGACGGTTTCGTGTTCTTCATGGCTCAGCGTCGGGCTTTCGCCGGTCGTTCCCACGGGCACCAATCCGGTCGAGCCTTCCTGAATCTGCCATTCCACCAAGTGTTTGAGCGTCTTCAGGTCCAACTCGCCGTTACTGAACGGGGTGACGAGGGCTGGCATTGAGCCTTTGAACATGACACGCTCCTTAGAGTGCAGTTTGAGTTTTTTGCGCCTTAAAGCATCACAATCTTATCGATGTGAGTTGATCCCGGCGGCGCAAGGTTTATCCTGAATGGCTGTATCCTTGGTTGGTTGGGAAATGCAAGGCATGACACGCGTTCTGGCGCTTTTGATAGCAGTGATTTTAGGGTCAATCGGTCAGGCGCAGGCCGATGCTGTGGGCGATCTGCGCGCCGGCCTTCACGAAATGCGAAAAGGAGACTGGAACGCGGCGCTTCGAGAGTCGGGCGCGCGGGGGTCTGTCTCGCGTGACATCATCGTCTGGCATTGGCTGAGACAGGGCTTTGGCAGCTCGGGCGACGTGCTGGTTTTTCTGGACCGCAGACCGGATTGGCCCGGACTAGCGTGGTTACGACGGAAAAGCGAACCGGCTTTCACCGGCGCCGATCCCGATCGCGTTCTAAAGTTCTATTCCGGCCATCTCCCGCAAACCGCGGAAGGCGCGCTCAACTACGCTGTCGCGCTCAAAGCCACGGGGCGCTCTGGTGATGCTGAGGCCGATATTGTTGCTGCATGGCGCACCATGCCAATGGGTTCTGGCCTGCAAAAGGACTACCTCGAGAACTTTGGTACACTGTTGAAACCTCATCATGAGGCGCGACTGGACCGGATGTTGTGGGACGGTCATTTGGTCAGCGCGGGACAAATGCTGCCGCTGGTCAGTGCGGATCAACGCAAATTGGCCGAAGCGCGGATCGCTTTGCAAAAGCGACAGCCTGGCGTCGATGGCAAGGTCGCCGCTGTGCCAGAGTCATTGGCCGGATCTCCGGGTTTGGCGTTTGACCGCTTTGTCTGGCGCGACAAGAAGGAATTTGACGACAGCGCGATCGATCTGATGCTGGCGCGTTCTACCGGACCAGACTCCCTTGGCGAACCTGATCAATGGGCAGAAGGTCGCCGCCGTTTGGCCCGACTGGAAATGCGCAATGGAGATGTAAGCCGCGCGTATCAAATCGCAGCCAACCACCACATGACTCCTGAAATGGGTTATGGGTACGCCGATCTGGAGTGGCTGGCCGGGTTTCTAGCTCTGCGCAAACTGAATGACCCGGATACGGCGGTCCGGCATTTCACAAATTTCTCGGGCGCAGTGAAATCCCCGATTTCGAAGGGGCGCGGCGGGTATTGGCTGGGCCGTGCTTACGCTGCAAAAGGTGACGCCGACAAAGCGTACGAAGCTTATGCGATAGGTGCGGACTACCAAACCTCGTTCTACGGGCTGCTAGCAGCAGAGCAAATTGGCAGGCCCTTTGACAGCGAACTGGCCAACCCGCGCCGCGCCCCACATTGGAAAGAGGCTGAGTTTGCCGATTCCAGCGTGCTGGAGGCTGGGTTAATGCTTTTGGCTGCAGGCGAAGACAACCTCTCTGAGCGGTTTCTGACCCATCTGGTAGAAGAGCTCGACCCTGTGCAGGCCGGGCAACTGGGTGATCTCGCGATCGAATTGAAGGAACCGCATCTGGCAGTGATGATCGCCAAGCGCGCAGCCTCTGCCGGCGTGGTTCTTCCTGCGGCCTATTATCCGGTACATCCAGTGGCCGATATTGGCTTGCCCATGGCAAAGGAAATGACACTGGCGATTGCCCGACGCGAGAGCGAGTTCGACCCCGTGGTCATTAGTGGCGCCGGCGCGCGTGGATTGATGCAGGTTATGCCCGCCACCGCGCAGCTGGTAGCAAAAGAGCTGGGAATCCTAAGTGGACACAAGACGATCAAGCTGACGTCGGACTGGCAGTACAACGCCAAGCTTGGGGCGAACTACCTGTCAGGGTTGGCCGCCGACTTTAACGGCAACGTCGTAATGATGGCGGCGGGCTATAACGCCGGGCCGCGACGTCCGATTTCTTGGATGGAGCGTTACGGCGATCCGCGTGCAGGCGAGATCGACGTGGTCGATTGGATCGAGACAATTCCGTTCAACGAGACCCGCAACTATGTGATGCGCGTAGCCGAAAGCCTGCCTGTCTATCGCGCCCGTTTGGGTCAGACTGCCCTGCCTGTCCCGTTTTCTGAGGAATTGGTCGGGTCAACTCTGGCGTCGTTCGCGCCATAGGGTAAACAACCCGGCGCCTACGACCAATGCGGCCCCGATGACAACCGCGGGCCGCAAAGCCTCACCGAAGATCGAGATACCGAGGATGGCGCTCCAAACCAGGTGGAAATAGGCAAAGGGCTGCACTGCGCTGGCCTCTGCCATTTCGTAGCACTTGATCAGTAGCCAATGGCCAAGAACGCCACTGACGCACAATAGTGCCATCCACAGCCAATCACTTTGGGCCATCGGCTCCCAGAACCACATGCCAACCAATGTCATTGCAACGGCACCGGCGATCCCGGTCCAGAAGAAACTTGTGGCTGCACTGTCTTTGCGGGCGGCGTAACGCGTCAGCAATCCATAAAGAGCGAACATCAGCGCTGAAATCAGGGGTACGATGGCCCAAGGATTGAACACGCCCACACCAGGTTGAAGGATGATTAACACCCCGACACATCCAACGCCGATCGCCATCCAGCGCCGCCATCCGACCTTTTCACCAAGTACAGGCCCACTAAGGGCTGCGACCAACAGCGGATAGCAAATAAACACGGCCATCGTGTCGATCAGACCCAGAACTGTAAAAGCGAATACGGCGACACATATCTCGGCTGCTAGCAATACGCCGCGAAACACCTGCAGCCCCAATTGGCTTGTCTGCGTCGAAACCTTTAGCCCTCCGGGCGCGCGAGCGGCCAGTGCAATGACAAAGGCAGCAAAGAACCAATAGCGGATCATCACCACCATGTAGGTGTTGTAAGTGCCGGCCAGGTGGCGCGAGATACCATCTTGCAGGGCGAACACGACTGTCGCCGCGATCATTAGCGCGATTCCGGCTCGGGTATTGTTTTGCTGCGTCATTGCTGAACCGCCCGGGTCATATGGCGTTTACGGCCGTAACCAGGGGTGCGAGTGACCGCAAATCCGGCCTGCTCCAACCCACGCCTTACAAACCCGGCAGCAGTATACGTCGCCGCCGTGCCATTGGCTGCCGTATGATCTGCCACATGCTGCATCAGATCTGCCCCCCAAAGTTCGGGGTTCTTGGCCGGAGAGAAACCATCCAAAAACCATGCATCGGCCGAATTGCTCCAGTCGGGCAAAGTTTGACGCGCATCCCCTTCGATGACTTCAAGATGCAGAGTTCCCAGATCACATTTGCCACCTTGCCACAGGGCAAGGAAACGTTCGCTCCAAGGAGCGAGCTCGGGGAAAGCAGCGAGCGCTCGGGCCATATCCTCTTTCGCCATCGGAAAGGCCTCGAAACTGGTGAAAGACAACGGGGATTTGTGACCCTCTTTCTCCCACTCGGACCAGACCGTCAGCATGTTCAAGCCAGTGCCAAAGCCCAGTTCGGCGATACGGAAACCAGGTGCAAAACGCGCCGGCAGGTCATTGCCCGCCAGAAATACATGGCGCGTTTCTTCTAGCCCGTTTTGCAACGAGAAATAAGGATCATCGAAACGATCCGACACGGGGATCTGATCCTCGGTCCATGTCAATTCGGCACGCTGGTCTGCCATTGGGGAATCCTGTAGCTAAGCGGCGCGACACTGAACAAGGAAAAGGGGAATGGCAATGGTCGATGTAACGGTGCGTGGCGCAGGCATCTTTGGCCTGTCCATCGCCTGGACCTGTGCCCGACGTGGCGCCAAGGTGCAAATCATAGATCCCTTTGGCCCCGGAGCGGGCTCTAGCGGTGGTCTCGTGGGTGCTTTGGCCCCTCATGTGCCCGAAAACTGGAATGCCAAGAAAGCCTTTCAGTTCGACAGTCTGATCATGGCTGAACCCTTTTGGAACCAAGTCGAGTCCACCGGTGGCGTTTCACCTGGGTACGCACGGTTGGGCCGGTTGCAGCCTGTTGCCGACGCCCGAACACTAGAGCTGGCTCATGCCCGTGCGGTCACTGCCACCGAACTTTGGCAAGGTCGAGCCGAATGGCGCGTCGTTGAAACCTCTGAGGTTGGTGCCTGGTGCCCTCCCAGCCCCACCGGTTTTGTAATTCACGACACGCTCAGCGCCCGGATGCACCCTCGGCGCGCTTGTGCAGCTCTGGTTGCCGCACTTGCGGTTATGGGCGTGGAGGTTCAAACCGAAGCACCCGACCTTGGTCTGGTAATCCATGCCACGGGTTTGGCGGGCCTTGAGGAATTAAACGACGCCTTCGGCAAAACCATTGGCAACGGCGTTAAAGGACAAGCTGCATTGCTGCGTTTCGATGCAGGCGAAGTACCGCAGTTGTTCGCGGATACGGTCCACATCGTGCCTCATGCGGATGGCACGCTGGCGATCGGCTCAACCTCCGAACGCGAATACGACGACCCATCTAGCACCGACTCAGCGTTGGACGATGTATTGGATCGCGCTGTCCGAGCAGTTCCCCTTCTGCACGGCGCCGAGGTGGTGGAAAGATGGGCTGGTGTCCGTCCTCGCAGCAAAAGCCGCGCGCCGATGCTGGGAGCACACCCTCTGCATCAAAGCCAGTTCATAGCTAACGGTGGCTTCAAGATCGGCTTTGGCATGGCCCCAAAAGTGGCTGAAGTCATGACCGACCTGATACTGGAAGGGCGCGATGAAATCCCTGAAGATTTCCGACCCGAGGCATCACTCTGACCGGGGAACAGCCTCGGCCAACATGCATTGCTGCCCGTCCGGACCGCGCACCCATAAACCCTGCCCGCTTCGACAGAGGGTCGCGGTTTCAAAATGCATCAATGGTGCTGTTGCCCGGAAGCTGAACTGCGCGAGCGGCCCCATCAGCTTTTCCGCAAACAACATCAGATGCTGCGCAAGCAATGGGCCATGTACCACTAACCCGGCATAGCCTTCGACGTCGCGGGCATAGTCCAGATCATAGTGGATACGGTGGCCATTGAATGTCAAAGCCGAGTAGCGGAATAGGAGGGTTGAATCGAACGTGACCTCGCACTTTTCAGTTTCGTTGGTGCGGGCCAACGGCGGGATAGGTTTAACCTCATTTGGGGCCGGATCCTCGCGATAGACCAGATCTTGCCATTCAGTCAGACACAGGGTCTCGCCCTGCCAAATCTGGTGTCGCAATGTGACAAAGCCCAGCGGTCCGGTGCGTCCGGTTTTTGACGTTGCGCTTTCGCAAATTGAGCGCCGTACAGCCCTTTCACCCGCGACCAACGGCCTGTTGAACTGCAATCGGCCGCCAGCCCACATGCGGCGCGGCAGGTCCATATCGGGGATAAGGCCGTCTCCGACTTTCGGGTGCCCGTCGCGGCCCAGTCGGCTCGGAGGCTGAGGTGACCAAAAATACATCTGGTGAAAGAATGGTGGCAGCGCGCAGCCAGTCGCGACTGTCACTTCCCTGCCCAACGCCACTTGCAATGCCGCGGCGCGGGCCGGGTCGATTAAATCAGCCTGAACATCCTCTTTCATGGCCGCAGACTAGGCCGGTTGATCCAGGCTAACAAGCTTCAGAAACCTGCTTCGGACCGCAGCTTTTCCATCAGCGTACGCAAGCTGCTTTCATAGCGGTCGCTGGTCAGCTTGCCTTGCGCGTCGAACTCATTCGAACTGTCGGCCAAGTGGACTTCCGGCCCCTGCAGAATACGCGGCTGGAACGGCACCATATAGCTGCGCAACACCATCTGCGCCCGTTCACCGCCTGCACGGCCTGCCGCAGCAGACATGACGGCAACCGGTTTGTCAGCCCAGGGGCGACCGTCAGTCCGGCTGACCCAATCCAACGCATTTTTCAGAACACCCGACGGCCCTTTGTTGTATTCCGGCGTCGAGATGATCACAGCATGGGCCTGTGAGATCTGATCGGAAAGATTTTGGACGGCCTCAGGGATCCCCTCACCATCCTCCAGATCGCCATCATAGAGTGGCAGGTTCAGATCGGCCTCGATATGCGTGCCCGGATCAAATAACCGCGCGGCTTCGCGTAACAGCTTGCGGTTGGTGGCACTTTGGCGCAATGAGCCGGAAAGGCTCAGAAGGATGGGTTCGGACATGAGGAAACTCCGCTGTGGTATTCCTCAATAGCTAGCCCAAGAGTTGCGCGCGCCAAAGACCAAGTGACGCGCAGTCAATGTGCGGAAAAGGGGCACCCGCAGGTGCCCCATCAGCTTATGTGAGGCCGTTTGGGATGATCTCGATATCGACCCGACGGTTCCGGGCCTTGCCTTCTGGTGTCAGGTTTGACGCCGCGGGGCGGTTCTCACCCAAACCAATTGTGCTGATCCGGGCTCCGCTAACGCCATTGGCCTGCAGGATATCCGCCACCGACCGGGCGCGGCGTTCGGACAGGGCCTGATTGTAGGATGCCTCTCCATCGCTGTCGGTATGTCCAACGATCTGAACGCTTGAGTTGGGGTATCTCGTCAGGTTTTGACCCACCCGCACCAGATCGGCCCGCAGCGCCGGGCGTACGGTCGAACTGTCCGTATCAAAAGAGATATCATTCGGCACGGTGACGATCAGGCGGTCACCCGCATTGGTCACCGTGATACCCTGATTGGCGAGTTGCTGACGCAGCTCAGCTGCTTGTCTGTCCAGCTGGTTACCAGCCAGACCGCCGCCTGCAGCGCCAATCGCACCACCGGCCAGCGCACCCAACAGCGGGTCGGAGCCGTTCGCAATCGCGCCGACACCTGCACCAACCAGGCCGCCCAGAATCGCGCCTTGCTTGGCGTTTTGATTGGGGTCTGCAGGCAGGTTCAATGTGCCGGGGTCTGTACAAGCACCCAAAAACATGGCCGAGCTCAACCCGGCGGCAACAAAAAATTTGGAAACCGTCATGAAATCACCTTCTGCTCCGGCACCCGTTAATCGGGCGCATTTTGTTCTGGTCAGTATATCATGCTGGTTGAACCGGGTCTCAAGCAACAATCCGGTGAAATCGGCAAATCCCCGCCACTTTTCTTAAACTGCCGCAGGGACATCCCATTTATTTTGCTCTTGCCAGATCGCACGCAGTGGCTCGCCTTGTCCACAAAAGTGATCGTCGATCATGTCGCAAGCCCAAATGCGATCCGTTCGGAAATGACGGAACCCATTTCGCAACTCGCACCACGCGGCCAGCATGGTGCATTCAATGTGATAGATCAGGGCCACTGGGCGAACGATCCGCTCGGTCCGCTCGCCGTTGGGGTTGACATAGGTGATGCGTATCTTTCGCTCGTCCCGTATCGCCTCGCGATAATTGACCACAGGCACACAGCCCTTTTCGGGGTCATCCTGAGGGGCACCCCAAGGGGCGACTTGCAACCAGTCCGTGGGCACGCGCAACGCTTCGATCTTGCGGCACACGCGATCGGCGGCCTGCTGCAACGTGCTGTCTCCGGTTCGAGCCAGCATCGACAGACCGACCCACAGCGCCTCAACCTCCTCGGCATCGAAATTCAATGGCGGCAAATCATAACCGCGCCGCATCAGGTATCCAACGCCAGCCTCGCCCTCGATCGGTGTGCGCTGCGCCTGCAAGGCGGCAATATCGCGGTAGACCGTCCGGACGGACACCTCCAGCTTTTCTGCCAGCGTTTCGGCTGTCACGGGAGCTTCGGCAGCGCGCAGAATCTGAATGATTTCAAACAGGCGTGTGGAACGACGCATGGTTTTCTCCGTTTCATCTGCTGACAGCTTAGCACACCCCCCTGACAAGGTGGTGTCAGCAGTGATGCGAGAAACTTGGGCACTGACCTAAGGAGATCACCGATGCCAAACCTCGACAATCACGTGATGATGACCCTGAAACTTGACCGTTGGGCACAGGACCACACCCTGCGCAGTTTTGAGATCGAACGCGAGATCATGGCCGCTCGCCAGCCCTGTGCCCCACCCAAGCGAAAAAGACGGTTTTCGTTGGGCAACCTAAAGATGCTGTGGATCAGCACTGCTTGAGTATCAGAAGTCGGCTTTTGCCCGAAACTTCATTGCAACGCCGCCTTCGGGGCTCTTTAGACGCAATTCCTCGGAATGCAGCATCAGGCGCGGAAAATCCCGCGCCGGGCCTTCGGCGTAGAACGGGTCGCCCAGAATTGGGTGGCCCAACGCCAGCATGTGGACCCGCAACTGATGTGATCGACCTGTTTTCGGAAACAGGCGCAAACGGGTGGTCTCGCCCTCTTGCTTCACGACGCGCCAATCGGTGATAGCGGGTTTGCCCGTCTCATGACACACCATCTGACGCGGTCGGTTGGGCCAATCCACGATTAATGGCAAATCAACCGTTCCAGTCTTTTGCTCAAACTGCCCCCAGACACGTGCCACATAAGTCTTGCGGGTCTGGCGGTTCTCGAACTGCATGCTCAAATGTCGCTGCGCGTGCGGTGACTGGGCAAAAACCATAACGCCCGAGGTATCCCGATCGAGCCGATGCACCAACAGTGCCTGCGGAAACACCGCCTGCACCCGTGTCAGCAGACAATCGGCCAAGTGCTCTCCCCGTCCTGGCACGGACAACAGACCCGAGGGCTTGTTCACCACAATCAGCTGGGCGTCTTCATGTAGAACGTCCAGAGGTGTTTTCGGGGGATCGTAGGTCTCGCTCATGCGGCACTGCCTATAGCAGCGTGCAACCTCCCGCAACGTCGGCCTTGCCTGAACGGAACGGTTCAGCAACTCTGCCCTCAAAGCGGAAGGAGAAATCATGCACCCCACGATCGAACGCATGCAAGAGGTTGTCGCCAAAGGCGATGAGAGCCTGATTCACGAGTTGCTGGCCGAGGATGTGCGCTTTTCGCCGCCGACCTATTACAGCACGTGGACAGGCCGCGCCCCTGTTGCTGCTGTTTTGGGGCATGTCGGTCAGGTCTTTTCCGACTTCCGCTATCGCCGTGTAATGGGTGAGGGCAAAGACTGGGCGCTGGAATTCGAGTGCAAAGTCGGAGATCTGGACGCCGTAGGGGTCGATTTGATCACCTTGAACGACGAAGGGCTGATTCAGGAGTTCGAAGTCGTCATGCGCCCTTACAAAACCATCGGTGCATTGCGCGAAGCGATGATGGCTCGGGTCATGACCGACCCGCGATTCCTCGAATTCAAGAATGCGTTAAGCTGACATGCCCGTTGCCGCAGATCAGGTTTTGCGCGTCCCCCTGCTGCCAGTTCTGGCAGCCCAGGGCTTATCGGTTCGTCGCAAAGCACAATTGCTTCCTGAGCCTACGGGGCCCCGTCAAGGGCGCGAAGGGCGAGGCCCAAATTTGCGACTGCTGATAGCAGGCGACAGTTCGGCTGCCGGAGTCGGTGCTGGCACTCAGGCACAAGCCCTGTCAGGCTATCTGGTCGCCCAACTGGCAAAGCACTATGCGGTCGAATGGAGACTTGAGGCCACCACAGGGCACACGACCCAGGACACGATCGACCGGTTAAGCAAACTGGATGGCTCTTTTGACATGGCAGTGACAGCCCTTGGCGTAAATGACGTGACCCGAGGCGTGACCCAAAAGCAGTTCAAGCTGCGTCAGAAACAATTGCTGGATCTTTTGACCGGCTCATTGGGCATTCGACGCGTCGTCGTGACAGCCGTCCCACAGATGAACCGGTTTCCGGCGCTTCCGCACCCTTTGGCCTGGGTCTTGGGTCAACAGGCAGCACGTCTGGATCAAGGGTTGCAGCAGGTCATTGCGGACTACCCGCAGGGGCGTCACCTTTCGCTCAGCTTACCGGACGACCCCGCTTTGGCGGCACCTGACGGATACCATCCGAGTCCCAAAACCTACGCTATCTGGGCCAAAGAAGCTGCGCGACTGTTGCGTCAGGCCTGAGCCCTGATCTGCCGGATCATCGGAATGGAGTAGACAACCAAGGCGGCCCAAATCAGCGGGAAAGCTATCATTCGGCCTCGGTCGATCTGCTCACCAAACACCGTAATCGCCGTGATAAAGATCATTGTCGGCGCGATGTATTGCAAAATACCCATGGTCGACAGGCGCACCAACTTAGCCCCATTGGCATAGACCAACAGCGGTACGGCTGTGACGATCCCAGCCCCGGCCAGCAACATGGTATCCGTCACAGCCCCGCCGAAATGCCCTGTACCCTCGGCACCCAGCCAAGTCACATAAGCCAGCGCTGGGATCAAAAGGATCAACACCTCCAGCAAAAAACCCTGATTGGGACCAATCGGAAGCGAACGCTTGAAGAAGGCATAAAAACCCCAACTGACCATAAGGCCCAGTGCTGCCCAAGGCAGGCTTCCGGCCTGCAGCACCAGCACCAACACACCTGCAGCCGCCAATCCGACCGCGATCAGCTGAGTCTTGTTCAACGGCTCACGCAGCAGAATGGCGCCCAGCGCAATGCTAAAGAGCGGGTTGATGTAATATCCCAGCGCCGCGTCCAAAGCGTTCCCGCTAGCAATCGCCCAGACATAAATCGCCCAATTCACGGAAATCAGCGCAGCCGTTATACAAGCCATGCCCAACATCTTTGGATTTCGCAGCGCGGCCTTCAAATCCCGCGTCCGCCCCAACGCAATCAGCAACAACCCCGCCAAAGGCACGGACCAGATTATCCGGTGCGCCACAATCTCAACCGGCCCAATATGCGCCATCGCCTTCATGTAAAGCGGCAGGAACCCCCACAAAACATAGGCGGTCACGGCCAGTGCCAGCCCTTTTGGCGTGTCTGCGTTCTGAGGGGTTGTCGGTGCGTCTGCCATTGCTGGTCTCCGGCTGGTGTCGATCGTCTTTACGGCAAACCAGACCGGATTGGGAACTGCGAAAACTGTGAAGCGAGCCATCAGGATTTCTGATATGTCGCCCTAAAAACATGTCGGGGCGCTGCAGCGCCCCGACATTTTGGTTATACCTTAACCCGTTCGGATTTCGGATCGTACATAGGTTTGAGAGACGCTTCCGCCTTCACCTTCACGCCGCACACATCGATCTCGTAGGTCGATGCCAGCACATCGGCGGCTTTTTCACCCTCGCAAGGAACATAACCCAGACCGATTGCTCCACCCAGCGTGTGACCGTAATTACCCGAGCTCAGATACCCCACATATTCACCATCACGGATAATCGGCTCATTGTGGAAAAGAAGCGGTTCAGCGTCAGTTAGTTTGAACTGCACCAAGCGGTTCTTGGGCCCGCTCTCTTTGCGCGCGATCACGGCTTCGCGACCGATAAAGTCACTGCCTTTGTCCACCTTGACCGCAAACCCAAGGCCCGCATCAACAACATGATCTTCGCAGGTGATGTCGTGACCGAAATGGCGGAAGCCTTTTTCAATCCGGCAACTGTCCATCATGTGCATGCCACACAGTTTCAGCCCCATGTCTTGCCCTGCCTCGTGCAGAGTTTCGAACGCATGGCCAGCCATGTCCGACGAAACATAGATTTCCCATCCAAGCTCACCGACGTAAGTCACACGGTGCGCACGCGCGAGGCCCATACCGATCTCGATCTCTTGCGCCGTGCCAAACGGGTTGGTCGCGTTCGAGAAGTCGTTAGGAGAGACTTTCTCAAGCAGCGCACGCGCATTCGGGCCCATGACGGCCAGAACACCTTCACCCGCGGTCACGTCAGTGATGACAACGTTGAAGTTACCGGCATGGCGCATCATCCAGCTCTGGTCTGCCAGACGCGTCGCCGCCGGCGTCACCACCAAATAAGAGGTTTCGGTCAGGCGGGTCACAGTGACGTCTGACTCGATACCTCCAGTGCGGTTCAGGAACTGAGTATAAACGATTTTCCCGTTCGGAACCGAATAGTCGCCGCCGCCGATATAGTTCATGAACTTCTCGGCATCCGGGCCTTCGACGCGGATCTTGCCGAAGGATGACATATCGTACATGCCAACATTTTCACGGACCGCACGGTGTTCAGCCGCCGAATTCTCGAACCAGTTTTGACGCTTCCAGCTATACTGGTATTCGCGCTCCTGCCCTTCGTTGGCAAACCAGTTGGCGCGCTCCCAACCGGCGATCTCGCCCATGACCGCGCCCTGCTCAAGCAGGTGATGGTGGAATGGCGTGCGACGGACACCACGTGCGGTCGCTTTCTGCCGATAGGGGAAATGGTCAGCATACAGCAGGCCCAGAGTCTCTTTCGAGCGTTCGAACAAGTATTTTTTGTTACCCTGGAACGGCTGCATCCGGCTGATGTCCACATCGCCAAGATCAAACGGCTTTTCTCCGGAATCCATCCATTCAGCCAACGCCATACCCGCGCCGCCAGCGGACTGGATACCGATCGAGTTGAAACCAGCCGCGACCCACACGTTGTCCATCTCAGGCGCCAGACCCAGATGGTAGGCATCATCGGGCGTGAAGGATTCCGGGCCGTTGAAGAATGTATGAATCCCGGCCTCAGCCAGCATCGGCATCCGATTACAAGCCGCTTCGAGGATCGGCTCAAAGTGGTCAAAATCCTCGGGCAACTGGTCAAACTCAAAGCTGTCCGGAATACCGTCCATAGCCCAAGGTTTGGCATTCGGCTCGAATGCACCCAGCAGGATTTTACCTGCATCTTCCTTGTAATATGCGCATTCGTCCGGAACACGCAGAACCGGCAACTGGGTCAAGCCGTCGATGCCTTCGGTCACGATGTAGAAGTGCTCACAAGCGTGTAGCGGAACGTTCGTGCCCGTCATGCGGCCGACTTCGTGACCCCACATACCGGCACAGTTCACCACCATGTCGCATTCGATATGACCAGAAGCGCTGCCGTCGTCCGCGACCCAGTCAACTCCGGTCACTGTGCGCCCTTGCTTGACGACTTCGGTGACTTTCACGCGTTCTTTGACAATGCCGCCACGCTGACGTGCGCCTTTGGCCAAGGCCAGAGCAATGTTTGCCGGATCGCCCTGCCCATCCAGCGGCAGGTAAACAGCGCCTTTGACGTCTTCGATATTCAAATGCGGATACAGCTCCGAGACACGCTCGTTCGAGATTTCTTCAACTTCGACACCAAAAGCGCGCGCCATCGCAGCCTGGCGATAAATCTCTTCTTTACGCTCTTCGGTTAGCGCAACGGTGATCGAGCCGCAGCGCTTGAACCCGGTGGCAACACCCGTTTCTTCTTCCAGCGAGCCATAGAGTTCTTGGCTGTACTTCGCCAGCTTGGTCATATTGGCCGTTGCACGCAGTTGAGCAATCAGGCCCGCAGCATGCCATGTGGTGCCGCTGGTCAACTGCTTGCGTTCAAGCAGAACAACGTCGTTCCAGCCTTTCTTGGTCAGGTGATAAGCGACCGAGCATCCGATAACGCCGCCGCCGATAATGACCACTCGGGCCTTGCTGGGAAGATCAACCATCCTGAAATCTCCACTGTGTCAGGTTTTCGCGAAAATGCCACAAAAGATCGACAATAAATGCACGAAAAGCGTCACTCTATTGGCGATTTTCACCGATGTGACGCGGCCCGCTTTTGCCGTCTCAGAACAAAGGGGGTCATCCCGAAAAAGCTCTTGTAGACCGAGGAAAACCCGTTGGGAAAACCGCAGGCCAGACCGATTTCACGAACGCTCATAGTAGTGTTCAACAGCAGGTTATTGGCTTTGGCCAGCCGCATCTCGCGGTAAAACCCGTTTGGTGTTGTGCCAAAAAAGGTTTTGAACTTGCGCTCTAGCGACCGGTTCGAAAGGTGCAGCTCTTCAACAATCTGCTGAATAGGAAGGGGATCTTCGATATTCGCCTGCATCAACTTGATACATTGATCCAGCTTAGCATCCCCTGTGGCTGTCAGGCGCGTTCCAGAGAACGGCTGCATCGAAGAGAAATCCCGGATGTTTTCGTGCAGCATGATATCGGCGACCGTCATTTTGGCCGGCCCCGATATATGACGCCCTATCACCTCAAGCGCGACATCCGTTGTTGCCCCCATCCCCGCGCACGTTACAACCGAGCCCTGCTCAGTGGCGATCGACAGTTTAGCTTCGAATCGCGCGCCCCGTTCTCGCAAGAACGAAGCGTTCTCCCAGTGGGTCGCCATATCGTCTGTACCTTGTTCGTCGATGTACCGACTGGCGGCCTCTGCCAGCAAAAAGACCTGCGCACCCCGGAACGTATAATCCGCCACGACTCGCCCAAGTGACAGATCGGGATGATCAGGGTCAGAATTGCCAACAATGAACAAGTAGTCCGCTTTAGGGTTCGTCTGGATTCGCTCGGTCTGAACCGTTGCATCACTCCTGCTGGCAACAGCCCCACCCTTTAGCGAACGATAAGTGTACGTGAACGGAGGATGCGGACACACCCGGTTGGCCAGCCGCAGCACTTCGACCAAAGATGCCAGTTCCAACAGCACATAGCCGGGTGCAACGATAATATCGAAGTGGTGCTGTGTCTTATCGGGTGAGGTGTCAGAGGATACAGGCATTTTCCTTGGCTCAGGTAATTCTATGACCAGCGGCACGCAGCCGGTTAGCCAGAGCTTCTATGTGATCCGGGCCGACCTCGCAGCACCCGCCGACAATCGTCGCACCCTGCTCTACCCATGCCATAGCATGGTCCGCATAAGCCTCGGGCCCGAGGTCGTGACGTTGTTCCAATGCATCAACAGTTGGTGCATCTTCCAGAAAACCCTGAGTGATGCCGGTAAAACCATTGGCATAGGCACCATACGGACGCCCCATTTGGGCAAGGATTTCTAACGCGGCCGGAACAACCTCGGGTCGGGTGCAATTGATAAGCACAGCGTCGGGGTTAAACCGGTCTACCACCTCAGCGATATCGGACAACGGCTCGCCCGACCGTAAACGTGTTCCATCCTCATCCTGCACTGACAATGCCAGCCAGACTGGTTTACCACACTCGGATGTACCGAGTAGCGCGCCTTCGGCTTCTTGCAGCGAAGATACGGTTTCAATCAAAAACAAGTCGACGCGATCTGCCATCAACTCTACCAGTTCAGCAAACTTACCAGCAGCATCCTGAACATCGGGCTTCAGATCAGGGCGATAGGTCGCCAACAACGGGCCCAATGCCCCTGCGATACGTCCGCCCGTCGCAGGCCTTGCTCGTTCAGCCTGCGTGAGCGCTGCGTCGATTAGAGTGGGCAGCTGGTCTTCCATCTCGACGCGTTCCAGTCGCGAACGATGCACAGCATAGGTGTTTGTCGTGGCAACCGTTGCGCCTCGACTGAAGTAATCGGCATGAACGTCCCCAACAAGATCGGGGTGATCGATCATAACGCGCGTCGACCACAAAGGTGTCGGCTTGTCACCGCTACGTTTTACAAGCTCTTGCCCGATCGAGCCATCCAGAAGGGTTATATCCGCCATGCTCCAGTCTCCTCAGGGAATCAGAACGAGTTTTCCCGGATATACTTTGGATTGGAAATCCTGCTGAGCAATCGCAATGTCTTTTAAAGGGTAGGTTTTGGAAACCAACGGTTTGATCCGCCCCGCATTCATAAGCTCAACAAGCCGCCCGAAAACCTCGAAGGCCTGATGCGTACAGCCGTGAATGGTTATGTCCCGCAGATAGATGTCACGCAGGTCTGCTTCGACAATTGGGCCCGCAATTGCTCCTGAGACAGCATAATGCCCTCCGGGCTTCAGGGATAGAATCAAACCGGACCACGCCGGGCCGCCCACAACGTCGATCACCACGTCGAACGTATCCACCGGAAGAGGAGCGTTTCGATCGAAGGTGCCGACAGCACCCTGCCCCATGACCACTTCGGCTTTGGCTGTGCTGGTAACGCCCCAAACCGTAGCACCTCGTAATGAGGCAAGCTGAACCGCAGCAAGGCCAACGCCTCCGGAAGCGCCGGTAATCAAAACCTTTTGCCCAGAAGTGACACCTGCGCGGGTCAACAGGTTTTCAGCAGTGCCAAAGGCACAAGGAATGGCTGCAATCTCAACCTCGGAAAGGGGCGATGCAGAAACGTCGTATAGGTCGCCCGCCTCTACCAAGCAGTACTGTGCAAAAGCACCGTCGATTTCCGACCCCAAAGCAATGAACCCCGTTGGCTTGCCTGGGCGCGGACGCGGCAGGTTGATCGGACATGTCACCCGTTGGCCGGGTTTGAACCCTGCCCCCGGGGCAGCGGCTTCGACGATGCCGCATAGATCACCGCCTTGAATGCGCGGGAATTGCAACGCGCCGCCCCAGCCCCCTGATTCAACGTCCTGATCCACAGTATCCGTGGCGCCAGTCACATCCGAGGAATACCAGCCGACGCGCGTGTTGATGTCAGTGTTGTTAACCCCTGCGGCCGCAACCCCGACCAGCACTTGTCCGGGGCCGGGGACCGGCACCGGAATGTCTTCGCGCCACTCCAGCGTTTCTGGCCCGCCGTGGCGGGTCAGATAAACGCCGTTCATAGTGCGTGGCGTGGCCATGATCAGGCCCGCAGACGCTCGTTCGCAGGATCCCAGAGAGGCTGGTCTTCCTGCACTACAGCACGGTATTTTTGGCCGTAGATTTCAACCTCAAGCTCGGCCCCCGGGTTGGCGACCTCGGCCTTGACCATGCCCAACGCGATGGACTTGCCAACGCGGTAGCCCCACGCGCCCGATGTGGTTTCACCCACGATCTCACCGTTCTGAGTGATGCAGGACATGTAAGGTGCGTCGCAGTCATCGGCTTCGACGACCAAGGTCACAAAGGACTTCTTCACGCCTTGCTGCTTTTCATTCTGAATTGCAGCCTTACCTGGGAAGTTCTGCGGTTTGTCCAACTTAACGAAACGCTCCAGTCCGCCTTCGAGCAGCGAATAGTCGGTCGACAGATCGCCCTTCCAGGTGCGGTAACCCTTTTCGATCCGCAGCGAGTTCAGCGCATACATACCGAACGGCGTTGCGCCTGCATCGAGGATCGCCCCGTAGATGGCCGGCATGTCTTCGTTCAAGGCATGCACCTCCCAACCCAGTTCACCCGCGAAAGAAACGCGGATCAGGAAGGCCGGTTTGCCAGCAACAGTCGCCGCCTGATGGGTCAGCCAACCTGTGGTCAGGTCCGCATCGCTCAGACCCGACAGGATCTCACGCGATTTCGGGCCGGTCACGATCAGCGTGTCGCGAGTCGTTGTGACATCCTCGACCGAAACGCCCGCAGGCATCGCGTTCGTCAGGATATCGCGGTCATGCCACTGAGCGGTGGCGGCGGTGATCATCATGAACTCATCCTCGCCCAGACGGACGCAGGACATCTCGGTCAGAATGCGACCGCGGTCGTCCGAAATATAGACGAGGTTGATGCGGCCAATCTTGGGCAGGCCACCGGTGATCAAGCCACGCAGGGCCTCGGCTGCGCCTTCACCCTTGACCATAAAGCGCGAGAAGCCCGGCAGGTCGAGCACGCCGCAATGGTCGCGGACGGCTTCACATTCTTCTTTGATGCGCTGTTCCCATGGACCAGAACGACCCCATGTGTGGGTTGCCTCAAGCGAAGTATCGTCACCCGGTTTCGCGAACCAGTTGGCACGTTCCCAACCGTTATACGCCCCCATGACACCGCCCAGTTCCTTGATCTTGGCATGAACCGGCGACAACTTCTTGTCGCGCGCAGCAGGCCATTCGTGGTGCGGGAAGTGCATGGCGTACTCGTTGCCGTAGACTTCCATACCTTTCTGGTTGCAGTAATCCTGATCGGTGTAGTCGGTGTAACGGCGCGGATCGACTGCCCACATATCCCATTCGGTGTGACCATCGACGATCCATTCGGCCAGAACCTTGCCGGCGCCACCACCCTGCGCGATGCCGAAGGTAAAGCTGTGGGCCTCGAACGCGTTTGAAACACCCGGCATCGGGCCGATTAGCGGCAAACCATCGGGCGCGTAAGGGATCGGGCCGTTGATCACACGGCCAACGCCAGATGTTGCCATCAGTGGCACCCGCTCCATCGCGTCGGTAATGATGTCTTCGATGCGGTCCAGATCGTCATTCCAGAGCTGGAACGAGAAATCCTCGGGCATCGGATCATCTTCGGTCATCCACTCGCCCTTACAGTTGGGCTCATACGGACCAAGGTTAAAGCCGTTCTTCTCCTGACGCAGATAGTAAGAGATATCCACATCGCGCAGCAGAGGCAGCTTGCCACCATTTTCTTTCGACCATGCCTCAACCTCAGGGACTTCGTCGGTCAACAGGTATTGGTGGCTCATGACCATTGCAGGCACGGTACGGCCGCCATAAGGCTTGAACATCTCGCCCACACGCTGCGCATAGTAACCGGCAGCGTTCACGACGTAGTCACAGGCAATGTCACCCTTTTCGGTGTGAACGGTCCAGGTGCCATCGTCATGCTGGGTCACGTCGGTGGCCGGGCAGAAACGGATGATCTTCTGACCCAAGTCACGCGCGCCTTTTGCAAAGGCCTGTGTCAACTGCGCCGGGTCAATGTCTCCGTCGGTCGGGTCGTACAGAACGCCTTCCAGGTCATGCGTTTCCAGGAACGGATAACGCTCTTTCGCCTGTTCGGGGGTCCACATTTCCATCGGGATGCCTTGGTACAGACCCATCGACATGGCGCGTTCGAATTCCTGCATCCGCTCTTTGCTGTGCGCCAGACGGATCGAACCCGAAACATGGTAGTTCATCGGGTAATCAACTTCTTCGGCCAGACGCGAATACAGCTCGGTCGAATAGCGCTGCATGTTCATGATCGCCCACGAGGTCGAGAAGGTCGGCACGTTGCCCGCCGCGTGCCATGTGGAACCTGCGGTCAGTTCGTTCTTTTCCAGCAGAACGCAATCCGTCCAGCCCTTTTTTGCCAGATGGTACAGGGACGAACAGCCAACGACGCCGCCGCCGATGATGACCACACGGGCCTTGGTTGGAAAATCACTCATCTGTTTTGATCCTTATTACTGTGCCTCTTGAGGCAGATCGTCTGTGATGTCGTAGTAATCGCCCTTGTCAGCCACAAAGATGTGGCGGGCGAGGTTTAGTCCGGTAGGCGCATCCAGCGCCCCCATGGAAATCGAAATCGTGTCCTCGTCATTGTGCTGCCAGAACAGAAAAGACCCACACGCCGAGCAAAACCCGCGTTTGGCAATGTCCGAAGCGCGATACCAACTCAGCGTGTCGCTGGCAGCAAAACTGAGGTTGTCCTGATGCGTTGAGGTTGACGCCCAGACGTGACCCGATTGCTTTCGGCACTGACCACAATGACAGGACGAGGGAGGCGACAATTCCCCATCAATCGAAAACGAAACGCTGCCGCAAAGGCACGAACCGGTATGCATGTGACTATCCCCTTGCTGTTGGCGCGCTGCGGATAATCGGCAACACGACTTGAGGAATAAAACAGACCGACATCAAACGATGGGCCTTGTTATTGAACGCCGTATTGGCGCGGATACGCAGTTTGCTTGGAACACCCCGACAATACCCCACCTCACGATTCCCATCAGTACACCGGCGGAGCGATGACCCAGATGGCCACGGCTGGTTGGTCATAAGGGTTGGCCCACTGATAAACCTCGTTCTTGATGCGAAAACTGTCTCCGGGTCCGATCGAGAAGTGGCGCCCCCCAATCGTCAACTCCAGACGGCCGGACACCAGGTAACCGACCTCTTGCGTGGGACGGTCCGCTGGCGTCTGCATCTTTGAATGCGGCTCGAAGGTCGAATGCACCATTTCGAAATCATCGGTCAGATCGGGTGAGAGCAGCTCTTCGATCAGACCTTCCTCGCCAGACCCCATCGGACGACGCGAGCCAGCGCGCACGACGTAGCCTTGCTCTTCGACCGGCGCGGCAGAATGGGCAAACAGCATCGACATCGGCACACCCAGACATTGTGCAATCTGCCGCAAATCTGAGATCGAAGGCTCGGACATATCCCGCTCGACCTGACTGAGCCATCCGACGGACCGGTTCAGCTTTTCTGCAATCTCGGTCAGCGTCATGCCACGCACTTTGCGCAAAGCACGCAGATCCGCTCCAAGCGTCGCGCTCTGTCGGGCATGAGTGTTCAAAGGCAGCTCCGATTCTTGTGAAATTTTCTCCCTGTTTTTCACGATGAGCCATTTTGGTGAAATTTCCAAGTATTTTTTCATTTGATGTCACCGGCCCGTGTAGCTATCCGTCTGGGATGTGGTTTGCTGTGATTTACGTATGGGCAATCAACGTCCTGACTCTGCTGGCTTTTGGCTGGGACAAATTGCGTGCGCGGCGCCGAAAGGGGCGTATCCCAGAGCGCAAATTACTTTGGCTCGCAGCCTTAGGCGGCAGCCCCGGTGCGGTAGTCGGGCGGTGGATATTCAAACACAAAACCCGCAAACGCGGGTTTTCAATGTGGCTGTTCTGCATTGTGAGCCTTCAGCTTGCCTGCGGCTTTTTTCTTATGCAGTTTGCTCAGGCCAATTGATTGGGAAAATCGATGGACCTTGCATTGCAATCGATCAAGTACATGCTTTGGCTGCAAGGTATGATCATCGTCGGGACCATGGGAATTGCCATAGGTTTCAACGAACCCGAAGCCGTCACAGTTTCCCTTTGGATCGGAATCGGCATTTTAATCTTGCTGGCTTTTCGGGCTGGGCTTCGGCAAGAAAAGCGGTGGGTTGCTCTGCTATTTGCCGCTTACTGCACGTTTGATCTGTTTGGTGCGATTTCTGGCGGCATATCGCTCGGGAACGCCATCAACTTGATCGACGGAGTATTGTCGTTCGTTGCCATTTGCGGCGTCATCATCTGGCTTCGCAAGAGGAGCATCGCCACCTCAGGATCACAGGCCTAACGCGCAAAAACCCGCGTAAGAATTTTGGACAATTGATCGGCGTCGTCTTCATTGAACGCATCGGGTTGATCACTATCGATATCGAATACAGCGATGACTTCGCCTGATGTATTGCGCACTGGCAGAACCAATTCGGAACGTGTGGAAGAGGCGCATGCGATATGGCCGGGGAAAGCCTCCACATCCGGCACAATCTGCACCTCACCGGTTCGCGCCGCGGCGCCGCAGACGCCGCGAGCAAATGGTATAACAAGACACCCGTGACCACCCTGATACGGGCCGATCTTCAACACTTCGGGTTCTGTCACGCGATAAAACCCGGTCCAGTCAAAGCGATCGTCGGAATGATGCACTTCGCACGCCACGGTGGCCATCAAGGCAACCTCGTCGGTTTCACCTTCGGTCAACGCGGCAATGGTTTTCGCAAGTGTGTCGTAATCGGTCGTCATCGTGATCTTCTCAGGCAAAAGTCGGACACGGAGTATTCGGAAAACGATGAGGCGTCAAACGCGCTCAATTGCAATCGCCGTACCCTCGCCGCCTCCGATACAAATAGCAGCAACACCGCGTTTTAGGTTCTGCTTTTCCAAGGCATTCAACAACGTGACCATGATACGCGCACCCGAAGCTCCGATCGGGTGACCCAGCGCGCAGGCACCACCATTCACGTTCACCTTGTCCCGGGGCAAACCCATCTCGTGCATGAAGGCCATCGGAACAACGGCAAAAGCCTCATTAACCTCCCACAGGTCCACATCATCTTTGGACCAACCAATAGCACTCAGCAGTTTTTGCGCCGCCGGAACCGGAGCGGTGGTAAAGAGCCCGGGTGCTTGGGCGTGGCTAGCATGACCAACAATGCGGGCGCGCACCGTCAGGCCCTGTGCTGCGGCAGTTTCAGCGGAAGACAGCACCAAAGCCGCCGCGCCATCCGAAATCGAAGAGGAGTTGGCCGCGGTTACCGTACCGTCCTTGCGGAACGCAGGTTTCAGCGTCGGGATTTTGTCAGGCCGTGCAGATTTGGGTTGCTCGTCCTCGGCAAAGGTAACCTCGCCTTTTCGGGTTTTGGTGGTGACCGGCGTAATTTCACCGTCGAAGGCCCCGCTTTCTTGCGCAGACAGGGCATTGGACAGAGATTGCAACGCGTACTCGTCCTGCGCCTCGCGCGTGAATTGATAGGACTCGGCACAATCTTCGGCGAATGTTCCCATCAGGCGGCCCTTATCATAGGCATCTTCGAGTCCGTCCAGAAACATGTGGTCGACAACCTGACCATGACCAATGCGGGCACCCCCTCGCATCTTTGGCAACAGGTACGGAGCATTTGTCATGCTCTCCATCCCACCGGCCACCATGATTTCAGCATGACCCAGCGCGATCTGATCAAAGGCCATCATGGCGGCTTTCATGCCCGATCCGCACATTTTGTTTAGCGTCGTCGCGGGAACTTCCTCGCCCAGACCAGCTGCGAACCCAGCCTGCCGTGCGGGCGCCTGGCCTTGCCCGGCGGGTAGAACACAGCCCATAAGCACCTCATCAACTGTTTCGGCTCCGGCGCCCTGCAACGCAGCACGGATTGCCGCACCGCCCAGTTCAGCTGCGGCTATTCCATCGAACATTCCCTGAAACCCACCCATAGGGGTACGCGCGGCACCTGCAATAACGACCTGTCTCATGTGGGTGCTCCTCCTGTTTTCCCACCCGATGGATACCGAATGGTAAGAAATGCCGTCTAGCGTATTTCTACCAGAGTTTTTCAGATTAAAGGACCGTCGTGCATGGCCCTGACTAGTACAACAACCGATGCAACACAGATCATAAAGGTCCATTCAGACCGGATTGATGCCGCCATGGCTATCCAATTCAAGGAAGATATGCGCCAAGAAGCCAAGGAAGGCCCGACCCGGGTAATCCTGGACCTGACCGGAGTCGAATTTATCGATTCCAGCGGACTGGGGGCCATCGTCGCGTCGATGAAGCAGCTTGGGAACGAGCGCAAACTTGATTTGGCTGGCTTACATCCATTCGTGGAAAAGGTGTTTCGCCTGACCCGCATGGATACGGTCTTTAAATTGTATCCCACACTGGATGATGCTCTGGCTGCATCCGCAGACTGATGCCCTTGTTTCTTTGAGTAGGCGCGATGTCCAAGTGTAACGGCAACTGTTTGGATCTGAGCTTTGCAGCAACCGAGTCCGAGGCCAGCAAGGGTATCGCTAGACTCAGCAAATGTCTGGCAACACAAGGTCTGCCGGCCCATAAAGCCAGCGATGTAAAAATTGCTTTGGCCGAAGCAATCAACAATGTGGTTGAACACGCTTACACAGGTGTCACGCCCGCCCGAATAAAAATCAGGTGTCGTTTACACAGAAACTGGCTGGATATTCTGATTGCCGACACAGGACATCCCCTGCCCGGACTATGCGTACCGGAGGGCATACCAGCACCTCTTGGGTCTTCAGTTGACGAACTGCCCGAAGGTGGATTCGGCTGGTTTCTGATTCATGAACTCACCAACGAAATCCGCTATCAGCGGATCGACGGCTGCAACAGGCTCACTCTGCGCTTTGACTTCCCGGCAACCACATAGTGGCATGAAAAGGTCACAATAAGGCCTATTTCGAACCACCCTAACGCCGCAAACAAAGGGCAAAAGGTTAACTGTAGCTCAGATAGCTTCCCTCGGCGCCACGTATCACAGCCCCCACCCAGTGAACGGCGCCGAGGAACTTCTCCCTGATGTGACTGGACAACCTTGGACCGCACGATAGTTTCGTCGCGTTCAACAAGGGAGAGCAGCGTAATGCGGGATTTTCACACTCCGGGCCGATCTGAAGTTCTGGCAACGGAAGGCATGTGCGCGACGTCTCACCCGTTGGCCGCCAAAGTGGCCGTGAATATTTTGGAGCAAGGCGGCAACGCTATGGATGCCGCTATCGCAGGGGCAGTGCTTCTTGGTATCTGCGAGCCACAGATGACCGGTTTGGGCGGAGATTGCTTTGTCCTGTACAACCGAGCTGGCGAAGATCAGATCCGAGCCCTGAACGGCTCGGGTCGTGCACCCGCTGCGGCAGATGCGGGAAGCTTGCGCGCAAAGGGGCTGACAGCAGTTCCCCTGAACACCGCCGAAGCAGTGACTGTCCCCGGCGCAGTCGACGCGTTCTGCCATCTTGCTGAAACCGAGGGCAAGCTGGGTTTGGACGCCATATTGCAGCCTGCCATTCACTACGCTGAAACTGGCGTGCCGGTTGCGGCCAGAGTGGCATTTGACTGGAAACCCGGTGCTGCAACGCTTCAGGGCGCCGCCCGCGCGCATTACCTGATAAACGGGCAAGCGCCATCGGTTGGACAAGTGTTCCGATCGCCCGGCCAGGCAGAAGTTTTGCGACGGATCGCCAAGACGGGGCGGGATGCGTTTTATTCAGGTGAAATCGCAGAGGATATGATCGCAACCCTCACCCAGGCCGGAGGCGTTCATACGATCCAAGACTTCGAGGGTACGAAGTGCACCAATACTAAACCAATGAGCGGCCCTTATGGGAACCTCGAACTCGTTGAGCATCCACCGAATGGACAAGGTGCAACCGCCATTCTTTTGCTGAATATCCTCAAGAACTTTGACCTCACCCGAATGGATCCTTTCGGCGTTGAACGCATCCATATTGAGGCCGAAGCGTCGAAACTAGCCTACGACGCTCGAAACCGCTTCATCGCCGACCCAGACAGCACCACCCACGCTGACCGTTTTCTGGATCAGGACATTGCCAACAGACTGGCTGCCTTGATCGATCCTAAACGCGCGATACCTGCTGCAGCGCCCCTGACCGAAGCGGTACACAAGGATACTGTTTATATCACCGTTGTAGACCGCGATAGGATGGCTGTTTCCCTGATCTATTCGATCTTTCACAGCTTCGGATCTGGCCTTGCATCCGAAAAATTCGGCATTCTACTCCAAAACCGAGGGTCAGGCTTTACCCTTCAAGCCGGTCATCCAAACGAATTAGGTGGCGGCAAGCGCCCAATGCACACCATTATCCCAGGGATGCTGAAGCAGGATGGTCGAATTACAACGCCTTTCGGCGTTATGGGAGGAGCATTTCAACCCACCGGCCACGCTCGATTTGTGTCCAACCTGACTGATCACGGAATGGGTCTGCAGGCCAGCATAGACGCCCCTCGCGCCTTTGCAGACAATAGTGTTTTGAAACTCGAACGCGGAATTTCGCCCGAAATTGCTCAACAATTAATCGAAATGGGGCACACAGTAGAGATTCCAGAAACACCCCTTGGTGGCGCACAAGCAATACGAATCTGTCAAAATGGCACTCTGAAAGGTGCAAGTGATCCCCGAAAAGACGGTTGTGCCCTAGGGTATTAACCCGTGTTCAACATGGTCTGATCGGTCAGTTCAAATGGAAATGAAGGGGATAGGCGCCATTTTCAAACGGGCCAAACATGTCGGGAATATCCGGGTGCTCTACGGGCTCACCGGATTGGTCCGCAACTAGATTTTGTTCTGAAACATAAGCCACATAGAAGGACTGGTCGTTCTCGGCCAGCAGATGATAAAACGGCTGATCTTTGATTGGACGACTGTCCTCAGGGATCGCTTGATACCATTCTTCTGTGTTGGAAAATTCGGGATCCACGTCAAAAATCACCCCTCGGAAGGGATGCTTTTTGTGGCGGACCACTTGGCCCAACCTATACTTGGCTTGTGTCTTCAGCATTACGTCTGCCCCCACAGTTCTTAGTACCCCTTTCAGGCTCAAAATGCCAATGATTGATCTGAAATTAAGGGAAACAGTCTGTGAACTGCTTGCTAACAGTGCGAAAAAAGAGTTCCGCTAACTGTTTATTGAGCAGAGTGCTTTTTCACGAGTTCAGCTATAGCGCGATCGCTTTGGTCGCCTCGTATTTTTACACGATTGTACACCGATCTGCGTGACTGTTTTGTTTAAATTAACTGGCCCAAATTAATCCGAAAGGCTGATTGCTGAGAAGGTTCAGGCTGTGATGGCGTTGATTAGCGACACACTACCTCTAATTCTAACTATTGTTCCGTAGCGATTGTGATTTCCTAAAACGTCAAACTGCGTTAGAATAAAGAAAAAAGGCACGAGGCACATGAGCAGAATTCTTATCGTACTCTTCGGGGTGCTGCTTTTGGCATCCTGTGGAGGTGGCTCCAAACAGCCGCCTTCAAGATTGAATGACGCGTGCAGCATTGCGCGCGAACGTCCCGACTTTATCAAAGCGTTC
Source organism: Ruegeria sp. BE9 (assembly GCF_056538765.1). Classification (NCBI taxonomy): domain Bacteria; kingdom Pseudomonadati; phylum Pseudomonadota; class Alphaproteobacteria; order Rhodobacterales; family Roseobacteraceae; genus Ruegeria; species Ruegeria sp. BE9. The sequence goes on along the minus strand of NZ_JBQFTS010000008.1, from coordinate 102,241 downwards.
AAGAGCACCGAACGGAAGTGGGGCGTACCGGTTCACGTCCAAATGGCGACGATTTATCAGGAAAGCCGTTATAAGCATGACGCCCGGACACCGCACAAATACGTACTGGGCGTGATCCCGATGGGTCGCCAAAGCAGCGCTTACGGTTTCAGCCAGGCGTTGGATGGCACTTGGGAAGAATACCAACGTGAAACCGGCAAACGTCGCGCTAAGCGAGACCGTATCCGCGACGCATCCGACTTTATTGGCTGGTACATGAACAAAAGCTATGAGCGGAACGGCATCCATCCTACGGACACGCGTAACCAGTATCTAGCCTATCACGAAGGCCATACCGGGTACTCACGCGGAAGCCACTATGGGAAAGCTTGGTTGCTGAATGTCGCGAACGATGTGGACGCTCGCGCCAATCTTTATCAAGCGCAACTGTCTGGTTGCCGTTACTAAACGGTACGCGGGTCAGCGATTGCCTGACCCGCTTCTCGTTGACTTCGAGAACAGATCCCGGCTCAGGCTCGACCCAGTGTTCAGCTGCCCCAGCAGCACGGTTGTTTGGGTGCCTGCATTGTCATGAATTACCCATTTACGCAGCTCAATCGGGTTGTCGGTGAACATCAGTTCAATCCGGCCGGATTCGGGGTTTTTAGGGTCCTGTGCCGTAACCACAGTGGCGGTGCCGTCAAAGTCATGAGCCACGACCATATTCGCCTGTCCCAGATTGACATTGCGCGCCAATACCAATGACAGAGGCGTACGCTTCAGCGGGTATTGCTCGGGCGGCTGGTTCGACTTCGGGTCAAAGATTTGCACAGTGCCCGAGTTGGCCAGAACAACGGCGCTGCTGGGCGGATCATATTCGAACCGCATTTTACCCGGCCGCTGCATCCACAGCTTACCGGTGCTCAGCGAGCCATCGTCATTAACCTGAGTGAATGTTGTCTGAACGGTCTTCAAGCCGTTCAGATAGTTGGAAATCTGCGAAAGCGGCAGTTTATCAGCTGCCCAGGCAGCCGGAGCAACCAGGGTCAGGGCAAGGGCAAAAGCAATCTGTTTCATGCCTCACAGATATGCGCTCTGCCCTTGTTATTAAATATCCTATTGCTCTGGGACGAGGATTTCCCGCTTACCGACGTGATTTGCCGACGAAACAACGCCCTCGTCTTCCATTTGCTCAACCAAGCGCGCAGCTTTGTTATAGCCGATGGCGAGTTTTCGCTGAATGTAGGATGTCGAGCACTTGCGATCCTTGATTACAATAGCGACCGCCTGATCGTACAGAGCATCCTCTCCGTTCGTATTGCCACCGGTGTTAAGGCCCAGAACAGCATCGATATTGTCCGCCTTTTCCTCGGCCGGGCCATCGACCACGCCGCTCATGTAATCTGGCGGACCGAACTGCTTCAGGTGGTTAACGATTTCCTCAACTTCTTCGTCCGAGACAAACGGGCCGTGGCAACGGGTAATCTTGGCGCCACCCGCCATGTAGAGCATGTCACCCTGCCCCAATAGCTGCTCGGCGCCCATCTCACCCAGAATGGTGCGGCTGTCGACTTTCGACGTTACCTGGAACGAAATCCGGGTCGGGAAGTTCGCCTTGATCGTACCGGTGATAACATCTACCGACGGGCGCTGCGTGGCCATGATCAAGTGAATACCCGAAGCACGCGCCATCTGCGCCAGACGCTGAATGCAAGCTTCGATCTCTTTTCCTGCGACCATCATCAGGTCAGCCATCTCATCGACGATGACCACGATGTAGGGCATCGCCTCGGGCGCGAACTCTTCGGTCTCGAAAGTTGGCTCGCCGGTTTCTTCGTCGAAGCCAGTCTGGACCGTTCGGCTGAACATCTCGCCTTTAGCCAGTGCATCCTTCACCCGACCGTTGTAGCCGGCGATGTTACGCACACCCATTTTGGACATCTTGCGATAGCGATCCTCCATCTCGCCAACGACCCATTTAAGGGCCACAACCGCCTTTTTCGGGTCTGTCACAACAGGAGAGAGCAGATGCGGGATGCCGTCATACACGGACAGTTCCAACATCTTAGGGTCGATCATGATCAGGCGACACTCATCCGGTGTCAGCTTATACAGCAGTGACAGGATCATCGTGTTGATCGCCACAGATTTACCGGAACCGGTCGTACCCGCGATCAGAAGGTGAGGCATCTTTGCCAGGTTCGCCACAACGGACTCACCGCCAATATCCTTGCCCAGCGCCAGAGGCAGTGCGTGGTTACCATCACCGAAATCACGGCTGGCGAGGATTTCCCGCAGCACCACCATCTCGCGGTTTTCATTCGGCAGTTCGATACCTATGACTGAGCGCCCGGGCAGGGTCGAAACACGAGCCGAAAGCGCAGACATCGAACGTGCAATGTCGTCGGCCAGACCGATCACACGGCTGGCCTTGAGACCCGGGGCTGGTTCCAGTTCGTACATGGTGACAACCGGACCGGGGCGAACACTCACGATCTCGCCCTTTACTCCGTAGTCATCCAGCACGTTCTCGAGCATACGGGCGTTTTCTTCCAGCGCTTCATCACTCAGATGATGACGCTGAATGCTGGCCGGGTTGGACAGCAGGCCCAACGGCGGCAGTTCGAAATCCGAATGTCTGTCTTCGAAAGACAGCGCTGGCTGCGCTTCGGCCTGCGCGCGACGCGAGGGCGCCGGGGTGCGCCGCACGGGCTGCGCCACCACTGGTTTGCGCGGCTCAGCCACAGGGATTTTCATCGCCGGGCGTGGTGCCGGAGCAGGCTCTGGCGCATCCTCGAACACGGCCTCATCTTCGAAATCCGGCTCAGGTGCAAAATCCTCATGAAGCGGTTCCTGCTGCCACTCAGGCGCAGGGTCTGCTGTCAGCAAAGGCTCCGGGGGAAGACCGGCTAACGTCATTGGAGGTTCAGGCGGCAGTTCATCCCCACCACGTGGGTTCAGGATCAAAGGATCCGGGCCACGGCCCCGACCCTTGGTCAGTGGCAGGCTCGGGTCATGCTCTGGTACCATCTCACCGGTCGCGACCTTACGGTTGCGTACAGCTGCGGAAATCTTGGATCGAATACGATCCTCTCCCGGCATCTCATCAAAACCGGCAATAGGCTCACGATCAATCAATTCGGGTTCCGGCATCGGATCAGGGCGACGGATCAGGCTGGGCATGCGCGCCAGCAGGCCGGGCTTGGCAGGCTCGGGCTCATCAAACTCGGCCTCTTCAAACACCGGGTCGGCATAAGCCAGATCATCGTCAAACACGGCTTCGGCGGCCTCAGTGCGGGCGGCTTTGCGTTCTTCCCACTGCGCACGACGGTCCCGAGCTGCTTGTGCAGTGGCCGTGGCCCCACGACCCAGCAGGTTCATCAGCATGTCGTAGGACATAACCAGACCCAGCAGGAAAGCGCGGAAACCCTTGCGAACGTCCGCTTTGGTAAAGCCCAGCACAAAGATTCCCAATGCCAGCATACCAACGGCCATTGCGAGCGACATCAGCTTGACCATGAAATGCGAAGAAATCGGCAAGAGGGTTAGCAGCGCGCCCATGACTGTATCGCCAAACAGGCCACCCAGGCCAAAGCTGTGAGTCGCACGCCAGGCCTCACCCGGCAACAAGGTCGCGGCATAGACTGCAACAACAGCGATCCAGATCGGGGCAAAGATCAGACGGGCAATTGCGCGTTCTTCGCCGAAATGCCCGGCAAAGCGCACACCCCAACCGATAAGAACAAGGGCAATGCTCCAACTGCCCCAGCCGACGATCATGAACAAGGGCGCAGCGATCGATGCACCAACCCGTCCCAACCAGTTTTGGACCGGCGCGTCGGTCGAAACCATCCAGTTCGGATCATCGGGCGTATAGGACCAGATCATCGCAGCAGCGGCCAGCCCTAGCAGGATCAGGGCGATCCCGATCAGCTCTTTACTGCGCCGCTCAATCGCTGCCTGTGTCGTACTGTCCAGCAATGGGTCGCGGTTGCGCGCGTTATATGATGCCATTTTGCCCTCGTACCTCACGAATAGATGCAGTCGCGGAGCTTGATCAGCCCTTGCTGCAACTCTGTTTTTGGAGCCACCAAAGCGGCCCGGATAAATTGTTCGCCCGGGTTTTGTCCCGGATCACCTTGAGAAAGATATGCGCCCGGCAGCACCCGAACGCCGGTCTGCTGCCATAACTTCAATGCAGTTTCTTCGCCATTTTCTACTGGCAGCCACAGGAAAAACCCGGCTTCGGGCGGCATATAGCCCTGAACCCCCGCGAAAACCTCGTCGGCGATCGCATATTTCTCCTGATAAAGCGTGCGGTTTTCGGCGACATGCTCTTCGTCTGCCCAAACACGTGCTGCTGCAGCCTGCAGCGGTAGCGGAAGCGGCGCGCCAGCGTAATTGCGCAACTGCTTGACCTGTTTGATCGTCTCAGGGCCACCCGCAATCAATCCTGACCGCAAACCAGCAAGGTTCGAGCGTTTCGACAGCGAGTTAAACAGCGTAACCCGCTCGGGATCCGCGCCTAACTCTTGTGCCACAGTCAGAGCGCCTGTGGGGGCCTCATCACGGTAAATCTCGGAGTAACACTCATCAGCGAAAATGCGGAAATCGTATTTTTCGGCCAGTTGGATCAGTTCGGCCCAATAGTCGCGCGAGGCCACCGCCCCCTGTGGGTTGGCGGGTGAACAGATATAAGCTGCAACGGTACGGTTCAGTACCTCTTCGGGCAGGCTTGCGTAATCCGGCAAATGGCCCGTGGCCGCCGTAGCGGGAACGAAATACGGTTCTGCGCGGACCGAAATCGAAGCCACCATGTAAACCTGGTAAAACGGGTTTGGGCACAGGATGACCGGGTTTTGCCCGTTCTTCTGCTCGGGGCATAGCGCCATCGCGGCGTTATAAAGCCCCTCACGCGTGCCGTTCAGCGCCATCACGTTGGTATCAGGATCCATCTTCACGCCATAGCGGCGGTCGATCCAATCAGTGATCGCACCACGCAGCTCGGGCGAACCTTCATTCGGGGGATAGCCCTGAAATCCGGCAGCATTTTCGGTGATGACGTCGGTCACCCAAGCTGGAAAGTCATGCATCGGCGCACCGATGGTCATGTGAATCACATCTCCACCCGGCTGATGGTGGTCCAACAGGGTGCGAAGACGCGGGAATGCGTATTCCGGTAGGTTCGAAAACCGCTCGGGGAAATTCATATCTACTGCCTCAATACCGGGATCATTTTCGCCCCGTTTTTTTGGCAGATTACAGATCACCCCCCGCTTCGTCCAGACAAAGAGGTGCCGAATCAGGGGATTGTGGCATTCAGGCCAAAGCAGCTTCGGCTGCAGATCCGAGCCTCAAGAGGGCCTCTTCCGAGCCCGGATACCCCATCATCATCACCCCACATCCGGGCGTTCCAGTGGGTAGGGTCAAGGCCGCAAGCCCCATCAGGTTGCCAATTCGGGTGTTGCGCAATGCCAGCAGATTCTCGGTCACATAGTAATCATGATCGCTCATGAGCCGATCCAAGTTCGGCGGCAGGATTGGAGCAGTGGGGGCTAGAACAGCATCAAAACCAGAGGTGGCCGCGTCCCATGCGGCGCGGCTGGCCTTTAGCTTGGACCAAGCGCCGATATAGTCGGGGCCAGAAACATTTTTGCCAGCACGAAAACGCTCTAGGATTTCGGGGTACATCGCGTCCGGGTTTGCCTCGATCACGTCGCGCCACAAACCATAGGCTTCGGTTGTATATAGAATGCCGGACAAGCCCATCGCCTCGTTCAACTCAGGAACTTCGAGGGGTACGATTTCAGCCCCCGCATCCCGCAGGCGATCCAACGCATCGTCAAAAGCTTTGCGCGGCGTATCCCGTAGATCGTCCTTGGCAACGTTCTGCAGATCGGCAAAGCGACGACCTTTTAGGCTCGCCCCGCGCAGGTCGGCTGGAGAACCACCTTCCAGCAATGCCAGCATATGGGCGGCATCTTCGACTGAGCGGGCCAGCGGCCCAACAGTGTCAAACCGCAAGCACAATGGCACTGTGCCCTCCAAGCTGACGCGCCCAGCCGTTGTTTTCAGCCCCACAAGGTTGTTCCAGGCCGAAGGGATGCGCACTGACCCACCTGTATCGGAACCAATTCCGCAAGCCGCCAAGCCCCATGCGACCGATGCTGCAGCGCCAGAAGAAGAACCACCGGGCACCGCCGCTTCGTCGTCGATGCACGGCGGGGTTCCAGTGATAGGATTCAGGCCCAAACCAGAGAAGGCCAGTTCGCTCATGTGGGTCTTACCCAGGCAAACAGCCCCCATTGCAGTAGCGTTTCGTACCACAACGGCGTCTGCTTCTGGTACGCGGCCCTTTAACAGCGCCGACCCGGCCTCGGTCGCAATACCAGCTGTATCGAACAGATCTTTCCAACTGATGGGGACTCCGTCCAATAGTGACCTACGCAATCCCAGCCTCACGCGTTCTTTTGCTGCTTCGGCCTCGGCACGAGCGCGGTCATGGGTGACACGGGCATAAACCCGGTCGCTGTGAGGATGGGCATCGATGGCACCAAGGTAGGTTTCGGTCAGTTCGACGGGATCAATCCGCCCCATTCCGATGCCCCGACCCAGATCACACGCCGTCATGGTCAGCCAGTCCTGCATCCCTGCCCCCTTCAGAAAATTTTATTCACCGGACGGTAGCGACAGGACCGCACATGGACAATCCCGAAAGGGGGCGCATATTGCGGGTCATGGAACAGAAGACCGATATCCTGATCGTTGGCGGTGGCCTGAACGGCCCGGCTTTGGCCCTTGCTATGGCGCAGACGGGGCATTCCGTAACTGTAATTGACGCTTTGGCTGAAACGGTGCGCAAGGACGCCGCCTTTGACGGGCGCGCGTATGCGCTGGCACTAGCCTCTCAACGCTTGCTTGACGCAATCGGCGTTTGGGAACGTGTCGCCGAACACGCCCAGCCAATGCTCGAGATCAAGGTCACGGATGGGCACGCAGGCGCGGGGCCATCCCCGTTCTTCATGCACTTCGACCATGCTGAAATCGAAGAAGGCCCAATGGGCTATATGGTCGAGGACCGCCACCTGCGTCGCGCCTTTCTGGATGCAATGGCCGAGGAAAAGGGCATCACCCAGATCAGCGGCCGGACGGTCATTGCGCAAGAATCCGAAGCAACAGAAGTTACCCTCACGCTGGATGACGGCAGCACAGTGACCGGTGGCTTGTTGGTTGGATGTGACGGGCGCCGCAGTGGCACCGCAGCGCGCGCCGGCATCAAGCGAACCGGATGGGACTACGGTCAAACAGCATTGGTTTGCGCCATAGAGCATGACCTGCCCCATCACGGCATTGCGCATCAGTTCTTCATGCCACCCGGGCCCCTTGCGATCTTGCCCCTGACCGGTAATCGCAGCTCGATCGTCTGGAGCGAGCGTACCGAAGCGGCAAAGCGTATCAACGCCCTACCAGAGGCCGAATACCTACAGGTCCTACGCCCCCGGTTCGGAGATTTCCTGGGCGACATTCGCCTGGCCGGAGATCGGTTTACCTATCCGCTGAATCTGACCATCGCGAATTCCTTTATCGGTGATCGCATGGCTCTGGTCGGAGACGCGGCACACGGTATGCATCCCATTGCTGGTCAAGGCCTGAACGCAGGTTTGCGCGATGTCGGCGCTCTGGCCGAGGTCCTGACACTGGCTGGACGGCGAGGAGAGGATTTCGGTTCGGTTCTGGTTTTGGAACGCTATCAGGAATGGAGGCGTTTCGACACCGCGTCCCTGGCAATGGCCACCGATGTCTTCAACAAACTGTTTTCCAACGACAACCCGCTCTTGCGGGCAGGACGCGACATCGGGATGGGGATCGTCGGCTCTCTTCCTGGCCTGCGTCGAAGCTTCGTGCGCGAGGCCGCCGGGTTGACCGGCGACCTGCCGAAACTGCTACAAGGCCGCGCGATTTAATGAGAGCGCCCTAAGAGACCAGTCACCAATGCCGCGGCATCGAAACGCGGTAAGACACAGGTGTAACGGTTCTTTTGAAGTGCTCAGTCCAGTTCGCGCGCCTCATCAACCAGCATCACGGGAATGCCATTGCGGATTGGAAAGGCCAATCCGGCCGCTTTTGATACGAGCTCTTGTTTTTCAGCGTCGTAGTGCAGCGTAGTTTGAGTCTGCGGACAAATCAGCGCCTCAAGCATCCGACGGTCAAAGGCGTGCTCGTTATCGGTCATTGCAGTTTTTCCTCGTTTGAACCGCCACGCATGGCAAATTCGATCAGTGTAACCAAGGTTTCGCGCCGAGTACGCAAACAAGGAGCTTCTAACAGCGCTTGCTTGTCCTCGGGATTAAAGTCCAAAAGCATCGAAAGAGAATTGACGAGCAATTCGTCATCTGCGTCCTTCATCGTTTCCCAATCGGTCGACAATTGGCGCGATGAAAAGAACCTCTCAAGCAACGTCAGGAAAACGCTTCGGTTAAACCCGTCATCGATTTCCGCTTTGCCCAGATCGCGATCAAACCCGTCCCATGAGACTGAGCAGCGGCGGTAAGGAGTGAAACTGTCCAATTCGGACTGCACCCGGAAACGCGAAATTCCAGTCAGCGTGATAAGGTACCGACCGTCTTCGGTTTCGGAAAACTGCGTGACACGACCCGCACAGCCGATTTGATGAAGCTTGTTTTCGTTGCTCTGACAGGGGTTTGGTTGAACCATTCCGATCAACCGCTCCTGAGTTTTCAGCGCGTCATCCAACATCTGCAGATAACGCGGCTCAAATATGTGGAGAGGCAAACGTGCACGGGGCAACAACAAGGCCCCGGGCAAAGGGAAAACGGATACCGTTTCCGGCAGGTCAGCGGGATGCATCATGTACCCGAGTGTAGCTCTGATCAGGAATTAGGCAAATATCATCGAGCTGAGCTTGCGCCGCCCGTTCAGAACAATCGGATCATTGGGCTTGAGTGCGTCAAAGATTGTGAACAGCTGCGTTTTAGCTGCACCGTCATTCCACTCACGATCCCGACGGAACAGTTCAAGCAGCTGAGCAACCGCTTCTTCCACATCGTCATTGGCATGCAAGGCCTGTGCCAGATCAAAGCGAGCTTGATGATCGTCGGCATCGGCATCGACGGCAGCCTTCAGTTCGGCAACAGGTCCGGCATCTGCAGCTTGCTTGGCCAGTTCCAGCTGAGCATGGGCTGCTTCGACCTCAGCCGAAGTCGAAATCTCTGCAGGGGCACCGTTCAGGATTGCTTCGGCCTGCTCCAGATCGCCCGAGGCGATATGCGCACGCACCAAACCGCCATAAGCAGCAGCATGGTTGGGGTCTTCGCCCAGAATGGCGGCAAAAGTCTGCGCCGCGTCCACGGCTGCGCCGTCGGCCAGCATTTCTTCTGCGGCTTCGACCGCATCGTCAAGTTGACCACCGGGGCTTTCGCCACCTGCCGCTTCAATCACACGATCGACGAACGCCTTGATCTCGGACCCGGGCAGCGCGCCCTGGAAGCCGTCAATCGGCTGTCCTTGAAAGAATGCATAGACGGTCGGGATCGATTGAATGCGCATCTGCGAGGCGATCATCTGCGCTTCATCCACGTTGATCTTGACCATCTTAACCGCACCCTTGGCGGCGGTTACGGCCTCCTCCAACAATGGGCCGAGCGTCTTGCATGGGCCACACCACGGCGCCCAGAAATCAACGATAACCGGTGTTTCCTGCGAGACCTCAACGACATCAGCCATGAACGTGGCTTCGGATCCGTCTTTGATAAGATCGGTGGCGTCAGGGCCGGCGGAGGCGTTCAGAAGATCCATGGCATTCACTCTTTCGTTCGAACTCGCGCCCTATATGCAACTGCAACCAGCAGAAACCAAGGGCAGAGTTGCATAGTTACAGGTCGAATGTCGCAAAAACAGGGGCGTGATCGCTGGGTTTCTCCCACCCGCGCGCGCCACGTAGGACACGGCTGGAGTGACCCGCGTTTGAGATATCAGGCGTAGCCCAGACATGATCCAACCGTCGCCCCTTATCCGCCGCATCCCAATCGCGCGCGCGATAGGACCACCAGCTGTAAAGCTGGCCCTCGGGGATGTCCTGGCGCGTAATATCAACCCAGCCACCAGCGTCCTGAGTTTCCGCCAGTTGCTCAACCTCGATCGGGGTATGCGAGACGACCTTGAGCAGTTGCTTGTGCGACCACACATCATCTTCACGCGGAGCAATGTTCAGATCGCCGACCAGAATGGATTTCTCGGGCTTTTCCGAATGGAACCAGTCGCGCATATCAGTGAGGTAATCCAGCTTTTGGCCGAACTTCTCATTCACCTCACGGTCCGGCACATCACCGCCGGCCGGGACGTAGAAGTTCTGAATGGTCACACCATTTTCCAACCGCGCCGCGATGTGGCGGGCGTGCCCGAGACCCGCGAAATCCTTATCTCCAACCTCTTCCATCGGAATGCGCGACAGGATGGCGACGCCGTTGTAACCCTTTTGCCCCCGAGCGACCATGTGGGTGTAGCCCAGTTTGGCAAACCCTTCGGTCGGAATCTTTTCAACCGGAGACTTACATTCCTGCAGGCACAGAACATCCGGCGCCTCTTCCTGCAGCAGTTTCAGCACGATGGGCTCGCGCAGGCGGACCGAGTTGATGTTCCAGGTGGCAAGGGTAAAGGGCATGGGGGATTCCTCTGTCGCGGTTGGGCGGAGGTTAACGTGGTGCGGGATGGGGTGCCACGGGAAAAGATCGTCTAGCGAGAAGGTTAATTAAATCGCGAGTAATCACAAAATGCAGACACTCCTGTTTTGAGCTTCACTGATCTTCAGCCAGTTTGCCGGTCGCAACAATGGTTTCGAAGTATTCGACCTTTAAGTCGTATGACTTAAGGAGCTTTTGCGTGCTCGGCTTTACCACTGCATCATCAAAGTCGCCCTTTTCGAAGTGCCCTGCCGAAGCTAGATCCGACCAGAGGCTCGTAACTACCAATTCGTTCTGTTGACCTTTGACTTTGACGGAAAGCGCGGCTCCCAAATGCCCAGGAAGTTGCGCCATTTCAACAAATGTCGTTCGTCTTAGATGATCAGCATATTGCTCCAATACTTCATCAGTTCCTGCAACTGCTCGCCACCATCGTATAATCATGTAGTCCTCACATGCTTAACTTTCTGACGTCAAAAGTAGATCAAGGTTCACTTCCAGACCTGACTTGACGGCCATCAATTTCGCATTCTCGACTGACACAATCCTGAGTAATTTTCAAACACGCCAAGAACAGGCCTCAGCTGGATTTTCGGGCTCTAGGCCGAGTTCTACCCACCAACCATCCACAAAAAAAGGCCGGGCCATCAGGCCCGGCAGTCCAACAGGGAGGTGCATGTCTTAACCCGGACATGCGCGGGTTGGGAGAAATCTAATTACACATCCAGAGTATCACTTTGATCCACGTCAATCCACACCGAGTTAAGAAACCAGTCGATATCCGCCCGATTCTGTGACCAAAAGGCGTGCATTGGAGGGATCAGGCTCGATCTTCTGACGCAGACGGTAAATGTGAGTCTCAAGCGTGTGGGTGGTCACACCGGCATTATAGCCCCAAACCTCGTGCAGCAGGACGTCGCGAGCAACCACACCATCGGTCGAGCGGTAGAGGAACTTGAGGATATTGGTTTCCTTCTCGGTCAGCCGGATTTTGCGATCTTCTTCAGTGATCAGCATCTTCATCGCAGGCTTGAACGTATATGGTCCAAGAACAAAGACGGCATCCTCGGACTGTTCGTGCTGACGCAGTTGAGCACGGATACGGGCCAGAAGGACAGGAAACTTGAACGGCTTTGAGACATAGTCGTTGGCACCGGCATCAAGGCCCAGGATGGTATCTGCGTCGCTGTCATGACCGGTCAGCATCAGAATCGGGCTTTTGACACCCTGCTTGCGCATCAGGCGGCACAACTCGCGACCATCAGTATCCGGCAGACCGACATCCAGAATAACCAGGTCATAAATCGCCTCGCGCGCCCGCTCCATCGCAGACTGGCCGTCTGACGCTTCGAACACGTCGAAGTCTTCGGTCATCACGAGTTGCTCGCTAAGCGCCTCGCGTAGGTCTTCATCATCATCCACCAGCAGGATTTTCTTGAGCTGAGCCATGTCCGGTCCTCCTAAGCCTTTTCCACCACTTGCGCGCGGAAGATGCAATCAACAAGGTTTGCTGCAACGGTTTCACGCCCTCGTGTCTGACGCGGAGGAAATGTTTCACATTTCTGACTGTTCAGGCTACAGGAGAGCCATAACGTTACAGGGTAACATAGATGAGTCTTATCCCGGATATTTCAGAATTGCTGGCTCGGGCCCGCGCGGATTTGCGTATGGGGGTTCCGGTTGTGCTGACCGATAGCGGCGGACTAAGCGTGCTGGCCATTGCCACTGAAACGCTCAGCGCTCAGCGGCTTGCGGACTTACGCAGCCTTGGCGGCGAACCTGTGGTTACCGTTACCGTGCGCCGTGCCGAGACACTGAAGGCACGCGCCTACGATGGTGATCTGGCGCGCGTGATTATTCCGGCAGACGCGGATATCAGCTGGGTCCAGGCCGTGGCCGACCCTTCGGACGACTTGAATGCGCCCATGAAGGGTCCGCTGATGACTGAGCGGCAGGGAAGCGCCAATCTACACCGAATTGCCATCGCTCTTACCAAAACCGCGCGCTTGCTTCCCGCTGCCGTAGTGTTGCCAATCGAGAACGGGGCCGATTTTGCGGCCCAACACGGTCTGACCTGCATCGATCACACCCGAGCTGCCCCCCATCTTGCCGATCGCAGTGAACTGCACGCAGTTGTTGCTGCACGCCTGCCAATGGAAGTTTCCGAAGCCGGCCGACTACATGTTTTCCGCCCAGAAGACGGTGGTGAAGAGCACTATGCCGTCGAAATTGGACGCCCGGATCGTGACAAGCCAGTTTTAGCACGGCTTCATTCGGCCTGCTTCACCGGCGACCTGATGGGCAGCTTGAAATGCGATTGCGGACCACAACTGCGGGGTGCTCTGGCGCAGATGGGATCTGAAGGTGCCGGGGTGCTGCTGTACCTCAACCAGGAAGGCCGCGGTATCGGCCTGGCCAACAAGATGCGCGCCTATTTCCTTCAGGATCAAGGCTTTGACACAGTCGAAGCCAACCATCGGCTTGGGTTCGAGGACGACGAGCGCGATTTCCGCCTAGGGTCCGACATCCTGAAATCTCTTGGCTTCAGTTCAGTACGGTTGCTGACCAACAACCCTGCAAAAATAGCGATGATGGAGAAAACAGGGATTGCCGTGACTGAACGTGTACCGCTCAAGGTGGGTGAAACTGCCCATAACCGCGGGTATCTGGCCACTAAGGCTGCCAAGTCCGGCCACTTGTTGTGAGCGTCAATGACCTCGTCTTAACCCCTCGCGGCGTCCGGTTTGCTGGGCGCTACTTTCCTTGCTCAATCGGTAAAGGCGGGCTCAGCAACGATAAGCGTGAAGGAGATGGCGCCACTCCGATCGGCAGCCATCAGATCGTGGGAATGCTGTATCGCCCGGATCGAATTGCCCAACCTACCCCATGGGCAATTCCAATAGGACCCTGTGACTTGTGGTCAGATGACGTCCGGGATAGCAACTATAACCACTTGGTCAGCGCGCCTTATTCCCACAGCCATGAAAAACTGCGCCGTGCAGATCCACTTTATGACCTGATTCTAATCACAGATTGGAATTGGCCCAACTCTGCGCCCGGCCGCGGGTCTGCCATCTTTGTTCACCAATGGCGGCGTCCAGGCTACCCGACCGAAGGCTGTGTCGCCTTCCGCCGTGACCACCTTCATTGGATTGCGAGCAAGGTGTCTGTGGGCACGCGGTTGATTATTCCTGCGGCTTAACCCGCTCACCGAATATGGCTGAGCCTACTCGTACATGCGTTGCGCCGAGTTTTATTGCCTGTTCGAAATCACTGCTCATACCCATCGACAGCCCCCTGAGCCCATTGCGTTCGGCAATCTTAGCCAACAGCGCAAAATGCAACGAAGGCTCCTCTTCCACTGGGGGGATGCACATCAGCCCCTGAATCGGGAGGTCGAGGTCACGGCATTCAGCAATGAAGGCGTCGGCATCGGCAGGCAGAATACCAGCTTTCTGCTCTTCTTCACCGGTATTGACCTGAATGAACAGTTCTGGACAGCTTCCGATTTCCTGTGCCAGCCTTGCCAGCGTCTTAGCCAGCTTGGGACGGTCCACAGAGTGTATTGCGTTGAATAACTCCATCGCCTGTCGGGCTTTGTTGGTTTGCAATGGACCAATCAGATGCAGATCGACATCCGAGAACTGCTCTTTGAAGCCCGGCCACTTACCCGCAGCTTCCTGAACCCGGTTTTCCCCGAAACAGCGGTGACCTTGTTCCAAAACAGCCTGAACACGCTCATTGGGCTGAACTTTCGAAACAGCGATCAGCTTTACTGATTCATCGGGGCGACCCGCGGCGGCTTCGGCTTTGGTGATACGGGTGGCGATTTCCTGCAGCGACATCGGATTCCTCAACACATTATTAAAGGCAGAGAAACACCATGTTGGCGCAAAAGAAAAGGGCAGGTCCGAAGACCTGCCCTTGAACCTCGCGGTTCAGATCAACTTAGAAGTTGAACTGAGCACCGAAGTCAGCAACGATTTGCGAGTCGTCGCAAACGTCACAGTCGTTTACACCGATACCACCGCGCAGCGATGCACCGCCGCCCAGGTCGTAGATGGCGCCAGCAGCAACTTGCTGGGTGTCCGCGTCAGCGTTACCGTCACCGTAGGTGAACAGCAGGGTGGTTGCTGCGCCCAGGTTGTAAGCAGCCGACAGACCCCATGCGGTACCGTCTGTTGCGTCGATTTCGGTGTTATCGTCTGCAACAAACAGAGTACCCGAGAAGTCGCCCCATTCGCCGCCCAGAGTCAGAACGGTCAGGCTTGGGTCTTCACCGATCAGGTCGTCTGCGTCGGTTTGACCGTAAGCAACAGCTGCGGTGATGTTGTTGAACGAGTATGTCGCGCTAACGTCCCAGCGGTCGGCGTCGATTGCTACACCGTTCAGAGCTGCGGTCGCTTGGTCATACGATGCGCCAAACGCGAAGTTGCCAACAGCGTACTGGAAGAACACAGCGTTCGCGCCCGAACCGGTCGAGGAGTACGCTAGGAAGTCGTAGTTAACGCCCGAGTACTGACCTGCGAACAGTTCCAGACCTACTTCGTTACCGTAGTAGTTTGCCAGGTTGTCGAACGAACCTGCGACGTTACCCGCGTCAACACGCAGACCGCCGTAGATTACCGAGAAGCGTGCGCCGTTCAGACCAGCTGAGTTGGCTTCGCCGTTGCCCGAGTCTTCGTCAGCCTGCAGACGAACACGACCCGAGAACTCTACGCCGCCGTCGGTTTCAACGTTTGCGTCGATGTTCAGACGGAAACGAGATACCAGGATGGCATCGTCGGTGTCGACAACAACAGAAGTAGCAGAAGTCGCAGTGTTGCTTGCTGTTACGATGTTGTTAACAGAACCGGTACGGTCTTCTTGGTAGCCAATACCAAAACGGCCGTAACCGCTGAAAGATACTTCGGCCGCTGCAACACCTGCGGTTGCGATCAGAGCGGTCGATGCGAAGAGAACTTTTTTCATCTTGTTTCCCTCGGTTTCAAAGTTTTCTACTCGACACATGCCTCAGCACATGTCTCAGCACGGGAACCGTTTCGCTCTTTTTGCCCCCAACACGCAAGCTTGGCATAAACGCCAGCGCCGCATTCAGACTGAATTGGTGCAAGGATGTCACAGTCGGTTTTCGCGCCCCATCGACATCGAACCCACCAGCACGTGACAAGAATGGGGTTGTTGCTGAACTGGACCTTGTCTAGGAGTATCAATGAACAAACGTGCACCCAACGAAACAGGACCCGTCGACGATGCGCCTGCTTAAAATAATCGGCTTGATTTCGCTGACTGCTATCCTGGCGGCCTGCGCCAACAACCGAAGCACCCCGAACGTGTACAACCCGGAACTTGTCGGTGGCAATTCCGACGAACGCGAATTGAATGATCCGAATCGTTCGACCATTTGGGATGTATTCGACACCAGCAATGCTGAGCAGGTAACAAACGTGAACCGTTACTTGTGGTCTGCTTCTCTGGATGTGCTGAATTTCCTTCCTGTACAAGAAGTTGACCCGTTCACCGGTGTGATCGTCACCGGCTACGGCACGCCACCGGGGGGTGGCCGTCAATACCGCGCAACCGTTCACATCAGTGATCCGGCGTTGGCAGCACGCTCTTTGTCAGTTTCCTTGCAGACCAGCGGCGGCGCGCCAGTTAGTGCCGCGACTTCGCGCGCTGTAGAGGACGCGATCCTGTCTCGTGCGCGCCAACTACGTATTGCGGACAACAAGTTCTAGCAACCCGACGAAAATCACAATATTACCACGCCGGGTTCCTACCCGGCGTTTTCATTCACGAAGGACCGTAAGATGTCTCGCTACTCGGCCAACGAAATCGAAGCAAAATGGCAAGAGGCCTGGGACAAGGCCGGAATCTTCACTGCCGATCACAAGGCAGATAAGCCCAAATACTATGTGCTTGAGATGTTCCCCTACCCCTCGGGCCGAATCCATATGGGGCATGTGCGCAACTACACGATGGGTGACGTGATCGCGCGGCACAAGCTGGCGACCGGTCACAACGTTTTACACCCGATGGGCTGGGATGCCTTTGGTATGCCTGCGGAAAACGCCGCTATGGCTATTGGTGGTCATCCGAAAGACTGGACGTATGGCAACATCGCAGACATGCGTGGACAGATGAAGCCGCTGGGCCTTTCGATAGACTGGTCCCGTGAATTTGCCACTTGTGACCCTGAATATTATGGCCAACAGCAAGCACTGTTCCTGGATATGCTTGAGTCTGGGTTGGTTTACCGCAAGAACGCCGTCGTAAACTGGGACCCGGTCGATATGACCGTTCTGGCCAACGAACAAGTGGAAAACGGCCGCGGTTGGCGCTCAGGTGCGTTGGTCGAACGTCGTGAACTGACGCAGTGGTTCTTCAAGATCTCAGACTATTCCGAAGAACTGCTGGACGCGCTGGACACGCTAGAAAATTGGCCCGCCAAAGTTCGATTGATGCAGGAGAACTGGATCGGTAAGTCGCGCGGCCTGCAATTCGGCTTTGAACGGACGGACGGCGAAGAACCAATTACCGTCTATACGACTCGCCCCGACACTCTTCTGGGTGCGTCTTTTGTCGGCATCTCGCCCGACCATCCGATTGCCAAAAAACTTGAGGCAGAAAACTCAGAAGTTTCTGAATTTGTTGCCGAATGCCGCAAAGGTGGAACCACAGAAGAGGCTATCGAAACCGCTGAAAAGCTGGGTTACGACACTGGCATCAAGGTCAAGCACCCACTGGACCCGAATTGGGAACTGCCAGTCTGGATCGCTAACTTTATCCTCATGGACTACGGCACTGGCGCGATCTTTGCCTGCCCAGCGCATGACCAACGCGACCTTGATTTCTGCCGCAAGTATGGCCTGCCCGTGGTCGACACTTTCTTTGCGCTGGATGATGACACTCCGGTCGACAAGATCGCCTTTGTCCCGCCGAAGACCGAGAAAGTTCGCTGGGTGAACCATTTCGCGGGCCTGACCGAGGCGACAGGCGACGAAGCCATCAATGCCACAGTCGATTTTGCTGAAAAGGCCGGTTGGGGTGAAGGCGTCACCAAATTCCGCCTGCGCGATTGGGGTCTCAGCCGCCAGCGCTATTGGGGCTGCCCGATTCCCGTGGTGCATTGCGACAGCTGCGGCGTAGTACCCGAAAAGAAAGAAAATCTGCCGGTCCGCCTGCCCGACGATGTCACCTTTGACAAACCGGGCAACCCGCTGGACCGTCACCCGACCTGGCGCGATTGTGCCTGCCCGAAATGTGGTGCTCCGGCCAAGCGCGAAACCGACACGATGGACACCTTCGTCGATTCGTCATGGTATTTCGCCCGCTTCACCGCCCCGCGCGCCGAAACGCCCACCGATCTGGCCGAGGCCGAGTACTGGATGAATGTTGACCAGTATATCGGCGGCATCGAACACGCGATTCTGCACCTGCTCTACTCCCGCTTCTTTGCGCGGGCGATGAACATCACCGGCCACCTGCCGAAAAAGGCCATTGAGCCGTTCGATGCGCTGTTCACCCAAGGCATGGTAACGCACGAGATATACCAAACACGCGATGAAAACGGTCGCCCCGTCTATCACCTGCCCGAGGACGTGAGCGACGGCAAATTGGCTGATGGCACCGAGGTTGAGATCATCCCCTCGGCCAAGATGTCCAAGTCCAAGAAAAACGTGGTCGATCCGGTCAGCATCATCTCGGCCTTTGGTGCGGACACCGCGCGCTGGTTCGTACTGTCCGATTCGCCGCCTGAACGGGACGTAGAATGGACGGCCTCTGGCGCCGAGGCCGCGTATAAGCACCTCAGCCGCGTACATCGTATCGCATCCGAAATAGCTGAGGCAGACGTTCCAGCCAACGCCGAGGATGAAACCCTGCTGCGCGAGATGCACAAGGCGATTCACGATGTGTCGGGTGGTGTTGAGTCCTTTGGCTTTAACGCGTCCATCGCCAAGCTCTACGCCTTTACCAACACGTTGGCGAAATCCAAGGCGGGCACAGATGCCAAACGCCAAGCTGCGAAAACCCTGGCGCAATTGATGTCCCCCATGACACCGCACCTGTCCGAAGAGCTCTGGCAGCTTCTGGGCGGTGAGGGTTTGGTTGCCACCGCGCCGTGGCCGGTCGCTGATGAGGCAATGCTGATTGATGACACCATCACTTTGCCGATCCAGATCAACGGCAAACGTCGCGCAGAAATCAGCGTTCCCAAAGATATGGCCAAGGACGAGGTTGAAAAAATCGCGCTCAGCACCGAAGCTGTGCAAAAGGCGCTGGATGGCACTGCGCCGAAGAAAATTATCGTTGTCCCAGGCCGGATCGTGAATGTCGTTGTTTAACCGCAGAACCCTCATGCTGATGCCGCTGGCAGCCTGTTTCCTTGGCGCTGCCTGCGGTTTTGAGCCGGTCTATGCACCTACGGGTGCGGGCTCAGCCCTGAATGGAAACGTAGTTGTTTCCGCACCCAACACCGTCGCAAGCTATTTACTTGTCGAGAACTTGGAACAGCGCTTGGGACGAAGCGCCAATTCCGGCAAGAAATATGCGCTGGATGTGCGGGTAACGACAGTCACCCGACGCGCTGCGATTACTACGTCGAACGAGACCAACCGGTACACAATTGACGGACGGGCCGATTACACACTGAAGTCGAATGAAACCGGACAGGTAGTCACATCTGGCAGAGCGACGAACTTTGTCGGCTACTCGGCTGCAGGTTCGGCTGTTTCCACGCTTGCAGATGAACGGGATGCAACCCGACGCTTGATGACAATTTTGTCCGATCAGATTGTAGCGGAACTCTATTCCTCGCCGAGACTGTCCAAATGAAGTTGAGCCCGCGCGAGGCTGAGGGGTACTTTGCCAAGCCGGATGCGGACAAAGCCGGGTTGCTGATCTACGGCGCAGACGCAATGCGGGTAGCTTTAAAGCGGCAACAAGTTCTGACCGCATTGCTGGGCGCAAATGCCGAAGAGGAAATGCGCCTGACCCGAATGCCGGGCAGCGACCTGCGCAGTGACCCTGCTCTTTTGCTGGATGCCGTCAAAGCTGTGGGGTTCTTTCCCGGCCCTCGCGCCGTATTTGTCGAAGACACAACGGACGCAGCGGCCCCTGCGATCATCGCCGCCTTTGAAGACTGGGTGCCCGGGGATGCCCAAGTCATCGTCACGGCGGGGCAACTCAAACCCACCTCAAAGATCCGCAAGGCGTTCGAGTCGCACCCGTCGGCCTACGCGGTTGGAATTTATGATGACCCACCCTCTCGCGGTGAGATCGAGCGAATTCTGTCTGACGCCGGATTAAAGAACATCCCACAAGACTCAATGTCAGCGATTGCCGAGTTGGCAACCGGAATAAGCCCTGGGGACTTTACTCAAACCATTGAGAAACTGTCTCTTTACAAGCGTGGCGACGAATCGGAACTGACCATTGATGACCTCGAGGCCTGTGCGCCACGTTCCACCGAAGCCGCGTTGGACGACGTTCTAAACGTTGTCGCCGAAGGACGCGCCGGAGAGATCGGCCCATTGATACGGCGTTTACAATCCCAGGGAACAAACGCGGTGACGCTTTGCATCGGTGCCACCCGGCATTTTCGTACCCTTTACGCCTGCGCCTCGCATCCCGGTGGAGCAGCGCAAGGCATTGGGAAACTGCGTCCACCCGTCTACGGCAAACGCCGGGATCGTATTTTGCGACAAGCGCAAGGTTGGGGCGCGCCGAAACTTCAGACAGCTTTGACTGTACTCACTGATACCGATCTGTCGTTGCGATCCGCTGGCCAGACAGCACCCGCGATGGCTCTTGTCGAACGCGCTATGATCCGTCTGGCTATGCTGGCGCGCTCGCGTTAGGCGCGGTTCTGCACCCAATTAGCAGCCGATCGCCCGGCCCAGCGTCCTGTTGCAAGACAGGCAGTAAGCAAATAGCCCCCGGTGGGGGCTTCCCAATCCAGCATCTCTCCTGCGCAGAACACGCCTGGCATCTTGCTAAGCATCAAGCCGCTATCCAACGCAGATTGCTTTATTCCACCAGCCGTCGAAATGGCTTCGTCCATCGGTCGCAGACCCGCATGCAAAATCGGCAAATGCTTGATTGCGTTTGCCTGTTGTGACGCAGGCACGGCGCTTCGCTTAATCATTTCGTGAAAAAGCGCGATCTTCTGCGGCGACAGATGCAACGACTTTTTTAGCCATTGAGACAGAGTGGTTTTTGATTTCTTGGCAGACAAACGGTCTTGGAATGCCTCATCATCCAGATCGGGCACCAGATCAACGAACAAAGGACCGCCGCTGCGCAACGCCGGGGTCAAAGAGTAAAGCCCTCCGCCCTCTAATCCGGTTGCTGAAATCGTCGCCTCACCCCGGCTATCCAACTCTCCTGCCGTCCAACGGACAGATTTCAGCGCAGACCCAAAATGGGACTGCATATGAGGACTCCAATCAACTGAAAGGGCCGAGTTTGCAGGTCCAAACGGCGCCAGATCAACGCCCTTATCGCTCAGGATTTTTGCCCATTCGCCATCTGATCCCAATCGAGCCCAACTGGCCCCACCCAAAGCCAAAATGAGAACATCCGCCGCTAGATTCTGCTCCCCTTCAGGAGTCTGAAAAGTAGCCGCGCCTGCATCCCATCCTAACCACCGCCAGCGCGTTTTGATCCGCACGCCCTTGGCTTCCAATCGCCCAAGCCATGAGCGTAAAAGTGGTGAAGCCTTCATAACTGTTGGAAACACACGGCCGGTTGAACCTGTGAACAATTCTTGACCCAAGTCACGTGCCCATCCTTGCACTCCGGCGGCGTCAAACTCGGCAACCATCGGACGCAACCATTCCGTCGCACTGCCGTAAGATTGCAAAAGGGTCTCTAGCGGTTCGTCTTTTGTCAGATTTAAGCCGGATTTACCGGCCATCAGAAACTTTCGCGCAACGGAAGGCTTGGCCTCGGCCACCAAGACGTCATGGCCCGCATCAGCAAGCTCTTCCGCGGCCATTAAACCTGCGGGTCCAGCTCCGATTACCAATGCTTGCGCCATTGCTGTCCTCTTGCCTTCTGCGCGGTCAGACGCAACTTTAACCCTGCCATGACAGACAGTGACCCGATCTGCCCGCTTTGCGACCGCCCAATCCCCGGTGGGGGCGGGAGCCTGCACCATCTGATCCCAAAACTCAAAGGGGGCAAGGGTGGACCAACGGTTTTACTGCACGTGATCTGCCACAAAGAGGTCCACGCCACCCTGACCGAGACCCAACTGGCCCGAGAATTCAACACGGTCGAGGCCTTGCGCAGCCACCCCCGGTTGGAAAAGTTTCTCAATTGGGTTCGCAAGCGCCCGGCTGGGTTTCGATCAAAGGTACCGGGAAAGCGGCGCGGTCGCTGATCAACCCGGTCGGACCGGGCTGCCAAACGGGTCCCGGAGTTGAGTGTCCAACCCCTGCACCTCTAAACCCCGAAAATCAGGAGCCGGGGCGAACTGGGCTCCTTTTACATGTTGGTATTCCAGTGTGGTGTAAGGGCGCTTCCACAGCCACTCACGGTTCTCGACAGACCATAGATCAGGATTGGGCGGGCTTTCATCGGCAAAAGCATAAAAGTGCAAATCAAACCCGTACTTGCTGACATCCTGCATCGATAAAAGGCGCATACCATGTGATCGCCAGAAAGCATCTTCGACTGCGATATCGCCGGTACGCAAAGTAATCTGGCCAATACAGGCATCTGCAAAGGGGTTTTCAGGATCCGCGGCATTTGCGGGGCGGTTGCCCTCAAAACTATGCTGTAGAATCTCGATCACAAAGCCTTCGGGATCCTGAAGATGGCACATGTAGCCGATGTCCAGAAACTGCTGTGGATCCGAGACCTGAACCCCTTTTTGCCTCAGAGAACCGGCCGCAAGATCGACATCCGGCACGGTAATTCCGATCTTCCAGTAGCGTTGTCCTCTGTCATGTGCGTAGCCACCACCACCGGGCAAGAGCAACAGATCGGCGTCCTGACCGTCATAGCCAACGCGTCGATTTTGCCGCTGTTCCTGGACTGACATCCCCAGCGCGTCCCGATAAAAATCAGCTAACCCTTCAGGGTCTTTCACGCGCAAGTACAAAGCAGACAGCCTCACTGGCACAACCTAGCTATTCCTGCTGCGATTTTGGGTTCGGCGGACAGACTGTCTGCTACCAGTTCACGAGCTGTTTGCATCAACATCTCCGGGGCCACCACGCGATCAACCAGACCGAATTGATAAGCTTCTTCAGCTGCAATCTTTTGCCCAGCCATCAGGATCAACTTGGTCCGTGAGGGACCAATCAAAGCGGACATACGCATTGGATCAGAGGGTTGGGGTAGAAAGCCCAGCTTCATAACCGGATAGAAAAACTTGGCGGATGGAACTGCGATACGAATATCACATGCCAGCGCCATTCCGTTGGCACCGCCAGCCAGCGTTCCGTTTAGTGCAGCAACGGTCAAACATGGCAGCGCTGCGATTGCGCCTGATAACTTCTCCCACAGATCTGAGGTCGCAAGGCCATTACGCACTTCGTCCAAATCCGCTCCGGCGCTGAACACTTTGCCCGCGCCGGTCAGGATCAAAGCGCGCGCCTCGGTCGCTGCTTCAGCAATTTCGACCAGTTCAGACAACATCGCGGTCGTTAGCGCGTTGGCCTTTTCCGGGTTGTTGAGCGTTACGACCCACAAACCGTCAGATTTGGTCAAATCGATCATATTAGGCCAACCCTGCGCCGGATATCCTCGCGTCGAAGCGAGATTTCGGTTCCAAGGAACTCATCCGCATCCGACGTGCACATCCACAACAGAGCTTTTGCCGGCCAGTCAGCAGGAATGTGGTCGCTCCAATCCAGCTGGCTTACTGCGTTGATGCCGCTTGATTTTATGACACGCTGCATATCTGTGGCCACGGTTCCGGGCGACAAGTTCATGGCACGGATACCGTGAATGGACTCTTCAAGATGCAGGCACTCGGTCAGCATCTTGGCACCTGCTTTCGAAGCACAGTAATGGCTCCAGGCTTCAATCGGGTTGGTCGCTGCGCCGGAGGATACTGTAATCACAGTCCCCCCACCCGCTGCGCGCATAACGGGCAATGCTGCGCGCATACCGTGGAAAACCCCCTTGAGGTTGATGTCGATGGCTTTGCTCCATGCCTCAACATCCGCATTCGACAAGTGAAAGATTGGATCAATGACGCCTGCATTGCCGATCAGCACATCCAGCCCTCCAAACCGGTCGACGCAGTCGGCAACGGCCTGCTCGACTTGCGCGAAGTCACTGACGTCGCATTGCAGAGCAACAGCATTGTCGCCAAGCGCATCGGCCAAAACCGAGATTTGGTCTTTGTTTCGAGCGACTAACGCAACATTGGCACCGGCTGCGGCAAATACGCGCCCTGCCTCGGCTCCGATACCGCGGCTGGCTCCGGTTATCAGTACGGTTTTTCCCTGCATTTGGACCCTGTACCTCCGTTGGATTGAGATTGTGTGAATCTCTAACGCGTGAACGGGGAACTGGTCCAGCCCTTGCCCCTTGACGCCCGTCGCAACAGGCACGACGATGCCCGCAAAATTGATCAAGAAGGGTTCTCTGATGTCCGTTTTTCTTCGCCGCACAAGCGGCGCAGTTTTGGCTTATGCTGTTATCACCCAAGGCGCACTGGCAGATGTGACTGCGCAAGACGTCTGGAATGACTGGCAAACTTACATGACCCAAATGGGTTACAATGTTTCGGCTGATCAGTCTGCCGACGGAAATGTGACGACGATCTCGAACATGACCATGAAAATGGCTATGCCCGAAGAGAACGCTGATTTTCAGATCACGTCGCCAGACATCACGTTGACCGAAAACGGAGACGGCACAGTCAACATCAGCATCCCCGAAAACTTTCCTATGGTGGTTTCGGGTTCAAGCGAAGAGGACAGCTTCGCTGCGAACGTCCTGTATACGCATAGCGGGCTGAACATGGTCGTATCGGGCACACCCGCGGAAATGACCTATGGCTATTCTGCCGACACCTTGGGAATTAAACTGGACGGCCTGACTATCAATGACGAGCCGCTGCCCGGCGGTGCGTTGGATATGGCCATGGAAATTGCCGGCCTCGAAGGCAGCTCGCAGATGAAAATCGGTGAACTCCGGGATGTCGACCAGAAATTCACCGCCAACGGTCTGACTTATGACTTGGCCTTCGATGATCCGGAAAGCGACGATACCGGCAAGATCGGCGGTTCTATGGATCAACTGACCTTTGAAGGCAAAAGCGTCATACCTTCGGATCTCGATTTTTCGGATCCACAAGCGTTCTATGGTAACGGCTTCGCCTTTTCCGGCATCTTCACCTATGGCTCGGGCAATACTGAGATTGAAGGCACCAGCGAAGGTCAGCCTTTCTCGATGGCCAGCGAATCTAAAGGCGGCACATTTGGCGGCAGCATCGATGACAAACGCATCGCGTATGACATCGAACAGAACAGCGCCAAAGTTGCTGTTACGACGAATGACCTGCCTTTCCCCATCGAAGTCGCTATGGAGAAGGCCGGGTTGAAGTTCGAGTTCCCTGTACAACAGTCCGAAGAAATTCAACCGTTCGGGTTCGCCATGAACCTAACGGACTTCACTATGTCCGACGTGCTTTGGAGCATCTTTGATTCTGAAGGCGCATTGCCTCGTGACCCGGCGACTATTGCTCTGGACACGACCGGCACAGCGAAAGTTCTGACAAACCTGTTCGACCCTGCCGCGGTTGAAGAGCTGGAATTGTCAGAAGAAGCGCCGGGAGAGCTGCATTCTCTGAAGATCAACGAATTGCTGGTGTCGCTGGTTGGCGCAAAGCTGACAGGTGAAGGTGATTTCGCGTTCGACAATTCCAACACCAGCGGCCTCGATGGCCTGCCTGCTCCTTCAGGTGTTGCGAACCTGACCTTGGTCGGCGCCAATACTCTGATCGACAAGCTGATCGGTATGGGACTGATGTCCGAAAGCGATGCACTGGGCGCTCGTATGATGATGGGCCTTATGGCGGTTCCTGGCGAAGAGCCTGATACCCTGACCTCAAAGATCGAGCTTAAGAAAGACGGTGAGATTCTGGCGAACGGTCAACGCATCAAGTAAAGACGACAGGGAAGGCACAGACTTGCCTTCCCACCCTCCGCCCTTACGACGGGCTGTGCGCCGGAAAAGAAGCGGCCCTTCCCCAAACGCCTGCTTAAACAACTTAAAGGTCAACGGGATTCTGTGCGCACTAGCTGGGCCTACCGCTATCGCAGCCAGATTGATCGAAAATCGACAAGATATTTACCGCTGCAGCGTGCATGAGGCACCACAAAGCGGCCACAGGTCTTGCGGGACCGGCGGTCCAAGGCTAGGTCCAATGCAGTAGGACCGGAGGCCGCATGACCCGTACACTCGAAGACATCAGCCAGAACCTGTTAGATGCAGCGCGCAAAGCCGGGGCCGAAGCCGCGGATGCGATCGTGATTGACGGTTCTTCGGTTTCGGTCGAAGTACGCAACGCTGCGCTGGAACATGCTGAACGTTCCGAGGGCACCGATCTTGGATTGCGCGTTTTTATCGGTAAACGTCAGGCCATCGTTTCCAGCTCGGATAGTCGTCCTGAAACGCTTCAGGCAATGGCTGAACGGGCGGTGGCCATGGCCGCCGAAGCCCCAGAAGACCCCTTTACGGGCCTTGCTGACTCCGAACAGCTGGCCAAGAGCTGGGACATCGATGCGCTGGAGTTGTTTGACCCCAGCCCCGAACCCGCCGCCGAAGACCTGCTACAAGACGCTCTGGCCGCTGAAGCAGCTGCTCAGGCAGTTCAAGGAGTGTCGCAGGTTTCAGATGCGGCTGCGTCTTATGGCACCCACCACGTGTTTTTGGCAGCATCTAACGGCTTTTCTGGCGGCTACGCGCGCAGCGGCCGTTCGATCTCATGTGTGGCGATCTCAGGTGAAGGCACAGGGATGGAGCGCGACTATGACGGCGACAGCCGTACCTTCCAAAGCGACCTGCGCAGCCCTGACGAAATCGGCAGAACCGCAGGCGAACGCGCAGTGGCATTGGTTGGCGCGCAAAAGCCAGCGACAGGTACATTCCCGGTGCTGTTTGATGAGCGCATCTCATCGTCTTTGATCGGCCATCTTCTTGGGGCCAGCAATGGGGCTGCAATCGCCCGCGGCGCATCCTGGCTCAAAGACTGCTTGGGCGAACAGGTACTACCAGAACACCTGTCCCTGATCGAAGACCCCCATCGGCCACGCATTTCAGGCTCCCGCCCCTTCGACGCCGAAGGCTTGGCGACGCTACGTCGGGCGATCGTTGAAAACGGAGTGTTGACCGGATGGACGCTGGATCTTTCCAGCGCACGGAAACTGGACATGAAGTCGACCGGCAACGCTACGCGGGGTGTGTCCGGCCCACCTTCACCCAGCAATTGGAACCTTAGCCTGACACAAGGCAAGCAAACCCGGGACGAACTGTTACGCGACATGGGCACGGGGTTGTTGGTCACTTCGATGATCGGCTCGACGATAAACCCGAATAACGGCGACTACTCACGCGGGGCGTCCGGGTTTTGGGTCGAGAACGGGCAGATCACGCACCCCGTCAACGAATGCACCATCGCTGGCAATCTGCGGGATATGCTCAAGCGGATCATCCCGGCCAACGATGCACGACCATACTTGTCACGGGTGGTGCCATCGGTGCTGATCGAAGGAATGACACTTGCCGGCACCTGACCTGCCTCTTCTGATTGACGCGGCGCTTGAGGCCGGAAGGATCGCGACTCGGTACTCGGGGACCACGGCACAACGCTGGGATAAACCGGATGGCGCAGGGCCCGTGACCGAGGCTGATCTGGCCGTCAACGCGATGCTGGAACAGTTTTTGCCCAGCGCCCGACCCGGCTATGGCTGGCTCAGTGAAGAGACCGAGGATTCCGACGCACGGCTATCAAGGGACCACGTGTTCATCGTCGATCCGATCGACGGCACCCGAAGTTTCGCGGAAGGCGCCCGGACATGGGCGCATTCCCTAGCCATCGCAGAGCACGGAGAGGTGACTGCCGCAGTCGTCTACCTTCCGTTGCGCGATCTGCTCTATGCCGCCGAAAAAGGCGAAGGCGCGACGTTAAATGGTAAGCCAATCAGCGTTTCCGCATCCAGCAGTCTTGAAACAGCAGAAATTCTCGCGGCCAAGCCCAACCTAGCCACGCATCACTGGCAGCAAGGCCAAGTTCCGGAATTCAAGCGGAATTACCGCCCGTCTCTTGCCTATCGCATGGCTTTGGTCGGACAGGGTCGCTTTGACGGCATGCTAACCCTGCGCCCCAGTTGGGAGTGGGATATTGCCGCCGGTGATCTTATTGTCCGCGAGGCAGGTGGCTCTTGCTCGGATCGGCAGGGGAACCCACTACGGTTCAACAACGCCCATCCGCGCCTGAACGGTGTTATCGCCGCAAATTCAGGCATTCATGAAAAGCTGTATTCACAGTTAGACCTGAACAGCCCGGGTATCGCCCCATGAGTAAGCCACGCTCACTCAGCCTGGCTGCATACCGGGTTCTGTCTTGGGGGGTGAATACCGCTGCAGACCAGCCCAACCTCCCTCGCCCCGATGGAGAGCTGTTATGGGTTCACATCGACTCACCCGACCGTCAGCGCGCGGTCGCTGATTTCTGCCGAAGACTTCAGCAAACGCGCCCGAACCTGTCTGTCCTGCTGACTGCCCCGCCAGAAGCTGACCTAACGCGGTGGGAAAGCGGCGGCTTCACGTTAATCAATCTGCCGCAGGAAAAAACCGGCGCGGCACGCGTCTTTCTGGATCATTGGCACCCCGACATTGGAATCTGGGTCGGTGGCGGCCTGATGCCAAACTTGATCACACGCGCCGAGGAACGCGGCATCCCCTTGATTTTGATCGAAGCAAAGGTGGACATTCAGGTCGGTCGAGGCGGACGGTGGCTCCCGGATATTACCCGATACACGTTTGACTGTTTCAGAATGATTCTGGCGACCAGCGCTGAAACAACCCGCTCCATTCGCCGCCTTGGCATTGCGTCATCCAAGGTTCAGGAAGCCCCACCGCTGCACATCAGCCCGAACCCGCGCTCCTGGCCAGAGGACGAGTTGATTGAGACCAATCACGCCTTGGCAGGCCGGCCTGTCTGGCTTGCGTCCTGGGTGCAGGACAAAGAGTTCATCTCAGTCCTCAGCGCTCATCGACAGGCAATGCGAATGCTGCCACGGTTGGCGCTGGTACTGCACGTGGCAGACATCAGCGAGGCTAAACCCCTGCGGAGACGGCTGGAAACAATGGATTTGCGTTGCGCAAGTTGGGACGAGGACGGGCAAATTGAAGACACCACGCAAGTGGTTTTGTCAGCCATCCCCGAGGATTTGGGTCTGTGGTATCGGGTCTCTCCAGTCACTTTCATGGGAAGCTCTTTGGAGCGCGGTGCCGGGGGCCATGACCCATTGATCGCCACAGCACTGGGATCCGCCGTGGTGCACGGCCCGTATGTGCATCGACACCAACAGCTATATGATCGCCTGAACCAA
Organism: Ruegeria sp. BE9; assembly: GCF_056538765.1. NCBI lineage: Bacteria > Pseudomonadati > Pseudomonadota > Alphaproteobacteria > Rhodobacterales > Roseobacteraceae > Ruegeria > Ruegeria sp. BE9. Next base: position 72,981 of record NZ_JBQFTS010000008.1, on the reverse strand, counting down.
GCAGGCGCCGTGCGGTCAGTTCGGACTGCCACCGAACTTGGTGACGCCGTTGTCGAGCTTTTGGCCCCGGATCAAGCTGCTGGCATGGCGCTGGCGGGATGGCAAATCGTGTCCGAAGGCGCACCTCAGGCCGATCACTTGATCGAACTGGTGCAGAACTATCTGGATGATCGGAGAGCAGAGCATGCGAGCCCCTGATTTCTGGAACACCGCTCCTGACCGGCTTGACCTGCGCGCCCGGCTTCTGTCCCCTTTGGGCCACGCCTATGCAGCGGCGACTGCGCGTCGCTTGGCGTCTGATCCCGGCGAGAAACCCGGTGTCCCTGTGATTTGTGTGGGCAACCTGAATGCAGGCGGAACCGGGAAAACACCAACCGTCATCTGGATGATAGAACAGCTGAGAGACGCCTGGCACCAAACTCACGTCGTTACTCGTGGGCATGGCGGATCGCTTGAAGGGCCGGTGCGTGTTGATCCCAGCATCCATTCCGCAGCACAAGTTGGTGACGAGCCACTTTTGCTTTCGGCTTTTGCGGATGTATGGGTCGCGAAAGATCGGGCCGCTGGTGCTCGGGCGGCGGCAGAGGCTGGTGCAACAGTCATTGTCTTGGATGACGGCTTTCAAAATCCATCCGTGGCCAAGGATTTCTCGGTCATCGTCGTGGACGCTGAACGCGGCTTCGGAAATGGTCTATGCCTCCCTGCTGGCCCCTTGCGAGAACCCGTAGATGTCGGCTTGAAACGGGCTGATCTTGTGCTGTCTCTAGGCAATTCCGAGGCTCAGGCGCTATTTTCGGAACGTTGGCAAAGCAGAATTTCAATCCCACACGCGACGGGCTCTGTTGAACCTTTGCAAACTGGCATGGACTGGAACGATACGCCGGTTCTGGCGTTTGCTGGTATTGGGTACCCTGAAAAGTTCTTTGCAACGCTGCGCCAACAGGGTGTCACTTTGTTGCGGGCCGAGGCTTTGGATGATCATCAGCCCCTTACGCCAGCATTGATGGCCCGACTTGAAAACGAAGCGCGGCTTTTGGGGGCTCAGATGGTAACAACAGAAAAGGACGCCGTGCGCCTGCCTGCCGCATTTCGAAGCAAGGTAATCACCCTGCCTGTTCGTCTGAAAGTAAATGAAGCCGAAAGGGTCCGGGAAATGCTTTTGGAAATTGCCCCATCGCCCTGATCAGTGGGATGCGACCGGCTTAGGAACCGGTCGCACTATGCATTAGCTGCCCAGCTCTTCTTCGATCAGCTTTTTGAAGTCAGCATAAGACTGGTTGTCTACTTTCTTGCCGTTCACGACGAACGACGGAGTCGCCTGAACCCCATCGCGCTCGGCGTTTTCCTGATACCAGGCCACCAGAGTTTGCGCCCGAGTTCCATCCTGCAGACAAGCCTCAAGCTGATCATTATCAATCCCTGCCAGACGGCCGATTTTGCGCAGTTCGTCCACAATTTCGCCCGGACCGCCAGCACGAGTCCACTCGGACTGGCCTTCAAAGATCAGATCGGTAATGCCAAAGAACTTTTCGGGGCCACCGCAACGCGCGACCATCGAAGCCCAGAGGCCATAGCGGTCAAAATAGACTTCGCGGTAGATGAACTTGACCTTGCCGGTGTCGATAAAGTCTTTCTTCAGTTGCTTGTACGCACCTTGGTGGAAGGTGGCGCAGTGCGGACAGGTAAACGAAGCATATTCGACGATTTCGACCGGCGCATCCTCGGCACCCTGGACCATCTCAACAACGGTCGAGGTATCCAGTTCGGCTTCTTGCGCCTCTGCGCTGCTGATCAGCGGATAAGACGGGGAGGAATTCGACTGCGACAGCCAATAGCCGCCTGCGGCGATTGCGACGGCCGCACAAATTCCGGTTGTAATACGGCTCATTACTCAGCCCTTTCTCAGCGTTTTTGCTTGGATAAAACGTTACGGCCCAGACGTTCAAGGGCCGCGCGCAGATCACCATCGTGAACGTCGCGTGCGGTCCGGCCTGCCTCGGCTTCGATTTCTGGGTCAATCTTGGGTTTCGCCTGCTTCGGTTTATGGTTGAAACCGGCTTGCCCCTCGGCAAATCCTGTCGGAGCGGTCTGGGTGATGCGTACACGACTGATCGCGTTATAACCATAAACCGAGTTCACCTTGCCGCGTAGCTGTTCTTTCTGCATCTCAAGCACAGGGGCCTGCGGGCCGGTCGTCAGTACGGTCAGCGTGGCTCCTATCCCGCCTTTGCCATAGCCCACCTTTACAGGGCGTGACATGGCGGCCAAATCCTGGCCCACAATTTCGGCCCAGTGAGTCAACAGGCGCGACACGGCAAAACCCCGGCTTTCCCCGGCGCGCCGAATCTGGCCGTTCAGCAATGTCGCGGTGCGTTTGAACCCGCGGGTCGAAGAACGTCTGCGCTGCATCTGGTTTCCAACTCCTGCGCCGCTATTGTAAAGGGCGTACAGTCGGGCGCCAGCGAAACCCGACAGGGAGATAAATAAAACTTGCGTGACTCTATTCAATACGACCTGAGCACTACCCTGCTGGAGTGGTACGACCGGCATGCCCGCGAGATGCCCTGGCGAGTTAGCCCGGCGGATCGAGCGGCAGGCGTGATTCCAGACCCCTATCGCGTCTGGTTATCCGAAGTGATGCTGCAGCAGACCACCGTTGCTGCTGTAAAAGACTACTTTATGCGGTTTACATCGCGCTGGCCGACCGTTGGGGCGTTGGCCGAAGCACCAGACGATCAGGTCATGGGAGAATGGGCGGGGTTAGGGTATTACGCCCGCGCCCGTAATCTGTTGAAATGCGCCCGCGTAATCGCCGGTGATCATCAAGGGGTATTCCCTAACACCTACGACGCCCTGCTGCAGCTTCCCGGAATCGGTCCGTATACCGCTGCCGCCATCTCGGCCATTGCATTCGACCGGCCTGAGACCGTGCTGGACGGTAATGTCGAAAGGGTCATGGCCCGGCTGTATAATATTCATGCCCCCCTGCCCATATCGAAAGCCCAGCTAAAGGAAAAAGCTGCAGCTCTGACGCCAGATTCACGGCCAGGCGACTATGCCCAAGCGGTAATGGATCTGGGGGCGACAATCTGCACGCCCAAGTCTCCGGCCTGCGGTATTTGCCCCTTGCGCAATCCGTGCCAGGCGCGCGCCGCTGGAACGCAATCCGACCTTCCGCGAAAGACGCCCAAAAAGCCCAAGCCAACACGATACGGCCACGTTTACATCGCTCATAGTAAGGATGGGGCGGTATTGCTAGAGCGTCGCCCGGACAAAGGATTGTTGGGCGGCATGTTGGGCTGGCCGGGATCAGACTGGTCTGACACTCCGGCTGAAGCCCCTCCATTTGCGGCAGACTGGCAGATACTGCCGGGTGAGGTGCGCCACACTTTCACACACTTCCACCTGATCCTGAGCATCTGGACCGCTCCGTTACCCGATAACACCTTGCCAGACGGTCTGATCACGCTGGAAAAGCATGCTTTTCGCCCCAGAGATTTACCGACCGTGATGCGTAAGGCGCATGACTTGTGGCGCGGCCGATAACCCATTGTACAGACGCTAGAACAGGGAATAATCTGGCGGCAATTGTTCGGAGCCACTCATGATTGCAACAGACACGCTATCCCGATGGCAATCAGCCCTGCCTTTTTGGATCTCGTTCATGTTGATACCGCTTATCTGGGCCACGGCATTGGCTGGCGGCTGGTGGGTGCTGCTGGTGCCGATGTCAACGTGGTGGGCTTTTGCCGTATTGGATCGCCTAACTGGCCTTGAGTTAAGCAACGCTGACCCGGACACCCCAGACGCCGTTTTGCAATGGTATATTCTGCTGACCAAGGCTTGGGTTCCTATACAGTTCCTGACTCTCTTTGGTCTGATTTGGTACGCTACGAACACTGACCACTTGTCATCACTGGAAAAGCTCGGGCTGTTCTTCGGGATGGGAGTGATTTCGGGCACAATCGGGATCAATTATAGCCACGAACTGATGCACCAGAGAGGTCGTTTCGAGCGTTGGCTGGGCGATATTCTATTGGCGATGGTTCTGTATTCGCATTTCCGGTCTGAACATCTGCTGGTTCATCACCGCTATGTCGGCACCCCCCGCGATCCGGTAACAGCCCGTTATAACGAAGGTTTTCATCGCTTCTACCCACGCGTTCTAAGACAAAGCCTTGTTTCTGCCTTCCAAGCAGAGCGCGACAAGCTGAACCGCAAAGACCGCCAGTGGACGGATCGCGCCAACCCATTCTGGCGTTACTGGGCCCTGCAGGGAGCGATGTTGGGATTGGCATTTCTGATCGGGGGCTTGTCCGGTGTGGCCCTGTTTCTGGTTCAGGCAGGTGTCGCCATATGGCAACTGGAATTGGTCAACTACGTTGAACACTATGGTCTGACCCGGAAACATCTGGGTGGCGGTAAATACGAACATGTCCAACCCCGCCATTCATGGAATGCTTCACAAAAGGCATCGAACTGGCTTTTGATCAACCTACAGCGCCACTCAGACCACCACTTCAAGCCGAACCGCCGGTTTCCTCTGCTCCAACACCATTCCGAGGATGCGGCACCGCAACTGCCCTATGGATATCCGGTAATGACGGTGGCGGCCATGATCCCACCGCTCTGGCGCCGTGTAATGAATCCGCGCGTCCGCGCCTGGCGTCGCCAATATTATCCCGAAATCTCGGATTGGACGCCTTACAACCGCGCAGAAAACCCTCAGCCTCAGACCTGACCGCAGTGCGCACAAGCGCACTGCCCGGCCCAACGATGTGACTTGCATCTTTGATGCACGGCAAATCGGCGGGAGGCCTTACCCCGTCATCACCCACACATCCATTGGGGCTTCCACGCCTCGAACCATGTGGTTTTCATGTTTGGCAAACATCGACATTTCATCGGAGGTGCTTTTGACTTCCTCCTGCAATTGGCGCCGAACGGCATCGCTTATAATCAGCTTCGCCTGAAATTCGCGCGTCAACGCTTCTAACTTGGCGGCCACGTTAACTGCATCTCCGATCACCGCAAATTCCAATCGGTTGGCCCCGATGTCGCCCAGAACTACAGGGCCATAGTGAACCCCGATTCCTATGCGGATTTCTGGTTCGCCGGCGCGGCGGCGCTCGATGTTCCAACGATCGATAACTTCGACCATAGCCAAAGCACAGGCCACGGCATTGCTGGTATCCAATGGCGTTGGTACCGGGGTTCCAAAAGTCGCCATCAGCCCATCACCGAGGTACTTATCCAATGTACCGTTATGCCGGAATACTTCGGCCTCCATCCGCGCATGAAATCCACGCAGAACCTCAATCACCTCATAGGGATCGCGCCCGGCGGTATATTTAGTGAATCCGACGATATCGATGAAAAGGACCGCGATGTTCTCTTTACGCACTTGCTTGAGCGGTTCGTCATTCTGGCTCAACTCGTCGACTACATTCGGTGAGAAATAGCGCGACAGGTTCGCTCTCTCTCGTTCCAGCCCCGCGTTCGTCATGAGCAAACGGTTGAGCCTCCTCATCGACACGCCCAGCGTTACTGCCACCATCATGAAAACAATCACCTGCTGGACGCGGCGCGATGGCATGAAGCTGTTGGGATCCAAAAGTTCGGCGACGTCGGGATACCCTGTCAAAGCTTCTGCCACACGCTCGCTAAGACCGGGCATCGGTGTTGCAACCCACCAGGCAATGATCCACCCGGCCGTCCAGACGCCCGCAGTCCAGGACCCGATGGCAATGACGGTACGCCAAGAGTACGCCAAAGTGCCCGCTGCCAGAATGATGAAGAAGTATTGGAAATTGTCGAACCGATACTGCATCGCCAACGGCCGGACGTCGTCACTGAACGGGTTGGGAACGATCATGCCCAACGTCATGATCAAAAGGTCCACAAAGATCAGCAACAGTTCAGTTCGAGATTGCCCTACACGGCCCGCTCGGCGGATCAGCCAGCCATTTGCGCAGATCAGCAGCAGGATGAAATGATACCAGAGAACTTCCCATTGAGGATTGAGGAAGACCAGCAAAACCGCGGTCAGCCCCATCGCAATCCATCGCGCGCGAACGGCAAGCTCCAAGCCTTCTCGCTTATGCCGCTCCATCGCTGCTTCTGTGTATTTGTTTTCCAGATCGAAATTGTCCGGGCGTGTCACAAAGAACCGATCGAAACGGGACGCACTGACTGTGGTTTCCGACATTACTCAAGCTCCTTCATTGCGCCCCAAGATACAGAAGGTGCATGTCGAAACCAGATGTTCGCAAAACAAAAAGACCCCGCCGAGATCGGCGGGGCAAGGCTTAGTGCCTAGTGTCAGGCCACAGGCACCGGCGGTATTCGCTAAATCAGTTGTGCATCTCTGCGCGGATCTGCTGGCGCAGCACGTCGATCGGCACTGTCTTGCCGTCGCGCTTGAAACACCAGTACGTCCAGCCATTACAAGATGGAGCATTCTCCAGATGCGCACCCACCTGATGGATCGACCCTTTGACGTTTTGCCCCACCAGCGTGCCATCTGCGCGGACCTTCGCCTTGTGGCGTTGGTTCATGGAATAAAGCTCTTCCCCCGGGCGCAGCATGCCGCGTTCGACCAGTTGTCCAAAGGGCACACGCGGCTCGGCGCGTTTGCTGGCGCTGACTTCCAGTGCTTCACGGTCGAATTTGCGGACCTTAGAGATGCGCTTCTCGGCAACCTTGCGATAGCTTTCTTCGCGTTCGATGCCGATGAACTCACGTCCGAGCATCTTGGCCACAGCACCTGTGGTCCCAGTGCCAAAAAACGGGTCGAGGATCACGTCACCCGGATTGGTCGAGCCAATTAGTACGCGGTGCAGCAGCGATTCTGGCTTCTGCGTCGGGTGTGCCTTATCGCCGTTTTCGTCTTTCAAACGCTCATGCCCGGTGCAGATCGGCAGAACCCAATCGCTACGCATTTGCACACCTTCGTTCAGAGCCTTCAAAGCTTCGTAGTTGAAAGTGTATTTGGCACCTTCCTGCTTCGACGCCCAGATCATCGTCTCATGCGCGTTGGTAAAACGTTTGCCGCGGAAATTTGGCATCGGGTTCGACTTGCGCCAAACCACGTCATTCAGAATCCAGTAACCCGCGTCCTGAAGGGCCGAACCAACACGGAAGATGTTGTGGTAGGAACCGATCACCCAAATCGCGCCATTTGGCTTCAGCAAACGATGCGCTGCCTTTAGCCAATCGCGGGTGAACTGGTCATAAACGGCAAAGCTGCTGAATTGATCCCAGTGATCATCAACCGCGTCTACCTGGCTGTTATCTGGGCGATGCAACTGGCCCTTTAGCTGCAGATTATAGGGCGGATCCGCAAAGATCAGGTCCACCGACGCCTCGGGAAGACTGTTCATCACTTCGATGCAGTCCCCGGATAGAATCGTGTTTAAAGGGAGCGCTTTTGCGCCCTTTTTGGTGGTTGTTGTCATTTTACTGCCTCAAGTATCCACGGCGCTTTTGCGCTCATTTGGTTGAGACAAGGATGAGTCAAAGACGATTCGCCGTCAATTTCTTTTTTGAATCAGCGACTTACGATTTACTCTTGATACAAGATATTGTGTACCGGCTTGAACGAACGTCTATGGTGTGGGGTTACACCGAGATTTTGCAGTGCTTCTCTGTGTTGTTTTGACGGATAACCGGCGTTTGTCTCCCAGCCGTAGCCCGGATGCTGTTGCGCCAAATCCACCATCAACTGATCACGCCAGTTTTTGGCAATGATCGAGGCAGCCGCAATCGAGACCGAATGCGCGTCACCTTTGACAACTGCCTGAGCCGGTATCGTAAGATCGCGTGGAATCATGTTTCCATCAATCAGAAGATAGTCCGGCGGCGGGTCCAAAGCCGCCACTGCGCGTTCCATCGCCAAATGCGAGGCCCTCAAGATATTGTGTTCATCAATCTCGGCCACCGAAGCTTCGGCAATCGCAATCTCGGCCCTATCCCGCAAAGCGGCATCAAGAACTGCACGCTTTTTGGCCGTCAGTTTCTTAGAATCCTTTAGCCCATCCGGGATGTCGGCAGGAGTCAGAATAACGGCCGCGGCAACAACCGGCCCGGCCAGCGGACCGCGACCAACCTCATCCACTCCCGCGATCCGAAGATAACCCTGCGCGACGGCGGCTTTCTCAATTTCATAGTTCGGTGTTGTCATGCCTGTTGGCAAACCCCGTTTCCGGACATATCGCAAGAAAAAAGAGAGGGCAGCATGCGCTGCCCCCTCCCCGCGCGATGCTTCTACGGCACCGCTCCTGCTCGAAACCAATTACCAGCGCCCTACGCGGTACCCCTTTTGGCGCAGACAAGCAGGTTCGTATGCCCGACGGATTTTTTTGCCATTCCAGAACCCCACGGTGCATTTACGCGGCAGGCTCTTGGCATATTTGTAGTGCTTGTTAAGACAATTGGGCCCAAGCAGCGGACGCTTGGGAGAGTAAGCTTTGAAGGTCCTCAGGCAGCGCTTGGGCAAGTCGTACTTTGCTACATGTTCGGGGAGCGGCCGTATGTAGTCCGGCCGTACCTTGGGCGGAAAATGCTTGGGCTTTGGAGCCTGATAAACGTGGTTGTGGGTGACCGTGTTCTTCTTACTTTCGTCATTGAAATGTTTGACGGCGACGCCAAGCAGCGCAATCGCCGCCAATCCACCAAGGATGTCCTCGACATCAGCGGCCCGCGCCTGAGTAGCCGATACGCCAGTTATGGCGACAGCAGAGGCGATGATGAGGGCAATGAACTTCTTATGCATGGTGCGTTTCCTTCAGAGGTGTCCGGAAGGCCCGGTGGCGGACCGTGTGCTCGATGCCTCAACACTGGCCGCACCTCTCTCAGACAAGCAATAACGCCCCCTTGTTATCCAATATCAGCCCTACAAAACCCCTTGGGTTATTGAATATCGCGCCGAGCCATGCGCAGGATGCGGCCTATGAAACAGATCCTCTCTTCTCTGGTCCTTCTGGCACTGATATCGCTTGGCTCTGCCGCTACGGCGGCTGATTGCTATGCCGATTACAAGGCCAAACAGGACAATCCACTGCGCCTGCACTACGGCGTCATGCAGGTATCGGCTTGTGATAAAGGGCAAGCCAAAGGTGAAGTCGCCCAGCGCCTGAAAGGCTCGGGCTGGACCCTGCTGAACGTCATGTCCGTCTTCGGGCCGGAAGGGTTGGATAAAAGGAAGGCCAATGCCGGAAAATTCTATCTCCGTTACTGAGGCCCGCAGATCCGGTGTCAGATTGGTCGGCGCGGGAATCACGGCGATCGTGTTGATTCTGGTAACAGCGGCAATCTTCCTGTTCTGGACCCTGCCCGACGCCAACGCCTTTAATGCGCGGGTCGAGCGTCTGTTCATCGAAAGCGACCTGACCTCACAAACCGAAATCCGCTTGCTTGAGATTTTGGCACAATCGGGAACAGCTTTTGCCGACACGCTCTCCAGCTATCGTATGGTGATTTTCGTTCTGCTGGTTTTTGCCAGCGCCATGCTGGTGACGGCGCTCGTGTTCCTAGTGATGTTGGTGATGTTGAACCGACGGATGGCACAGATCGAACGCACCGGCATTCAAGTCACCTCTTTGCTGATCAGCCGTGAAGAGAACACCGTCTACCTGAACAACATGGATTTCAAACTGACCCAGGCGGCAATGGAAACCCTTTCGGTTCTGGCAGAGTCCCGTCTTGATGACGAGGTACTGTCAGGTGCACAAATCGAGTCGATGATATCCGGAAAAAACGCCGCCGATTGCGATGAGGCCGCCGGGGCCACACGGATCAAACGCCTGCGGGATGCCCTGGGGAATCAAATGGTCAGCGAACTGTTGGTGAAAAACATCGCCAAAAAAGGTTATATGCTGTCGATCGAAAAAGATGTGATTCAGATGGTCTAACCAAGCCGCATCGCACACGTCATGTGAGATAAAATGCCGGTTACACCCCTTGGAATAGTCTTGTTAAAGGCCCATCCTATAAGGACTCGCGTCAGGGAGTCTGATGATGAATGTTCACACCACCCCAAAGACCAAAGGCTATGGTATCTCGGTTGAAAAGCTGACCGGTCGCGTTGCGATCTACCGGGATGACATGCTTCTGGCCGAAAGCACCAATGCTAAGGTCATGTATGAAACGCGGCTGCCTGCGACAGTCTACATCCCACGTGACGATGTCTGTATTGATCTTGGCGAAGAAACAGAGTTGCAGACGTTTTGCCCGTTCAAAGGGACCGCGACGTACCATGATATCCTTTTGGATGGTCAAACTCTTGCCAACTCGGTCTGGGCTTATGAAGACGCTTTGCCCGAGAGCGTCGGAATTCAGGGCCATATCGGCTTTATGCCCGGAGCCTACACACAAATTGATCTGGGCGAGAACAACTTGCGCGATCCAGAGGACGGCAATATCAGCGGCCCCCTGATCGACTGGCTGATGCGCGGCGCATCTGAAAACCAAACACCGGAAGCTTTCACTAAGGCTCTGGCCGAGAAGATGTTGGACCACGGTATTGCCATTCAAAGGCTCAGCATTCTTGCTTGGTCGCTACACCCTCTGATCGCAGGCAAACACTATATTTGGGAAAAGGGCGTGGCTGAAATCTCGACCAATGTCCCAACTTACGAAATCCACGATCACCCGGCTTATATTAACAGCCCCCTGCGCCACGTATCGAATGGTTTGGGCGGTGTGCGCCAGCGATTGAATGACGAAAACCCACATAACAGCTTTCCGATCATGGAAGACTTGCGTGCAAAAGGTGCGACAGACTATGTCGCAATGCCTTTACCGTTTTCCGATGGGCGGACTAACGTCCTGACCCTGACCTGCGATCACCCTGATGGCTTCACTACCGAAAACCTCGGGCTGGTATTCGAATGCTCTTCGGTCATTGCGCGCTATTACGAGGTATTCATGCAGCGCGAAAACGCGCAGGTCCTGCTAGAAACCTATGTAGGCAAGCGGTCAGGCGCGCGCGTGCTGGGTGGAGAAATCCGAAGAGGAGACGGAGATGAGATCGACGCGGCGATCATGTTCTGCGACCTTCGCAACTCTACCAGCCTGGAAGAACGGCTTGGTCGAACAGCGTACATAAACCTGCTAAACGAGTTCTTTGAAACCGTATCAGGCATCGTGCACGAAAACGGCGGTGAAGTGCTGAAATTCATCGGGGATGCTGTGCTGGCAGTCTTTCCCGCAGGTGATGACTCGATTGCGGCACGCGGGAATGCGCAGCGGTCAGCAATCGAAATTGTCGAGAAACTCGGTGAATTGCGCAGGTCGGAAACTGACATCCACTGCGACTGTTCGATCGGGGTCGCTTACGGTCGTGTAACCTATGGCAATGTTGGATCCCGGGAGAGACTGGACTTCACGGTTATCGGTCAAGCCGCCAATATTGCTGCACGCCTCGGAGAATACGGAAAAAAAGTGAACCACCGCATTGTTGTGTCGGCCGACATTCTGCCTGCCTGTGCAAATGCGATCCCTTTAGGAGACGTCAAGCTACATAATGTATCCCAACCCGTGGCCTCTTACGCTCTTAGAACTTCTGCAGATTCCGTTTTGGACGCGTGATCTCACTGTTCTCGCCGAACTAAACTGGGCCTCGTCTACGTTCTCCTGCTCTTGCTTGTCGATCGGCTCCAAAGGTCCAATCTGGCGTCATGTTTCAAGCAATAAAACTGGGTTTAGCTGCCTGATTGACCACCCAAAAGGATCAGCGCGGTCTGCGCCGGTGAAAACGCGCTTTGAAGCTGGGCAATTTGAGTGCGCGCAAGGTACTGATCCGTTAGCTGAGCAATCGCCGCCTCTTCCTGGAATTGCGCCAGGTCATCAGACCCCGTGAGTGCCAGCAATCTGTCCTTGAAAACCTCCAGTTGCCGGTCGATATCCACCTGCGCAAAGCTAGACGGAAGGCCAAGCGCGGTTTCCATCATGCTACGGAGCGGAGGCAGTCCCATCAAATCAAACCACTTTGTGTCAGCGCTGCTGTTTTCCCGAGCCAAATCACCCAGAGAGTGCTGCGCATACAGTGAGATGCGCATCGTTTCGTCTGTTTCGCCCACAGCTATTTCGAAGCGCGACACCACATTGTCACGCGCAATATCCTCCATAAAGGTTGCAAGCCCAGTTCTTCGTACTTCGCCTGGCCCAAGTCCAAAGGCCTCGGAAAACTCGCGATACCTGCCATCTGCGAGCCGATTTGACAGGGCGTCGTCGGCACTTGTGCCATCGGACAGCACCTTCTGAAGAAAAAAGCGGTTATTGATATCGTCCTCTAGCCCGAACGCACCCAATGCCACTTGAAGCAAACGGCGATCTGCGACCAAATCTTCCGCAGTCTGCACGTTCCCAATGTTTTCCAAAAAGTACTCTGTCTCTCTTTCGTTAACGGCCGACGAAGCAAAGCTATCGAGCTGAACGTCATAGGTGCGTTGTAGAAAACGCCAGCCAACAAGACCACTTGAGGGGACAACAGGCTGGAATGTCATTGCTGATACGCCATTAACCGCTCTTCCCGCGGCAACAATGCGCGCAAAGACTTCAAACACTTGTAGAATTGCTCAGCCAATAGGGCCTCGGTGGCTTCTGCAAGCACTCGACGGCTGTCTGAATCGGTGAATACCTGGCTCAGCTCCTCTACGCGACGCAGCAATTGTTGCTTTGCGTGCTCCGGCTCCATATCGCCAGACAGAACAAGTTGCGCTGCATAGCAAACTCGACGCACTGGCGTGTTCACCTCATCCGGATGGATGGCGTCTCGCAGACGCAGGACATTCGCTTGCGGTGTCATAATCGAAAACCGGCTGCGCCGATCCCCGTTCTCAAGAACAACGCCGTTGATCAACACCCTCTCTTTCGGGGCAAGCTTTAACACCAGTCCACCCATCAGGTTGCACCTACTTGCCGAAGGCCACGCAAAACAGCCATGTTGATTTCCAAAAGCGGCTCAACAGATGCCTTGTTGCCCAGAACCTGGCTGCTGTGTTGCTCTGTGAACTCTGCTAGGTAGAAAATTCGCGCGCGAAGATCGTTGGGCAAAGCGTTATCTGAATCCGTGACGCCACTTGCTAGAACCGTCCACAACCGACGGTTTTCATGCAGCGCGTGAACGAAACCTCCGAAATCTGCCTTTTGCCGGGCGGCTGCAGCTTTCAATCGATGTGTGATTTTTGAAATTGCCTCGTACTCGGTGTCGCGCGGAGTACGGGTGGGCGCGGCGGTCTGGGCATAAGCCGTCTGTGCAAGAGCGTGCGGTGTCACTTGAAATCCTTTCAATAATCCGAAGTTTGGCGGTCAGGACTGGGGCGTGTCTCCACGCCCCAACCCGCGTTCGAAACTTAACGGAATAGCGACAGGATCGACTGTGGAGCCTGATTGGCAATCGACAGCGACTGAGTGGCCAGCTGCTGCTGAACCTGCAGGGCCTGCAAACGCGCCGAAGTCTCTTCCATGTCGGCATCCACCATCGAACCGATACCGGACTTGAACGAGTCGGTCAGTTTAGACACAAACTCGCTTTGGGTTTCGATACGGCTCTGCGCCGAACCAAACGCCGCGGCGGCATCAATCGACCGGTCAATCAGTGTTTCGATCGTACCCAAGGCAGCTGCAGCACCACCAGAGGTCGAAACGTTGATCGAGCTCAATGCACCAAGCCCACCTGAGCCTGCGTTGGTGAACTGCGCGGAAACAGTCACATCGCGGTCCGCGTCAGCACCAGCCGTTGCTGTACCAGTCACAAAGCTCAGAGTGTTGGGCGTACCCGAGTCATAGTCGACCGCCACGCCGGTAATGCCCAGCGCATCGATTTCGTTCTTGAGGCCTACCGCGACAAGGGCGTCAGTGTAAGCGTCGTCATAGGTCCCCGACGGTTCAAGGTCACTCGCTTGAACAGTGTAAGAAACCTGTTGGTCACCAACACTGATCGAGATCGTATCACCGACTGCAAAATTGTCCGTAGAACTGTCGATCACGATATCACCGCTGCCACCGGTCTTATCCATAGTGAAACCGGCCGTGTCGTTATCGGTGGTCGCGCCGTCAGAGCCAGCCAGAACTGCTTTGGCGGTATAACCACCGATCGACAGATCCTGCGCCGCCACGGAAATTGTGTTCGGTGCCACAGCACCCGCACTGTCACGGTCAAGCGAAGACAGGATCGTTGCGCCTGCACCGCCATTGACCAGGTTCAGCCCGTTGAACTGCGCAGCCCCAACAACTGAAGAAATCTGATCGCGCAGGGCGGTCACATCCGCGTTGATCTTGGCTCGATCAACGTTGCCTTCCTGAGCCGAAACAACCTTTTCCTTCATTTGGGTTAGTAGGTCGGTAACAGTTTCTGCAGCGTTTCGGGCCACAGCAACAGTCGATTCACCCAAAGCCAGACTGTCCTTGATCGCGTTGAAGCCTTTGACGTCGGATTCCATTACTTTGGAGATCGCCCAGACGGCCGAGTTATCCTTTGCGGTTGCCACGTCCTTACCGGTCGAGATCGCGTTCTGGGTCTGTGCCAGGTTCTTGTTGACCGATTTCAGTGTCTGCAGCGCAACCATTGCGCCATTGTTGGTCAGAATGCTGGACATGCTTCTTCCTTTTCCGTTTGGGCCCTTTGCGCCCTTGCTTACCCCGCATCACATGCGGGCTTTGACGTCTTTCTGATCAATGCGATCCACCGTCAGGCTGTTCGCGCCACCTGTTGTTTCAGGTGCAGGACTACTTTTGACCTTGATCCCCTAACGGAGTGCTAAAGCGTTACGGTCAGAAATTTCGGATTTGATTCAAACGCGTTGCTACGCCCGCTTTTCGAGTTTGGCGTGACTACGAACCACAAAGCCATTGCGTTGACCGTCCGCACTATAAGTACTGAATTCCTGACGAACACGGCGAAGTTCAGCCATGCGACTCGCCACGGCCCGAATACCTTCGGCGGCACTGTTCAAGAGAGCTTGGTTCCTGGCCACTTTTTCCTGTAGGCGAAGCAACTCATCGCTGTCGAAGACTTTCAGTTCGTTGACGTCTTCGATCAACTTTTCCTTTTCCGGCGCCATTTGGTTCAGCCGGTCTAAATCACCTTCGATAAGGGCTTTCCTTTCCAACTCCAGAAAGTCTTCCAGGGTCTTTATCAGGTCGGTATCAGGTTTGGTTGGCATTGGTTTTCTCCATCATGCACTGAAACAAGGTTTCGGACAGGCCAACGCCACCGGACTTTGCCAACTGCTTTGCCTGTTGCTGAACAAGAAATGTTGAAAACTGATCTTCGCCTGCGCCTCCTCCAAAGGACTGACGCGATTCTCCCAATCCTGCGGACTTCAGCATGACGGTTAAAAATGCCGCTTCCAACTCGACGGCTGCGGCTTTCAGTCTTTCAGTTGTTGCCTTTGCCTGAGCGGGTTGCGGTGTTGCGGAAATCTCCATCGCTTTCTCCGAAATTTGCATCGAACTTTCTGGATCAAAGGCGAAAGCGGTTAAAATAAACGTAACTTCCTGCAGGCAGATTTCCGGTCACACAAACGGAGCCGGAGCAAAATGCCCAACCCTCTTACAGCTATGTTGTCCTCGCCAAGCAATGCCGCCAAACCCGGTGCAAGTGCCCAGGGTGATCGTGATTCACAACGCCCGTCATCGTTTCAATCTGTCATGGAAGAGGGAGACAGCCAGCAGGTTGAAATGGCAAAGAACCCCGAGGCGCCTGGCGATGAAACCGAGGCAGTAGCGGTCCTCGAAACTGAATTTGAAGAGGTTGAAATCACTGTGGCTCAGAATGAGGAGTTGCAACCAGTTGCGACACCTCAACCTGAAAATGTTCAAGAGGAAGCGGAACTCGAGACACCTGTCACGCCCGCCACTCTTGTTGAAAATCCGGCCAAACAATCGGTCCGGCCGGTTGATCCTGATTCAACAGTCACTCCCCGTACAGAAACTAAGGCGGCGCAAAATAGCACCGCCCCTTCTTTCGCCCCTTCGGCTTTTCAGATGGTGAATGAAAGGTCCGTTCGCCTGAACGAGGCACCATCGGCCAATGCCAAACCAACAGACAATATAGCAGTTCTCTCAGCGGTAGGAGCACGACCTAAAGAAATGCCTGACCTCAGCGCTTCTTTCGAACCGGATCGTGACATACCCCGAATTGTAACAACCCAGGAGTTTGCAGCACGGCCACCATCTCTGCCCGATCGCGCAACGCATTTTGTTCAGATGCACCTTTCGGCAACCGAAGGAACCGTTCCTCAGGCAGAAACAACCTCGATTCACGAAGTTGAAGACGTTCAGGCGATCCGAGAAGCGCAAACAACCTCCCAAGCCCGTGAGTCTGCACATACCGCTCAGGCTCCAACAGCGTCAGCGCGGGCGGAAACAGCTCGGGCTATCGCAGTCCAAATGGCCGCCGCCATAACAACGCGACCACATTCGGGTGCCATCGAAATTGCACTGAACCCCGAAGAATTGGGCCGTGTTTCGATCGTTCTGAATGGCAGGGACGATGGGTTGCACGTGGCCATTACTGCGGAACGCCCGGAAACGCTTGAAATGATGCGGCGCCACTTGTCCGTTCTTGAGGCCGAATTCCGCGATCTCGGCATGGGCAATTTGTCCCTTGATCTCGGTACGTCCTCTAACGCTCGGCACGACGACGCGAACACAGATGACACTGCCTCGTTTTCACCTCTGCAAACCGACCACATCGCAGAAGAAAGCCTGACGCCTGTGCGCACGGGTGTTGACGGACGGATCGACATAAGGATTTGAGCATGATTACTCCAACGCAATCTACGACCCAGACCAATACGCAGACCACAACCGCAGCACAGTCACGTGCGTCGGGGCTGGCTTCGGACTTTGAAACGTTTTTGCAAATGTTAACTGCCCAGGCCCGGCATCAGGATCCTTTGGAGCCGCTGGATTCGTCCGAATACGCCGCGCAACTGGCGCAGTTCTCGATGGTAGAACAACAGGTTCAGACCAATGACCTCCTCTCAAACCTTGCGCTCTCGTTGGGCAACGTAGGAATGGCAGAGTTGGCAGGTTGGGTCGGCATGGATGTCCGAACGACAGCGGCCTTTCGGTTCGATGGAGAGCCCGTGACCCTATCTGCTCAGGCTGATCCTACTGCAGACGGTGCAGTTATGGTGATCAGAAACAACGAAGGTTCAGTGATCGAACGTATCCCGGTTCCAACAACCGAAACCGAATTTGTCTGGGCAGGAACCGCAACTGACGGCAGCCCCTTACCCGCTGGGAACTACTCAGCAACGCTAGAAAGCTATAGCGGTGAGGAGCTGATGTCAGAACAGCAAGCTGCCACCTTCAACAAGGTTGTCGAAGCGCAGCTTGGAGAAGACACAGTGTTGCTGACGCTAGAGAGTGGCGAGGTTGTTCCGTCAGGATTGGTCACAGCAGTCCGCAGCGGAGCTTGATCTGTAACTCTGGAAAGGCCAAACCAATACAACTTGCGAATCGCTTTTTTGTATTGGTGATCTCTCTGCCTGACCCGTTTTCTCTTCCGTTGGATCTTGTGGATAGCCTGCGCCGCAAAGGGCTAGTTGAAGCTGGGGCGCAGTTTCAAACCTTGTATGGTGGTCGCACCAATCAGGTCTGGAAAGTGCTGGGGGAAAACGGTGGTAAAGTTCTCAAGCTTTATCGCAACGCTCTTCGCAATCCTCTGTTTCGCAACGATGCCGAATTAGAAGCCCGATGTTTAAGGGCCCTGGAGCATACAGGTTTGGTACCCCGTTTGCGCGCAACAGGGCAGCATCAAAGCGGCCTTTGGGTGTTTTATGATCACGCTCCGGGAACACCGTGGAAGGAGGGGCCAGAACAGGTGGCAACCTTGTTACGGCGGCTGCATGCCCTGGACCTATGCGTTGAGGCCCCAAATGGCTGCAACGGTAGCGCGGATCTGGCACGCCACGGGCAGCGCATATTGGATGGCTGCTCGTCGCCCGCTCGTGATCGTCTGGATTCGCTAAGACCCACAGAGCACGTTCCACCCTCGGAGCTGACATGCCTGATACACGGTGATCCGGTGCCAGGAAACATCCTGACTGCATCTTCTGGATTGACCTTAATTGACTGGCAATGCCCAGCCCAAGGCGACCCATGTGAGGACATTGCGTTGTTCTTGTCGCCCGCAATGCAGCAGGTCTACCGTGGCGCACCTCTGACTGCGACCGAGGAAGAACAATTCCTCACTGCCTACAACCATCCCGAGTTGACAGATCGTTTTAAAACGCTGCGCCGTTGGTATGCGTGGCGCATGGCGTCCTATTGCCTGTGGCGGGTAGAAAATGGCGCACCGGATTATGCTGAAGGTTTGGAACTGGAGTTGGCGACGCTTTAGCCCTCAAAGGTCAGCTAGCGCCATCATCGCATAGGCGGGCGGCATCAAAGCGCGCCGCCAAGGCCCAAGAGGAAATCGCCCGGGAACACTTGAAATCGGTTCTGGCAATCCGCTCTCACTCCCCAGAGCGAGTTTTGCCAACGCAGCTCCGCAATAAGTTCCCATAGCCACGCCGTTTCCGTGATATGCAAACCCGGCGAACAAGCCGGGATGGCCTTCCACAGGGCCTACATACGGCAGCAAATCCCGGGACAGGCACACCATTCCAGACCACATATGGGCCACCTCTACAGACGCCCATGCCGGAAACATGCGGGCAAAATCTGACCGAACCTTGCGGCGTATACCTGCTTCGGCCCGCTCAGAGGACTGAAGTCCGCCTCGCATTCCAAACAAGAAACGGCGATCGGGCATCAGACGGAAGTAGTGCAGTAGATTCCGGGTGTCATAAGCCATCTGATCCGTAGTCCAACCTTGCGCGCGCAATTCGGCATCGGACAACGGCCTTGTAACCATCGCTGTAGATTGGGTCGGCATGTACCGGCTGGCCATCCAGGGGGGCACGTCCTCGCTCGAGTACCCGTTTGTGCACACCAGAACATTTGTCGCCCTGACAACACCCATCGGTGTTTTCAGTTCGTATCCGGATTGAGTGGCCTCAATCTTTTGCACTGCACTTTTTTGGAACAGGCTCACACCAAGGGATTGGGCTGCACCGGCCAATCCGAACAGATACTTCCTTGGGTTCAGGCCGAACCCGATGGGATTGGTATAGCCCCCGAAGAACCCCTCTCCAAAGCCCAGAGCAGGCAGATCACCGGGTTCATGCACAGTACCTTCCGGCTCGGCACTCCGGCGAAGCTTTTCCATTGCGCGCGGATTATGTGCTAGCTGCGTTTCCCCGTTCGAGTGCCTGTCCGCATCAATTTGATGTTTCTCCAAAAGGTCAGAGACGAGGCGAACGGCATCTTGTTCAGCTTGCTCATAACTTTGTGTCGCAATCTCGCCAAACCGCCGCGTCATGGCACCACGGTTCAGCTTTGAGCCGCCCAGACAGCAAAACCCTCCGTTGCGCCCCGAAGCCCCCCAGCCGGGAGTTTCAGCCTCGAGAACAACGGCGGACACACCAGCTTTGGCCAAGTGCTTTGCGGCTGAAACGCCCGTGAAACCGCCGCCAATGATAGCGACGTCAGCGCGCAGATCACTCTGCAGAACCGGCCAGTCCGGGCTGTCGATGGTTTCATCCCACCAGCATCCTTCCCGTGGACCGGCCCCATAAGTGTAGTCTGGGAAAAGGCGTTTCATTCGGTACGCGCAGCCGCCATTTCATCCTGCTTTTGCCGCATCATCGCACGTTTCGTTACTAACGAAGCGGTAATGACACCTATCGTCACCACGGCGATCATAATCGTCGACAAGGCATTGATTTCAGGACTGACCCCCAAACGCACAGCCGAGAAAATCTTGATCGGCAGGGTCGTAGCGGACGGGCCAGAAGTAAACGACGCAATCACCAGGTCATCCAACGACAAGGTAAAGGCCAACAGCCAGCCGGAAATCACTGCGGGTGCGATGATTGGCAAGGTCACAAGCCGGAAAGCCTGTGCAGGAGAGCAACCCAGATCCAGCGCGGCCTCTTCAAGCGACTGATCAAATGTCACGAGGCGCGAGGACACGACGACCGAGACGAAACACATCGAGAAAGTCGTGTGTGCCAAAACGATTGTCAGGATGCCGCGATCCAAGCCGATTCCAATGAACAACAACAACAGTGACAAACCTGTGATCACCTCTGGCATCACAAGCGGAGCGTAGATCATGCCTGAAAACAGCGTTCGGCCAAAGAACCGTCCGCCGCGGACCAGCACATAGGCCGCGGCTGTTCCCAAAATGGTGGCCAGCGTCGAGGAAAACACCGCCACGCGGATCGTTACCCAAGCCGCATCCAAAAACGCCTCGTTTTGGGCAAGCTCCCCATACCATTTGGTCGAAAAGCCAGCCCAGACAGTTACCAGTTTTCCGGCATTGAAGCTGTAAATGATCAGGATGATCATCGGGATGTATAGAAACGCAAATCCCAGTGTCAGAGAAACCGCGTTGAACCAACTCATTCTGTTCATTGCTCTGCCTCCGTCTGCTTTTGCTGGTTGCGCTGGAACAACACGATTGGCACCACGAGGATCAACAACAGAACGACGGCCACGGCGCTGGCCACGGGCCAGTCGCGGTTCGAGAAGAACTCTTCCCACAAGACCTTACCGATCATCAGCGTGCCCGAGCCACCCAGCAACGAGGGAATAACGAATTCGCCAATCACCGGGATCATCACAAGGAAGCAGCCCGCGATGATACCGGGGCGCGATAGCGGGATAGTCACAAGCCAAAAGGCTTGCAGTCGCGAACAGCCCAAGTCTTCGGCTGCCTCAATGAGCGAGCCGTCCATTCGCTCTAACGACGAATAGACCGGCAGGATCATGAATGGGAGGTAGGTGTAAACGATGCCGATATAGACGGCTGTGTTGGTATTTAGAATGGTCAACGGGGTCGAAATAATGCCCGTCCACAGCAGCAACTGATTCAGGTAGCCCTCGTTCGACAGAATCCCCATCCACGCATAGACGCGGATTAGGAATGAGGTCCAGAAAGGCAGGATCACCAGCATCATCAGCGTCGGCCGCCATTCGACCGGCGCGCGCGCCATGCCATAGGCGATCGGGTATCCAACCAACAACGTCAGAAAGGTTGAGATGACGGCTATCTTGACGCTGGACAGGTAGGCTTTCCAGTACAAATCGTCCTCGGTCAGCCAGACAAAGTTCTCAAAGTCCAGTTGGCTGAAGAAATCCTTGATCCCCGCCCATCCCTGCGACAAGTCCAGGGTCGGTGTGTAAGGCGGGATGGCAAGCTCTGTATCCGAGAGCGAGATTTTCAGAACGATGAAGAACGGCACCAGAAACAGCGCCAATAGCCAGACATAAGGAACGGCAATCAGGAACGCGCGGCGCATCAGTTTGCCAGCAGAACCGCGGCCGTTGCTGTCCACGACAGCCAGACCGGGTCTTCCCATGTGAACGACCGACGCGAGATGCGGCGCGTGTTGGCCGTCTGCGCCTTGATGATTGTGCCGTTTGGCAGCTCAACGTGATAAGTGGAAAGGTTGCCCAGATAAGCGATGTCATGAACCTTGCCCTGAACCGCGTTTATTGCATCTGCCGGGCGGTCGGCTGAAATCGTAACCTTCTCGGGCCGGATCGCCAAATGGCATGACTGACCGTTCGAAAAACCGTTCGCTGAAGTCGCGGTCAGCGGGGCCTGCCCTTCGGCCCAATCAATCTGATAGGTCTCTTCGCCATTTGCCGTCGCACGGCCTTCGATGATGTTCACATCACCAATGAAGTCCGCGACGTAAACGGAACTCGGGTTTTCATAAATACGATCCGGGGTCGAGACCTGCATCAGCTGGCCTTGATCCATTACAGCCACACGGCTGGCAACAGTCATTGCCTCTTCTTGGTCGTGTGTCACAATTACAAAAGTCGTTCCGGTTTTTTCCTGAATATCCATCAGTTCGAACTGCGTGTCTTGCCGCAGTTTCTTGTCCAGCGCCCCTAAAGGCTCATCCAGCAGCAGCAATTTCGGCGCTTTCGCCAATGACCGTGCCAGCGCCACCCTCTGACGTTGACCACCTGAAATTTGGTGCGGCTTGCGGCGGGCGAATTGTTCCAACCGGGTCAGTCGCAACATCTCTTCGACCCGATCCTGCAGATCATGCTTGGGCATATTGTCCCGGCGCAGGCCAAAGGCGATGTTTTCCCAAATACTAAGGTGCGGGAAAAGCGCGTAGGACTGGAACATCATGTTCACCGCCCGTTTGTTCGGTGGAATCGGGTCGATGTCCTGACCACCCAAAAGGATGTGCCCATCGGTCGGCTTTTCAAACCCGGCCAGCATCCGCATCATGGTGGTTTTGCCGCAGCCCGATGGCCCCAGCAAAGCAAAGAATTCACGTTCGTAGATACCCAGAGACAAGTTGTCGATGGCCGTAAAATCGCCGAACCGCTTGGTTACATTCTGGAACTGGATCAAGGGTTTCGCCTGTGGGTCATCCCACGGCGCAAAGACGTCAGAGTTCAAAACGGCCCCCGTACATTGGTCTGGAAAAGGGTGCAGGGCGACACCTATCGCCCTGCACAAACAGCCTGCTTAGGTGCCCGACTTGATCTTGGTCCACATGCGCGTCACGACGCGCTGTGTTTTCGACGGGTAAGGCGTCGTGATGTAGAGATTCTGCATGGTCGCATCATCGGGATAGATCGCCGGATCCCCGATCACGTCTTCTGCAAGAAACTCCTGTGACGCCTTGTTGCCGTTGGCGTAGTACACGTAGTTCGATGCGGCAGCCATGTTGTTGGCGTCCAGAATGAAGTCGAGGAATTTATGCGCACCTTCTGGGTTTGGCGCATCCGCCGGAATTGCCATCTGGTCGAACCACATCAGTGAGCCTTCGGCAAATGGGTGATATTCAATGTTCACGCCATTTTCTGCCTCAGCAGCCCGATCCCGCGCTTGCAGAATGTCACCTGACCAACCGACGGCTACGCAGATATCACCGTTTGCCAGCGCGTTAATGTACTCCGAGCTGTGAAACTTCTGAATGTGCGGACGAACGCTAACCAGAACTTCTTCGGCTTTTTTGATGACGTCTGGGTCGTGGCTGTCAGGATCTTCGCCGATGTACTGCAAGGTCATCGGAATCATTTCGGCCGGAGCATCTAGGAAATGCACACCGCACGCGGCCAGCTTTTCCATGTTCTCTGGCTTCAAAACCAGGTCCATGCTGTTCAACGCAACATCATCACCCAAGGCTTCTTTCACCTTGTCCACGTTCACGCCGATACCCGTGGTGCCCCACATATAGTTGATCGAATAGGCATTGCTTGGATCATATCCAGCGGTGCGATCCTGAATGACGTCCCAGAGGTTGCCTGCGTTAGACAGCTTGGACGTGTCCAGTTCCTGAAACGCTCCGGCCTGGATCTGGCGCTGAAGAAACGTGCCTGACGGAACCACCACGTCATAACCAGAACCACCGGCAAGCATCTTGGTCTCTAGAACCTCGTTGCTGTCAAACACATCGTAGATCAGCGTCAGGCCGGTTTCTTCTTCGAACTTCTTCAGAAGGTCCTCATCGATATAGTCGGACCAGTTGTAAACTCGCACCTCTTCGGCGAAGGCCACCGAAGTCCCCAATGCGAGTACCGCTGTCAGTGTCAGCGTTTTGAGTGTCATTTTTTTTCTCCCTGCAAGTATGCGGGTATTTTCCCGTTTTTTTAGATTTGATCAAGTTTTGCGTTTTCCCTCGATCCCGAGTATGGTTTCAAAACGTCTGGCAACTGGCAAGTCAGCATCACTCGATACAAGGCAAACCAATTGGATTTGATCAAAAATAAGGCAACGGACACCAATACCGAAGCAGGCAAACGCCCAGCTCATGAGCAGGTCTATCAAACCCTCAAATCGATGATCATGTACGGGGAACTGGTTCCAGGTCAGCCCGTCACAATACAAGGTTTAACTGATTCGCTAGGCGTTGGGATGACCCCGGTACGCGAGGCGATTCGGCGTTTGATTTCGGATGGCGCGTTGGTGTTTCAGGGCAACCGAAGGGTTAGTGTACCGCTCTTGTCCGGTGGTGACGTCGAGCAGGTAATTTTTGCGAGAATATCAATAGAATCAGAACTTTCACGACGCGCAGCGGTGAAGATGACCGATCATGACGTTGATCACCTAGAGCGTATAGATCAGCAACTGGACCGAATGATCGCGGATGGCGATGTTGGTGGCTACCTCCATTTGAACCACAGCTTTCACGAGACGCTTTATGCGCATGCCGATGCTCCGGTTTTGCAAGATCTGGCTGAAAGGCTCTGGCTCAGATTTGGGCCATCGCTTCGGGTAGTTTGCGGCCGATTCGGAACGCAAAGCCTGCCGGATCGCCACAAAGACATCATTACCGGTCTGCGGACTCGGGATGCGGAAAAGGTGGCAAAAGCAACTGCTCAGGACATTGAACAAGGCATGGAACTGATGCTTGAGGCCGCGTCAAACCGATAGATTGACGCGATTCGATTGACAGAAAAAAATTTGATCATATTGTGATCGCCAATCGCTCTTTCAGGAGATTCTCGGATGTCCACCATCACAAATCATATGCCCACTGCCGAGCTACAGGCACTGGACGCGGCACATCACATGCACCCGTTTTCCGCAAACGGATCATTAGGCAGGGAAGGTGCCCGCGTTATCACCCGCGCCAATGGCGTGTACCTGACAGACAGCGAAGGCGAAGAGATTCTCGACGCTATGGCAGGTCTCTGGTGCGTTAACATCGGCTATGGCCGCGATGAGCTTGCAGATGCCGCTGCGCGCCAGATGCGCGAGCTGCCCTACTACAACACCTTCTTCAAAACGACCCACGTACCCGCTATTGCGCTGGCCAAAAAACTGGCCGAGCTCGCGCCGGGTGATCTGAACCATGTTTTCTTTGCTGGAGGCGGGTCCGAAGCAAACGACACCAATATCCGCTTGGTGCGCACCTACTGGGCCGAGAAAGGCCAGCCCGACAAGAATATCATCATCAGCCGAAAAAACGCTTATCACGGCTCGTCTGTCGGCTCGGCATCATTGGGCGGAATGGCCGGGATGCACGCACAGGGCGGCATTCCGATCCCGAACATCCACCACATCAATCAGCCGAACTGGTGGGCTGAAGGTGGCGACATGACCCCCGAAGAGTTCGGCTTGGCCCGCGCACGCGAGCTGGAAGAAGCCATTCTCGAACTGGGCGAAGACCGCGTTGCGGCCTTTATCGCAGAACCCGTGCAAGGTGCAGGTGGCGTGATCGTGGCGCCTGATACCTACTGGCCCGAAGTTCAGCGGATTTGCGACAAGTACGATATTCTGCTGATCGCGGATGAGGTGATCTGTGGCTTTGGCCGTACCGGCAATTGGTTCGGATCTGAAACTGTTGGTATCAAGCCACATATCATGACCATCGCCAAAGGCCTTAGCTCGGGCTACGCACCCATCGGCGGGTCCATCGTCAATGACGAGATCGCCGAGGTCATCGGAGGCACCGAGTTCAACCACGGCTACACCTATTCTGGTCACCCGGTTGCGGCGGCTGTAGCGCTGGAAAACCTTCGTATCCTCGAAGAGGAAAAGATCGTTGAGCACGTCCGCGACGTCGCCGCGCCCTACCTGAAACAGAAATGGGAAGCGTTGGCCGACCACCCGCTGGTGGGTGAGGCCAAGATCGTTGGCATGATGGCTTCAATCGCTCTGACCCCAGACAAGGCCAGCCGCGCCAAGTTCGCGTCCGAGCCCGGTACAGTCGGCTATATTTGCCGGGACCGCTGCTTTGCCAACAACCTGATCATGCGCCATGTTGGCGATCGGATGATCATCTCACCACCGCTGGTCCTGACCCCTGCGGATATCGATGAAATGTTCGTCCGTATCCACAAGTCGCTGGATGAAGCTCAGGCTGAGATCATTGCCCAAGGCCTTATGAAGGCCGCGTCCTAAGGCAGTTTGCAGGACTTCAATAAGAAAAGGGGTGGTCTCAATAGCCACCCCTTTTTGCTGTAGTCGCCGTTAGAGGCTACCGCAAAGCACACGCACTTTTTCTACGGTGTTTGGTAACCCCGGCTCCAACTGTCTTCGTACTCTCCCAATACCCTGGACAACTCTAACAACGACGCGAACAACCTTGCGTAAACGTCCCGAGACATAAGGGGTTCGTTTTCGTCCAGCAGCCGCACGAGTTTGGCTACGTCCAAGGCAAAGACATCATAGACTTCCTTGTCCGTTGACGTCGGATCCAAGGTCCAGATGCTGCGTTCGTTATAGTACTGAGCTGGCTGTGGTGCGTCATCAATCATAGTGCGGCCTCATCACTTTGATGCACACTTGGGGCCTATGAGAATGACGACAATGGCAGTGGCGGGAACTCACAAGAGAATGGCAGCCGTGACCAAACTGTTCTGACTAAGATGTCAGAACAACGTTGACGGTTCGGCCCTTTTTTAGAATTCAGCGCAAACGTTCCAAAAGCTTCAAACTAGCATACCCGTCCGGTAACAGCCCTTGTGCCAGCTGATATTCCCGAACGGCATTGGTCGTGTTCGGCCCTGTGCGACCGTCGACACCCTGAGTGTCAAACCCTGCCTCGGTCAGGCGGGTTTGCAGTTCCTTTTTCTCTGTAAAACTCAACACCCGGTCGCCGCGCGGCCACTCTGCCTCAAACGGAGTACGTCCGGCCAGTCGATCAGACAGGTGACCGACCCCAATCACATAGGCGTCTGCACCGTTATACTTTTCGATCACCCCGAAATTGTCGAAGATCATCAGCGCCACGCCCTGCCCGCCCGCGGGCAGCAGGATGGCCGCGGACCCATGATCAGGGACGGGCTTGCCATTGCGGTCGACAACCCCGCGCGCAGCCCAGTCAGAGGGCAATAAGGTATAGTTTCGCTTGGCGGTGGCATAATCGAACCCTTCGGGCAGACGAACCTCAACCCCCCAAGGCTGCCCCTTGGTCCAGCCATGCCTCGCCAAATAAGCCGCGGCAGAAGCCAACGCATCGGTCGGGTCTTCGGACCAGATATCACGTCGACCGTCACCGTCGAAATCCACCGCGTAATCCAGATAAGAGGTCGGCATAAACTGCGTGTGCCCCATCGCGCCGGCCCAGCTGCCAATCATATCACCGGGGCTGACATCCCCTGCCTGAACGATCTGCAACGCTGCGATTAGCTGAGTTTCAAAGAATTTCGCCCGTCGTGCATCAAAGGCCAAGGTTGCCAAGGACCGAATGGTATGATCGCTTCCGCGGAACGTCCCGAACGAAGTCTCAAGCCCCCAAATTGCGGTCACCACCTCTTTTTCGACGCCGTATTGCGCCTCGATCTGATTTAGCGTCGTCTGATATCGTTCCAGACCGGCGCGACCGTTGGTGACGCGCGTGTCCGAAACAGCGGCGTCCAGGTACTCCCAAATCGGCTTTGAGAACTCTGCCTGATTGCGATCGCGTTCGGTGATCTTCTTGTCATAAGTCAGACCGGCCAAAGACCGGTCCAGCGTGGACGTTGAAATACTCTGTTCCAAGGCACGTTCTCTAAACGCCCCCAACCACGCCTGAAACCGTGCGTTTCCTTCGGTCGACACCCGGTACTCCTTAGTTGATGGCCGCACAACGGGCCGAAGGGACACCGTTATATCTGCCGAGGCCAATTGAATGGACACGGGTCCATCCGGTGTTTTAAGAGATTCCGCCTGCACAATGGATGCCCATAATGCGGCGGTCATAACGCCACCTATGCACTTACGCATTCCGAATTTCCTGATTACTGCTCGACCGTAGAATAGCGCAAAATCGCTATTTCACAAAGTGCTCAACTTGGCGGGCAGCAATCATTTGCCTCTCGCTCGGCCTGTATACGCGACAGAGCCTCGCGCAAAAGCGGGATGCGGTTTGGTCTAAATCCATGATCCGTAACAGACATTTTCCGCATTCGGTCCAGTCTGAAAAACCGGAAATCCTGCCTCAGGTGACACCAAGCAATCAAGACAGTGGACCGGTCCATGTAGACAATACTCAGCGGGTTAACCCGACGCTGCGTTTGGCAACCTTTCTCGTCGGTATAGGCAAACTCCACCGCACGTTCTTCCCACGTGGCCCGACGCAAGTCACCCACATCAATGGTCGGTTTCGCAGGGCGATCAAACCGTGTGGCGGCCAGCACCGCATGGCTGAGACGATGAGACTGGCGCGGGGGTAAGCGCCCCTGCAGTTTACGAAGCGCCGCGGTGGCCGCATCGGACAACCCAGGGTCTCCGATTGATTGCACTTCGCGCAGTCCCAACACCAGCGCCTCAAGCTCGTCATCGGTAAAGCCCAACGGCGGCAGCGTCGCGTCTTCGATCAAGGTAAAACCGAAACCAGCCTCACCGTCGATCACTGCACCAAGCCCTCGCAAGGCATCGATATCGCGGTGCACTGTTCGAGGCGAAACACCCAAATCCTGCGCCAACTGACCCGAAGTTTTCGGCGATGTGCCAGAGCGCAAGGCTTGCATAAGTTGGAACAATCGGGCGGTACGGGACATAGTGCAGACTACCCTAAACCTAATGACAGTTTCTGTCATCATGGGTCTGTATTCATCCGTCATCCCGATCTAGGAGCCGACGATGCTGACCCTTTTAACTTTCCCCTCTGCCTTTGGCGAATTCAGCGCCAGCCCGTTCTGCGTGAAGACCGCCCTTATGCTGCAACACTCCGGTCAGCCTTGGCGGCGCTCAGATATTATCGACCCCCGAAAGATGCCGCATCAGAAACTGCCAGTACTGCGTACGCCGGATCGCCTCGTGCCGGACAGTGATCAAATTCGGCATTGGTTAGAAGCAAATGGAGCTGAGTTTGATAAAGGCCTCAGCGACATTCGCAAGGCCCAGTCCCGCGCACTGATCCGATTGGCCGAGGATCATCTGTACTTTCAAATCGTTCATGATCGTTGGGCCAACGACGCGGTTTGGCCAATCCTGCGCGATACCTATTTTGCAGGAATACCAAGCCTACTGCGCAAGCCGGTCACAAACGCCATTCGCAAGAACGTCGTCAAAGGCTTGCAGTTTCAAGGGGTCTCGCGGTTCTCGGAAAGTGAACGCATGGAACGGATTGAGCGGGATCTCGAAGCTATCTCGGCGTATCTTTGGCAATCGCCGTTCTTGTTGGGAAATGAACCAACATCGGCGGACATGAGCGTCGGACCCATGTTAGCTGCAATGCGCGCCACCCCCGCAGAAACACCGCTGACCCGACGCATCAAAGAAGATACCCTGCTAAGTAGTTATGCGGACCGTGTTACACAGGCGATACCAATTGTATGAGACCTTTTGACGACCCCAAAGTATCCTCCGCGTTTGAGAAGCTTCCTCGTGAAACTCGCGCAGGAGCACTCAGCTTGCGCGAACTGATCTTTGAAACCGCCGAGACCTTGCCCCAGGCTCACCCCCTGCAAGAGGCGCTGCGTTGGGGTCAGCCCGCCTATCTGGCGCCCAAAGGGTCAACGATCCGGCTGGGCGGACACAAATCGGCGCAATTTGCCTTGTTCGTGCATTGTCAGAGCCGATTGATGGTCGATTTCACCTCGGCCTTCCCGGGCGAGGATCGGATCGACGGAAACCGGGCCATTCTGTTCGATAGCCCGGATCAGATCGATCCGACACGCCATGGCTGGCTCATCGCACGGGCGCTAACCTATCACCTCTGACGGCGTTTACGTTCGACCTTGCGCTTGATCTTGTCCTTCTTGCGCTTAGTGCTGACCGCCTTGCGCCGCGTTGGCCGCCCTTTCGAACTGCGCCCTCGGGGCAAAGCCTGATCGTCTATGGACAGCAATTCCAACTCCAACCCACCCGTCACGGGTGTGGCTTCGGTCAGACGCACAGTCACCCGCTGGCCGATAGCAATGATCAAACCAGTATCGGAGCCCATCAGAGTTCCGGCCTCACGGTCGAAATGGAAGAATTCGCGGCCCAGCGAGCGTACCGGCACCAGCCCGTCTGCACCGGTTTCGTCCATCTTCACGAAGGCGCCAAACCGGGCAATGCCGCTTATGCGACCAGCGAATTCATTGCCCACACGCTCACTGAGATAGGCGGCAAGATAGCGGTCGGTCGTATCGCGTTCCGCCATCATCGAGCGGCGCTCGGTGTCCGAGATATGGGTCGCCGTTTCGTCCAACCGGGCGATCTCATCCTCGGTCAGACCGTCCTTTCCCCAACCATGGGCTGAGATTAGCGAGCGATGCACGATCAGGTCCGCATAGCGCCGGATAGGCGAGGTGAAATGCGCATAATTCCGTAGCGCCAGTCCGAAATGACCAAAGTTCTCTGGGTTGTAATAGGCTTGCGCCATCGACCGCAGGGTCGTCAGGTTGATCAGTTCCGCATCCTCGGTCCCCGCCGCGGCGTTCAACAGCGCATTCAGGTGGCGGGTTTGCAGAACCTGCCCTTTGGCGAGGTTCAGACCCGCAGCTTGAGCGGTTTCTCGCAGGCTTTCCAGCTTTTCGGGCGCGGGTTCTTCGTGAACACGGAACAACAGCGGGCGGCGTTTGGCGATCAGGGTCTCGGCGGCAGCGACATTGGCGAGGATCATGAATTCCTCGATCAGCTTATGCGCATCCAGTCGATCACGGAAGGCGACGCTGGTCACTTCGCCTGTGTCGGACAGGACGATCTTGCGTTCCGGCAAGTCCAATTCCAACGGCTGCCGCACGGCCCGCGCTTTTTTCAACGCGTCGTAAGCTGCATAGAGTGGCTTCAAGACGGTCTCTAACAAAGGCCCTGTGCGGTCATTGGGACTGCCGTCGATCGCCTCCTGCACCTCAGCGTAGTGCAGAGAAGCAGCAGAGCGCATCAGGCCGCGCACGAAACGGTGGCCGATCTTGTTGCCGTCGGCGTCGATCTGCATCCGCACCGCGATACAGGCGCGCGGAACACCTTCGTGCAGCGAGCACAGATCGCCGGACAAACGATCCGGCAGCATCGGTACGACACGATCCGGGAAATAGCTGGAGTTGCCGCGCTTACGCGCCTCGCGATCTAACGCGGTGCCGGGCTGCACATAGGCGGCAACGTCGGCAATCGCGACCCAGATCACATGGCCGCCGGGGTTTTTGGGATCCTCATCGGCATGAGCATAACAG
This sequence comes from Ruegeria sp. BE9, assembly GCF_056538765.1. Lineage (NCBI taxonomy): Bacteria > Pseudomonadati > Pseudomonadota > Alphaproteobacteria > Rhodobacterales > Roseobacteraceae > Ruegeria > Ruegeria sp. BE9. Next base: position 41,856 of record NZ_JBQFTS010000008.1, on the reverse strand, counting down.
GCGTCATCGTGGTCGCGCGCGTCCGAAGGGTCGATAGTCAACAGCGGCATATCCCGCAGGTCTTCGCGCCCTTTCAGGCCAATGGGTTTGGCCTTATCGGCCTCGGCAATAACCTTGTCGGGGAAGTCGTCGGGAATACCGTGTTGATGGATAGCGATCAGAGATACAGCTTTGGGCGCAGACGGATCACCCAAGCGCTCAACAATCCGCGCTCGGGGCAGACCCATACGGTTCTTGGGACCAGCCTGTTCGGCCTCGACCAACTCACCATCCTTAGCACCCAGAACAGCACCGTCATTGACCAGCCACTCGGTCTGTCCGGTTTTGTCGATGGGCACAATCCGCCCACCCTCGGCCCCTTTGCGGAAGATACCCACGATTTTTTTCGGGTTAGTCCCGATGCGGCGGATCAACCGGGCTTCGTAGTTGTGGTCTTCTTCATGCACCACGGTCAGGCGGGCCAGAATGCGATCGCCTTCGCCCAGCGCGGGATCGCTTGCACGGGCGACAATCAAGACGATGGGCTCAATGCCCTCTCCATGCCATTCCAACGGGCGCGCAAACAGGTCGCCATCCGCGTTCGGAGCCTTAACCTGCAACACACTGACCGGCGGCAGACGATCCGGGTCGCGATAGCTGCGCTTGCGCTTTTCCAGATGCCCTTCGGCCTCAAGCTCTTTGAGGATACGTTTCAGATCAATCCGATCCGCGCCCTTGATGCCAAAGGCTTTGGCGATATCGCGTTTCGAGGTCAGGGTGGGGTTCGCCGAGATCCAATCGAGGACCTCTTGCTTGGTGGGGATGCGAGTCATGGTTTTGGCGTAGCACGGTGGTGCGACGGCGTCATGACTAAAAAGGATCAGGCCGTCAGATCTGCAACCGTGTCGACATCTCGCAACTGATCCAATAGCGCCACGCGCGCTCCGGGGATCGTCTCCAACGTGTCGGCCAGCGCATGCTCGGTCGACCAGCGCACATTGCAGAACAGCCCCGATGGCACCGCCCTGTATCTTTGCGCACCGACCAGCCAATAGCCGCCATCCGGCGCAGGGCCAAACACCATTTGGTCCCTACCCAGCGCCTCAAACGCCTGCGCAATGTGGCCTCGCGTGATACCGGGAATGTCCGCTCCAATCAGGCACACTGGCCCTTTGGGCATTCCGCGCAGCATCCGCCCCATACGATCGCCAAGATCGCCCTGCCCCTGTGCCGCCCGAGGCAGGTCACTCGGCCAGATGCGGCTTGTCAGCCCCTCACGATCCGGAGAAACCGCAAGTACGATCTGCCAGCGTGGATCGCGCAGGCGACGGATCAGAGATCGGGTCTGGCGGCGGAACCACCAAGCGGCGCCGACCATGCCGATGTCGCGACCCAAACGGGTCTTTACCCGCCCCGGGCGTGGTTCTTTGACCATGATGACCAGAGTGCGCTGCATGGCTTAGGCGAAATAGTCCCTCAGGATACGTGTGTAGATCGCCTTGAGCTGGACGATCTGCGCAACCTCGACACATTCGTCCACCTGATGCATCGTCCGGCCCACCAGACCGAATTCGACCACCGGGCAATGGTTCTTCACAAACCGTGCATCCGAAGTGCCGCCTGTGGTCGACATCTCGGGCCGCACGCCAGTTTCCGCCTCAACCGCCTGCGCTACCAGATCGGATAATGGGCCCGGCGGGGTCAAAAAACTTTCACCCGAGATTTTGATCCGGACATCCATCTCGACGTCAAACGCCTTGGCCACTGCTTGGGCCTCGGTCTTCAACCATTCGCTCAGGCTAGCGCCCGAGTGCCGGTCGTTAAAGCGGATGTTCACCGCCCCGCGACATTGCGCAGGGATTACATTGGTGGCCTGGTTACCCGTGTCGATATTCACCACAGCAAGCGTCGAGGCGTCGAAATGGTCGGTGCCCTGATCCAGTTCATGACTGGCCAAACGATCTATCAGACGCGCCATCGCAGGCAGCGGGTTCTTCGCCCGATGCGGATAGGCAGAATGACCCTGTACGCCGGTGACCGTGAACCATGCGGTCATCGAACCTCGGCGACCGATCTTCATCATCTCCCCCATCGTGTTCGGGCAGGTCGGTTCACCCACGAGGCAGACAGACATTTTCTCATCCGCCTCGGCCATATAGTCCAACAACGCTGTAGTACCGTGCAGCGCATCCGCTTCTTCGTCACCGGTAATGGTCAGGATAACCGCGCCATCGGGCGGTGTGTCCCGTACAAAATCAACTGCCGCCGCCGCGAAGGCCGCCACGCCCGACTTCATGTCAGTGGTTCCGCGCCCGAACATCACGCCATCTCGGACTTCTGCCCCGAACGGAGGCATGGTCCAAGCAGCCTCGTCGCCAACCGGCACAACATCGGTGTGCCCGTTAAAACCAAAGCTGCGCGGATGACCCTTTTTACCCCAACGCGCAAATAGATTGCTGATGCCCCCACGATCCACACGGGCGCAGTCGAAACCCGCATCGGACAGCAGTTTATCCAAAAGAACCAAGGCGCCCCCCTCTTCGGGTGTGACAGAAGGGCAACGGATCAGGTCTGCTGTCAATTGTACCGGATCTGTCATGTCATAGCCTCTCTGGTTCATCTGCACGCTGGATCGCGCACAGATTCAACGAATTGTGCGGATTGCCAACCCCCGCGCACCAAAATTCGGATGGTTTTTTCCGGATGTCAGTAATTGCAGCGCCAATAAATCATTGGGATTTACCTCGCGACCACCTTGCCGCGCCGTTCAAAACTGCGTTAGAGGGCCGCGATGCAGGTGAATTGCCGATGATACGCGCCCTTTTTGTATGGATTAGCCTGACTTTCGCTGTCTTCGCGCAGCAAAGCCAAGCGCAGACGCTGACGGTCAACACGGTGACCCGACCTCCGTTTTCCTATGTCGAAGACGGGGCGCAGGCCGGTTTTTCAATGGATTTGCTAGAGGCGCTCGCCCAATCTCTGAACTGGGATTATTCAATCAATCGGGTTTCCTCATTCGGAGAGATGCTGGGCGCAGTCCAGGACGGCTCCGCCGATTTGGCCATCGCCAACATCTCAATAACTGCCGCGCGTGAAACACAGATGGACTTTAGCCAACCAATCTTTGAGGCCGGCTTGCAGATCATGGTCCCATCTGAGGCCGCGCGCCGTCCGTCTCTGCTGCAGGCATTGCTGTCGATCGAGTTGTTTATTGCCATCGGCCTGGCCTTCGCCATTTTGTTAGGTGGCGGTATGCTGATGTGGAGCTTTGAACGCCGCTCGCAGCCCTATTTCGATAGGAAACTCAAAGAGGCGTGGTTCCCTTCGTTTTGGTGGGCGCTCAATCTGGTAGTGAATGGCGGGTTTGAGGAACGGATGCCCCGAACGCCCTTTGGCCGTATGCTGGGCGTTATACTGGTTATCTCATCGCTGTTTATCGTATCGGTTTTCACGGCCCGCATTACTTCGGTCATGACAGTGGATGCTATAACCGGCAACGTGAACTCGATTAACGATCTTTACGGCAAGCAGGTCGGTACAATCACGGATTCAACCGCTGCCAGCTTTCTGAACCGACGCGAGATCGAGTACGCCGGGTTTGCGGGGCTTGATGACCTGCTGACGGCCTTCACCAATGATGAGCTCGACGCCGTCGTATTCGACGCGCCAATCCTGTCCTACTTTGCCTCGCACGAGGGGCGTAAAATAGCGTCGATGACTGGCGGCATCTTTCTTCGCGAAAACTATGGGATCGCATTCCCAACTGGTTCGCCGCTTGTTGAAGAGGTGAACCAAGCTCTGCTGTCACTTCGCGAAGACGGCACCTATGATGAGATTTACCGCAAGTGGTTCGGCGTTCGGAACTAGACCTGTTCCTCATCTCCGAAAAAAGGCGTCATCTGCGCCACAATAACCGCATTTTCATCCAAAGCCCGCTGCATCAGTTCCCGTTCGTCCGGATCGATGTCGTGGCCCTGCGCCTCACGCTCAGCCAAAGTGCCATAGCCGGTTACATCCAGCGGCGCGGTGTCAGCCTGTTTGAGGATCGCCACGGTTTCGCGCACGGCCTCAGCCTCGTCCACCCCACTGGCGAAACACATCAGTGCTGCGCCGGTCGCGCCTTCGGGCAGGCCGTCGCCTTCCTTACGGCCGATCTGCACAAGAAGGGTATAAACTTGCTGACGAGAGGGTTTCTTTTGCTTTTCCATGCAGGGGGCCATAGCCGCGCGCCTGCCCTTGGTCAAGCAGCAGGCAATTGCAGGACGTCACCAGCGCGTCCATAGTGCCCGGGAAAACCTGTTTCAGTCAGCAAAGGGCCGTTTCATGACGTATCCAAATTTCATCACGGATTTCCCAAGCCTCGACGTGCCATTCCCTGAGGATGTGGTGCAAACTGCAGTAATCCGTTCAGATGCAGGGTTGGTCGCATTCTTCACATTTCTAAAGGATTTTGAGCTGCCTCCGCATTCCCACAAGGCCCAATGGGGTACGGTGGTTGAGGGTGAGGTTGAGCTGACTATCGGTGACGAAACCAAGACCTACCGTCCGGGCGACAGCTACTCAATCCCGTCCGGCGTCGAACATGGTGGCAAGATAAAAGCTGGATCACGGGTTATCGACGTATTCGAGGAACCGGACCGCTATCCGATTAAAGGATAGCCGCATAACAAAAAAGGGCTGCAGCAAAGTGCTACAGCCCTCATTCGACTATGTTTCGAAATTAATCGCGCAGCAGCTCGTTGATCCCGGTTTTTGAACGGGTCTTTTCGTCCACACGCTTCACGATGACGGCGCAATACAGGCTGACATTGTTCTTGGACGGCATCGAACCGGCAACAACCACCGAATAAGGCGGTACTTCGCCATACATGACTTCGCCGGTTTCGCGGTCGACGATCTTGGTCGACTTGCCGATGAACACGCCCATTCCCAGAACCGAGCCTTCACGGACGATGCAGCCTTCGACCACCTCGGAACGAGCACCGATAAAGCAGTTGTCTTCGATGATGGTTGGGCCAGCCTGCATCGGCTCCAGAACACCGCCAATACCAACGCCACCAGACAGGTGCACGTTCTTACCAATCTGCGCGCAGGAACCGACGGTGGCCCATGTGTCAACCATGGTGCCTTCGTCAACATAGGCGCCCAGGTTCACGAAAGACGGCATCAGCACCACGCCCGGTGCGATAAAGGCCGACTTGCGAACGACGCAGTTCGGGACGGCACGGAAACCGGCGGACTGCCACTGGTTCTCACCCCACCCAGCGAACTTGCTGTCCACCTTGTCCCACCAGCCACCGGCTTGAGGACCACCGGTCTGGATTTCCATATCCTTGATACGAAAGCCCAGCAGAACCGCTTTCTTGGCCCACTGGTTCACATGCCAATCGCCGCTTTCAAGCTTTTCGGCCACACGCAGCGAACCGCTGTCCAGCGCGTTTAGCGTATCTTCGATCGCTTCACGGGTCTCGCCAGTGGTGGCGGGGGTAATGGTGTCGCGCGCCTCCCAGGCGGCTTCGATGGCGACTTCCAGTTGCGCGTTGGACATTTGGCGGCTCCCTGCAGAATCTGTTTGCGTTGGTGTTGCCTATACGCAAGCGAAGGACTGGCCGCAATGCGACGCTGGACACGCGCTTTGCGGCTGTTTGCTGTGGTTTTAAGCGCCCAGAGGGTCAGGAGAGATGTTGCCGCCGCAGATTAGCACTGCCACCCGCTCGCCGGGCTCAGGTTGGTACGCTCCTGAAAGCAGCGCAGCCAGTGCCGTTGCGCCCGCCGGTTCCACCAGAATCCGATGCGCTTGCCACAGGATTTGCTGGGCCTCGGCGATGGCTTCATCACTCACCAGGACCGAGGTCATTCCCTGTGCCAGGTCGAAACAGATCGATCCGATCCTCCGTGCACCCAGCGCGTTGGCAGCGATACCCGAGACCAAGACATCCACGGGTTCTCCTGCCGTCAGCGCGGCGTTGAGTGCACACGAGGTCGTGGGTTCAACCGCCACGACCTTGCGCGCACCGTCGAACCAACCCAATGCCCCGGCGATCAGCCCGCCACCACCAACGGCGACCAGAATGGTATCGGCCTGCAGACCTTGCGCCTCCCATTCGGCAAAACAAGTACCCTGTCCCGCTACGGTGCCGGGCGCATCATAAGCGTGGATCTGCATCGCGCCCGATGCCTCTTCGTGGGCCTGCGCGCCCATCAGAGCATTTGCGTATTCACCGGACACAACGCTCAGATCCGCGCCTGTCTGTTCGATCAGAGCGATTTTGGACGGCCCGGCAATTTCCGGCACAAAGATTTTTGCGGGATAGCCCAGCGATCGCGCAGCATAAGCCGCCGCCGCACCATGATTACCCCCGGATGCCGCCACAACGCCGGCCTCAGGCACATCTGAGCTAAGCAGCGTATTAAACGCCCCACGTGCCTTGAAACTGCCGGTGTGCTGCAAGTGCTCCAACTTCATCTCGACAGGGTAATCCAACCCAAGGGCCTTGCTTTCCATAACCGGCGTCACCTGCGCATATCCGGCAATCCGTTCAGCGGCCGCTGAAATTTCGTTCTTCCAATTCATTGTTGTTCTTCCGTGACTGGCGCTCTGCCCGCGAACCCTATAGCTGTTTGAAGAACACGCAAGCAGGGAACTATCACCAATGAGAGAAGACCGCCTGAGCCCCTTCCGCGACGCGCAGACCGACCGCTCGACCGCGAGCGAAGTGCCGGACACGCCGCAGACGCGCTCACCCGCCTATCGCCTTGCCTTTGCCGACGACGATTTCCTGTGCCGGGATGAACTGCGCCCTGTGCGCCTCCAGCTGGAATTGCTGAAGCCTGAGATGATCATGACCGAGCGTGAGATCACCTCGACCATCGTAATGTTCGGCGGAGCGCGTATTCCGGAACCGTCGCAGAAACACACCGCCCGCACCGAAACCCTGGCCAACCTGTCGCAATATTACGATGAAGCGCGGGAGTTTGCTCGGCTGATGACCGAGAAATCAAACCAGACCGGATGCCGTGAAAACGTCATCGTCACAGGCGGCGGCCCCGGCGTGATGGAGGCTGGAAACCGTGGTGCTCAGGACGCGGGTGGCTGCTCGATCGGTTTGAACATCGTGCTGCCGCACGAACAGGCCCCGAACCTGTATGTGACGCCGGACCTCAGCTTCAACTTTCATTATTTTGCTATCCGCAAGATGCACTTCCTGATGCGCGCCCGCGCTATCACCATCTTTCCCGGCGGCTTTGGCACGATGGATGAGCTTTTTGAGTCCCTTACTCTGATCCAAACAGGTCGGATGGAGCGCGTGCCGTTCCTACTGTTTGGCCGCGAATTCTGGGAAAAGGTAATCAACTGGGAAGCACTGGCCGACGCGGGCACCATTTCAGACGAAGATCTGGATCTGTTCCGTTTCGTCGACACCGCGCAAGAGGCGGTCGAGATCATCGAGAACTGGGAGCCCGCCCCGCCTCGCGACGAAATTCCGGGGCGCTAAGTCATGGTCTCAAAGATCGGAGACATGCTGCACTTGCGCGGCAACGCACTGAACAAAGGTGAGCCAGTCGCGCTGCCTTTGACCCAAAGCAGCATGTATCACCTCCCGGGTGCACCGGATGGCCAGCCGACCTATGGCCGCGTCGACAACCCCACATGGCAGCATCTCGAACACGTTCTGGCCCATCTTGAGGACGCACCGTGCCTGACCTTCCCGTCGGGCATGGGGGCAATTTCGGCTGCTTTGTTTGCTTCACTGAAAGCGGGTTCGCGCCTGTTGATCCCTTCGGACGGGTATTACGTAACGCGGGTTTTAGCCGCCCGATTTCTATCCGGGTTGGGTGTCTCGGTTACTGAGCGCCCGACGACCGCTTTCGCAGAAGGCGGCTTTGACGGGTACGACGTTGTATTTGTAGAAAGCCCGTCGAACCCCGGGTTGGATATGATGGACCTGCCTGCGATTGCTTCTGCCGTGCGGGCTGCCGGTGGCATCACGATTGCTGACAACACCACAATGACACCACTGGGACAGCGGCCTTTGGATCTGGGCGTTGACGTTGTTGTTGCGTCGGACACCAAGGCCATGGGTGGACACTCTGACCTGCTGATGGGACATGTGGCCAGTCGCAACGCACAGTTCATGGAAAGGGTCGAGGAATGGCGGCGGGTTTCCGGCGCAATCCCCGGCCCGCACGAGGCCTGGTTGTTACACCGTGGATTGGAAACACTGGACGTGCGTTTTGACCGGATGTGCTCTTCCGCGCAGGTTCTGGCCGAGCGTCTGGCGGATCACACGGCGGTCCAACACATCCGTTATCCCGGCCTGACCGGCGACCCCTCGCACACGCTGGCTAAGGCACAGACAGCCCGGTTCGGGTTCCTGTTGTCGATCACGCTGCCTAGCGAGGAAAAGGCAGAGGCCTTTATCAACGCTTGCCCAATGCTGCGCCCAGCAACGTCCTTTGGAGGCGTCCACAGCTCGGCCGAACGTCGTGCACGGTGGGGGGACGATGTCGATCCCGCCTTTATTCGCCTTTCGGTTGGATGCGAACCGGTAGAAGAACTGTGGCAGGCCATCGAGGCCAGCCTGCACGCGTTGTAGTTACTTCTTAGGTTCACGCAGTTCCGTGAACACATAGATCGGCAGCACGATGCTGCCGATCAGCGCGCCCAGCCAAACCAGCAGCGTTGCGGCCAGAAGGTTGGAAATACCCCCTATCGTCAGTCCGTTGGTCACCAAATCAGTCACCAGCAAGCCCACGAAAGTCACGATCAAAGCGATCCCGCCCTTCAGTGCGGGCGCCTTCTTTTCCCCAAGCTTCAGGATCAGCGGTTCGGCGATCACCTGAACCAGCGTAAAGACAAGCACCACCACGATGAATGAGATCGGGCGGATCGCGAACTCTGACAACAGCAGCGCCGCCAGTAACAACCCGATGGCATTACCGGCCAAAAGGGCCAGAATAGACTTGATTCTGCGCGTCATGGGGGACTCCGTCAAAAAAACAGTTCGAAACATGCATATGTTAACAGACCTTCGGGAATTTGCGAGCGGTTTCAAAAGCCTCTTCCTTTCGGCCCTTTGAAAACGCATGATAAAACCATCCTGTTCAGCCCGACCCGCGAGAGGTGAGATGAGCGAAGATCCCTATTCCGTCCTTGGTGTCGACAAAGACGCAAGCGCCGCCGAGATCAAAAAGGCATATCGGCGGATCGCCAAGGAATGCCACCCCGACCTTAAGCCCGGCGACGCCGAGGCCGAAGCCAAGTTCAAAGCCGCAGCCGCAGCCTATGATCTGCTAAAAGATCCGGAAACCCGCGCACGTTACGACAATGGTGAAATAGACGCTTCGGGTCAGGAGCGCCCGCAACAGCACTATTATCGCGATTATGCCGAGGCAGCTGGAAACCCCTATCGCGGACGTCAGGCCGACCCGGACGATATGTCGGACATTTTTGCAGAGTTCATGCGCGGACGTGGCGGGTATGGCCAGCGCACGCATGAGTTTCACGCGCCGGGGCATAATCGGGCCTATAACCTCCAGATCAGTTTTTTGGACGCTGTGTTTGGCGCCAGCCAAAAGCTGACCCTGCCCGATGGCGACCGGATCGAAGTCAAAATTCCCGCTGGCATCACCGACGGCCAGACCATCCGCCTGCGCGGCAAAGGTGACCCTGGCTTTGGCGAAGGCCCCCCGGGAGATGCCTTAGTGACGGTATCGGTCGCGAAACACCCGGTTTTCGACCGTCAGGGCGACAATATTCACATCACCCTGCCTATTACGATTGATGAAGCCATACTGGGCGGCAAGGTTCCCGCCCCAACCATCGACGGAGGCGTTAACGTCAGTGTCCCGGCGGGCACCAGCAGCGGTAAGACCCTGCGCTTGCGCGGTAAAGGAGTGAAAAAGCGCGGCTCGACCGAGCGCGGTGATCAGCTGATCGAACTAACGGTTACGATGCCCGACCAGATAGACGACGAACTGAAGCAATTCATGGAGACGTGGCGCGAAGACCACCGCTATGACCCGCGCAAAGGAATGCCGTCATGACACGCACCCTGACCGAAGAGCAACTGATCGCAACCGTTACCCGCCTGACTTCAACCAGACTGACCGAGTATTTGGCCGCCGAAATCGTGATCCCGGAACAAACGGACAAAGGCTTGGTCTATCACAATCTGGATGTCGCACGGCTGGAACTGGCTTGCGAGCTACATGATCAGTACGAGATGGAGCCAGATGCGTTGTCGATGATGATTTCATTGATCGACCAGATGCACGGCCTGCGCGCTGAACTGCGCGAAGTGCTGAACGCGGTCGAGGCGCAGCCGGAGCAGGTGCGTCAATCGCTGATCGAAGTTATCGGAACAGCTCGTTTCGGGCGAAAGTAGATCAGTTGCCCGCAATGAACTCTTCGGGAACGAAGAAGGTATAATCGCGATCCGCAACAGCCTCGTGGCAATCGTGGCAGTAGCTGACCGCATTAGCGCGTGCGCCCATCGTGTCGCCAAACAGTGATCCGTCCGGCATTACCATGATATAGCGCCAATCGGCGGTGTCAGGGCTGGTGTCAGTGGGCAGCTTCTCCATTACGAACAGGGCGCCTGGATAGACATTCCCCTCGTCCGTCACCGTCATACTATCTTTGGCCAGCACCGAGCCCACGGGCAGCTTTTCCCCGTCTTGCAAGGTGCCATAGTTATGCGCCATGCGATTGGCATAGCTGTTTACAAAGCGCTGACCGTGAGTCGCCGAAATATAGGGCGCATCGTTGAAAAGCGGCCAGTTCTGATAGTTCATCAGCAAATCCAGCTGCGCTGCGTCATAGCCACGCGCCATGCGTCGCTGCAGGGACTTATAGATTTGAGACGCCTCATCCTTGGTCAATTCCGCGGGATTCTCTATGGCCAAATGCGCATCCTCGTCATTGGATTGCGCAACGGCATTGGTGGCGGAAATGCCTGAAAACACTAACGCTGCAAAAGAGATCGAAAAAACTCGTGTAAATCGTAACAACATATAAATGGCCCACCTGGTTGATAAGGTTCGCCTGAACGCCGCATTTCGTATTTGGAAAAGATAGCGACACTGAACAAACATGCCACAGCCAGAACACGGCTTTCACCGCCTTGTGCGCAAGAGTGAAATGCGCCGAACCAGCCTTGACGCCTCAAACATAGCAAATTTTGCATGCCAAAAACAGCGGCTCGGCAATTAAATTATTGTCGGCCAATTCGAAACAATAGACAGGTTAGCTTTGCAGCCCTGCTTCGGCCTCGATCTGCTTGCGTGACTTGCGGGCGCGCTCGGTCGCTGACTTCAGCTGACCACAGGCAGCCATGATGTCCTCACCGCGCGTTTTACGGATGGGTGAGGCATAACCGGCCTGATAGATGATATTCGCAAAGGCCCGAATACGATTGTTCGAGCTGCGCTTATACGGTGCGCCGGGCCATTCGTTGAACGGAATCAGGTTGATCTTGGCCGGGATGTTATGGCGCTTGATATGATCGATTAGGCGATGCGCGTCCTCATCGCTGTCATTCACACCGTCCAGCATCACGTATTCAAACGTGATCCGCTCAGAATTCGAGGCTTTGGGATAGCTGGACAACGCTTGAAGCAGCTCTTCGATATTCCAACGCTTGTTGATTGGCACCAGCACATCGCGGGTTTCGTCCGTGGTGGCGTGGAAGGAAATCGCCAAAAGGCAGCCAATCTCTTCGGCGGTGCGCGCAATTTCTGGCACCACGCCCGAGGTCGAAAGAGTGATCCGACGGCGCGACAGGGAAATCCCTTCGGGGTCCATGGCGATCTTCATCGCGTCGCGGACGTTGTCGAAGTTATAAAGGGGCTCTCCCATTCCCATCAGAACGATGTTGGACAGAAGACGGGTTTCGTCCTTGGGCGCACCGGGTGTCGGCCACTCTTCAAGATCGTCACGCGCCATCATCACCTGCCCAACTATTTCCGCCGCGGTCAGGTTACGCACCAGTTTTTGCGTACCGGTGTGGCAGAATGAACAGGTCAGCGTGCACCCGACTTGAGAGGAAATGCACAGCGTGCCTCGATCCTCTTCGGGGATATAGACAACCTCAACCTCATGGCCGCCTGCGATGCGGCACAGGTATTTGCGGGTGCCGTCCTCGGAAACCTGACGCGTCACAACCTCGGGAATCTCGATAACGAAATTATCGGCCAGTTGCGCGCGGTAGGCCTTGGCCAGATTCGTCATCTCGGCAAAGTCGCGCACGCCCCATTGGTAAATCCACTGCCAAATCTGACCGGTGCGCATCTTGGCCTGCTTTTCCGGCGTGCCATGTTCGATCAGGACCTCGCGCAGTTGGTCGCGGGTCAGTCCGACAAGGTTAATCTTCCCCTCGGGCAGCTTGCGGGGGATGGTCATGACATCTTGCGTGATCGGCGCTTTGGGCGACATTCTGGCTCTCTCTGGGGCGTATCTCGAAGGATTCTGGCTTGGGATGCGCCTCTATATAGGAAGAAACACAAAGATCAAAAGGAATCGTATCTATCAATTCGCAAAGCGCAGCAACTCGTCCACACGCGCTCGCCCCAGTTCGACCCTGCAGGATGTAATCGCGATGCCCGTGCCCGAGCCACCCCCGAACGATGCTCCGACCGCTTCACACTGAGAGTCTCTGTAACCAGACCACGCATTTTGCGCTGCCTCGAGGGCAGGCACAGCAGCAACGCGACCCGTTACCTCATCAAGCTCTTTCGCGGAATCCGTCGCGATTCCGTAGGCGACCTCAAGTGCAGTGTTGACCCGCTCTTCCATCAGCCCGACACAAGTTCCGATTTCGACCTGCGAGCCTGCCTCAGGACACTCCAAAGTAGGGTCCGCCAAAGCCGGGGTAGAAAGCAGAAAGGTCAGTAGCACATAGCGCATGAGGTGATCTCGCAAATTGTGTTTTACAGATCCCGACCATAGCACGAAGCGGCCCCAAAATGCAGTTCGGCCGCACGGGACAAACCAGTGCGGCCGAATAAATCTTTAATTATCCCAAAAACTCGGGCGGGCTGTGTGGTTAAACAGCCGCAGGCAGGATGTCACAGTCCGCTGCGTCCAGGGTTTTTACCGGATCTTCAGGGCCGCACTGCTCGCCTGTTACAGGATAGGTGTCAGTGGACTTGTCACATGCGCTCAGCAGCGCAGCAGATGCTATCATCAATATGGCAAGAGTTTTATTCAGCATGTCCGAGCTCCTTCTTCACTCTTGAACTAATTAGTTCAGTTCAGGACCAGCTCGCTTTGATACGGATCAAGTCCCAGAAGGGACGTTGCGTAAAGCCGTTAATTGCTTCACCAACAAAAAAACCCCGCCAAAAGACGGGGCTTCGTGAAATCTCAGCTTGGCTTATTTGTTGCAGCGTTTCTCAGCGTCTTCCAAGGCAGCAGTGAAACCCAAGAGCGAGAACGTATCTTTAGTCTGTGTTCCCCGTTCCGACCGTGCTGTCAGAACCGCTTCTGAGCCTTTTTTCATTGCCTCGATCACTTTGGGCTCCTGCCCTTTCGTTGCAGGCCACGCCCATTCACCATCGGTGATGAACTCAAATTCCTCATCGTCGATCCGGACATTGACGGATGAGCCTGCCGCAAACGGATACCCGCCTGTAAAGGAAACCTGGCCAGCAACGTTTTCACTGGGTCTGAAAACAACAAACAACAGGATATCGCTGCGTCGTACTGATACGACACGACCGCCGCGTGTGTTCACGGTTTCATCTGGCGTTGCGACGCTCCAGCATTCGGTAGGATCGTCTTCAACGAAAACGCTCCAATCCGTCTTCGCCGCCACCCGATTGGTGCTTGTCGCCTGCTGAGCAGTTGCAGTTGTGGCCATCCCTGCCACGCACAGGCCCGCAATTGCGCGGACGAGTTTCGATCCCATCTGTCCAGCCTCCTAGCTCGACCTAATACCTCATACCCATCGGACGCGCCTGCGAACTCTGCCGGTTCGTCTGTAAGTTGCGTATTCCGATGATTGTCGACATACACACACTAACGCAGGTTTCGCCACAGGCGAAAGGGCGATTGGCAGAATTTTGCGCATAAAATCGGAGGTCCAGATGACACAACCCGTACCAATGACCGAACTTTGGCGTGGGCCTTTGCTGGAAAGCCTGCATTTGGGCCATGCGGTGATATGCGATGATAGCGGGCAAATCGTGCAAAGCTGGGGCGATCCGAACGCGGTAATCTACCCTCGTTCCTCTGCCAAGATGATTCAGGGATTGCCGTTGGTTACTTCGGGCGCGGCTGCAAAATACGGGTTGAACACCGAACATCTGGCACTGGCCTGCGCTTCGCATAGCGGCGCGCATATTCACACGGATCGGGTTTCGGCCTGGTTGGACCATCTGGGCCTGACCGAGCATGATCTGCGCTGTGGCCCGCAAGAGCCGCAGGACATGGCCGCACGTGATGGTCTGATTCTAGCAGATGATACTCCCTGCCAAATTCACAACAATTGCTCCGGCAAGCACTGTGGGTTTCTAACTGTGGCGCAGCACATGGGCGCTGGACCGGAATACCTTGAGATCGACCATCCTGTACAACAAGCATGCCTATCCGCGCTTGAGGAAACCACCGGAGAGACCAGTCCAGCCTATGGGATCGACGGTTGCTCGGCCCCCAACTTTGCAACATCGCTGGTGGGTCTGGCTCGATCGATGGCGTGGTTTGCCTCGGCCGCCGACCGGTCGGACCGGGCCAGTGACGCGGCGCAACAACTGACCGCCGCGATGATCAAACATCCTGAACTGGTAGCTGGTGAAAGCCGCGCGTGCACCGAACTAATGCGCGCTATGGATGGCCGCGCCGCGATTAAAACCGGAGCCGAGGCCGTATTCGTCGCCATCATCCCGGAAAACCGCATGGGTGTGGCACTGAAGATCACCGATGGCACCACCCGCGCCAGCGAATGCGCCATTGCGGCGATTTTGGTCAACCTTGGCGTGCTGGAGGCCGAGCACCCGGCCACCCGCAAATTCATGAACGCCACTCAATACAGCCGCCGCGGGATTGAATGCGGCGTGATCCGCCCTTCGCCGGGTTTCCCCGGTTAAGGGTCACATTTCGATCGGATGCACCTCGGCCACTTCGACCGAACCTGTCCCGTTCACAACCATAGGACAACCCTTGGCCATCGCGGTTGCGGCGTCAATGTCGTTAGCCTTGATGACGGTAAAGCCCGAAGCTGGATTGGCGCCGCCGTTGTCCACAACGCCATCAGAGCTCACGGTATAGGACTGTCCCACTGGGTTACCCGGGATATCCAACGCATCGCCCATGTTCTGAAACCAAGCGCCCCAGGCGGCCATGGTCGCTTCGATTTCGGCGGGATCGGTTGGGGTATGGCCGCCGTGATAGATAAATAGAAATTGGGGCATTTCTTCCTCCACTATGAAAACTTATTGAAATTGCGCCGCGAGCTTGCGCAACGACGAGGTCCAGCCGGTGTTGTGGTTCGCCGCAATTTCATCATCACCCAACTCGCGATGATCAAGGATCAGGCGCGCACCGTTACCCGTGGGCTCGACAGTCAGCGTCACATGGCTTTCAGCTCCACGCTGATCCTGATCGTCGTGCCAACCCCAAGTGAAACCCACAGACTTGGGCGGATTTAAATGAGTAACCTGGCCCGAAACCTTATATCGCTGACCCTCGGCGTTCTGCATGACCGAGTACCATGGCCCTAGGCGCGAGAAATCCAGATCGTGTTCGGGCACATGCATCCCCTCAGGGCCCCACCATTGTAACAGTTTTGCGCCATCGCTGACCCAGGCAAACAGGTTTTCCGGGGTGGTCGTAAACTCTCGCTCTAATTTCAGGTCGGCCATGAATTTTCCCTTTCAATCAAATCGTTCAAACGGTCGAGACTGCCTTCCCAGAACTCCCGTTTCGAGATGGTCCACTCGGCAATCGCCCGCAGCCCTTCGGGTTGAATGGAATACATCCGCTGGCTGCCGTGTACGCGTTGCTGCACCAATCCTGCCTCGCGCAGAACTTTCAGGTGGCGCGAGATTGCGGCACCAGACATGCCCCGCCCTTCGATCAGTTCGCCGGCGGGTAGCTCACCCTCCTGCATCAACTGTTCGACGATCGAGAATCGGGTGGCATCGGACAAAGCCGAGAATGCGGTCAGAAGCGTGTTCATGACCATTATTTAACATTTTCGTTAAATAAAGGGAAGACCCAGTTGATTAGATGTCCGCAAAGGCCGCGCGGGAATAACCCTGCAGGTACAGCAGCGCCGTCAAATCCCCATAATTGACCCGTACGTCGCATTGCTGTGCGACCGTGGGCTTAGCGTGTAGCGCCACTCCGGTTCCGGCCCGCCCCAACATGCCCAAGTCGTTGGCACCGTCACCGACGGCCAGCACGTCAGCCTCGGACAAGCCCAGCCGCTTGGTGATCTGCTCCAACGCGTCCACCTTGGCCTGCTTGCCCAAAATCGGGCGCTGTACGACCCCGGTCAGCTTGCCGTTCTCGGCCAGCAAGGTGTTGGCACGGTTTTCATCAAAACCCAGCTGCTCGGCCACTTTGGAGGTGAAAGCCGTAAACCCGCCCGAGACCAGCGCCGCATACCCCCCGTTCATGCGCATGGTTGCAACCAACTGCGCACCACCAGGCATCAGCGTGATGCGTTCTTCCAGCACCTTGTCGATCACAGACTCGTCCAGCCCTTTCAGCAACCCGACCCGTTCGATCAAAGCACCTTCGAAATCCAGCTCGCCGTTCATCGCCCTCGCAGTGATCTCTTTGACCCGTTCGCCAACGCCGGCCTCATCGGCCAATTCGTCGATGCATTCCTGCAGGATCATGGTGCTGTCCATATCGGCCAACAGCATCAGCTTGCGACGTTTCCCAAAGGGCTGAACGATCAGATCCACTTCCATAAGCTGAAGTTCGGCCCACACCTTCCATTGATTGTCGGACAAAGCCGGGAACCTGAATTCGGCCGCCTCGTTCTCGCTCAGCCAGACCGGCTCTTCCCCGCCCCAGGCATTGCAAAGCGCCCCAACCAAAGCGTCATCGAGCTTTGGCGTGTTTGGGTTGGTCAACAGAGTGGCTACGTACATGGTCAGTCTCCTGCAGGCTGTTCTGCGCATATCGCAGAGACAGCCAATTCACCAGAGACCTTTGTCGCGTCTACCCCAGTATGCCGGGCAAACGCAGACCATGAGCACGAGCGCAGTCCTTTGCGATCTCGTATCCCGCATCCGCGTGACGCCAGACGCCCGAGGCCGGGTCATTCCACAAAACCCGCTCCAACCGCCGCGCGGCGTCTTCGGTGCCATCGGCGCAGATCACCACGCCCGCGTGCTGACTGAAGCCCATGCCGACGCCACCACCGTGATGCAGTGACACCCAGGTCGCTCCGCTGGCGGTGTTGATAAGCGCGTTCAATAATGGCCAATCAGACACTGCATCCGAACCGTCCAGCATCGCCTCGGTCTCGCGATTGGGGCTTGCGACCGAGCCACTGTCCAGATGATCGCGGCCAATCACGACTGGTGCTTTCAACTCGCCATTGGCAACCATCTCGTTGAAGGCCAGACCCGCGCGGTGACGGTCCCCCAGCCCGATCCAGCAGATACGTGCCGGCAGACCCTGAAAGGCGATCCGGTCCTGCGCCATTTCCAGCCAACGATGCAGGTGCTCGTTTTCGGGGAACAGCTCCTTCATCTTGGCATCGGTCTTGTAGATATCCTCGGGGTCGCCCGACAAGGCACACCAGCGGAACGGGCCAATACCTTTGCAGAACAGTGGGCGGATATAAGCAGGCACAAAACCGGGGAAGGCGAAGGCGTTTTCAAGACCTTCATCCTGCGCCACCTGCCGGATGTTGTTACCGTAATCCAACGTCGGAACGCCCGCATTCCAGAAATCGACCATCGCCGCGACATGTTGTTTCATCGAAGCGCGTGCGGCCCTTTCCACCGCTTTAGGGTCTGTTTCGCGCTTTTCACGCCACTGCGCCATGGTCCAATCCAAAGGCAGATAGCCATTGATCGGATCATGCGCGCTGGTCTGGTCGGTGACGATGTCAGGGCGCATACCACCTTCGGCCATGCGGCGGTAAATTTCGGGGAAGATCTCAGCCGCGTTGCCCAGCAGGCCTACAGATTTCGCCTCGCCTGCTTTGGTCCAGCGGTCGATCATCTCTAGCGCCTCGTCCAGCGTCTCGGCCTTTTCATCGAGATATTTGGTCCGCAGACGGAAATCGATGCTGTCCGGGTTGCATTCAACCGCCAAACAGCAGGCCCCTGCGAACACCGCCGCCAAAGGCTGCGCACCGCCCATGCCACCCAAGCCGCCAGTCAGAATCCACTTGCCAGTCAGGTCGCCATCATAGTGCTGACGCCCGGCCTCAGCAAAGGTTTCATAGGTGCCCTGAACGATGCCCTGCGTGCCGATATAGATCCACGAGCCAGCCGTCATCTGGCCGTACATCATCAAACCTTTCTTATCGAGCTCATTGAAGTGATCCCAGGTCGCCCAATGCGGCACGATGTTCGAATTGGCGATCAACACTCGTGGCGCATCTTTGTGTGTTCGGACGATTGCAACAGGCTTGCCGGATTGAACGATAAGGGTCTCATCCTCTTCCAAATCCTTCAAACCCGCAACAATAGTGTCGAAATCCTTCCACGTACGCGCCGCACGACCGATTCCACCATAGACCACCAACTCATGTGGGTTTTCGGCCACATCGGGGTGCAGATTGTTCATCAGCATCCGCAATGGCGCCTCGGTCACCCAGCTTTTGGCGTTCAGTTCGGGCCCAGTCGGTGGATAGATATCGCGGGTGTTCTTGCGAGGGTCGGTCATGGCGTTAGCTCCAATGCAGTGTCTTGGATGGCATCCAGAATATCGCGCAGCCAGCGGCGCAGGCGGTCGGCTTTGGCCGTGTCATAACTCCACGGCGCAACCTCCGAGGTTAGATAGGTGGATTGGGACAATTCCATCTGAATGGCATGCAGCCCTTCGGTCGGGCGACCATAATGGCGCGTGGTCCAGCCGCCTCGGAAGCGTCCATTCAGAACGGTGCTGTAGGGCGAAGAATTAGACAAATCCTGCGTAATAGACTCTAGTTTAGGCGCGCACGTCACGCCTCCATCTGTCCCTATGTTCATGTCTGGCAGGGTTCCATCAAACAGGAATGGAATCTTGCTGCGGATAGAGTGGCAATCGAACAGAACCGCAAACCCATGCCGGTCTTTGACGCGCTGCAACTGTTCATGCAGAGCTGTGTGGTAAGGCGCATGGTAGGTTCGGCGGCGGTGCTCAATCTCAACGTCAGACGGTTCCTGACCTTCGCGCCAGATCGGTTGTCCGTCGAAATCAGTCAGCGGGACCAGGGTCGTTGTGTTCTGCCCCGGATAAAGCGACACACCGGCGGGGTCGCGGTTGCAGTCGATCACGTAGCGATGGATATGGGACTGCACGACCGTTGCGCCGTTCAATAACCCGTTATAGAGCCTGTTTATGTGCCAATCCGTATCCGCCAATTCGCGCCCTGTTTCATTCAAGCGATCGGCGACATCATCCGGCACGAATGTTCCGCCGTGCGGCTGCCCAAGCACGATCGGGCCATCTCCGCAATCGATACTCACGACCTGCATTACGCCATCTCCGGCATTGGAGTACCCACCGACCTGAGTATCGCCCCATCGCCCACCAATTGCCGCGCAGTCTCCAGATCAGGTGCCAGGTATCGGTCTTCGTCCAGAGCCGGTACATCAGCACGCAATCGGTCTATTACCTGCTGAAGCGGAGCGCTGGTTATCAAAGGTGCACGGAATTCGACCCCTTGGGCCGCGCAGAGCAGTTCGACACCGAGAATATAGCTGAGGTTTTCAACCATCCGTGTCAGGCGTCGCGCACCATGAGCGGCCATGGATACGTGATCCTCCTGATTGGCCGAGGTCGGGGTGCTGTCGGTCACACAAGGATTCGCGAGGTGCTTGTTCTCACTCATCAAGGCCGCAGTGGTGACCT
Source organism: Ruegeria sp. BE9 (assembly GCF_056538765.1). Lineage (NCBI taxonomy): Bacteria > Pseudomonadati > Pseudomonadota > Alphaproteobacteria > Rhodobacterales > Roseobacteraceae > Ruegeria > Ruegeria sp. BE9. The sequence continues at coordinate 21,851 of NZ_JBQFTS010000008.1, read as the reverse complement.
CTGCAATCATCAAGCCCGAATTCAAACCAGGGTCAGGCGTCAGAAATGGCGGCAAATCGAAACTCAGAGCCGGGTCTACCATCAACGCTATCCGACGCTGCGCAATCGCACCAATTTCGGACACTGCCAGCGCAATCATGTCGGCGGCAAAGCCCACCGGTTCGGCATGGAAATTACCGCCCGAGACGATCGCACCTGCTTCGGTCAGTACCAGAGGGTTGTCGGTGGCTGCATTTGCCTCGATCTCCAAGGTCGTTGCCGCCTGCCGCAACACATCCATCGCCGCCCCGGTAACCTGAGGCTGGCAACGAATGCAGTACGGATCCTGAACCCGAGTGTCCCCATCACGATGGCTTTCCCTGATCTCGGAACCAGCGAGCGTCGCGCGCATGGTGCTTGCAGCTTCGGTTTGGCCGCGATGACCGCGCAGGGTGTGAATTTCAGGTTGCAAAGGCGCGGTTGATCCCATGATCGCATCGGTCGACAACGCAGAGATCACCAATGCGTTCTGCGCCGCACGCCAAGCTTCGAACAGCCCAGCCAAGGCAAAAGCGGTTGAAAACTGGGTGCCGTTGATGAAGGCGAGGCCTTCTTTCGGACCAAGCTCAATAGGCTCTAAACCTACCGATTTAAGCGCTTTGCCTCCGGGCAAAACTTGCCCTTCCACCTCAGCTTCACCTGCGCCGATGATCACGGCGGTCATATGCGCCAATGGGGCAAGATCACCTGATGCGCCAACCGATCCTTGCGCTGGGATCACTGGCGTGACGCCGTGGGCAAGCATCTGCTGCAACAGCTCGATCAGTTCCCACCTCACACCCGATGCTCCACGGCCGAAGGACAACAGCTTGAGCGTCATCATCATTCGGGTGACACGACGCGGCACAGCAGTTCCAACACCGCAGCAATGGCTCAGGATCAGGTTTCGTTGAAGCGCGGACGTGTCCTTCGCTGCGATCTTTAGGCTCGCTAGTTTGCCAAAACCCGTATTAACGCCATAGACAGGCTCTTCACCGGCTGCCGCGGCTTGGATACGTTCAGCAGCCGCGACCACTTTGGGCCTACAGGATTCACCCAGCGTCGCAGTGGTCTCATTCCAGTAAATGTCAGAGAGCTGTGACAGGGAAACATCTCCCGGCATCAGGGAAAGCGATGTCATACCTGACCTCCGAAAATACGCTTGTGCAGCGGATTAAATCCAACGCGATAAGCCAGTTCTGCGGGGTGCTCGACATCCCAAACCGCCAGATCGGCTCGCTGACCCGGAGCAATAGTGCCGGTGTCGGAAACGCCTAAGGCCCGCGCAGCGTTTTTGGTAACACCGGCCAGCGCCTCTTCTGGTGTCAGCCGAAACAGCGTGCACCCCATGTTCATAGTCAGTAGCAGCGAAGACAGGGGCGATGATCCGGGGTTGCAGTCCGTCGCCAGCACCATCGGCACGTTATTTTCGCGCAGAGTTTCAACGGGCGGCGGCTGTGTTTCTCGAAGTGTGTAGAACGCCCCGGGCAACAAAACGGCGACCGTTCCAGCAGCAGCCATCGCAGCCACTCCATCTGCATCCAGGTACTCGATATGGTCAGCAGACAAAGCCCCATAAGAGGCCGCCAGCTGCGCCCCGCCAAGATTTGACAATTGTTCAGCGTGAAGTTTGACCGGCAAACCAAGCTTTTGGGCGACGTCAAAGACTTCGGCGATCTGAGATGGCTGGAACGCTATGCCCTCACAGAACCCATCTACAGCATCCACTAGCCCCTGTGCATGAGCAGCGCGCAGGGTCGGGATACATACGTCCCGGATGTAATCATCTGCCCGGCCTGAAAACTCAGGCGGGATTGCGTGCGCGCCCAGAAAACTAGTTTTGACTCTAATATTACGATTTTCTTCAATTCGACGCGCAACTCGCAACATCTTCAGCTCGGTATCTGTGTCTAACCCGTAGCCGGACTTGATCTCGATCGTACACACGCCTTCGGCAATCAATGCGTCTACTCGCGTCAGAGCGTCGGCCAACAGATCGTCTTCACTGGCGGCCCGTGTTGCGTTGACCGTGGATAGTATGCCGCCCCCCGCGCGGGCTATTTCCTCATAAGAAGATCCGTTGAGGCGCATTTCAAACTCGACGGCGCGATTACCGCCAAACACAACATGGGTATGTGCGTCAGTCAGTGCAGGTGTGATCAGCCTTTGCCCAAAGTCCTTTACCGGCCAATCCTTATATTCGGCAGGCAGGGAACGCTGAGGCCCAACCCAAACAACCTGTGTTCCGCTGACGGCGACCGCAGCATCCCGGCACGTGCCGTAAGCCGAGGCACTGCCCGCCATCGTGGCAACCTGAGCGCAAGTTAAGACCGATTTTCCTGTCATGGCGATTCTTTTGGCTTTCCCTTTTGGTGTGGATTTTCGTATACGTGTATTAATTTAAAGTCTACACAAATTGAGGACCTCATGCCAATCCACGCCCAATCTGCTTTGTTAGGCTGTAAATGGGTCCGCGATGTCAGGATCGAACTGGATCACGGTCACATAAGCCATGTGCAAACCGAGGTCCTTTCCTCACCTGATGACATGCGGGTTGATGTATTGCTGCCAGCGCTGGCCAATCTGCATAGCCACGCTTTTCAGCGGGCAATGGCGGGCATGACCGAGTTCCGAGCCGCGGGGCGCGAAAGCTTTTGGACGTGGCGCACATTGATGTATCGGTTCCTGGACCGCCTTACCCCCGAGCAGATCGAAGCGATCGCTGCATTGGTATTCATGGAAATGCAGGAGGCTGGCTATGCCTCGGTAGGAGAGTTTCACTACGTTCATCACCAACCGGGTGGAACGCCCTATGACCATTTATCCGAGCTGAGTCAGCGCATATACGCAGCAGCCGATCAAACCGGGATTGGCCTGACGCACTTGCCGGTTCTCTACACCTATGGCGGGGTCACACAGGACCCGCTGCAGGGCGGTCAATTGCGGTTTGGGAATGCTCTGGACCGGTTCTTGCACTTGCTGGACGAGTGCGGGGCTGCAGGGCCTCATACAGACACCGTTGTTGGAGTTGCCCCGCATTCTTTACGGGCAACTTCGCCGGCCGATTTGCAAGACCTGTTGAACGCCGTTCCCAGCGGCCCGGTCCATATCCACATTGCAGAGCAGCTCAAAGAGGTCGCAGATGTAGAGGCTGCTTTTGGTCAGCGCCCCGTGCAGTGGTTACTGAACAATGTCGATGTGAACCCGCGCTGGTGTCTGATCCACGCCACCCACATGACCGATACAGAGACGCTTGGGTTGGCGCGCTCTGGTGCCGTCGCCGGGTTGTGTCCGATCACAGAAGCCAACCTAGGGGACGGCATCTTTAACGGTGCTACTTATGTCGAAGCCGGCGGGCGATTTGGCGTTGGATCAGACTCTAATATTAGGATTTCCTTGTCTGAAGAATTGCGAACGCTCGAATACTCACAACGGCTACGAGACCAGGAGCGCAACGTTCTGGTCAAAGACGAAGGATCGGTTGGGCATGCGCTCTACACGGGGGCTGCACAAGGTGGCGCTCAGGCAATCGGGCGGAACGCGGGCGAAATTGCGGTCGGCAAAATGGCAGACCTAGTTGCGATCGATCGCACCCAACCCGCACTGTGCGCGTTACGAGACAACCAACTGCTGGACGGGCTGTGTTTTGTTGCACCAGATGGCCTGGTGACGGATGTTTGGAGCGCCGGGCGACATATGGTCAGGCAAGGTCGACATGTTGCACGGGACCAAATCACCACCGCCTATAGATCTGCGATTGCAGGCCTGTTGGCCTCGGTCTAAGGGTATACGACCATGGCTCAACCCAGCGAAAACACCAGTTATAAAGACATCAAGAAAACTGTCCTCGATCGTATCCGGTCGGGTCACTGGCAACCGGACTCACTACTGCCAAACGAACAGGAACTGGCCGTCGAGTTTTCGTGCACGCGCACCACGGTAAACCGAGCCCTGCGCGAACTGGCCGAGGAAGGGTATCTGGAGCGCCGCCGCAAGGCCGGCACCCGGGTTCTGAGCGCCCCACAGCGGCAGGCGCGTTTTACCATCCCAATGGTGCGCGATGAGGTTGAGGCGTTAGGCGGCACTTATCGTTATGCGCTGGTTTCGTCAGGGTTAGAGACTGCACCGGAATGGTTGAGTGCACGTCTTGCTTTGGCCGCAGGGCAAAGTGTCGTGCATGTGCGATGCATGCATTTCAACGGTAATACGCCATTCCAGTACGAAGATCGCTGGATCGTTACGGCTGCCGTTCCACAGGTTGAACAGGCGGACTTCTCGGAAATTGGTCCAAATGAATGGCTGATCCAAACCGTTCCCTTCACCAATGTGGAACTGAGTTTTCTGGCCAGCCGTGCGGACACAAAAGTCGCAGAATTTCTAGACGTACCCGAGGGTGAACCAGTTTTTACCGGCGAGCGGATTACGTGGCTGCAAGGTCAGCCGGTGACCTTCGCCAAAATGTATTTCGCTGCCGGATACCGGATGACTACGGAATTCTAGCCCTTGCCCCGATTTCTGCGCACAGGGGCTTTACCACCCTTTCAATCCGATACAGATTCGGCTCGTACCGAGCAGGCGTAAAGGAATATTGATATGGGTAACCCGCTATATGACCGGCTATTTGGCATTCACGCGGGCAAACACACCCCATTCCTGCATCTCCCTGACGGGCCGACCCTGACGCACGCCGCCTTTTTGGATATGGCCGCACAGATTGCGAACGCCCTAACGGGCTATGAGCTTGAACCGGGTGAGCGCGTAGCCGTACAGGTCGAGAAATCGCCCGAAGCGCTGGCGCTCTACGCAGCTTGCGCGCAGACCGGACTGATCTTTTTGCCGCTGAACACAGGCTACACAACAGCCGAGCTGCAGTACTTCATCGAAAACAGCGGCGCGAAACTTGTCGTGTGTGACGATGCCAAAGCTGAAGGGCTTGCCCCAATCGTAGCAGCGCAAAACGCCCGGTTAGAGACATTGAACGCCGATGGATCCGGCACCCTTATGCGGCGGTCTCTGGGAATGCTGCCTGCGTTTGAACCGGTCCGGCGAACCGAGGATGATTTGGCCGCGTTCCTGTACACATCCGGCACTACAGGACGATCAAAGGGGGCAATGCTGACACAGGCCAACCTGCTGTCGAATGCCGAGACGTTGGTCAAGGAATGGCGTTTCACCCGCGATGATGTACTGCTGCATGCGCTGCCGATCTTTCACACTCATGGGCTTTTTGTGGCGACAAATGTCGTTTTGGCCTCGGGCGGGTCAATGATCTTTCTGCCAAAGTTCGACCTTGAGGATATGTTGCGCCTGATGCCTCAGGCCACGTCGATGATGGGAGTGCCAACGTTCTATACTCGCTTGTTGGAAGACGATCGCTTTAACGGCGATCTGGCCCGGCACATGCGCTTGTTTATTTCCGGATCAGCCCCGCTGCTTGCTGAAACACATGAACGATTTCAGGAGCGCACCGGCCACCGCATCCTTGAACGTTATGGCATGACCGAAACCAACATGAGCACCTCAAACCCGTATGAAGGAGAGCGTCGTGCGGGCACCGTCGGGTTCCCTCTGCCTGATGTTGACCTGAAAATTACAGACCCTGAAACGGGAGAAACTCTGCCCAAGGGCGAGATCGGCATGATTGAAGTACGCGGCCCGAACGTTTTCCAAGGCTATTGGCAGATGCCCGAAAAGACTGCTGCCGAGCTTCGCGAAGATGGGTTCTTTATAACCGGCGATCTGGGGCGCGTGGACGAGGACGGCTATGTCCATATCGTGGGTCGAGGCAAAGATCTGATCATCTCGGGCGGTTACAACATCTACCCTAAAGAGATCGAACTGGTACTGGATGACCAGCCCGGTGTGTTGGAGAGCGCAGTGATCGGCGTCCCGCATCCGGATTTCGGCGAAACTCCTGTGGGCATTCTGGTACCGGAACCTGGTCAGCCCCCCAACGCCGAGACCATTCTTGCCAACGTGCAGGAGACATTGGCCCGTTTCAAACATCCCCGCAAGCTGATCGTTCTGAACGAGCTTCCACGCAATACGATGGGCAAGGTCCAGAAAAACATCTTGCGCGAGAACTACAAGGACCTGTTCACAAAGGGCCAGGGGTAAGCGGCACACGCCCCGCCTCAGTCAGCAACCAGCAGTCCCGACCCTCGAAGACTGCCGTTGCCAGCGGTCGTCCGTAACCTGCACCTGCGTCCAGATTGATCCGAATACCGCAGTGTTCGGCTCGATCCACCGGTGTATGCCCATGCACAACCAGCCAAGGATGCGGGCCGGGGTCGCGAAGAAATTCGTGACGTATCCAGACCAGATCGTCCTCAGCCTGTTGTTCCAGAGAGATACCCGGACGGATGCCGGCATGGACAAATAGCAACTCTCCCTCTTGATGGTACAGGGGCAAAGCGTTGATGAAGTCGATATGCTCGGGAGGAACTGCAGCGCAGGCCCATTCATTCACCTGAAAAATACGGTCTGTATCCTCAACTTCCACCCCGTAAGACGCCAACGTTTCCCGTCCACCCAGCCGAGCATCAAGCCAGTTCAACGTGATAGGCAGACGCTTATCTGCAATCTCACATTCCTGAACGAACCGGGACATCATCCGATCATGGTTTCCCTGGACCATCACCCAGTTCCGACCGGCTCGCTGTCCTTCGATCAGCAACTCGAGAACGCCACGGCTGTTGGGACCGCGATCTACGTAATCGCCCAGAAAAACCACGCGCGCATCGGGTCCTGCGTCCTGTTCGATAAGGCACAGCGCATTCTCCAGCATCTCAAGCTGACCGTGGATATCGCCAATGGCGTAGATGGGGGACGTCATGAAAAACCCTCTGAGAAAATGAATGCCTTGCTTGTGGCGTGATTTACGCGATCGGAAAAGAAAATACCCGCGCCGTGAAGGGCGCGGGTAAGGATTGTCTCAGAAACTCAACACAATCGCCTAGGCGACGTCAAACTCCAGCGGTTTGATCTGAGTGAAAAGTCCAGTTTCAGCCAGCTTGGCACGCGCCTCTGCTGGAACCGGTTCATCAACATACAGCAAGGCGATCGCCTCTCCGCCTGCCTCGGACCGACCCAGAGTAAAGTTCGCGATGTTGACTTCGTGATCGCCCATTGTCTGGCCCAGTGTACCGATGATGCCGGGTACGTCTTCGTTGGTGGTATAGAGCATATGCGCACCGATCTCGGCATCGATGTTGATACCTTTGATCTGAATGAAACGCGGTTTGCCGTCGCTGAACACGGTGCCCCCGATCGAACGCTCGCGTTTTTCGGTTACGACTGTGACCTTGATATACCCTTCGAACGCGCCGGATTTGTCCTGATTGGTGGTCGAAATCTTGATCCCGCGCTCTTTGGCGACCACAGGGGCCGAAACCATGTTAACCTCGGGATTGAACTTTTTCATGATGCCCGCGACCACAGCGCAGTTCAGCGCAGCAAGGTTCATTTCAGCGGCCACACCGTCATAAAGAATGTTGATCGCCTTGACCGGTTCGTCCGTCATCTGCCCGATGAAACTACCAAGATGGCCAGCCAACTTGATCCAAGGCCCCATAACTTTGGCCTCTTCCGCAGTCACGCTGGGCATGTTCAGCGCGTTCTCAACGGCTCCGGTCAACAGATAATTCGAGATCTGCTCTGCTACCTGCAGGGCCACGTTCTCCTGCGCTTCGGTCGTGGCCGCACCCAGGTGCGGCGTGCAAACTACGTTGGGCAGGTTGAACAGGGCATTATCCTTGGCCGGTTCTTCGCTGAACACGTCAAAAGCAGCTCCAGCAACGTGGCCAGACTTCAGAGCTTCGGCCAATGCATCCTCATCGACCAGACCACCGCGGGCGCAGTTGACGATGCGAACGCCCGGTTTGGTCTTGGCCAGATTTTCCCGGCTCAGAATATTTCGGGTCTGATCCGTCAGAGGCACGTGCAGAGTGATAAAGTCGGCGCGGGCCAGCAATTCATCAAGCTCCACCTTCTCAACACCCATTTTGGCGGCTTTTTCGTCACCCAGATAGGGATCATAGGCGACGACCTTCATCTTTAGGCCCAACGCACGTTCACAAACGATTCCGCCAATATTGCCCGCGCCAATGACGCCAAGGGTCTTATTGGTCAGCTCAATCCCCATGAATTTGGATTTTTCCCACTTGCCCGCATGGGTCGAAGTGCTGGCCTCGGGGATTTGCCGCGCCACAGCGAACATCATCGCAATCGCGTGTTCGGCGGTGGTGATCATGTTGCCGAACGGCGTGTTCATCACGATCACGCCCTTCTTCGAGGCCGCGTCCTTGTCGATATTGTCGGTGCCAATCCCGGCACGACCAATGACTTTCAGCTTGTCCGCCTTCTCCAAAATGGTGGGCGTGACTTTGGTTGCGGAACGAATGGCAAGGCCGTCATACTGACCGATCACCTCAGCCAGCTTGTCCTTGTCCTTGCCTAGGTCGGGCATGAAATCTACGTCGATGCCACGATCCCGGAAGATCTGCACGGCGGTTTCGCTGAGCTTGTCAGATACGAGTACTTTAGGGGCCATATTCTCTGGTCCTTGAATTGTATGGGAAGACCGGGCCGTGTGTGGCCCGGTGAAAAATGTCAGGCAGCTTCTGTCTGCGCGGCGATTTCAGCCTCGAAAGCCCATGCCAACCAGGGCAGCATCGCTTCGATATCCGAGGTTTCGACCGTGCCGCCGCACCAGATGCGCAACCCTGCAGGCGCGTCGCGATAGGCCCCGATGTCTAGAGCGATTTTCTCAGTCTCCAGCCGTTTGGCCACAGCTTTGGCAAAGGTTGCACCGTTCTGGATGCGCGCGTCGGTGAATTTCAGACAGACCGACGTATTTGACCGCGTCCTCGTATCCTCGGCCAAATTGTCGATCCATTCATTCTGGTCACAGAACGCATGCACAGCACCGGCATTGGCATCTGCACGGGCGATCAGCCCCTGCAAACCACCAACTGAGCGCGCCCAGTCCAGCGCGAATAGGTAATCCTCAACGGCCAGCATCGAAGGTGTGTTGATCGTCGCACCGGTAAAGATACCGTCGATCAGCTTGCCACCTTTGGTCAGACGGAAAATCTTGGGCAGCGGCCATGCTGGGGTGTAGCTCTCCAACCGCTCAACAGCGCGCGGGCTAAGGATCAGCATACCGTGTGCCGCTTCGCCACCCAGTACCTTCTGCCAGCTGAACGTGGTCACATCCAGCTTGTCCCAAGGCAGGTCCATCGCAAAGGCGGCCGAGGTCGCGTCGCAAATCGTCAGGCCCTGACGGTCATCAGCGATCCAATCGCCATTTGGTACACGCACACCCGAGGTGGTGCCATTCCAGGTAAACACAACGTCATTGGCAAAATCGATCGACGCCAGATCAACGATCTGACCATAATCCGCGGTTTTTACCTCGGCGTCGATTTTCAGCTGCTTGACCACATCAGTCACCCAGCCGGAACCAAAGCTTTCCCAAGCTAGCATCTCAACCTTGCGCTCACCCAAGAGCGACCACAACGCCATCTCAACCGCGCCGGTGTCCGAGGCCGGAACGATGCCGATTTTGTAATCCGCCGGAATTCCCAGAATCTCCCGCGTACCTTCAATGGCCGCCTTCAGCTTGTCCTTGCCAACAGCGGCACGGTGCGACCGGCCCAGCGCAGCATCGGCCAGCTTGCTCAGATCAAATGTGGGGGGTTTGGCACAGGGGCCCGAGGAAAAACGCGGATTTGCCGGCCGCGTCGCCGGTTGTTCATTCGTCATCTGTATTACCCTTCCAGATACACGCCCCTCGTTGGGGAGGGGTGTCCCACCTCAACACCTAGAAAGCTTGCCGCGGCGCAGCAAGAAGAAAAGACGCTTCAAAGTCAGAAAACGACATATCTTTCTGTCCCGCTCGCGGTCACGAGTTTCCGATAGGCGAAAGATTTAAGACCGGTTAACCCCCTAATCGGCGCGTCTGACTAATTTTTAGGCACTACCGGTCGGGCCTCGACGGATTCGCGCCCAATCTCTTGTTAAGTGGCATCTGGGCGGTGAAAAGAAGCCATGCCTGACACCCTGACTATCGTTGTTGTAGAGGAAGACCGCGAACGCGCGATTGCCATCGTCGACGCGTTGAAAGCATCGGGCGCCTATGATGTGCATGTGATCGGCAATGTCTCGAGCCTTGCCCGCAAGATCGCAGCACTTGCGCCGGATGTGGTGTTAATCGACATCGATAATCCGACTCGCGATATGCTGGAAGAATTGACCTTGGCCTCGGGCCCGTTAGAGCGCCCAGTGGCAATGTTCGTGTCGGGCGCAGCAGGAGATCTGGCCTCGACGGCAATTGAAGCCGGGCTGTCTGCCTATGTGGTGGACGGGATGCAGCCCGACCGTCTGAAGCCGGTGCTGGATGCCGCAATCGCCCGGTTCCAGATCGTACGTCAGATGCGCCGCGAACTGGCCGAGACCAAACGCGCGCTGGAAGAACGCAAAGTGATCGACCGCGCCAAGGGCCTTTTGATGAAAGCGCGCGGGGTCGAGGAGGAAGAGGCCTATGCGCTGTTGCGCAAGGCTGCGATGGATCAGGGCCGCCGCGTCGCCGATGTAGCCGAGGCGCTGGTGACGGCTTCGGGGTTGTTGTCATGAACGCGGTCACCTTGCCTGTTGCATATGTCCCGCTAGTAGATGCCGCCCCATTGATCGTGGCGCATGAGATGGGTCTGGCCCGCGCCGAAGGGATTGAGCTGGACCTGATCGCCGCGCCCTCTTGGTCATCCGTGCGGGACATGCTGGCCTTTGGCCGGGTTGATGCAGCACATTTGTTGTCACCGGTGCCCGTTGCAATGGCGCTGGGTCTGGGCGGGGTGACACAGCCCTTGTCTGCCGTTTCAGTCTTATCTGTGAACGGAGACGTCATCGGCGTCAGCCGCGCTTTGGAAACCCGCCTGCGTGAGACGGGGTATGATTTCGATTTCAGCGACCCGTTCAAGGCAGCCGCTGCGCTGGCCTCAGTCGCAGAACGGCCATTAGTCTTTGGAGTCCCCTTCCCGTTCTCACTACACGTTGAACTTCTGCATTGCTGGCTAGAAGCCACCGATCTTTCTGCTGTCGGGGTCGAAGTTCGCACCATTCCCCCGCCACTGATGGCGCAGGCTCTAGCCGAGGGTGATGTGGATGCCTTTTGTGTCGGCGAGCCATGGGGCTCTGTCGCCGTTGAGTCGCAAGCCGGTGCGCTGTTGCTGCCCGGACAGGCTATTTGGGCCTTTGCTCCGGAAAAAGTGCTGGCTGTGCGCACTGAATGGGCGGATACGGAACCGCACCTGCTGGGCAAGTTGATGCGGGCAGTCTGGCGCGCGGGACGTTGGCTGGGTCGACCCGGCAGCCAGACGGCCGCCGCTGAAATTCTCGCACGCGACTCTTATCTGAACCTACCTTCGGAACTGATCGACCGCGCTCTCTCTGGCCGGTTTACCATCAGCGGCCATGCAGAACAGCGCGAAGTACCGGGGTTTGTCGAGTTCCACGATGGCGCGGCTAACTTTCCCTGGCGCAGTCAGGCCAAATGGATCGCACAGCGACTGGCCGAGCGGTACGATCTGGATCCGCATCTGGCTCTGGCTCAGGCGGGCAGCGTATTTCGCAGCGATATCTATCGCAATCAGCTTGCCAGTATCGGTGCTGATCTGCCCGGCGCGTCAGAAAAGCTCGAAGGTGCGATTCGAGAAACAACCCCTGTTGCCTCACATAACGGCCAACTGTCACTGAAACGGGATGCGTTTCTGGATGGTCGCATTTTTGATCCTCAGGATATCTGAAGCTCAAAAATTAAGCAGCATTCAGCGGCAGACAGAGCAAACGCAGAAAATCTTGCCGCATCGCAGCAAAATTGCTTGAACCGCGCCCGGTCTTCTTCGAATCTGACCTCAACGGCACGCAATGGCGTGTGTCGATAGAATTTATCCCAAAGTTTGGGACCGACTGAGCAAAGCCGCTCACTCTCTGGCCTCCTCCTCCCGGTCAGAGCGTGCAGCGGCTTTTTGTTTTTCAACCCCGGTGATCCGGGAACAAGAAAAGGGACAGACCCACATGAAGAAATTCCTTGCAGGCCTTGTCGCCACAACCGCCCTGATCAGCCCGGCCATGGCCGAGACGCTTGAACTGGAAAAAGACGAACTGACCTTCGGCTTTATTAAACTGACCGACATGGCCCCTTTGGCCGTGGCTTATGAAAACGGCTACTTCCTGGACGAAGGCCTGTTCGTGACGCTTGAGGCGCAGGCCAACTGGAAGGTTCTGCTGGACGGCGTAATCGACGGCCAACTGGACGGAGCGCACATGCTGGCCGGTCAACCTTTGGCCGCGACAATCGGATATGGCACACAGGCGCATATCGTTACCCCGTTCTCGATGGATCTGAACGGCAACGGTATCACCGTGTCGAATGAAGTTTGGGAAGAAATGAAGCCCAACATTCCGGTTATGGATGACGGTCGCCCGCAGCACCCGATCAGCGCCGAAGCTCTGGCCCCGGTGGTCGAAAGGTACAAATCCGAAGGCAAGCCGTTCAACATGGGCATGGTCTTCCCGGTCTCGACCCATAACTACGAACTGCGTTACTGGCTGGCTGCCGGTGGTCTGAACCCAGGTTACTACAGCCCGGAAGACGTGACCGGCCAGATTGGCGCGGATGTATTCCTGTCAGTGACACCTCCGCCGCAAATGCCAGCCACTTTGGAGGCAGGCACTATTTATGGCTATTGCGTGGGTGAGCCGTGGAACCAGCAGGCAGTCTTCAAAGGCATCGGCGTGCCGGTGATCACCGACTATGAGCTGTGGAAGAACAACCCGGAAAAAGTCTTCGGTATCACCGCCGAGTTTGCCGAGGAATACCCGAACACTGCCCGCGCCGTGACCAAAGCTCTGATCCGTGCCGCGATCTGGCTGGATGAAAATGACAACGCCAACCGCCCCGCCGCGGTCGAGATGCTGAGCCAGCCCGAGTATGTGGGCGCTGATTACGACGTGATTGCGAACTCGATGACCGGCACGTTCGAATACGAAAAGGGAGACAAGCGCGACGTACCCGATTTCAACGTGTTCTTCCGCTACAACGCGACCTACCCGTTCTATTCCGACGCCATCTGGTACCTGACACAGATGCGCCGCTGGGGTCAGATCGCCGAGCCGCAAACAGACGCGTGGTATGACGAGGTCGCCAAGTCGGTCTATCGCCCCGACATCTATTTGGACGCCGCCCGCATGCTAGTCGACGAAGGCTTGGCGAATGAGGCCGACTTCCCCTGGGACAGCGATGGCTACAAAGCTCCAACGCCCGCCGAGGATATCATCGACGGCATCCCTTATGACGCCCGCCAGCCCAACGCCTATCTGCAGAGCCTGCCGATTGGCCTGAAAGGCGAGCAGGTCGTCGTCGGCACCGAAGTTCAGGGCTAACGCCCCTGCCTCCCGGCCCGGAGCGGTCGGGGGGCTTCCCTCTCAAACAGAATTCTACCCCGCCCGGACAGCAACCCGGGCCAGGAGACCGCAAGATGACAGCCATCGACCACGATACGCTATCCGCTGATGCTGAACGCGAGGCCCGCAAGGCCCGCCTGTTCACCCGGATCAACGCCGCCGACAAATGGTTTCAGGTTCTGGGCCTGTCCTGGATCACGCCGGTTCTAAAGGCCGCCGCAGGCGACAACCCCCGCGCCCAAATGGGCGAGATTTGGCGTTTGCTTGCCGTGCCGCTACTGGCCATCTGCGCGTTCCTGCTGCTGTGGGGCACGCTGGCGCCCAAGGTGCAAACCTCGCTGGGCGCTGTCCCCGGACCAGCTCAGGTTTGGTCCGAGGCAGTCAGTCTGCATCAGGACGCGCAAGCAAAAGCCGCCAAAAAGGCCAAGTTCGAGGCGATGGTCGAAAAGCGGAACCAGAAATTCATCGACGCCGGCCAACCTGAGAAGGTGAAGGAAGTCGCCTATACCGGCGCGCCGAGCTATTACAACCAGATCTGGACTTCAATCAAAACGGTCTTCTTCGGCTTTCTGATCGCCACCATCGTGGCCGTGCCGCTGGGCATTGCTGCGGGCCTTTCGCCCACTGCAAATGCCGCACTGAACCCGCTGATCCAGATTTTCAAGCCGGTGTCACCGTTGGCCTGGCTGCCGATTGTGACCATGATCGTCTCGGCCGTGTACGTCACCAATGACGGCTGGTTCGCGAAGTCCTTCCTGATCTCGGCCATCACCGTGACGCTGTGTTCGCTGTGGCCGACGCTGATCAACACCTCGCTGGGTGTTGCGTCGATCGACAAGGATCTGGTGAACGTGTCGAAGGTTCTGAAAATGAACACCTTCACCAAGATCACCAAGCTGGTTCTGCCCTCGGCCCTGCCGCTGATCTTCACCGGTCTGCGCTTGTCGCTTGGCGTCGGCTGGATGGTTCTGATCGCGGCCGAGATGCTGGCGCAGAACCCCGGTCTGGGCAAGTTCGTCTGGGATGAGTTCCAGAACGGCTCCTCCAGCTCGCTCGCCAAGATCATGGTGGCTGTGTTCACTATCGGCATCATCGGCTTCCTGCTGGATCGCGTGATGTACGCACTGCAGTCCCTGTTCACCTTCTCGAATAACCGGTGATCGACATGGCTGTGATGGAATTCAAAAACGTCAGCAAATCCTTCGGCACCGGTACTGCCGCGACGGATGTGCTGAAAGACATCAACCTCTCGGTTGAAGAAGGCGAGTTCGTGGTTCTGCTGGGCTTTTCCGGCACCGGTAAGACCACGCTGATCAACCTGATGGCGGGGATCGAGTTCCCCTCCAAAGGCAGCGTCACCTTCCGCGACAAACCCATCGCCGGTCCCGCGCCGGAACGAGGGGTGATCTTCCAAAACTACTCGCTGATGCCGTGGCTGACGGTGACGGGCAATGTGCGACTGGCCGTGGATGCGGTCTTTCCCAAGATGCCCAAGGCTGAGAAAGAGGAAAAGGTCGCCCACTACATCCGCATGGTTGGCCTGAGCCACGCCGCTGGTCGCCGCCCTGCCGAACTGTCGGGCGGAATGCGTCAGCGGGTGAACGTGGCCCGTGCTTTGGCGATGGACCCCGAAGTTTTGCTGCTGGACGAGCCGCTGTCGGCGCTGGACGCGCTGACCCGCGGCAATCTGGCGGAAGAGATCGAAAAGATCTGGGAAGAGAACCGCAAGACCTGTGTTCTGATCACCAATGACGTGGACGAGGCGATCTTGCTGGCAGACCGCATCATTCCGCTGAACCCCGATGGCACTTTGGGGACCGAGTTCAAAGTCTCGATCCCCCGCCCCCGCGACCGCTCGGCCATGAACCATGACGAGACTTTCAAGGCCCTGCGCGGCGAGGTCACCAAGTACCTGATGGATGTGGGGATTGAGGCCAAGGTTGAAGGCACCAAAACCCTACCCGATGTAACTCCGATCCATGGTGTACCTGCGGCAGTAAAAGAGGCGCAGACGGGTCTGATCGACGAACGCTATCTGGACTTCAGCCAGTTGCACAAGATCTACCCCACGCCCAAAGGCCCGCTGACTGTGGTCGAGGATTTCAACCTCAAGCTCAACCGGGGTGAGTTCATTTCGCTGATCGGCCACTCGGGCTGCGGTAAGTCCACGGTCCTGACAATGGCCGCCGGTCTAAATGAAATCTCGAAAGGTGCGATCAAGCTGGATGGCCGCCATGTCGAAGGTGCTGATCCCGAGCGCGCTGTGGTGTTCCAATCGCCTTCGCTGTTCCCATGGCTGACTGCCAAGGAAAACGTCTCGGTCGGTGTGGACCGCGTGTATCCGCGCGCCAGTCAGGCCGAGCGGCAGGATGTGGTGGAGTACTACTTGGAACGGGTCGGTCTGGCCGACGCGATGGACAAATCCGCCGCCGACATGTCGAACGGGATGCGCCAGCGTGTTGGAATCGCCCGCGCCTTTGCCCTGTCACCGAAACTGCTGCTGCTGGATGAGCCCTTCGGGATGCTCGACAGCCTCACCCGGTGGGAGCTGCAGGAGGTTCTGATGGAGGTTTGGTCGCGCACCAAAGTCACCACGATCTGCGTCACGCATGATGTGGACGAGGCGATCCTGCTGGCCGACCGCGTGGTGATGATGACCAACGGCCCTCAGGCCACGATCGGCAAGATCACCAATGTCGACCTGCCACGTCCGCGCACCCGCAAGGCGTTGCTGGCCCATCCTGATTACTACGAATACCGGCAAGAGGTGTTGGATTTCCTCGAAGAATACGAGCACGGGGCCAAACCCAAGCCCAAATCCCCTGCCCCCAAAGCCATCGCTGCGGAGTGAATGACATGAAACAGAAACTGGTTGTCATCGGTGCTGGCATGGCCTCGGGCCGGGTGTTGGAACACCTGACCGACGCCGCCCCCGATGCGTTCGACATCACCCTGTTCAACGCTGAGCCGCGCGGGAACTATAACCGCATCATGCTGAGCCCGGTTCTGGCAGGCGATCAGACATACGAGGACATCGTCACCCATGACGACCCCTGGTATGCCGAACGCGGGATCACCTGCCGGTTTGGCGAGAAAGTGGTCAAGATCGACCGCGAGTTGAAAGTGGTCGAGGGAGAAAACGGTCATGTGCCTTATGACAAACTGATCTTCGGCACCGGGTCGAACCCGTTCATGATCCCGATGCCGGGACATGATCTGGACGGCGTCATCGCCTATCGCGATCTGGAAGACACCGAACAGATGATGGGCATGGGCGCAGGCAACAAAGTGGTCGTGATCGGCGGCGGCTTGCTGGGGCTTGAAGCCGCCGCTGGCATGGCCGCACGCGGGGCCGATGTGACCGTGGTGCATATCATGGGCCACTTGATGGAACGTCAGCTGGACCCTGCCGCTGGGTATCTGTTGAAGAAATCACTGGAAGAAAAAGGCATCACTGTTCTGCTGAATGCCAAATCGACCGAAATCGCGGGCAAGGATGGCAAGGCCCGGGCGCTGCTGTTGGAGGACGGCACAGAATTGCCCTGCGACCTGTTGGTGATGGCTGTGGGCATTCGCCCAAACACCGCCCTGGCGCAGGACACGGGCCTTGCCGTGGGCCGGGGCATCCACGTGGACGATCAGATGATCACCTCGGACGCGGATATTTTTGCCGTTGGTGAATGCGTCGAACATCAGGGCGAGATCTTTGGCCTTGTCGCGCCGCTTTACGACCAAGCCAAGGTACTGGCGCAGACCCTGCTGGGCGAGGAAGCCGCGTTCAAGCAACGCTCGCTGTCCACCAAGCTGAAGGTAACCGGTTGCGACCTGTTCAGTGCAGGCAACTTTGCTGAGGGCGAGACCCGCGAAGACATCGTGTTCCGTGACCCGGCGCGGGGTGTCTACAAGCGTCTGGTGCTGGAAGGCGACAAGCTGGTCGGCGCCGTCATGTATGGCGAAACCGGCGACAGCAACTGGTTCTTCGGTCTGATCCGCGATGGTGAAGACGTCTCCGAGATGCGCGAGACGCTGATCTTTGGCCCGGCCTATCAGGGGGGTGCCACTGCGGACCCTCTCTCAGCCGTTGCAGCATTGCCGCCTGAGGCGGAAATCTGTGGCTGCAACGGCGTCTGCAAATCCGACATCACCACCGCCATCGAAGGCGGCGCAAGCGATCTGGGCGCCATCCGCGCGACGACCAAAGCCAGCGCGTCCTGCGGAACCTGCACCGGGCTGGTGGAACAATTGCTGCAGGTCACGCTGGGCGATGACTTCCAAATGCCCACCGCGCAGCCCATCTGTGGCTGCTGCGACCTGACCCACGAGGACGTTCGCCGCCTGATCAAATCGCAAGAGCTGAAAAGTCAGGAGGCCGTCTGGCAGGAGCTGGGCTGGAAAACCCGTAACGGTTGCCATGTCTGCCGCCCTGCGGTGAACTACTACCTGCTGGCTGATTGGCCGGTCGAATATCAGGACGACCCGCAAAGCCGTTTCGTCAACGAACGCAAACACGCCAACATCCAAAAGGACGGCACATTTAGCGTTGTGCCGCGCATGTGGGGCGGCATCACCAACCCGGCTGAACTGCGCGCCATTGCTGACGCCGCCGAAAAATACGATGTGCCCACGGTCAAAGTCACCGGCGGTCAGCGTATCGACTTGTTGGGTGTTAAAGGCTCCGACCTGCCTTACATCTGGTCCGATCTGAACAAAGCCGGGCTGGTCTCGGGTCATGCCTATTCCAAGGGTCTGCGCACTGTAAAAACCTGTGTCGGTACCGATCACTGCCGGTTCGGCACGCAGGACAGCACGGGCCTTGGCGTGAAGCTTGAGAAAATCCTGTGGGGCTCGTGGACGCCGCATAAGCTGAAGCTGGCGGTCTCTGGCTGCCCGCGCAACTGTGCCGAGGCGACTTGTAAGGATATCGGCGTTGTCTGCGTGGACTCGGGCTATCAGATCAGCATCGGCGGCGCCGCGGGCATGGACGTCAAGGAAACCGAACTGCTGGTACAAGTCCCCACCGAGGAGGAGGCCATTGAGGTCGTCATGGCCGTCACCCAAGCCTATCGCGAAGGCGGCAAGTATCTGGACCGTCTGTATAAATGGATGGCGAAGGTTGGCCTCGACTGGATCAAGGAAACCGTGGTGGACGATCTCGACAACCGCCGTGCGCTGGTTGAGCGGTTCGAACTCAGCCAATCCATTTATCGCAAAGACCCATGGGCCGAACAGGCCAAAGAGGCCCCGCGCTTTGCGCCGCTGGCCGATCTGACACTGGAGGCCGCAGAATGAACTGGATCGACATCGGACATATCGACGACATCCCCTTGCGCGGCGCGCGCGTAGTGAAAACACCGGTTGGCTGCGTCGCCCTGTTCCGCACGGGCACAAATGAGGTCTTTGCCGCCTCGGACCGCTGCCCCCATAAGGGCGGGCCGCTCTCTGAGGGCATCGTTCATGGCCAGTCCGTCACCTGCCCGCTGCACAACTGGGTGTTCGACCTGAATACCGGTCATGCACAAGGCGCGGATGAAGGCCAGATCGCCACCTACCCAGTGCAGGTGGATGGCGACCGCATCCTGCTCGACAGCACTTCACTGGGTCAAAGGAGCGCCGCGTGAAAGACCTGACCGCCTGCGCCACGCGCTCAACCTGTCCCTATTGCGGGGTGGGCTGCGGTGTTCTGCTGCAACCGGACGGCGCCGGAGGCATAACGGTCACCGGTGATCCGGACCATCCGGCCAATAAGGGTCGGCTGTGTTCCAAAGGTTCCGCGCTGGCCGAAACCGTGGGCCTGTCGCAACGGCTGCTTTCACCAGTCGTTGCAGGCGAAGAGACCGGCTGGGACGACGCCCTACAACTGGTCGCAGACCGTTTCCGCGAGACCATCTCTGAACACGGGCCGGATTCGGTGGCCTTCTATGTTTCGGGGCAACTGCTGACCGAGGATTACTACGTCGCCAACAAGCTGATGAAGGGCTTTATCGGCTCGGCCAATATCGACACTAACTCACGGCTTTGCATGGCGTCGACCGTGGCGGGGCACAAACGCGCCTTTGGCACCGATACCGTCCCGGGCACGTATGAGGATATTGATGAAGCCGATCTGGTGGTTTTGGTCGGCTCGAACCTCGCCTGGTGCCACCCGGTTCTTTATCAACGCCTGATGTCTGCACGACAGGCAGGGGGCACCAAGATTGTGGTGATCGACCCGCGCCGCACGGCATCGTGTGACAGCGCCGATCTGCACCTGCCACTGGCAGCAGGCAGTGATGTGGCGGTGTTCAACCACCTACTGACCCAGATCGACGCGCGAGGATTGGTAGATGCAGACTTCTTAACGCATACCAACGGGTTTGATGATGCTTTGACCGCAGCGCAGGCCGATGATGTCTCAGTCACCGGGCTGGACCAGAACGATATCGCTCAGTTCTGTGAAATGTGGATGGGCACGCAGAGAGTCGTGACGATCTTCAGCCAAGGCGTGAACCAGTCCACCTCGGGCAGCGACAAGGTGAACGCGATCCTAAATTGTCACCTCGCGACCGGGCGCATCGGTAAACCCGGCTGCGGGCCGCTGTCCGTCACTGGTCAACCGAACGCTATGGGCGGACGCGAGGTCGGTGGACTAGCCAATATGCTCGCCTGCCACCTGGATATCGAAAACGCCGATCACCGCGCCACCGTGCGAGATTTCTGGTCGGCCCCGAATATGCCCGAAGTCCCCGGTTTGAAAGCGGTGGATATGTTCCGAGCCGTCGGCGACGGTCGAATTAAGGCATTGTGGGTGATCCACACAAACCCGGCCGTGTCGATGCCCGAGGCCGATGCCGTGCGCGATGCTATTGCCGCCTGCCCCTTTACCGTCGTCTCGGATATTACCGGCCGCACTGACACAGCGCGGTTGGCCGATGTGCTGCTACCGGCCGCAGCCTGGGCCGAGAAAGACGGCACTGTCACCAATTCCGACCGAACGATCAGCCGTCAGCGCAGTGTATTGCCCCCACCGGGACAGGCGCGTGCCGACTGGGATATACTGGCTGAGGTTGGCCAGCGAATGGGCTGGAAAACCGCCTTTGACTACCAGTCCCCTCACGAGATTTTTCGCGAATATGCCGCCCTGTCCGGCGTGGCGGCCCGTTTCAAAAGGGATTTTGACATCTCGGGATGGGCGGATTTGGACGCATCCGGATATGAAGCCTTGGCCCCTACCCGCTGGCCTGTGTCAGCCGCACGGCAAGGTGGACGTTTTTTTGCAGACGGGCAATTCTATCACTCAGACGGCAAAGCGCGGCTATTGCCTGTGTCCTGGTGCCCTCCGGCCGCCAAACCCGGTCCGCGCTACCCGTTCTGGCTAAACACCGGACGGCTCCGCGATCAATGGCATACGATGACACGCACCGGGCTTTCCGCCCGTTTGTCATCTCACCTGCCCGAACCGTTTCTGGATATCCATCCAGCAGATGCCCGTTCCAATGAAATTGCGGCCGCTGATCTGGTCGAAGTGTCCAGCCCCCATGGCAAAACCATTTTACGCGCTAGGATCAGCGAATCTGTATCACCAGGTCAGGTTTTTGCACCGATACACTGGACCGGGGAAACCGCACCTTCGGCACGAATTGATACCGTAATTGCGGCGGCGACCGACCCTGTTTCAGGTCAGCCAGAAAGCAAGGCATCGGTTGTGAATATAGCTCGCTACAACGCAGTTTGGTTCGGGTTTGCCGTTTCCGATCGCGAGATGACGCCGAGCTGTGAATACTGGGCCCAAAGCCCAACGAAAGCCGGCTATCGCGCTGAACTGGCAGGCCTTGATCAGATCGAAGATTGGCACGCGGCTGCTCGCGACCTGTTCGGGCTGCCTGATGCCGAAATTACGGCAGTTGAGGACACGTCACGAGGAGTTGCCCGGCTGGCTTGCCGTCAGAATGGACAATTGGTTGCGGCACTCTTTATCTCGGCCGAACCAGTTGCAGTGATGCGAGACTACCTAGCCACGTTACCGCAGGTTCCGAACCTGGGCTTGTTGTCGGGGCGTGCGCCGGCGGACATGCCGGACCCCGGCCCAGTATTGTGCTCGTGTTTCGATGTTGGTGTGAATACGATCCTTACAGCGATCGAAACCAAAGGTCTGATTTCGGTCGAGGCTATTGGTGAGGCTTTGCAGGCAGGAACCAATTGTGGGTCCTGCCGCCCTGAACTGGCGTCGTTACTGGTTTCAACTCAACAAAAGGAAGCAGCGGAATAGAAAACCCCCCGCCTTTTTGGGCGGGGGGTTAGGTTTACTCTGCGGCTTCTTCGTATTCGGACATTGGTGGGCATGTGCAGATTAGGTTTCTGTCGCCGTATGCGTTGTCGACGCGGTTGACGGG
>NZ_JBQFTS010000007.1:0-254788 GCF_056538765.1 Ruegeria sp. BE9 | reverse complement strand
TCCCACCGTCTCGCCGGTGTGTCACTAGCGCCTCAGCAGCGCCGGTGAAGGGGGTTCTAAGGATAACACCAACAAGCCGCAAGCAGAAAATAACATCTTGCGCGATTTTTTTGCGTTTTTTGTTTTTCTGTATAATTTTCAACGTCTTAAGAAGCATAAATCGGCACCACCCGACCGACTATCCCGGAAGATAGCGACCACCGCTATGGACCTGAATATCCGCCCCGCATGGGAAACCCCAATATATAGTGAGTCTGCTGGGCACACCCACAAGCCCAATCCGAGTCGTACCATTCAGAACGACTCATTTTTGAGTCATTTCCGCTCCTTGAACCCCGACTCGGGCCGTTGAATCCGGTCGCATCCTCCACCGCACCTTGCGCATCGGTCGCGAATACGGTCAGGTCACCACAACGATACGCCCGCAGTGTGACATGACTATAAAGAACACAGTCTCTTTTCCTTGCATACGAGCAGTTGGCCTGGACGGCCTATTGGTTTCGTTTGCCGATACTATGGCAGAACCCTCAAATCGGGCGGCACTTGCGTTTCGAGGCGCGGTCGAAGCCTTAAACTGGGAAGGGGTAATCGAAACTTCGACCTCTCTGGCATCCGCCTATATCCGGTTCGACCCCACCCGTCTGACGCATACTGAAATCTCCAAACAGGTCGACGAGGTTCTGCACGAAAGGGACTGGTATAAAGCCCCTCTTCCGTCCGGACGCCGTCTTTGGCAGGTGCCGACTGTGTACGGAGGAGGATTGGCGCCACAATTAGATGAGACTGCAACAGAGGCGGGCCTTTCGACCAACGAAGCCATAAAGCGCCTGAGTGAAACACGTGTCCGCGTATTGACCATCGGATTTGCCCCGGGGCAGCCATATCTTGGGCCGCTTGGGCCTGAGTTCAACATACCCCGTCTCAAAGAGCTCACCCCTATGGTGCCCGAAGGGGCGTTGGTGTTGGCTATATCCCAATTTGTACTGTTCTCTGGACCAACCCCGACGGGGTGGAGGCACGTGGGGCAGACGGCCTTTCGCTGTTTCCGACCAGATGCAGAGCAGAGCTTTGCCCTGAGACCCGGCGACGAGATGCAATTCCTGCCGATCACTTCGGAAGAGTTGGAGATCATAAAGTCCAACAACGCTGATGGGTCTGGCGGCGCAACGTGCGAGGAGATCCTGGAATGAGTCTCCGAGTACTCAGCATCGGTCCTTCTTGCACGATACAGGATCAGGGGCGGTCCGGGTATCTGGACCAAGGCTTGTCGCGATCCGGTGCTGCAGACTTATTGGCCTTGCATGAAGGAGCGGCACTTTTAGGTCAAAATTCCGAATGCGCGGCTTTGGAAATGGCCGGTGTGGGCGGTACATTTGAGGCCACTCAAAAAACAAGCATCGCACTGACCGGCGCACCGATGCAGGCTAGCATTGATGGAGCCCCAATCGCATGGAATGCGTCTTACTCTCTTGAGGCTGGACAGCAGCTTGTCATCGGAGCAGTTCAACAGGGAAACTATGGCTACCTGCATCTGAGTGGAGGGATTGAGGCACCTGTTGTTCTCGGCTCACGCTCTGTTCACCTGACTGCCAATGTTGGACGCGCAGTTATGGCGGGTGATTCATTACCATCTACGCCCAACATGGAAGGGTCTGGTCAAAAGCTACGCGTCGATGATCGTTTTTCAGGGGGCACGTTGCGTGTTGTCGCCAGCTTTCAAACTCCGTTGTTCGATCAGGGTACGCTGGACCGTTTTGGCGATACAGTTTTCACACGCGGCATACGTGCCAACCGGATGGGAATGCAATTGGACAGCCCTGGAGAAGGCTTCGCTGCACAAGGTCAGCTGAACATTCTGTCCGAGGTCATAACCCCGGGCGACATTCAGATGACCGGTACCGGAAATCCATTCATCCTACTGCCCGAGTGCCAGACCACCGGTGGTTATCCGCGTATTGCGACCGTTTTGCCCTGTGACCTGCCCCGCGCGGCCCAAACACCCGCAGGAGGAAAGGTACAGTTTCAATTCGTTTCGATAGAAGAAGCCGTCGCGCTACAGACGGCCTTTCTGGCCGAACTATCACGACTCAAGACACGGGTCGAACCCCTGGTCCGCGACCCGCATGACATTCCCGACTTGTTGTCCTACCAATTGATCGGCGGAACGATCTCGGCCACAGAATAAGGAGTTTCACAGATGCCCAGCGTCGATCTGAATGCCGATATGGGAGAGAGCTTTGGCCCCTGGAAAATGGGCGATGATGAAAGCCTCCTAAAGATCATCACGTCTGCCAATATTGCCTGCGGCTTTCACGCAGGCGACCCAGATGTAATGGCCAAAACGATGATGGCAGCGTCTGAAAACGGCGTTGGCATCGGCGCGCACCCCGGCTTTCCTGATCTACAAGGGTTCGGTCGGCGCAACATGAAGGTCCCTCACGACAGTTTGCGCAATTTGGTGCGGTTTCAGCTGGGCGCGGCGATGGGCATGGCCAAAGCCGTCGGCACCACAGTCCGGCACCTAAAACTGCACGGCGCGCTGGCCAATATGTGTTCGGTCGACTTAGACATGGCGCGGGCCTGCTATCAGGGCGCGCTGGACGTGGACCCGGACATCATCATCATGGTTCTAGCCGTTACCAAACAGGAAGAAGCTGTTCGCGAACTGGGCTGCAAATGGGTTGGCGAGATTTTCGCGGATCGCGCCTATAACGATGACGGCACTCTGGTCGATCGCAGTTTGCCTGGCGCGGTCATTCACGACCCGGAAGTCGCCGGTCCGCGCATCCTGAATATGGTCCGCGAAGGCGCTATCATCACCGAAACCGGCAAGCGGCTTGAGACCTCGATCGACACAATTTGCCTGCATGGTGATGGGCCGACCGCGGTGCAAATTGCCCGGTCAGTACGTGAAAACCTTGTCACCGGCGGTGTCGAAGTGACGAAATTCGTCCGTTAGCCGGACAGACGTACCGACGTCACCCCACTTTCTTACTGTTGCTCACTTGGATTTCTGACCCTAGCATACCTGCAAGTGCATGTTCTGATTATTGGAAATCCAAGCATAGCTACGCCCGACTACCACCGGGCATGCGCAAGGAGGTGTATTAATGTCTTTTGATTTGATGTCTTATCAGCCCCGCGGGGACAAGAAGAACTCTGATTTCTTCAACGAATATCTGCCGATGATTTACGAGCGGCGTAACACCTCAGGGGTCGCCGATCAGGTTGGTGCCATGAGGGCTATCGTTCTTCAGGTTGAAAGCACTGCGCTATTCGAAACGCTGATCGAACTGTACGTGATGACCCCATATCGTCACACCGCCTCATACATGGGGCTGACGCACAAGTTCTCGATCCTGCATTCCCATGCGGACTACCCCGCTATGATAGTGATGGCTCCTCTCAACCCAAGCTTTGAGGATTTCATCCCACGCATTAACCGGATGTATCCGCTTGCACGGAATACCCCACAAACCCGCTATGTCGGAGAGATCTACGGTGCTACCGATCTGAACGCTCTTACCAAGACTCTTGAAGGTCAAAACATCCGCTTTGAGTACGAAGGCGATACCGAGAACCCGTTTTACACGCTGGAAGGTTTTCGGTTTACCACTCCGTCTGACTTCACCTGTAATCGGGTCGGATATTCCACGCTGGACTTCAACGAAACCGACAGCCTGAGGTTGGGCGACCGCGTATTGCTGAGTGACACCGAGCAGTCGCAGCTGGATCAGGCCGCCGCTTTTGGAACTGACAGCAAGATCTCACCGCTAATGCTGGGGATAGACCACCTTGCCACCCGCATTCTCGCCGGTGAGCGCGAGGACGCAATCCTCGAGTTCCTTACCATGGTGCCCTACTATTTCTGGGGGGCGTACAACATTTTCGACATGAACTCCTCGACCAATGTGAACAGGAACGCTGGCGTAGATGATGACAAAAAGTCACCGGCCAAAGTGTTCACGGCAAACAACACACCCTCTTTTGTGAACTCGTTCGAGCAGTTGCCTATGCCAACCGAGGATTTCGTGCGCAACTTCGGCCGCCGCCTGCATCACATGGCCGTTGAGATTCAGGATGGCGATCATGGTGCAGGCGAAAAGAACGTCGATTTCGTGGTGAACACCCTCAAGGACAAAGGCGTACCGTTTCTGGCGCATGTGGTGGGAGAGTGCAAAGATGATCCGAACCTCAAGCAGATCTTCTCGAAACACTCGAAAAACACGCTGCTGATCACCGAATACATAGAACGCTGCCACAAATATGATGGGTTCTTTACAAAGGACAACGTGGCGGCCCTGACAGCTGCTGCTGGGCAGGACGAACAGTATCAGCACGGTCACGTGTTTGATTAAGCCCTCCTGATAAAAAATGGGCTGCGAGTTTCCTCACAGCCCAGACCCATCCAGGAGAGTTTATGTCGGATCTTATGACGGTCCGATCATGAAACACGTGACATTACGAGCCTGAAGCCTGCGACAAGCCAGATCGGCTTGTTCGCGGGTCATGCCCTGGAATGTCGCCTCAAACCCGCGCGAACTTTGATTTACCTTGCGAAGAGTGCCGTCCAGCGTGGTCATCTCGGAAAGGGCGGTTTTCAGAAGAACCTTTTCTGCCTCGTATCGAGTTGTATAGCGGCCAACATTGACGCCCCACAGATGTCCACCGGACGTAGAGAGGCGCGTAACGATTTCCTGTTCCGGCTCGGGCTGCTCGACCGGTCCGGTCGAGGCAAGAACCAGATCATCTGGGCGCGCGGCCGGGCGCGTCGTGTCGTCATTAGGCGCTTTGACATCCGCTGCTGCAATGGCTGCAGCGATTCCATCCTGAATGCGTGTACCGTTCTTGGCAGCCGATGCTGCAACCGTACCAGCAACCTGAACAGCTGCCCCTGGTCCGGGGCGCAGCAAGGGGCGCAGACTTTTCGTCGGCGCGCCGGTTACGGCCGCGACTGTCGCGCCCAGCCCTACATTTCCAGCATAGACTGGGCGGGCCGGCTTACGGATCGGCGCGCGCGATGGTGCACGGCGGAAGCCCATATCCAGAAGCTCTGCAACCCGCGCGTTACGCGATGCGCCGGATTTGCCCCCAAAAACAGTAGCGATGATGCGCTCGTCTTTGCGTTTTGCCGAAGCAACTAGGTTGAAACCTGCAGCGCGCGTGTAACCGGTTTTGATACCGTCCGCGCCTTTGTAGGCGGCCAGCAAGCGACGGTTTGTATTCGGAACTGTTTTGATTCCAGCGTGGGTCGATTGACGCGAGAACAGATTATAATACTGCGGATAGTCATACAGCAGGTGACGGCCGAGCGTGGTCATGTCACGCGCTGTCGAAAGATGCCCCGATTCGGTCAGGCCATGCGCGTTTTTGAACGTTGTACGGCTCATCCCCATGGCTTTGGCGGTGCGGGTCATGCGGCGCGCAAAGGCAGCCTCGGACCCGCTGATCGCAATACCGATGGCCGTCGCTGCATCGTTGGCTGATTTCACTGCAGCAGCACGGATAAGATATCGGAATGCAATTGTTTGTCCCGTGCGCAAACCCAGTTTCGAAGGCGGCTCGGATGCTGCTTTTTTGGTGATACGGACCGGCGTGTCCAGAGTGATTTCCCCATTTCGCACCGCTTCGAATGCGATGTACAAGGTCATCATCTTGGTAAGCGAGGCAGGATGCAGTCGAGTATCGGCGTTGCGCGAGTGCAGCACCTCTCCGGTGCGCGCATCAATGACCATCGCCGCATAAGGGGCCGCTATCCCTTGCAACGGCGCAAAGGAAAGCATCCACAAAAATGCCATAAGGAGTAAGCCCATCCGGGCCGGAACTGTCCGCCGAACCTGCACGATCTTTGCCTCTGTCTACCTCGAGCCGTCGGGTTTTCCCGATCAGCATTTCATTTATTTTATTATTGTCAGGCTAACACAGAGGACCGGCGAAATAAACCGAAAGCTCATAAATTCGCCGTTAGGCCCCATCACCTCAGGCATACCAGATATGGCCGAACACAGCCTCACCCCCACCAAATCCATGAAAATGACCAGATTATGCCGCTGGCTTACATCGATTTTCCGAAACTGCGGCCATTAGGCAACATTAGCCTAAAGCCTGAACAAGATCCGCCAATTCGCCCAAATCTTGCAGCTCTCGGTACCGAGGACTGTCTGCCGGCGTTTCGGCCTGTTCGATTTCCCACACCAGTCCGTGCGGAACATACACGCCCCAGCACCCTGCCTGGATCGGGGCAACCACATCAGAGCGCATTGAGTTCCCAACCATCATGGCCGTAGCCGGTCCTTCGTACTGAGCAAAAATGCTCTCATAGGTTTGCGCTGTTTTCTCGGACACAATCTCGACGCCATCGAACAACTCTCCCAACCCGGACTGCGCGAGTTTGCGCTCTTGGTCGATCAGGTCTCCTTTAGTGATCAAAACAACCCGATGGGTCGCCGCCACACCCTCAATCGCTTCGCGGGCATGGGGCAACAGCTCTATAGGATGGGCCAGCATCTCTTGGCCGGCCTCAATCAGCTGACGAATGACCGAGGCGGGAACACGGTCATCAGTCACTTCGATCGCGGTTTCGATCATGGACAGGGTAAAGCCTTTGATTCCGTATCCGTAGTGCCTGATATTGCGCTTTTCAGCCGCCAACAGACGGTCCAACAAGTGCTCCCTCTCGGCGTGATCGGCCAGCAAATCGGTGAAATGAGCCTGTGTCAGCTGAAAAAACCGCTCATTGTGCCACAAAGTATCGTCCGCATCGAAGCCGATTGTGGTAAGGTTTTGCCCCATGGCGAATACGTCCTGCTTGCTCTTTTCTCCGGCCAGTTCGACGTTATATAAGCGCTCAGACAAACCGAAGCCTGAATCGGACAGTAGAACACGATGTTTGAACACCAATGGATGATGTCTGACAAACCGGAGGACGACGATGATGCGGATTCGTCGGTCCTGGTACAGACGCGGCCTAAGACCAAGCGCCCTCCGCTGTACAAGGTTCTGCTGCTGAATGATGACTACACCCCGATGGAGTTCGTAGTCCATGTGCTGGAGCGTTTCTTCAGCATGACGCATGCGCAGGCATTCGAAATTATGCTGACCGTCCACAAAAAAGGCGTGGCCGTCGTAGGCGTATTCAGCCACGAAATCGCCGAGACCAAGGTAGGCCAAGTGATGGACTTTGCCCGTCGGCATCAGCACCCCCTGCAATGCACAATGGAACGGGAAGAGTAAGGCTCTGCCTCTCTTTCCAAATCGCTTATGTCCCCTCGTCTTGATCTTGCCCTGCAAAGCGGCCTCTTGTTGTCGCAACCTTTGACGGTGCTTGGACCGACAATGGACAGCGACCTGTCCGCTCTGCCACGCGAGACACAAGTCGTTCAGCCTTTCAAACCTTTTCATGACCATTTTGCCGCCCAAGGCTTTGCTACGGTTTCCCAGGCGCATGAGGCGTGTCAGGATGCTATCGTGATCTTGCCTCGCGCCAAGGCTCTGGCCCGCAGCATGGTGCATAAGGCTTGTAACCGCGCCACTGGGGTCGTCGTGGTCGATGGCGCAAAGACCGATGGCGTCGACAGCCTGCTAAAGGACATTCGAAAACGCGTTCCAGTGGAAGGGCCAATATCAAAGGCTCATGGCAAAATTTTCTGGTTCCAATCGAACCCCAAGGCATTTGAGGACTGGGCGCCGCCTACAAAGCAAACTGTCGGCAAATTTCAAACCGCTCCGGGTGTATTTTCTGCTGACGGTGTTGATCCGGCTTCGGCCTTGTTGCAATCGGCCCTCCCCAACAAGCTGGGCGCGCGGGTCGCAGATCTGGGAGCGGGCTGGGGGTATCTTTCAGCCGGCCTACTCAAAGCCAGTGGCCTGAAGGTGCTGCATTTGGTCGAAGCAGACCACATCGCACTGACTTGTGCCCGCTCGAACGTCAACGATGCTCGCGCTCAGTTCCATTGGGCTGATGCGGTGACATGGCGCGCTCCGGAACCTATTGATGCAGTGGTCATGAACCCGCCGTTCCATACGTCGCGCAGTGCTGATCCTGCGTTGGGCCAAGGCTTTATAAAGACGGCGGCCAATATACTGACCCGCAATGGCAGCTTGTGGATGGTGGCAAACCGCCATCTGCCCTACGAATCCACTCTGACCGACGCTTTCGCGCATGTCGAAGAAGTGACCGGCGACAATCGGTTCAAGGTGTTTCACGCCTCTCGCCCTCGGCGGTGATCCCGGTTAACCTGCGCCGCAACTCAGGAGTTTACGAATGTCCTTTTCCATAGCTGGCAAAACCGCAATTGTAACCGGCGGAGCCAACGGTGTTGGGCTGGCCATCGGGCGCCACTTTGCCGACGCAGGTGCCAATGTCATGTTCGCAGACATGGATGAAAAGCGGCTGGCCGAGGAACTGGGCGAGCAGGCTGATGACAGCAATATCCGCTTCTTTGCGGGAGATCTTCGGGAAAAGCTGACCATTGCGAACCTTTTGTCCGCCACCATCGATGCGTTCGATCAGGTAGATATTCTGATTAACGGTGCACGGCAGGTCATCCAGTCTGATCCGCTAGATACCGAAGACGACTCGGTGCGCACATTGCTGAACCAGAACCTGATGCCCGCTTTGCGCCTGAGCCAACTGGTGGCCAAACGGATGATCAAACAAGCTGGAGACGATAACGAAGGTCTGGCTGGCTCAATCATCAACCTCTCTTCAATTGCTGCACGGCGTACTCACCCCGACTTGATGGCGTATTCAGTGTCGACTGCGGCATTGGACCAGATGACACGCTCGCTGGCTGTTGCGCTGGCCCCAAACCACATTCGGGTGAACTCGATCGCGTTGGGGTCCGTTATGAGTGCATCACTGCAATCCACGCTGAAAGAGAACCGCGGCTTTCGCGATGATATCGAGAAACACACACCACTGGCCCGGATCGCAGCACCCACTGAATTGACTGAAACCGCGCAGTTTCTGGCCTCGGACGCGGCGGGTTTCATCACCGGACAGATCCTGACTATCGACGGCGGCCGCACATTGCTGGACCCCGTTGCCGCTCCAGCTCATTAAGCCAAAATGTTCGATACAGAAAAAACCACCGCCTCAGCTTGGTTCCGCCAATTGCGTGATGAGATCGTCACCGCATTTGAAGCCTTAGAAGACAGTCACGACATCGGGCCATTCTCAGATGCCAGCCCCGGTCGGTTCGAAGTCAAACAGACGGAACGCCAGTCGCAGGATGGGTCTGATGCAGGTGGCGGGCTGATGTCGGTAATGCGCGGCGGCCGCGTATTCGAGAAGGTCGGCGTCAACGTATCAACCGTCTACGGCACTTTGGGCGAGCGGGCGCAACAAGCCATGGCCGCGCGCAAGGGCATACCCGGCATGGCGGACGATCCGCGCTTTTGGGCTTCGGGAATTTCGCTGGTTGCTCATATGCAAAACCCCCATGTGCCGGCGGTTCACATGAACACCCGCATGTTTTGGACACCGCACGCTTGGTGGTTTGGTGGCGGTTCGGATCTGAACCCTTGCATCGAATATGATGACGACACCGCCCATTTCCACGCCACCCAGAAGTCGCATTTGGACCCGCACGGTCCTGGGCACTATCCACGGCTGAAAGAATGGGCCGACGAGTATTTTTACATTCCCCACCGCAAGCGCGCTCGGGGCGTTGGCGGTATCTTTATGGATGACTACTGCACCGGGGAGTGGTCATCAGATTTTGCTCTGACACAGGACATCGGCCGCGCGTTTCTGCCCGCCTTTTTGCCGTTGGTCGAGAAACGCCGCGTTCAGGCCTTTGACGATGCGGACAAAAACACTCAACTGGTACACCGCGGCCTCTATGCCGAATACAATCTGGTTTACGACCGTGGGACCAAGTTCGGGCTCGAGACTGGCCATGATCCAGACGCTGTCCTCATGAGCCTACCACCGCTGGCAAAGTGGGTTTGATTTCGGTCAGAAATCAAACTCCATAAAGTTGTCATCACAGTAACGAACCGCAGAAGCGGCTGACATGTTCGCGCCTACCCGCTTTACGGTAACGGAGTATCCCGGCTTCGTATCCGCACCAGGGGGCGGTGTCAGGGAAAATTGCACTGTTCGCACCCCGGGCTCATAGGCCTTTGAAATGTAGATACGCTGTGAGCTTGGCAGCCCAAGTCTCAAAAGGACAAAGTCCCCAATACCGCACCAATAGTTCACCGGCGCCGACGACCCAATTGCCTTTACCAGAAACTCACCATTCTGCAGCGGAGTGATCTCCGTCCGGTAATGAGGCCGGACACTCGGGCTCAATCCCAAAGCTTGCACAAAACCAGGCAAAATGATCAACGCCGCCGTGCCGGCCACCTTCCAAAGCCACATATCAAATTCCCTGATCGCAATCCAAACCTGCGCTTGATCATAGTGGACGCACTGGCCGAGTAAAGTTCGCGCCCCCAACGGCAGGCTTTGCCCCAATACAACACCGATTTTCTGCGAGCCGCAAAACAGTATTATTTCAAGAGATTAGCGATTAGCATTCAAATATTGCTTTTTGAATGGGGCTTGGGTTGGGTAAGACGTTTCCAAAAGACTGGTTCGATATCCCGTCGGAAAAGTACGCAGATTTCGGGGCGATGTTTTATCTGGCAGGTCTCACCAAGACGCATCAAAAACGCAGTCTTGCCCAAGTTCTCTACGCCTTCGAAACGCCTTTCAGATTGGGGCAGTACCATATCTTTCGGCAAAACGGCTTCCCCCGCGGGTTCGTTACGTTCGCTGGCCTCAGCCCCGATGCCGAACATCGGTTTGCGGTGAAAGAAGAACCACTGACCGACAAGGATTTCACCAGCGGCAAGTCTTTCTGGATCGTCGATTTGGTGGCTCCGTTTGGTCAGACCCGTCAAATGGTGGAAATTCTAAAACAAGAAATCCCTCATCCGCGCGTGCGGACCAACCGGATGGATAGTGATCTGAACAACCAGCGCATCGTTGAGTGGACAAGAGATGACCACGGGGACGTGCACATGAGCTTGTATCGCAAGAAACAGTTTGAACGGAAACTGACCGAGGAAGGGTGGAGCGATGGTCAATAATCCGGCAATTCGAATTGAAATCAGCGGCGATCTGACCGGCGCAGTCACAGGCGATCCGCCAAATCAGGCCAGCGGCACATTGGACACGGATGTCACCTATCCGGGCGGCATAACTCCGCTAGGAACGACGTGGGATATTACGTCCAATGACCCGACCTTCGGAACGGCAACCATCGATAACAATGGTAATTGGACCTATGACGTCAACCCAGACTGGTACGACACCTTGGACAATGGGGAAACGGCGACGATCACATTTGAGGCCACAGCCACAGCCTGGGGCGTTAACGATGGCTTTGTCTTTTTCAATAACACCGCGACACAAGACGTAACGATCACCGTCACCGGCGTGTGCTTTACCGCGGGCACCTTGATTGAAACCGACTCTGGTCCTCGTCTCATCGAAGATCTGAGCGTCGGCGATCGGGTCTTGACGCTCGACAACGGGGTTCAAGAAATTCGTTGGATCGAAAGCAGCAAAATGGAAGCCGAGCGATTACGCGACCAACCTGCCATGCGCCCTGTTCGCATAGCGGCAGGCAGTCTTGGTTACGGTACGCCTGAACGCGATTTGTTAGTATCGCAACAGCATCGGATGCTGATCCGAGGCCCTAAAGTTGAAATGCTGTTTGGTGCCACTGAGGCTTTGGTTGCAGCCAAGCACCTCTGTTCCTGGCCCGGCATAGAAGTGGATTATTCAACCGAGCCTGTTGAGTACATGCACATTCTTCTCGACCGACATGAGATTCTGAACGCAGATGGGGCGCTGGCGGAAAGCCTGTATCTGGGCGATGAGGCGCTTTACATCATGTCGTCAGAAGGCCTGCAGGAACTGGCGGCTATATTTCCGGATACAGCAAACCTTGAAAGGGCAAGCTTTGGGCGGGCCGCCCGCATGATCCTTCGCGAATTCGAGGCCCGCGCGCTGGTTTAGGATGCGGTCAACCGCCCCCCAACGTCCTGCGGTGCCAAAGCGACCGTTTTAATAACCGCAAAACAGGGTTTACCCGGCTCTAACCCCAACGCCGCGACCGAGCGGCGCGTGACCCGAGCCAGAACAACTCCGGCTGAGGTTTTCACGGACACAATCGCCCCGGGCCCGTCGCCTGCGCGGATC
The DNA here is from genome assembly GCF_056538765.1 of Ruegeria sp. BE9. Lineage (NCBI taxonomy): Bacteria > Pseudomonadati > Pseudomonadota > Alphaproteobacteria > Rhodobacterales > Roseobacteraceae > Ruegeria > Ruegeria sp. BE9. The sequence goes on along the minus strand of NZ_JBQFTS010000007.1, from coordinate 242,589 downwards.
GTTTCGACCGCGCCCTCCAGCATATTCAGAGCCGACAACCCCTCTGGCCGTTTACTCGACAGGATAACCTCTTGAGCCGGAATCCGGATACGTAGGTCTTCGCCAATCTGATGCGGAATGAGGGGCAAAAACAGGCGTGCGCCGCCTGCATCAAGTTCCGTCAGACCATCGGAGTGGTGTTCACGTACCTTGACCTGCAAAACCGCACCTACGGCCCGAACACCTGCTGGCGCCACTGAAGGGTCGGCCAACACTTCAGAGGCTGGTCCATGTCGTACGGCTTTGCCATCCTGTAGCGCGACGACAGATGTTGCCAGCCTGGCGACCTCAGCCGCAGAATGTGTGACGTACAAAATGGGCACCGAGACTTCATCCCTTAGACGTTCGAAATACGGCAGGATCTCAGCCTTGCGCGCATCGTCCAACGCCGCCAGCGGCTCATCCGCAAGGATCAGTTTTGGGCTGGCCAACAAAGCCCGACCAATTGCGACACGCTGTTTCTCACCACCGGACAAACCGGCAGGGCGACGATCCAACAAGTGCCCGATACCCAGCATTTCAACCACTTTATCCGGGTCTTCACGGCGCGCGCCCTTTGGCGCGAACCATCGACCGTAAGATAAGTTTTGGCGAACAGTAAGATGAGGGAACAGACGACCTTCCTGAAAGATATACCCCAGACGCCGACGGTGCGGCGGCAACCAGAGCTTTTTCTCGGTGTCGAAAAGCTCCCATTCGTCTACGGCGACACGCCCGGCATCGGGTCGCAGCAATCCCGCGACGGCGTTGACGACCGTTGTTTTCCCCGACCCTGACCGGCCGAACAAAACAGTTACACCCGACGGTGCCTCAAAACTGAGGTCCAGCTTGATATCCGGAAGTTCGTGTTGAAGGTGAACGGACAGGCTCATGATCCAGACACCCTCGCAGCTGCACGGCGGCCGACATACTCAGAAAGCAGCAGGGCGCTCATCGCTATGACGATTGAGATGAGAACCAGTCGCGTCGCCGCGCTTTCGCCTCCGGGCACTTGAAGAAACGCATAAACTGCTGAGGGCAACGTTTGGGTTTGTCCAGGGATGTTGGACACAAAGGTGATCGTCGCGCCGAATTCGCCCATAGCCTTGGCAAAGGCTAAAATGGCACCCGCGATAACGCCCGGCAGTATCATCGGCAAAGTGACAGTTGCGAACACAAAAGGCCGCGATGCGCCGAGCGTCGCGCCAGCCTGTTCCAGTTTGGGGTCCACGGCCTCAATAGACAGGCGAATGGCGCGCACCATCAGGGGAAAGGCCATTATCCCGGCGGCCAGTGCGGCCCCGGTCCAGCGAAAGGCAAAAACTATGCCAAATTCACCCAAAAACTTGCCCAATGGCCCCTGAATACCGAAGGTCAGCAACAACAGGTAACCCGTCACAACCGGAGGAAGGATCAAAGGCAAGTGTACCAGACCATTCAGCAGCTGACGCCCGGGAAACCGCCAACGGGCCAGTGCATAGGCCACGAATATGCCGAATGGTAACGTCACTAGCGTCGCCCAAAATGACACGCGCAAAGACAGCTTCAGTGCCTCTAATTCTTCAGGCCCTAGCCACCCCATGTTGCAAAGCCTTGTGCGTTAAAGACCGATCGTGCGGTGTCAGATTTCAGATAGTCCAAGAAACCTTGCGCTTCAGGCTCGCCGACTGATGTCACGGCTGCGGGGTAGATGATCGGCGGGTGCAAGTCGGATGAAAATGTGGCGACAACCCGAACTCTGGATTCCACTTGCGCATCTGACCGATAAACAACGCCCAGCGGTGCCGCCCCCGCAGCGACCAAAGCGAGCGCTGCGCGCACATTGTCGGTCTGAGCCACCTGGCCCTGTACATCCTCCCACAGATTAAGGTTCTGCAATGCGGCTTTGCCGTAAATGCCGGCCGGAACCGCATCGACCAACGCCATTGCCAGATGCCCGCCGTCCAAGGCCGCAACCAGATCCAAATCGGATTGCATGGAACCAAGCTCAGCTTGATCCGCACCACCAATCAAAACCAAACCGTTGCCCAGCAAGTCGACACGTGACGTTTCATTGATAAGACCTTGGTCCTGCAGCACGTCCATCCAGTCGACATTGGCTGAGATGAAGAGATCCGCAGGCGCGCCCAATTGGATTTGCCGCGCCAACACCGAAGATGCTGCATAGGAAACGGTGACCTCATGCCCAGTCTGCTCTTCGAAGGCGGGCGCAATCTCGTCTAAGGCGGTTTTTAGGCTGGCAGCTGCGAAAACCAAAACCTCGGTCGCCCCAGCCCGGATCGGAGCCAGCGTCACGGTGCTTAACACCAGAGCCGAAAACAAGAATCGGCGCGCAAGGGACAGGACCATGTTTACTCCCGCCTAGAGGATAACAGTCCCTATCGGGGATATCTGAGGCAACAGGTGGCGCGCAAGCGCCTTTGCGAAACCTTGGCAACGCAACATAGCGAAAACTCCGGGAATAACTGGATCGTGCAACCATTTCCGTCAGTTGGGCCGCCTCCGGTGTCGCAAACGCCATTGATCCCGGGTGCCAGCGGGGCGATCCTGTCTCTAAGAACTAAGACAGGATTCCGACAATGCTCCACACCACGCCAGGCCTGATTGACGCCATCCGCGCACGTTTTGCCCATGTCGAAACCTGTCCATTTCAGGGGCCGCGCATCTTTTTTGAGAATGCGGGAGGGGCACTGACATTGAACTCAGTCATCGAGACCTCAGCCAAATTCGCCGCCATCCCAGACAATCAGGGCCGTGATAATGTTGCTAGCCGTGCTCTGGTCGACATCATCGAAAAAGCCAAGGCAGACTTGTCCGTCTTTATGAATGCCTCGGCCGGACAGTTTTTTGTTGGAGAAAGCGGAACCGAACTTCTGTTTCGCATGATCCGCACCGCCTGTGTGAATGCCCCCAAGGGCAGTAAGGTCATCGGTAGCTCGATCGAACACCCCGCCAGCCGAAGCGCTGCCCGTCGGTGGGCTGACATCGCAGGCTTAGACTATGTTAACGTCCCACATAGCGACGACACTGGACTTGTTTCCGCAGACGACTACCGCGCCGCTATGACCCCGGATGTCAGTGTCGCGACGATCCTGCATGCCTCGCCTGTGACGGGTATGGGAATGGATGTCGCCGCTATTGCTCAGGTTATACGCGAAGTAGCGCCCAACTGCTTTATCATAGTGGACGGTATCCAACACGCTGCACACGGTCAGATGGATATCGATAGCTACGATGTCGATGGTTATGCGATCTCTCCTTACAAGGTTTTTTCTCGTCACGGGTATGGCATCGCCTGGATTTCTGACCGGTTAACCGCCCTACCCCACGATCAGCTCATCGATGCACCGGCAAACGGTTGGGAATTCGGAACCCGGGACACTGGGTCTTATGCGACCATGTCGGACGTGGTCAGCTATTTTGACTGGTTGGGCACCCAAGTTTCAGACGATTCGGACCGCCGAAGCCGAATCAAGGCCGCAGGTCACGCCATCCACGCCTATGAAACCCACCTGACGAATGCGATGATAAACGGTATCGGCAATCTACCCGGTCTTCGTGACATGGAACATGTCACGGTTCTGGCCGGGGCCGACAACCCCGCTCGTGAGGGTCTGGTTTCAATTGTAGTGCAGGATATCCCCTCGGCCGAAGTCGTAACAAGGCTGAACGATCAGGGCATTCGCACCCATATTCGCAAGGCTGACCACTATAGCGGGAACGTTTTGAATCCTCTGGGATTGAACGACTGCATTCGGATTTCTTTGTGCCACTACAATACAGAACAAGAGGTGGCGCAATTGCTGACCGCGGTGAACGAGATGGCGCCCTGATTCAATGTTTTTCAAATAAATTGTGTCAGACCCACTTGCGCCTGCTCGCAGGCTTAGCTACATGCAGCGTCACGGGTGATTAGCTCAGTTGGTAGAGCGCTTCGTTTACACCGAAGATGTCGGGAGTTCGAGTCTCTCATCACCCACCATTCCCTCTCTTATCGCGGAAATGCCACGGACCGGACGTTATTTCGGCACGGACTTTGCAACCGATTGCAAAGCTGACGTTCTGGCGCATAGTATTTCCCCATGAATTCACCTACCAGCCTCTCGCCGCTTCAACGGTGCCAGTAATGAGCGTCACTTTGAAAGATGTGGCCGCACTGGCCGGCGTTTCACGCTCAGCCGTATCTCGAACCTTTACCGAAGGCGCGTCGGTCTCGGCCAAGACCAGAAGCAAAGTTGAAAAAGCGGCTCAGGAACTGGGGTACAGCCCCAATGCGCTGGCATCGTCACTGACAACAGGACGAACCAAGCTGATCGGGCTGGTCTCGAACAACTTTCACAACCCGATCTTTCTGGAAGTGTTCGATCAGTTCACTCGCGCCCTGCAGGAACGCGGACTGCGCCCATTGATCGTTAACCTGACCGACGAAACAGAGCCTGCTAACTCGGTTCGGATGCTAAGGCAGTATTCAGTCGATGCGGCAATCGTTGCCTCGTCTACGCTACCGCCAAGCTTCGCTAAAGCCTTCCACGACGCGGGCGTACCGGTGGTGCATACTTTCGGGCGCTCTGCCACGTCACCCGAGGTGCACGTCGTTGGCATCGACAACGTGGAATGTGGGCGTATGGCAGCGCGGGAACTGCTGGAGCGCGGCTACCGAAAGGTGGGGTATCTGGGCGGGCCAAAAGATGCGACCTCAGCCACGGACCGGTATCGTGGCTTCATGGAGGAAGTGGAGAAGCACCCAGATCTGGAGGTCTCTCATTCTTTCGCGGGGGCCTATTCCTTTGACGCAGGGCGCGCCGAAATGCTTCGATTGCTATCGGGCACCCCCGCCGAGGGGTATTTCTGCGGCGATGATATCTTGTCAATCGGCGCGCTGTCTGCGCTACACGACCACGGATTAAAACCAGGCACGGATATCGGGATCATCGGTCTGAACGACATGGAGATGTCGCGCTGGGAAAACATCGATCTGACCACTATTCACCAGCCGATCAAACAGATCATAACCTCATCGGTTGATCTGGTTGAAGAGATGCTGAAAGACCCCAAGCGCTATCCCGAGGCGCGAATCTTCCCCTGCCGAGTAATTGAGCGGGGCACCCTGCGGCCCCGCCCTTGATTAACGAAACATCGGCGGACGGGCATCTTTCCAGGCACCGTCCTCTTTGCCCGAGGCAACAGCCGCATGCACGGCAGCAATCGAGCGAACCCCATCCGGCGCACCGGGCAGACCATCGCGCGCTTCGCCCCGGATCGCATCGGCCAAGTCGCAATAAATATTGGCAACAGCCAGCGGAAAGCCTTCGGGATGGGCGATGGCCACGCGGGACAAGCGCTGCACTTCATCGTGCAGGCCGCCCTCACCCTTCTCGATGATTTGCGTACGACCACCAACGGGTGTGTAAATCAACTGGTTTGGTTGCTCTGAAGCCCAACGCAGGCCACCAGTTTCTCCGAAAACCTGAATGTCAAAGCCATGCTGGCGCCCGATGGCCACAGACGATGTCCAAAGACGGCCAACCGTTCCGCCTTCCATCCGGAAATTGATCATGGCGTCATCTTCCAACTCACGGCTGGAAATGGTCGAGGCCATGTCGGCGGACAGTGTTTTCACCTCATCATCACAGATAAAGCTGGCCATATGCAGGGCATGGATGCCGCAATCGGCGAATTGACCGGACACCCCAGCCATAGCCGGATCATACCGCCACCGCACCCGTGGATTGTCCGCATCAGTCGCATCGCCGTGGTGGCCGTGGCTAAAGTTGGTGACGACCAGGCGCACCTTACCTATGTCGCCGGCCCGCACCATTGCGCGCGCCTGCCGCACCATTGGGTAAGCTGAGTAACAGTAGTTCACGGCGCAAATCTTGCCCGAAGCTTCGGCCACGCGGACTATTTCCTCCCCCTCTTCCACAGTCATGGTCATTGGCTTTTCACAAAGCACGTTGAATCCAGCTTCGAGAAAGGCTTTGGCGATTTCGAAATGCGTAGAGTTCGGGGTGGCGATCGTAACCAGATCAATGCGGTCAGCTCGATCTTTTTCACCGGCCAGCATTTCCTTCCAATCGCCATAGGCACGTTCAGCCGCTACACCCAACCGCTGCGCGTATTCACGACCCACATCGGGGCGGTGATCCAGTGCCCCCGCCGCAAACTCAAACATCCCGTCGGCTTGCGCACCTAATCGGTGCGCGGGCCCGATCTGACTGCCTTCGCCACCACCAATCATGCCCCATTTCAGCTTTGCCATGATCCTAAACTCTCTTCAGTGTTTTGTTGCCCACGCTTAAAAATCGCGGATGCTTTTCCATGCCCGTTCGTTGGACGACGCCAGCGCTGCAGCCACAACGCGATTGACCTCGTGACCATCGTGGAATGTTGGCCAGATGGGCTTGCCCGTGTGGATTGCCTGCAGGAAATCCTTGGCCTCTATGATGATCTGGTCCTGATAGCCGGTGCCATGGCCTGGACCCTGACAAAAAGGTTCATAATCCGGATGTGCAGGGCCGGTTAGAATTTTAGTGAACCCGCGCTGAGCTTCGGGGCCTTCGCGACGATAGAACCACAGTGCATTCTGATCTTCCTGATCAAAACGAAGCGCGCCTTTAGTCCCTGAAATCTCGTAGGCATAGCCCATTTTGCGGCCCGTAGAGACCCTGCTGACATAGATGTTGCCCATGGCACCGTTTTCAAAACGGCACATGATCTGCGCGTGGTCATCATTATCAACGTTGCCACCGGGGCGCGTGCTGTGAACGGTTTCAACCTCGGCCATGACCTCGGCGATCGGCCCCATAAGAGCGAGCGCACCATTGATCATATGCGGGGCCAGATCACCCATCGTACCATTTGCCATACCCGTTGTGCGCCACGTAGCCGGAGCTTCGGGGTCGGCATAGAAATCCTCGGTATGCTCACCACGGAACCAGGTAATGTCGCCTAACTCACCATCTTGGATAAGCTTTCGTGCGAATTGTGTTGCAGGCGTGCGGACATAGTTGAACCCAACCATGTTTGTAACACCAGATGCCTCAGCCGCAGCGACCATTGCCTCGCCATCCTCTGTCGATGCGCCCAGAGGTTTTTCGCACAGAACAGGCTTACCTAAAGCAAAGGCTGCCTCCGCAATCTGGCGGTGCGTTTCCTGAGGCGAGGCAATCACGATAGCCTCTACTGCTGGGTCGTTGACTAACACCCGCCAATCTTCCGTCGCACGCTTGAAGCCATAGGCCAAGCGATAACGTTCGGCGCTTTCAGGGGTCGAAGCGCAGATCATTTCAAGCCGCGGGCGCAGCGTCGTGTTGAACACCGCTCCAACGGCCGACATCGCGACCGAATGGGCCTTGCCCATATAGCCGCCACCTACGATTCCAATTCCGATTTCAGGCATCTATCGCGGCTCCGAACATATCATTTGCAACCGGTTGCAAAATCAGTATCGTGTGAATCGATTCAACGCAAGGTCCAAACTTTGCCGACCCCAAATTACCGGAGGACATGACGTGAGCGCTTTGATGGACGGTATCAAAGGAAACCGGTTCGCCGTGTTCGGGCGCGCAGGCATGGATATGTTCGCTGATCCCATTGGCGTCAAAAGCGAAGATGCTGATACGTTCCGCGCCGACCTGGGGGGATCTTCTGCCAATATTTGCACCGGCCTTGTAAAGCTGGGCAGTCAGGCATCGCTGGTCACATCTGTTTCGGATGACGCAGTTGGTCGGTTCTGCCTAAATCGCCTGCATCACTACGGCGTCGACACAACTTACATCCGCGTTCTGGGCGGCGAGTACCGCATGTCACTGGCAGTTTATGAAAGCCGTATCGAGAACTTTCAGAACGTCATTTATCGGAACGGCGCAGTTGATTTTCAGGTCACCGAAGAAGACATGGATAAAGTAGACTATTCAGCGTTCTCGGCCGTGATCTCGGCTGGCACAGTCTTCGCCTCAGAACCATCCCGCAGTGCAACTTTCCGAGCCTTTGACAATGCTCGAGCAGCTGGCTTGCCCATCATCTTCGATATCGACTACCGCCCCTACAGCTGGCCCTCGCCCGAAGTGGCTGCAGACGTGCTGTCTCGTGCCGGCGAAGCGAGCGACCTCATCGTCGGCAACGACGAAGAGTTCGGCTTTATGGCCGGCGGCATCGAAAAGGGGTTCGCCAAGGCAAAGGAGCTGGCCGAGAAACCAGGGCGTATCGTTATCTATAAACAGGGTGAAAAAGGCGCAGTGACATTGGTGGACGGGGAGGAAATTCAAACCGGCATTTACCCCGTTACGGCCATCAAACCCAACGGCGCCGGAGACAGTTTTATGGCTGGCCTGCTTGCCTCAATCGCGGACGGACATTCGCTGAGAGACGCGGTTATGCGCGGCTCGGCCTGCGCTTCGATCGTGGTATCTCAACCTGGTTGCGCTCAGGCAATGCCGACAACGACTGAACTCAACACCTTTCTCACCGAACATCCTGGCCCGACGACATAGGAGTCTCCCATGCATATCGCGCCCTACGACAATCAGAACAAACCCATCGTCGACGCTGACGATTCAACGGTGCCACTGAACTACTTCAACATCGTCAAACTGAAAAAAGGCGAGGCATTCGAATATCAGGTGCCGGGTTATGAGACATGCATCGTACCCGCCACCGGCAGTGTCGACGTGGACGTTGAAGGAGAACAGTATCCGAAACTCGGAAACCGCGGCGAGGATGTCTGGGACGGTGAGCCCGAAGGTGTCTACGTACCAGTTGGTGCCAAGGTGCAGATAGTCTGTGTGTCGGATCAAACCGAAGTCTTCATTGCGGGTGCAAAGTACGACAAAGTGCTGGACCCGTTCGACGTGCGCGAACATGACCTTGTGCAATACGGTAGCGACGACACCAAGACCCACCGCAAGATCAAACATATCCTTGGCCAGAAACAGCACGACAAGGTGGGTCGCCTGTTGGTCAGTGAACTGTTCACGGTTGGTCAGGGGGGCTGGTCAGGTTTCCCTAGCCATAAACACGACACCAACCGTCTGCCTGACGAGACGCGGCACGACGAGACCTATAACTTCCGCTTCAAACCCAATTGGGGCTCCGGCCTCCAGATGTTGCAGCGCGAGGATAACGAGCCAGGGGACGCCTACCACATCGTCGACGGCTCAACGATCTGCATCGATAACGGGTATCACCCCTGCTGCGTATTGCCAGGGTACGAGATGTACTATTTCACCATTCTGGGCGGCCTTAGCCAACGTTCGTTGGTGCAGTATTTCCAACCGACACATGCCTACCAGATCGAAACGATTCCGGGCATCAAAGACATGATCGCGAAGTTTAAATGACCCTTGTCACGCTGAAAGACGTCCTGACCCCTGCTTATGAGAAGGGCTACGCCGTTGGCGGCCTTGTCACCCTCGGGTGGGAAGACATGCAGGCTTATGTGGCCGCAGCCGAGGCGGAAAACGCACCGGTGATCCTGCAGGCCGGCCCTAGTTGCCGCGAGCACACACCCTTGCCCATTCTCGGGAAGATGTTCCGCTATCTGGCCGAAAATGCCTCGGTTCCGGTGGTGGCCCATTTAGACCACGGCTACACCTTTGAGGAGTGCAAAATCGCGCTCGACAGCGGGTTCACCTCGCTGATGTTCGATGGATCACGCAAGCCGCTGCAGCAGAACATCGACGAGACTGCCGCAATTGCCGAGATGGCCCGTTCGGCCGGGATATCTTGCGAAGGTGAGATCGGTTTTGTCGGCTATTCCGGTGGCGAAGGGTCGAACGGCACCGACCCGGCCGAAGCGGCACAATTCGCGAAAGAAAGCGGCGTAGATGCGATGGCCATTTCGGTCGGCAACGTCCACCTGCAGCAGAATAAGGAGGGCGGGCTGGACGAAGACCGCATCCGCCAAATCGACGCCATGACCGAGGTGCCACTGGTGATTCACGGCGGATCTGGCGTGCCGGTCGAGCAGCGTATTAAACTGGCCCGCGAAACCTCAATCTGCAAATTCAACATCGGCACCGAGTTGCGTATGGCCTTTGGCAATGCGCTGCGCGAAGCCGTAACCCGCGATCCCGACAGGTTCGACCGCGTCACAATCCTCAAAGAGACTCACGACCCGGTCGAAGCTGCAGCTCGCACTGTAATCCGCGCGTTTGGAGCGCCACCACAAAGGTAATCCGTCAGAGGGTAAAGGCATCCCGGAAAGCCCCAAGGGCGGCTTCCGGGTCGTCCGCAGCAAAGGCTTCCATTCCAACTGGTCCACGATAACCCATGTCATTCAACGCCCGCGCTACGACGGCATAGTTGATTTCACCGGTCCCGGGCTCACAACGACCTGGGTTATCAGCTATCTGCACTTCTCCAATCCACGGCAAGCATTTCTCGCACCAGCGGATCAGGTCACCCTCACCGATCTGCGTGTGATACAGGTCCAAATTGATGCGGAGTTCAGGCCGATCAACCGCAGAGACCAAGGCCAAAACATCTTTAGTTGACCCAAACGGACAACCGGGATGGTCCAGCAGATTCAGGTTCTCAAGTGTGAAAACCACACTCTCTCTTTCGGCCAGATCGCAGATACGGTCCAGCGTGTCCCGTGCTTCTAGCCACATGCTGCCAGAAACGCTTTCGTGTTGCCAAATCGGGATACCCCTGTCGCCCAAGCCTGTCCCATGCAGGTTCAGGCGGTCGACGCCCAGCCGCTTGCCTATCTGAACGGTTTCCTCTGCGGATTTCAGCAACATATCAGCGCCGGCCTCATCACCTAAACGACCCTCAAGGTAGCCGTTCATTATGGTGAAATTCGCACCGATGCGCTCAAGTTTTTTCAGTTCTAGGTCGGGCCAGTTCCACAGGCCCACACCAAACCCCATTTCGGTCAGACGCTCGGCACGCCAGACAAGTGGCTTTTCCAGCCACAGCATTTCGGCACAGGCCGCCAGTTGGAACGGCTGGGGCATAACAATCCTCCGGACTTGTAGTATTTAGATCGACCCGCCTTCGACCATGAAGTTGCCAGCACTACACATGGCGGCATCATCCGAAGCCAGAAACACCACCATCCGGGCCACATAGACCGGGTCAATCGGATCAGGCAGGCATTGACGATCCGTCTGTTTAGCCAGCGCCTCAGGCGTGACCCATAGATCTTTCTGCCGCTCAGTCATGATCCATCCGGGAACGACCGTGTTCACGCGGATGCGGTGATCACCCAGTTCACGCGCCATGGTCCGTGTCAGACCATGAACGGCCGATTTTGCGGTGGCATAAGCCGGAAAGCCCGCGACGGCCTCCCACCAAGAGTTTGAACCGAGATTTACGATTGCCCCGCCACCCTGTTCGATCATCGCGGGTGCCACGGATTGGATCGCAAAGAACATGTGGCGGATATTGGTGGCCATACGCTCGTCCCAATACTCGGGCGTCACCTCGCGCCAGTCGTGCCGGTCATCATGGGCCGCGTTGTTGACCAAAACATGCGCAGGCCCCAATTCCTCCGACAATTGATCCAGTGCCACGCGCAACGCCTCAATGTCGCGCAGGTCGCATTGGGCAAAAGCATGTTCCCCATCGAGTTCAGCCAGCAGCGCGTGCCCCGCTTCGGCGTTGATATCCAAAAACCCGACCTTGGCGCCCTGAGCGGCAAAAGCGCGGACTGTTTCTGCTCCGATACCACCTGCTCCGCCTGTGATGACAACAGTCCTGCCGTTCAGACTGGGATATGTGGCAAAATCTCGACTCATCCGTCCCGCTCCATGATCCACTCGACCTCGGGGGCTGCAACAAAGCGCCATTTCCGCAAAGGCCCAGCCATAACGTTCAGATAGTACATCTCAAAACCGTACGGAGCACCGCAAGGATGATGGCCGCGCGGGACGGTCACAACATCTCCATCAGACACGGCCATCGTCTCATCCAGCTGACCGTCATCGGTATAAACGCGCTGGATACCGAACCCGTTGGCCGGGTTGAGACGGTGGTAGTAGGTTTCTTCCAGATAGGTGATCCGGGGATAATCATCCTCATCATGACGATGGCTTGGGAAGGAAGACCAATGGCCATTCGGGGTGAAAACCTCGGTCACCAGCAGGCTGTCAGCATAGTCTTCGTTTTCCATCGCAATGTTGTTGATGTAGCGCGTGTTCACTCCCTTACCGCGTTCGGTCAGAGTGATCCCGTCTGGCCCGATCCGTCGCGCTTGATGGCCACCTTTGCCTGGCGCGGTGCAAACCGCAATAACACAATCGGTTTCTGCCGTAGCCTTCCACTCGGTTCCGTTTGGCAAGTACAGGCAATGCGGCGGCGTCTTTTCAAACACGCTCATCCTTTCACCAAGCACACCCCAATCCTGTCCGGCCCCAGTGATCTGCGCCTTACCCTCGACCATGACCAAAATAACCTCACGATCACCAGTTACTTCGGACGCAGTGTCTCCTGCACGCAAATGGTAGAGACCGAACCCAACGTACCGCCAGCCTGCGTTGGCTGGCGTAATGTCATGGACTTTCCCCCGGGTACCGAACGGTTTCTTGAGCAGATCTGCCATGGGGTTTTCTCCTTCAGGGGCCGCGTTGCCCGGTTATTATCTTTAAGCCGCCTGTCTGACGTTCAATGCCTTCAATGCCTGCGCCAACTCTGTCTCTGACCACCCGCCGGCAATTGCACGGCGCAGAATCTCAGCCTGACTTTCGGGCGCGTTGCCGCCTATCGGTGGATCCGTGTCTAGGTTGGTCGGGAACGGGTACCCTTCGGCAGTCGCTGCAATCGCCGCACTCAGTTGCGCAGCATTCAAAACATCGTTCTTCCTCAATTCTTTCAGCGCCGGAAAAACCGCCAGAGACATGGCTGGGCGATCAACGGCTTCCATCGCCCGACCGAAAGCAGAGGAAATCTGCAGAAGGTTCGCCATTCGGTTGATATCGGCGCTGCTATTTTCACCAGCGGAATGGAATAGCGCCGGGTTGAAGAACACCGCGTCGCCTTTCGACAGAGGCAATTGAATAAAGGCCTCTTCGAAATGGTCCCGATGCGCTGGATCATGAAAGGCCAGATAACCCGATGGATACAGCTGCGAAAACGGTAGCAATTTGGTCGGACCGCTTTCCACCGGCATGTCGCAATGGGCGACGGCCCCCTGCAGGGTCAGCGCAGCGGTCAAGTGATGGGAATGGGCGGGATACCGAGCGGCACTGGCGGCACTTTGAAAGCCAAGATGGTAATCTCTGTGCGCTTGCTGCGCCTTACCGCCCGGGCGCACCTGATTGACCTGTGCGGTCATCTGATAGTTAGGCCCCAGCCACGCTTCGCACGCAGCCGCAATCGCAGTGTTTCCGAAATACAGCGCAAAGCCTTCTGGGTCACGCAGGCAATGCTTTTGCAGCGCGTTCCAAACCCTGTCATTGGCGCCCGAGGCGGCGAAGTGATCCCCTTCACCAGAACCGCTTTGACGTTCCTCTTCGATGATCTGACGGAACACCTCGGTGGCTCGGTCGATCACGGAGGTGTCTGAATAAGCCGCCTTCAGGGCAATTACGCCCGCCGACTTGCTCAGAACCCAGCCCCATTCCGCTAGCAGTGCCTGGCGTTCATTGTCCTGCTCCAGCACCGGGCGCAGCGCCTGCATGTCGTAGATCGGAACGTTCCTTTCCACCGACGCGGCATGTGGCACCGCATCGGTCGAGAGACTCTGAGAGGTCAACACCTTGAATTCATCCAGATCACAGGATTCTCGGTCGAAATAGCCGACGTATCCAAGGTCTTGATGCACCATGACATGCTCCTTTCTCATGGCTTTCGGTGTTGCGCCGTTGCGTGTCGAGTTACGCGACGATCTCCAATCCGGCTTGTTCGCAGACATCGACGATATGGTCGTAGCCCATTTTGGAATATTCATATGGCGGCGCCTTGACCGGGTCTTGTTCGGCCTCGACCACGATCCAGCCCTCGTAATCCATCGCCTTGAGCGCATTTGCCACCGCCTGAAAATCGATGCAGCCATCACTGGGCACGGTAAAGGCGCCGGCGATCACCGCATCCAGAAAGCTGCGATTGCTCTCGCGCGTGTCCTGCACGATGGACGGGCGGATATCCTTGAAATGCACGTGATGCACCCGGTCGCCCCAGCGGTTCAGGGTCGCCATCACGTCGCCTCCGCCGAACAACAGATGGCCGGTGTCGAAACACAGCTTCACCTCGGGGCCAGACCCCTCCATCATCCAGTTCACGTCATCCTCGCTTTCGATGATCGTGCCCATGTGATGGTGATAGGCCATCGGCATACCCTGATCGGCCATCCATTTCGCCAGCTCGGTCAGCTTGCCCGCATAGGCCAGAACCTCATCCTTGGACAGCTTGGGGCGGTGATTGACCGGTGTCCCGATCTGGCCCTGCACCGTGTTGGAGCATTCGGCATAAACAATGCACGGGCTGTTCAGAGCCACGAACTGCTCGACCTGTTCGCGCACCGCATCACGCTCGGTCGAGAAATCATTGACCAGCGTATTGCCCGAGCACCAGCCGCCACACAGTGCGATGTCGTTGCCTTCAAGATAGGCCCGCAGCCCATCGGTATCGCTGGGCATCCGTTGGCCACGCTCGACCCCTGTGTAACCTATCTCACGTGCCTCTTTGAGAGCCTGTTCCATGGTATAGGCTGCCGTCAGGTCCGGCAGGTCATCGTTTTGCCAGGCGATCGGAGAGATCCCGATTTTCACGCTCATTTCGTGTTTCTTTCTTTGATTGCGACTTCATAGGCCGCACGTTTTTCGTTCACTTCGGGACGGATGCTGACTTCGGGGACCGCGACTTCCCACCATGTTCCGCCGTATTCGGTTGATGGGTACGGATCGGTGTCGATGACCACCACGTAGGGCCCTTTGATGTCACTGCGCTTGGCCAGTGCGTTCTCAAGTTCGGCAATCGAACTGACTTTGACCGAGGTCGCACCCATTGCCGCCGCGTGTGCCGCAAAGTCGATATTCGAGGGCGTTTCGTGGACTGCGTGATCCAGCAGGTTGTTAAACTCGGCCCCACCAGTGCCCATCTGCAGACGGTTGATGCAGCCAAATCCGCGGTTGTCGGTGATCACAACGGTAAACGAAATGCCCATCATAGCGGCCGACGCCATTTCCGAGTTCGCCATCATGTAAGTACCGTCACCGGTAAAGCAGATCACATCGCGATCCGGCTGGGCCATTTTGATACCCATCGCGCCTGCGATCTCGTAACCCATACAGCTAAAGCCGTATTCCATGTGATACGCACCGGGACGTGGCGCTTTCCAAAGCTTGTGCAGCTCACCGGGCATCGTACCAGCTGCGCACATGACAACAGTGTCTTCATGCGAAGCGCGTTGCACCGCTCCAACAACCTGCATGTCGGTTGGCAGCGCATTTCCGTCACCAGGCGCATCGGTCAACTTGTCAACCTTACCGAACCAATCAGCCTTCAGAGTGTCTGCCACCGGGTCGGCGCGGTACCCCTGCAGGGCGGTGCCCAGCTCTTCGAGCCCAACGCGAGCGTCTGATTGAAGAGGCATGGCACCGTGTTTTTCCGCATCATAGGCCGCTGAATTCAGGCAGACCATCTCACGTTCCGGGTTTGAGAAAAGACCCCATGAGCCAGTGGTGAAATCCTGCAGGCGCGTGCCAACAGCCAACACCAGATCGGCATCTGAGCAAACGTCATTTGCGGGCTGACCGCCAGTCACGCCGATCGGACCGAGGTTCAGCGGATGATCCCATGCCAGAGCGGATTTCCCCGCCTGCGTCTCGGTGATCGGAATATTGTGCGTTTCGACAAAGCTCTGTAACGCGTCGGTTGCATCGGAATAATGCACGCCCCCGCCCGCGACGATGACCGGTCGCTTGGCCGCTTTGATCGCAGCCACTGCACGAGCCAATTCACCCTCGTCCGGGCGGTTTCGGCGCTGATACCAAACGCGCGGCTCAAAGAAGCTTTCGGGATAATCGTAAGCTTCGGCTTGCACGTCCTGACAGAAGGCCAGCGTCACCGGCCCGCAATCGGCTGGGTCAGTCATGGTCCGGAAGGCGCGCGGCAATGCGGTCAGCAGGTGTTCGGGGCGGGAAATGCGGTCGAAGTAACGGCTGACCGGCTTGAAGCAGTCATTGGCACTGAGCGTCCCATCACCAAAGCTCTCGATCTGCTGCAGCACAGGGTCAGGGCCGCGGGTTGCGAACACGTCTCCGGGCAGGAACAGAACTGGCAGGCGGTTCACATGCGCCAGCGCCGCCGCAGTAACCATATTCGTAGCGCCAGGCCCGATAGAGGACGTCACCGCCATGGTTCGCGTGCGTCGCATCTGCTTGGCATAGGCAATCGCGCAATGCGCCATCGTTTGTTCGTTGTGACCTCGGTAGGTGGGCAAGCTGTCTTTGACAGCATGCAGCGCCTCGCCAAGCCCAGCCACGTTCCCGTGGCCGAAAATGGCCCAGACGCCTGCGATGAACGGCTCTCCGGCTTCGTTCATCTGCGCACCCAGATAGCGGACCAGAGCCTGCGCTGCGGTCAGTCGGATTGTCTTGCCCATTGTGATCCCCTTCAACTCAAGGCCGTCCCAGCCCAGATTTTGAGTCTTTAAGATTCCAAACCGTCAGACGGAGCGGTGTTAAACCGTACCGCCCAGCGAACCTTCCAGTTCGGCCATTTCCTGACCGCCTGCCATGAGGTCTTGCAGTTCCTCGGGAGTGATTTCACCACGCGTCGCAGTACCCAGCGTCTTGCCGCGGTTCAGCACAGTAAAGCGATCCCCCACTGCAAGCGCGTGCCGCACATTGTGACTGATGAAAACGACACCAACGCCCTGGCTGCGAACTCTGTCAATTGTGGCCAGAACATTCGACGTCTGGCGCACGCCAAGAGCCGAGGTCGGTTCGTCCAAGATGAGAATTTTTGCGCCAAAATACACCGCGCGAGCAATCGCAACGGTCTGCCGCTCACCGCCGGACAATGTACCGACTGCCTGATCCGGACCCCGCAGATTGATGCCCATCTTGCGCATCTCTTCCATGCAGACGTCGTTGGCTTGCTCCACGTCAAAACGCTTGAGTAGCCCTTTGCCTTTTGTCGGCTCGCGCCCCATGAAAAAATTACGCGTCACGCTCATCAGCGGGATCATCGCAAGATCCTGGAACACAGTCGCAATCCCCGCCTCCATCGCATCACGTGGGGTGTCGAAATGCAGCGGTTTGCCTTCGAAATAGATCTCGCCTTTGGTGGGTTTGTGCACCCCGGACATGGTCTTGATAAAGGTCGATTTGCCTGCACCGTTGTCACCCAGCAAACAATGGCATTCGCCGGGTTTGACATCAAAGCTGACACCCGCCAGCGCGATGATATTACCGAAGTGCTTTTCGATATCTTTCATCTCGACAATCGGAGCGGCATCGGCAGCAGAGTCTCCGTGGTGGAACTTGGTATCTTCGGTCATATCAGCGCTCCCCGGTTACGCGTTTGCGGATTGCGTTGTTGAAAAGAACGGCGATCAGCAGCATGGCGCCCAAGAAGACCTGGAACCAGTCCTGATCAAAGTCGGTATAGGTCAGGCCGATGACAACCATGCCAAAGATGATCGAACCAAAGAACGCCCCGATCGCCGAGCCATAACCACCAGTTAGCAAACAGCCCCCGATCACTGCCGCGATGATCGCCTCGAATTCTTTTTGAAAACCACGGCGCGCATCGGTCGATCCCGCATCCATTACGGTGATGATTGCGACCAGCGCGGCGCAGCAGGCCGTCAGCATGAACAGCGAAACTTTTACACGGTTCACAGGAACACCAGAGTTGGATGCGGCAACCTTGTCGCCACCCGAGGCGAAAATCCAGTTCCCCGCCGGGGTACGCAGCAGAACGTAGGTAGCCGCCAGCGCCATAACGATGAACCACAGGATTTCAACCGGAATACCCGGCACTTTGGGTGCTCCGCTCTTGAACGTATCGATCACGCCCTTTTCGGCCAGCCAGGCGAAAACGCTTCCAAAGGCCTCACCAGAAAAGAAAGGCGCCAGCCAGTCATTTTCGGTTACGTCACGTACACCGCGCAGCTGGGTTGATCCTCCGGTCGCCATTTTCAGACCAACCAGGGACAGGCCGCGCAGGATGAAGAGAAACGCCAGGGTCACGATAAAGGACGGCAGGCCCGAGCGGATAACGATGTTACCGTTGATCGCGCCAACCATGGCCGCAAAAACAAAAGTCATTGGTATCGCAGCGATCAGCGGCAATTGCCAGGTGACAACGCAGACACCAAAAAATAAGCCAGAAAAAGCGACCATCGAACCAATCGACAGGTCAAATTCACCACCAATCATCAACAATGCAGCCCCGATGGCGAGGATGCCCAGTTGAGCGGCAGGCGTCATGAAGTTCATAACTCCCGCCAAGGTGAACATCGAACTGTCCGCGGTGATCGCGAAGAAGATGAACACCAGAACAACGCCGGCCATGGCGCCAAGCTCGGGGCGTTTCATTAACTTGGTCAGAAACGGTTCGTTCTTGACCCTTTCGTCGGCGGCGACGGGCGCTGACTGACTCATGTTTTCCTCCCAATTCGATGGAAGCGGCGCGCGTGGCGCCGCTTCTGTTTTCGCTGTCCGGGGCGTTTAGCGGATGCCCTGCGACGACAGATCAATCACCTGACCGGCCTTTTCAGCGGTCACAAGGTTCGGACCCGAGGGAACATCTCCACCCGGCATCAGGCCGTATTTGGCGTGCAGACCCATGAAGTTGACGGCCAGGTAACCCTGTAGGTACTGCTGCTGATCGATGGCAAAGGCTGCATCGCCGTCAACAACCGACTGCAGGAAGTTTGCGGACAGGTCGAAGGATGCAACATTCACATCCCGGCCCGAGGCTTTGGCGGCTGCAACTGCGGGTTCACCCGCCGAGCTGGCGCCGAGCGCCATGACTGTGTCGACGCTTTCATCAGAGGCCAACGCTGCGGCCACTTTTGATTCAATCTCAGACGGATCATTCGAGGTAGGCAGAACAGTTACGTTACCGCCGAAGCCTTCCGCGAAACCTTCGCAGCGCAAGTCCAGAGACACGTTGCCCACTTCGTGGTTCACACAGATCGCGTTGCTGCCGCCCATAGATGCAAGCGCCGCGCCGGCAGCCTTACCGGCATCAAACTCGTCCTGGCCAACGTGCAGCAGCGCACCCAGTTCTTTTGCAACCTCGGCACCCGAGTTGATCGAGATCACCGGGATGCCCGCCGCAACCGCGCGTTCAATTGACGGGCCAAGCGCATCCGCATCGGGGATCGAAACGATCAGGCCATCGGGCTCTTGGTTCACGGCGGCATCAATCAGCTGCGACATGGCGACCATGTCAAAGGTCTCTGGCGCGCGGTATTCCACGTTTACGCCTACATCCTTGCCCGCTTGTTCGACGCCGTTTTTCACAACGTTCCAAAACGCATCATTCGCCTGACCGTGCGACACGACCACAATCTCCTGCGCGAATGCAGGTGTGGCCAGCGCCAATGCACCGGCAGCCAGTGCGCCCTTTACGAACTTATTCATTTGGTTTCCTCCCATAAGAACAGTTTGTCGTTATTACCGGGGCACTAGCCCCAATCATTCGGATTCACCGAATCTCCTCCACTCCGGAAACTGGCGGAGCTTGCGACAGTTTCCGGATATCCTGTCATTTTGCAACCGGTTTCAATATATCCCCCATTGCCACCGGCTGTCCGGATTGGGCTGAAAGCGTTGCCGCCTCGGCCATCGCAAGGGCGGCAACGCCGTCTTTCAACGTAACCGGCATTGACGAACCTGAAAGCACCGCCTGTACGAATGCATCCCATTCCGCGCGATACGCAGGCATGTAGCGTTCCAAGAAAAAGTAGGTAGGTTTTGCTCCGGTCACGCCTTCAGCAGTCGACTTCACAACCGCATTTTCCATGATGTTATGAGCCTGCAGCAACCCCCCGGACCCG
Source organism: Ruegeria sp. BE9 (assembly GCF_056538765.1). Classification (NCBI taxonomy): domain Bacteria; kingdom Pseudomonadati; phylum Pseudomonadota; class Alphaproteobacteria; order Rhodobacterales; family Roseobacteraceae; genus Ruegeria; species Ruegeria sp. BE9. Next base: position 222,614 of record NZ_JBQFTS010000007.1, on the reverse strand, counting down.
AGCAGTTCGATACGCTGATCGTAACCATAGACAGCGCGCCTTGAGTTCTTGATAACCGCGATCTTTCCATCGGCATAAGTCATTGTGACAACAGCAGTATCTACATCACCAGCGGCACCAATCTCGGGATCGACAATCGAAGTTCCTACAGCCGAAATCTGAATTGGCAACTGCCCCATCAGATAGTTAGCCATATCGAAATCGTGGATCATCATGTCTCGGAACAGACCACCGGACACTTTGACGTAACTGACCGGAGGCGGAGCCGGATCGAATGACGTAATCGACAGCATCTCGGCATTGCCGATCTCTCCGCTTTCAGCGGCGGATTTTAGCGTGGAAAAGCTGGGGTCAAACCGGCGATTAAAACCCACCATAGCCGGCTGTCCGGTTTCCTCTGCCACAGACTGGCAGGTCAGCGCTCTCTCCAGACTAAGATCAACCGGCTTTTCACAAAGGACCGCCTTTCCGGCGCGTGTGGCTGCCTCGATCAAGTCCGAATGTGTATCGGTCGGCGTTGCGATCAGAACCGCATCGATTGACGGGTCAGCTATAATCTCGTCCGATCCGGCGACCGATGCACCGTATTCGGAAGCAAGGCTTTCAGCAGCTTCGGCAATCGCATCAGAGACCGCGCAAAGCTGGCTCTGAGGATGCGAGGTTATTGCCTGCGCGTGTACGCGACCAATACGTCCAGCACCAAGCAATCCGATTCTCAGCATGCGGTTCTCCTGATTCTTTAAATTGGTGACACAATGTTTATCTTTGCAACCGGTTGCAAGAATTTTTTCACGAAACCGCCTCTACCCCTACTGCGCGGGGTAGAAATAACAGCGCTGGCCAATTTCCAACTAAGGTGAAGCTGCCAATCCGGCCCGAAAACAAAACAGATTTAGAGCTCTGATTTGCGCGCGATCTGGATACATCAGCGCATCACTATACAAGAGCGCGCCGACAGAACGTGCCCCATAACGCCAACTGAACCGTTGATGTAATCCAGATACGCCGAACTTCTCTTGGCTAAGTTTGGCGATTTAATATTTCAGGGAATTCAGCTTGGTCTTACCGCTACGAGAACGACATCAAGCTCTTCTTCCAATGCCTTCAGCTTTTTGAGGTCGTCCTTTGGCAAATTAGCGGTGTCGGCCTCAACAGCAGCAAGCGCAACGACTGGGCTCCCGATTTCTTTTTCAAGCGCTCGAACCGCGTTGAGTTTATCTGCTTCCAGCGTTGCAATTGGATAAAGCATGGCAATCTCCTGACTTAAGACAACAGCAAGTATAGCTGATTTTTCCAACTTAAGAGAAAACTAATGGGGGCAGTTTTTTAGCGGGACCTTGGCCGACCACAGCACGGCTGAGTTGCTAGAAAAAAAGTATCGATCGGCAGACGCCATTGAAACTTCCGACGCACCCGAAAACTGGTCTGTTTCCATTGGCTGCCAAGACGCGCCATCATGTCGGTAAGGTGTTGTTTAATAATGGCGATCCCGGAAGGACTCGAACCCTCAACCTGCTGATTAGAAGTCAGCTGCTCTATCCAGTTGAGCTACGGGACCGCTGTGCCCTTCTTGCGGTTTTTACGAGCGGGGTTCAAGACCCAAGCGCATGAACGCGCTGTTTGGATCGGCTTCATACCCGAAAATTGGCCCGCAATAGGCATAGCCTAAAGCCTCATACAGCTTACGGGCCGCATCATATTCCGGCAGATGCGATGCACCAGTCTCCAGAACCAGTGCCGAAATCCCTTCGGAACGTGCCAAATTCGCGAAGTGATCCATCATGTCACGCGCCAGACCGCGCCCCCGAGCCTGTTCCAAGATATGTACAGATTTGACCTCGGCGGTGCCGTCTGGCAACGCCTTGAGCGCACCGCATCCTATAGGCTCATCTGCTTCGTACATTGCCCAGAATCGTATCCCCGGACCAGCCAGCGCTTCGGCATCCATGGTATGGTTGCTTTCTGCAGGACCTGCGGTTTCGCCGTGGGCGAAATGCGCCTCAACCAATGGGCGCAATGCATCAGAGGTCGGGTCGGTCTGACGAATTTCGATCAATTCAGTGAGTCCAGGGACCGCGCCTATCAGTGGCGAAGTTTTCGCCATAGCCGCGGGCGCGAAGGTTGGGCTTGCGCTTGTGCGGTTCGCTGACCTGCGCCTCAATCCCGTTGTCCTTGGCGTAATCCATAGCCTCTTCTTTGGTATCGAACTTCAGACGAACCTGAGTCTGCGTGTCGTGGGACGATGTCCAGCCCATCAGCGGATCAACCTCACGCGCCGACGCAGGGGCATACTCCAAAACCCATTTACGAGTTTTGGCCATCCCTGAGGTCATCGCATTTCTTGCAGGCTTGTAAATCCGTGCGCGCATGTCGCCTCTCCGTACTCACTTGGCTGGAAATGTTTATGCGTCAGACGCGCGGCGCGGACAAGTCCGCAATTGTCGCAATTTTGATGATTGGAATTGCCCTCTTGAACAAGAACAAAAACAGACCAAAATCAGGCGCGAAAGGAATCCCCCCTTATGGCTTACGCTCATTCCGACAAGACCCAACTGACTGCCGAAGATGTCCGCGCCCGCCTGAAGCTGGAAGGTGGCAAGGAATTCGTCATGCATACTGAATTTGCACCGGCCGGTGATCAGCCAACGGCGATCAAAGAACTGGCAGGGGGCGTGCTGGACGGTGAACGTGATCAGGTTCTGCTGGGCGCGACCGGAACGGGCAAGACCTTCACCATGGCCAAGGTGATCGAGGAAACACAGCGCCCGGCCATCATCCTTGCGCCCAACAAGACTCTGGCGGCGCAGCTGTATGGTGAGTTCAAAGGGTTCTTCCCCGAAAACTCGGTTGAGTATTTCGTCTCTTACTACGACTACTACCAGCCCGAAGCCTATGTGCCGCGGAGCGACACCTATATCGAGAAAGAATCGCAGATCAACGAACAGATCGACCGGATGCGCCACTCGGCCACGCGGGCGCTGCTCGAGCGCGATGACGTGATCATCGTCGCCTCGGTGTCCTGCATCTATGGTATCGGATCCGTCGAGACCTACGGGGCGATGACGCAGGATCTCAAGGTCGGCAACGAATACGACCAGCGGCAAGTGATGGCCGATCTCGTCGCTCAGCAATACCGCCGCAACGATCAGGCGTTTCAGCGCGGGTCGTTCCGGGTGCGAGGCGACTCATTGGAGATCTGGCCTGCTCACCTTGAGGATCGCGCCTGGAAGTTCTCATTCTTCGGCGAAGAGCTAGAGCAAATCACCGAATTCGACCCGCTGACCGGAGAACGCGCCGCCGCGATGGAGCAGGTCCGCGTCTATGCAAACTCCCACTACGTGACGCCGAAACCGACCATGCAACAGGCGATAATCGGCATCAAAAAGGAACTGCGCATCCGGTTGGACCAATTGGTGGGCGAGGGCAAACTGCTGGAAGCCCAACGTCTGGAGCAGCGTACCAATTTCGATCTGGAAATGCTCGAAGCCACCGGCGTCTGCAACGGGATCGAGAACTATTCACGTTACTTGACGGGTCGCGCACCGGGCGAGCCGCCTCCGACGCTATTCGAATTCATCCCCGACAACGCCATCGTGTTCGCTGACGAGTCTCACGTCAGCGTGCCGCAGATCGGCGGCATGTATCGGGGCGACTATCGGCGCAAGTTCACGCTTGCGGAACACGGGTTCCGCTTGCCGTCCTGCATGGACAACCGCCCGCTAAAGTTCGAGGAATGGGACGCGATGCGCCCGCAGTCCGTCTTTGTCTCGGCCACCCCCGCAAAGTGGGAAATCGAACAGACAGGCGGCGTCTTCACCGAACAGGTGATCCGACCCACTGGCCTCTTGGACCCCGAAGTCGAAATCCGCCCCGTGTCGATGCAGGTCGACGATCTGCTGGACGAAGTGCGCAAGGTCACCGCCAATGGCTTCCGCACGCTGGTCACCACGCTGACCAAACGAATGGCCGAGGACCTGACGGAATACCTGCACGAACAGGGCATCAAGGTCCGCTACATGCACTCGGACATAGACACGCTGGAACGCATCGAAATCCTGCGCGACCTGCGGTTGGGTGCGTTTGACGTGCTGGTTGGCATCAACCTGCTGCGCGAGGGGCTCGACATTCCCGAATGCGGGCTGGTCGCCATTCTGGACGCGGATAAAGAAGGCTTCCTGCGGTCCGAGACCTCTCTGGTCCAGACCATCGGCCGCGCCGCGCGAAACGCCGATGGCCGCGTGATCATGTATGCAGACAAGATCACCGGCAGCATGGAGCGCGCCCTAAACGAAACCAACCGCCGCCGCGCCAAACAACTCGCCTATAACGAGGAACACGGCATCACGCCGGAGACGGTAAAAAAGAATGTCGAAGACGTTCTGGCCGGTCTCTACGAAGGCGACGTCGACATGAACCGCGTCACCGCCACCATCGACAAGCCGATGCACGGCGCCAACCTCGAGGCGCATCTGGACGGACTGCGCGAGAAAATGCGCAAAGCCGCCGAGAATCTGGAATTCGAGGAGGCCGCCAATATCCGGGATGAGATCAAACGTCTGGAAGCGGTCGATCTGGCCGTCGCCGACGATCCCATGGCGCGTCAATGGGCGGTCGAGAAGGCCTCGGAAGACGCGGTGAAATCGCGCGGGCGATCAACGGCTGGCAGGCCGGGTCAGCGGGGTGGGAATGTGAAGCGGAGGAAGCGGTGAAGCGTTAAAGTGTGATCCGCAGACCGCTGTGATTTTCCTCAATGGCCTTGCCTAGCTGCATTGTGTAGCTACGTTCCGCCTATGCGCGCCTTTTTGCTTTCAATGATCCTCAGCACGCCTGCCTTTGCGTGGGATGCGACGGTTGGTCCAAATTGCACCCTTTCTCACGAGACAGACACGGCGAAAATTTTCCTTACCTACGACCCCTCGGAACCGCTTTACACAATCACCGTTACCCATAGAAACTCTATCTGGACGCGGACACCCTGGTTCGCAATGCGTTTCGATGGCCCCAATCCTATAGAGATTGCAACATCGCGCCATTTTCTTTCCGACAGCGCAACGTCTTTAACAGTAACAAACACCGGTTTCGGCAACGTGCTTGACGGTTTGGAATACAATCAAAAAGCCTATGCATTCACGCAGGATCAGGTGATGGAATTCTCGCTAGATGGCGCAGCTGATCAGGTGCGCATTTTTCGCGAATGCGCAGGGGCTCAACTGTCCTGATCTACCTGAGTTTTAGAGTTTCCAGATTGAGATAAATGCGCGATCTAAAAGCGTATAAAGCTAACTACACCGGGTAAGAACCGTAAAAACCCGAGCGTGGGCTTCACGCTCGGGTCAATTCTCAACCTTTATCCCAGTGTGCAATCACGTCGTACCCGACCGGTGAGGGCGGACCTTCCATGAATTCGGCGAAATGACCCCAAAGCTCGGCCACTTTGGGCGCGTTTGCATTCGATGTCGCTTCGCTCTCGACCACCGAAATCACATAACCGGAACCGTCCTCGTTCATCACATTGGTAAAGCTGTGCATTCCCGGCATGGCCATGATTTCGGATTTCAATGCGTTCATCTTCGCCGTCGCGGCCTCACGCGTTCCCGGCTTCATTTTGTATTGAGTAATTCGTGCAAACATCACTTTCCTCCCTCGCCTGGCGAAATTGCCATGGGACGCGGCCGGAGCGGCCCCGCCGCGCGCACTCTAGCACGACAGCACTGAATCTCGAATTGATGCGAGGGGTTTAGGGGCATTTTCAACTGGGCGGCTCACCGCAACCGGGCAACTGACACTTCTGGGTTGCAGCCCAGCGCGGGTCGCTTGACGTTTGAAGTTAACAGTTGTGTTTCCGAACAAATGCCTCGCCGAACCAAAAAGACCTGTCCGGAACACGGGAGATTCAAAACACCGATCACTGGGCAGTCGGCCCGTGTCTTCCTGCAGTTTGCGTTCAACATTAACGCGAGCTTTCGCGGTCACAATCGTATTTTGAAAATCAAACGAATTCAGCTGGGTGCCTGGCTCTGACGTGCGCTTGCTTGCTGTGGGCTGACTATCGCTGGCTATCGTTGGCTTTTGCTTGCTGTTGCTGGCGCGAGGCTGGCTTTTGCTAGCTGTGGCTTACGATAGCTTGCTGCAGCTTGGTTCCTGTGAACTCGATATGAATCAGATATAAGAGGCCCAAGTCCATTGTCAACAAAAAGCCCAATAGAGACATATAGTTGATAGAATTACTCGGATATCCGGGCTTAATAAAATTACTCGGATTTCACCTCCACTCCCGCAGATCAACCTTGCAGCACAGCGCGGCCTGCTTCACGTTTGAAATCACAGTCTGTGATTCCAAAGGGTTGCGATGACAAACACCAAGAACCTGCCCAGTACCCATGAGGTTCAAAGCGCCATTCACCGGGTCCGCGGCACCCGTGTGGTTCTGGCCGAGGATCTGGCGCAGTTCTATGGAAAATCCGTCAGCGCCTTCAACCAGGCCGTGTCGCGCAACAAGGATTTGTTCGAGGGCTACCGCTTTCAGCTGACCGATGCCGAGGTCGCCGATTTGCAATCACAGAATGTGATTTCAAAACCCAAGGGCCGCGGTGGGCGGCGGGTCAATCCGTGGGTCTATACGGATTATGGCGTGGCCATCGCCTCGACGCTGTTCAAGGACCCGCGCGCGATCAAAATCACCCGGATGATTACCGAAGCCTTTGTCGACGGGGCCAATGCGCTGGCCGAAACGCCACGTAGCGTGCCAGAAATTTTACCCCCCGAGGACGCCCCTACCCCGTTGCTCCCGAATGGCGAGCAGTTGCGCGATCTGGCCGAAAACATCCTTGATTCCGGTCAGCAGAGCATTGTCGACTACATCGCCAACCCTACCACCAAGCGGCAACAGGCGGTGGCAGTGATCATGAAAACCCTGGCCGAAACCGCAGGTGAAGAGGTCCGCACACAGCACGAACGCCTGCGCCTGAATATCGCCCAACGTCTGGCCGCCGGCGACTATGCCGATGATGACGACCGCAAACGTCTGTTGGAATTGCTGCAGGCGATGAAGGGTTAGACACCCAGATCGGCCCGCAGCTTCTTAGTCAGCTTGGCCACGACCAGATCATATGAGGTCACGATGTGTTCGCGCAGCGAGGCGTCGCTCATCCCACGTTCCTCATAAACCTGCAGCCATTTCATCCCGCGTGAGGCCAGGTATGGCGCTGGGCGGATGCCGGGCTCATTGCCCAACACTTCAAAAGCCAGGTCTGTTACTTTGAACGTGAATGCGTCCTTGCCGTCATTCCAGCCACAGATCGCAAAGACCTTGCCGCCCACCTTCCAAACATCCGCATTGCCCCATTGCACCACATGGTTGGTGGCTTTGAGGCTGGCACAAAAGGAATTGAACTCATCACGGGTCATGACCGCACGTTAGACGGGCGCGTAAGATCAGGGCAAGTCGGCAGTGACCAACTAACGAAAGAAGCCTTAGATATTAACAATTTGTGAACATTTTTTTGCCTCTATGTTCGGTAGTTCTGTGAATGCGTACTGGCGCGACAGAAACCAAGTGATGCAGTGGACAGACAGTTTTTAGGCAGTTTCTGCGAATTTCAGCACTTTCCAAAAATCCAGTGAACAACACCGCGCCGCCAAAACAGAGCGCACTACATTGAAAAGGGACGAATAATGACGCTTTCGACGGACCAGCAACAGCTAATCGAACAACGGATTGCCAACGATTCAAAGAACATCTTTGTGGCTTATTTGCTGTGGTTTTTCTTTGGCATGATCGGTGCCCACCGCTTTTATCTGGGCGAGAACAAATCCGGGATCATTATGCTGGTTCTGACCATCGTGGGTTTCCTGACAGCGATCCTTCTGGTCGGCTACCTCATTCTGCTTGGCGTCATGATCTGGATGATCGTCGACGCATTCCTAATCCCCGGGAAGATTTCGAACCAGAAAAGCTCGATGCGCCAGCAGCTGACCGCGGAAATGAGCGCGTAATTAAAATACGCCGCAGCTGTTTCGCGCGGCGTTTGAGAAAAGCAAACCCGTCGGCAACGGCGGGTTTTTTATTGGGCTTGCAGGGAAACTAACTGCTCTCTTACTCGGAACGTAAGAACTTGGCGTTTCCAACGCTTCGCTTCGCAGGAGGTTCTGCCTGGGTTGGAAGTGAACTTTGCCCCGGAATAGGCAGGGGGCCTTCGCAGGCAACACCATTTCCATCATGGTCGTTCCGCGGATGATACCCGGGGTGGCCTCTATAAAATGGACCGGGAACAATTGCCTCGACTGTCGAACACCCCGCCAGGGCAATGAGATGCAGCACCGCTTCCTCGCGCTCGAACTCTGAGGTGCGCATGTAAACACCGATCGCTATTCCAACAGTCGTGACCGGCAGAAACAGAACCATCACCAAAATACGCAGAGGGGACAGAGCCCGTTTGCGCACAAGCTCGGCCCGCTGACGGCGCTTTGACGCCGCCGAGTCTGTGAAAAGCAATCTGCGCAGAAAATTTCGCTGGGACATGGGCATCGGATACATGCAGTTTGTGGCGAAAGCGAGACAACGCGAAGGTTGCACCCCAGATCAGACGTGGGTTCGTCACTAACGCACTCGCGCGCTCAAAACGCATTGGATATATCCTTTTTACAATTCCAAACCGGGACATTGCCTCATTATGCCGAACACAGATCCGTTCCGTCCTGCGGACGCCACAGCCTGCGAACTGGCCCGCACACTGACCCAGAACGCGACCTATGCGGCGCTTGCCGTTCTGCGTCCGGACACAGTGCTGCCGTCTGTTTCCCGCATCGCTTTGGCCACGGATGAAAGCGGTGGGCTGATCACGCTGATCTCAGAGTTGGCCGATCACACGCGCTCCCTGAGAGCCAACCCTGCCTGCGCGCTTTTGATCGGTGAACCGGGGGACAGTGGCGATCCTTTGACACACCCGCGTCTTACACTTCATAGCAGTGCCGAGTTTGTCTCAAGAAAAGCCGCTGAACACACAAACCTACGAAACCGGTATCTCTCCTTGCGACCGAAAGCCAAACTCTATGTGGATTTTGCCGATTTCAGCTTCGTACGGTTTCACGTGTCGGACGGTATGTTGAACGGTGGTTTCGGCAAGGCATGGCGCCTTGCCCCCAAGGACCTTTGGCCGGATTAACGCACCACGTGAACGGCGCAGGATGCGTGACGTACAACATGGTTGGCAGTGGAGCCCAGCAACAAATCCTGCATCCCCGGCCGGTGGGATGCCATAATAATCAGATCCGGTTTATGGTCTTCCGACCAATCCAGAATAGTACGTCCAGAGTGTCCTTCGACAACTATGCCTTTTGCGTTAGGCAGCTTTGACGCCAGTTCGTTCAATTCCAGCTGAATCGCCTTGCGCGCCTCGGAAAGGTATTCCGGGGGCATGTAAGAGATCGCATAGTTCGGAATATGTTCAACCACATGCAGCAGCGTGATCTCGGCATTTGGAGTTGCCAATATCTCGGCCAGCTTCAAAGGGCCGGATATGTCTCGTTCTGCATCAAAGGAAATTGGAACCAGAATATTGTGATACATGACGCGCACCTCCGTTTTCGCGCGAACAGTTTGCGATCAATCGGGCCGTAAAGCTTTGATCCAAGTCAGGAACTGCTGAATGTTTCGGCAACGTCGTACATGACTGGTTCGAAGCTTTTGCAAAGTTCGTTGATCTTGCGGTTGCGATCGCGCATTTCCGGAGTGCGGAGCATAGCCAGAAAATCCTCGCGACGTTCCCATTGAGAGTAGTTGGCGATCCGGGTCTGCGCATCATTCATGTGCAAGCCAGCTGAGATGAAACCCGGTTGTTTAGAGATGAAGTCAGCATAGGCTTCGGTAAGCGCGTCCAGCAGATCCTGGCAGGTGCCCGGCGTCATTTCAAAGGTGGTGATCACTGTCTGGACGCTGGCATTCTTGGAAATCTTCGGCATCTGGATTCTCCCTTATCTTTCGTAAGCCTAACACAGGATTTGGAAACGTCTTGTGTTTCCTTTCTTGCTTACGGTTCGGCGGCGGCTTCTAAAAAATGAACTAAATCCTAACCATCCGTTAACCATGTTAACGGATGCTGCGCGCATGTACCGGCTCCTTTTCCTGATATCGATGCTGCTATACGCGGCACCCGTCTGGCCCGGTGCGTGGCTTCGGGAAGAAGATACGTCCTTTTCCGCCGCAGCCGCCACCGTATTCAAAGACCCTTACGGGGGGTACGAGTACACAACTTCTCTTTATGCCGAATGGGGTACCAAGCCCAACCTAACCGTTGGTTTAGACTTTGAAGAGCACCGCGATGCCTATGGCCATGCCTTGGTATTCGCAAGGGTACCGGTTGCTGACTACGGTGCTTGGGGACGGTTTGCCGCCGAATTCGGCGCAGGAGTTCATCACAGACAGAAACGGGCCTGGGCACTTTACAAAGTAGGCCTTTCCTACGGAAAAGGCTTTCAAACTGGTTGGGGTAATGGCTGGGTCGCTGTCGATTCCGCGTTGGAGTACCGTACGCACGACGCAGTTTTTCGCAAACTGGACCTAACCGTTGGCCTTTCGTCGCAAGGGCTTTTGAACCCATTGCTTCAGATCGAAACATCGTATTCGCCCAAGAAGTCGCTTTTCTGGCGGGCACGCCCTTCGATCATGATCCGCATTCCTGACAGCCCCTCAACTTGGGTACTGGGCTTCGAACGCAATGATGCCCGCAGTGATACTGGCTTAAAGTTGGCACTTTGGAACGAGTTTTAAGCCCTCGGAATTGGTCGCCCCGTTAAGGGCGACCATACAGGTGTTAGCGATCCATGCGAATGATTGCCGATACTTCGCCTCTGACTGCTTCGGGCCATCGCAAGCGCACTAGATCGCCATTCGACCCTTGCCCCAGTTCAACATACGGGGATGAGTAAGCTAGGGATCCAAAGGTCGTCCTAAGGGGACCAACCTTAGTAACAGCGTCACAACCACGCGCTCTGCCAAAGAATGGAATCTGCCCCGGTGCTGACAATGTCCACGCCTGTGCCGCCGAGTTTTGAGTATGCCGAATCCGCAACGGGTTTGCGACCTTAGCTGTTACGCCATGAAACGTGTTGTTCTCGAACATTACATTCATATGAGCAGCGCTGTTCAGGTTCGCATATGTGGTATCAACGCGCTCCGCTCGGCTAATGCTACCGTTAGTAGAACGGAACTTGTTGCCAGTAACAACTACGCCGTTCAGAAAGTGCCCTGCTCCATGAGGGCGAATAACGATGTAGCTGAACCAAGGGGCTACCTCGCTGGAATAAAAGATGTTGTCGGTGATGCTCATCGCGCTGAACGAGAAACCGGCTGAATAAACCGGGTTTGCATCACGTTCATTCGTCCATTCCACAAAGCAGTTGTCGACGTAATTTTCTGAGATAGTCGAACTGTTGTACGTGCCAATCATGATGAGACCGGCACTGCGAATACCACGGGCAATACTATCGCCTTGAAAGAAGTGGTTCCCCAGAACCATGTTGTTGGTCCCACCCAAAACCGCAAAGTGCAGGAACCGAACTGATCGATTGTGGCGTAGCTTGATATCGTTGGCCGTCGCATTCAAGGCGATGGACTTGCGGTCTGAGACATTAAAGGACTCCTCGCTCGACAAAAACTGACAATTGTCTATCAGCATCCCCTGGCACCCGGTCCCGAAAGAGGTAATACCGCGGTCTTTGGGTCGGCTAACAAAGCAATTCGTTACCGCAAAAGTGCTTCCAGACGGTGCCAAACGAATTGCGCTACAGCGACCATTGCACTGGAATTCGATCTCTTCCATGCCGAACTTGCGCAACGTGCTGAAACCGCTGAAGTCCAGTAGATATTTGAAATCCGTAAAGTCAAAAACCTGAGTACCCGCCGCATCATAAATCGGCGCGTTAAGTGTGATCTCACCTGCACCGACATTCTTGGAGCGCACGTAAATCTCACGCCCGACACCGCTGCCTTGAACCAGCGCACCAACGGGGATATTGGCCACGTTCGCCACATTGGTCAGGCGCGTCGGGTTGTTCGGATTATAGGTTGCGACGGACCGAAACGTCTCAGTGTCCCAGGCGTTACTACTTTGGACGTCAAACTGACCATTACGGATAACACGGCGCGTCGAGAACCCGCTTTGCCTGTTGGGAACTGCAGCCGCCATATCAATGGGTTCGCTGACCGACACTTTTCGTCCCCCCAAGTCCAGCGATTCATGGTCTGAGTTGTTCAGCAGAGCCTGAAATGCCTTTTTGAACGCCAACGTTTCGTTTCCAAAGGCCGAAATATAAGTTGGCAGGTCAAAGTCCTTGGTTAGCAACAGCATCTTGTCTGCTGGCATGGTGACCGTACCTTCGAATTCGATCTCAGACGCGATTGAGGTGTTCTGCTCCAGCAGGTATGTCCCCTCGGGCACGAAAATACGGCGCCCGTTCGCGGCCTGATCGGCAGCTTCAAAAGCTGCTGAGTCATCCACGACGCCGTCACCAATCGCTCCGAAATCACGCACGTCGACCAAGCTGATCAGATCGCGCAGGAACACACTGGTGACGTCGGTGATCTGAATATCGTCAACCCGGACAACGGCCCCGTTCGCACCATCAATGTCCAGGCCAAAGTGACCGTACAATGCCGCAACGCCCCAAGGCATGTCCACGCCATCACGCTGACCAGTGCCGACAATTGCAGTGATCTCATGCACCCTGCCATAACCCGAGAGCTGGGTCGCGGGGCCTTGCTCAATCACACCGGTTACTTGCGTATCGCCAGCTCCACCAGCCCAACCCGCAATACGTACCGACGGCAGCGGTCCACTAATGGCTTTGACCCGGGCTTTGATTTGCAAGTAGCACCCAGGCAGCAATTGAGTTTGCCCCATGTAACGCAGTTGTTGTGTCGCGTTGACCTTAAAAATTTCAAGGCAGCCGCCGAAATCCGCGTCAGCAGGTACAAATGCGCCGGTTCCGGATCCACCGTAGGTCGGAGAGCCCGGTGTGCCGTCGCCGCTGGACCACACATTCAGACCATTTGCGAAAGCAGGCGGCATGAACACGATGCCGTCGGTGATTGCTTTGTTCATTGAAATCCCTTTCCCAATCGCGCCGCGACAAACCGCCGTGCGCACAAACCCAGTGCCCGGGTCCTCCCCGAGCGCAAAAACCTGAGTAGAGAAAAGGGATTAATCGTCGCTCATATCACCGTAACGGTGGTGTTGCGTCAGGCAGCCGGGTCAGAGTTTCCCAGCAACTGCACGCCATTGATCTTCCAGCCATTTTCAAGCGGAACCATCTGATAGTCGAGGATGTGCACCCGACCATCGCCGTCGGTGATCATAACCTTCTGCCAAAGGGAACCAGCAACATCGCGCAGCTCTAGAAAACGTATGTCCGCAGGCCGCCAAACCATCGGGTAACCTCTGCGGACCATAGCGCCAAAGTTTTCCGGGCTTTGGAACAGCTGCTGAATATTGGGACTGGCGAAAGTAAAGGCAGTGACAAAGTCATCAGCCTTAAAGGCCTGTATCTGCGCCCTGATGTTTGCCTCAATCTCAGCGTTTTGGGCAAAAACTCCCGTAGCTAAGCCGACACTCAATGATACAGAAAGCAAAAAACGACGCATGGGGCCACCTCCTATTCAGAAGAGTAGCCCCGCGCGTTGCCGGGTCAAATCAGACCAGCTCTCCGTTCAGAGCTTTGTCAATCAGAGCAACAGTTTCAGGTACACCGTATAGCGCGATGAAACCGCCAAAACGCGGGCCTTGCGACGCCCCCAGCAGCACTTCGTATAGCGCAGTAAACCAGCCGCGCATCGGGTCAAAACGCTCACGGCCGATGGAGTAAACGACTGATTGCAGGGCCTCGTCGTCAATCGGACCATCATAAGCCTCAAGTGCGGCTTTCAACGCTTCAAGGGCTTCACGCTCTTGATCTGTTGGGGCGCGGTGCTTACGTTCCGGCTTCACGAAATCGTTGAAATAGCGCACCGCGAAACCCGCCGCCTGATCCAAGTCAGGATGCGTTTTTGCTGTGGCTTCCGGCGCATAGCGACGGATAAAGCCCCAAAGCGCCTCTTTGTCCTCTGCTCCGGATACAGATGCCAGGTTCAGCAGCATCGCAAACGGAACAATCAGCGTGGACTTCGGTACATCACCACCATGAATGTGCCATACCGGGTTGTTCAACTGAGCTTTCAGATCCTGCCCAGGATAGGCCCGCAGCTGCTGGTGATACTCGTCATACGCCTTCGGGATCACGTCGAAATGCATCCGTTTGGCAGTCTTGGGCTTCTGGTACATGAAGTAGGCCAAAGACTCGGTGGGCGCGTAGGTCAACCACTCGTCGATCGATACACCGTTGCCGGACGACTTCGAGATCTTCTGCCCATTCTCGTCAAGGAACAGCTCATACGAGAAATGCTCTGGGGCGCGGCCGCCCAGCGCACGGCAGATCGCGTCATAGATCTTTTCGTTCGTCGCGTGCTCCTTGCCATACATCTCAAAATCAACGCCCAGCGCAGCCCAGCGCGCGCCGAAATCCGGCTTCCACTGCAGTTTCACGTTGCCGCCGGTCACGGGCAGCGTCCATTCCTTACCGTCCTCGTCATCGAACGTGACCGTGTAGGTCTCGGCGCAAACCTTCTTCATCGGCACATACAGAACCCGCCCGGTCTCGGGGTGGATAGGCAGGAAGATTGAATAAGTCTGCTGACGTTCTTCCCGCAGGCTTTTCAGCATAATGGCCATCACGTCGTCATACTTCTCAACGGCACGCTTGAGGATCTCGTCAAACTGACCTGAGCGGTAAAACTCACGCGCCGAATAGAACTCATACTCGAACCCGAAGGTGTCGAGGAACCGGCGCAGCATGGCGTTATTATGCTCACCAAAGCTGTCATGTGTGCCAAACGGGTCAGGCACTGAGGTAAGCGGGCATTGCAGATATTCCTGCAGCGCTTCCGGGTTCGGCACATTGGTCGGCACTTTCCGCATCCCGTCCAAATCGTCTGAGAAACAGATCAGCTTGGTGGGGATGTCCGACAGAGCCTCAAACGCGCGCTTGACCATCGTGGTCCGTGCGACCTCGCCAAAGGTACCGATATGCGGCAGTCCCGAAGGTCCGTAGCCAGTCTCAAAAAGCACGTACCCCTTTTCCGGAGCGCCTTTCTGATAGCGTTTGAGCAACCGGCGCGCCTCTTCAAAAGGCCAGGCCTTGGACGACATCGCGGTTTCACGCAGTTCAGACATCAGATTAGCTCCATCGGGAAAAACAGCGCCGGTCGCCCTTTGCAACCGACCGGCCCCTCCTATTGTGCCGGTGCAGCATGAGTCAATAAACTGCGGGGTTTTTCCTGACGGAGATGCTGTTTTACGCGGTCAATTGATCCAGTTTGGCCGCCCAGATAAAGTCATTCTCGCTGAGTCCACCGATTTCGTGAGTGGTTAGTTTGACGTCTACATAGCCCCAACCAAACGAGACATCCGGGTGATGTCCCTGCTGATCGGCAAGCCAAGCGCAAAGGTTGGCCAGATAAGTTGCCTTGGCAAACCCTTTAAACTTGTAGTGACGGCTCAGTTCCTTGGCATCTGCATCCAGCTTCCAGTCTGATGAAAGTTCGGCCATGTGCGTGTTGGCTTCGTCCCTGGTCAATGCCGGGACGCCTCCGGAACAGGGTACACAGGTTCGATCGGATAGGCTGCAGGTTTGTCCTGATGTGGTCATTGTCCGTTTACTCCGCTGCGGTTGCTTTTGCCGGGAACTTGTTGGGCAACAATCCCAAAGACTGTGCCTGACGCACATCCGCCAACAGATCGCGATCAGCGGCTGCAAACAATTCCTCGGGTGAGTTTAGCACGAAATAGCCCATCTGGTGCATGTCGATCCGATAAGGCGTGCGCAGGATTGTCATTACATCAAAGGGGTCACGGTCTGGGATATCGCTCTCTACCGCATAGACAAGTTCGGTTGGCGAAGACGCGAGGCCTGAACCCAACGCCTTTATCTGCCCGTCCTGACGTCGCAGACCAAATTCGATCGAGAACCAATAGAGCCGGATCAGCCAGGCGTAGTCTTTGTCACTTGCCCTTACCCCCGCTTTACCGATGGCCTGGCTGAAGGCCGCGAAACGTGGGTCACTCAACAAAGGTGTGTGACCGAAAATCTCGTGGAAGATATCCGGCTCTTCGATGTAATCGAAATCTTCGCGCGACCGGATAAACGACGCGGCAGGGAATACCCTGTCCGCCAGCATGCCAAAGAAGGTTTTGAATCCGATCAGCGCAGGCACAGGCTGTACCCGCCAACCGGTCATATCCAATAGACGCTCAGAAATATCCGCACAGGATGGCACCCGCGTTTTGGGCAATTCCAAACGCTCTAGCCCTTTAAGATAATCTCGGGCCATATATTGCTGAACATTCTTTTCCTGAGCGGCGTAGAGATCGGCCCAGACCGCATCTTCCTCGGCTGTATAGGCGATATGACCCTGTGTATCGGCCACCTTGGCGACGTATTTGGTCGACTTTGGCATCTAGTTTTCCTCCTCAGGAAAAGTATAGCCACGCCGCATGAATGTTTTTGTTTGGAGCGTTTGAGATTTAAAGGTATTTTGGCAAATATATGCCGAAAGATAGAAATTTATGAAACAAACACTTCAACCGGCTGATATTGCCATCCTGCAAGAGCTGCAAGTAGACGGGCGCTTGTCGATGCAAGAGCTTGCAGACCGTACAGGCTTGTCTTCGTCGCAATGCTGGCGGCGTGTGCGCGATATGGAAGCCTCTGGCGTAGTGTCCGGATACACAGCTCAGGTGCGTGCCAAATCTGTAGGACTGGACGCCATCGCGTATGTCCACGTCGCCCTGCGCGATCATCAAGAGGACAGCATCACCTCGTTCCTGCGGCTGGTCGAAACAGAACCTCAGATAGTCGAATGCGCTTCGATTACCGGGGATCATGACTTTATCCTCAAGGTCTATGCAAAAACACCTGAGGACCTCGAACACTTCATTATGCAACGGTTGCTCAAGTCGGGTCTGGTTCGCGATACGCGCAGCAATTTCGTATTGCGTCAGAACAAAACACGGGGGCCACTACCCATTCTGTAGGCCATTCCGGCAAATTTCGTTGAACCTGCGCGCCAGCCCTCCTATCGTGCGAGCGCAGAAAAGCCCAATCAGGACGACACCATGACCGAACAAGTACCCCACCCGATGTCCCCACAGGATTGCCTTGTCGCGATCATGGTTGCGGTCTCTGCATCGGATGAAACCATCCGTACAGCCGAGCTGGTTAAAATCGAAGGCGCAGTCAACATGCTGCCAGTTTTTGCCGAATACGATATCGACCGCACCCGTCGCGTATCGCAAACCGTGTTCGATCTGTTCGAGCAAGAGGACGGGCTGGACGCCCTGTTCGGCCTTATTCGCGAAAACTTGCCCGAACGCCTTAATGAAACCGCCTATGCTCTGGCCTGCGACGTGGCCGCGGCGGATGGGTCGCTGGCAGAAACCGAGCTGCGCCTGTTGGAAGAGATCCGGTACGAACTGAACATCGACCGTCTGCACGCAGCCGCCATTGAGCGTGGGGCACGGGCGCGCCACACAACCTAATCCTAGCTACCGGCCAACGTCCCCCAGCGCTCGATCAACGCGCGTTGCAGCTTTCGGGATCTATTGTTCCAGCTGCGCGCGCCGTCCGGTCTTTCTCGCAGGGCGCGCGGAATTGTGGCTCGGTGGTCGACATCAGCAGTAAAAATCGCAAAAGCGAGCTCAGAACCACCGGGCGTCGTAATGAACCCGCCGAGGCCCGACACAAAGTTCAAAGTTCCGGTCTTGGCATCCACCTTGATCGGATGATCTTTGACGGGACGCCCTTTGCTGTCTGCAAGCGTGAACTTTTTCAGCAAAGGCCGCAGCGCCCCTGCCTTGCGAGCAGCAACAAGTGCAGTAACCAGATCGCCGGGCGCCATACGGGACGCATCGCCAAGACCCGAGTGGTCCACCATCGCAATCCCGTTCACCCCATAAGTCTCGGACGCCCAACGATTCATTTCTGCGGCAGAATCGGCTAGGCTCTCCATCTCGGCACCACGAGCTTTCGAGGCCATCATCCCCACCATCTCAGCAGTCAGATTGGTCGAGTACTTCAACATCCCGCGCAGGATGCTGTCCAACGGATCACTTTGATGCACAACCAGCACCTGACCTTGGGGCGTTTGGCTTGTAATCTGAACGCGCCCCAGAACTATCCCATTCGAACGGGCCAGTGTCCGGAACACATCACCCGCATAAAGCGCAGGTTTTCGAACCGGCAACCATCGTGCACCGCCTTTTCCCAATGCGCCTTTGGCAACGGTCCAACGGTCCTGACGAGCGCTTGGCTGATAGGTGTAGATCGGCAAACTGCGACTTTCGACCCGCATGGTCGCCATATCAACGGACGGAGTATAGCGGGCCGTGCGCGCGTCCATAGTCACATCATAGCTGGCACCATCAGGTTTCCATTCGAAATGCACACGATTGAAGTTGAGAGAGATGCCGCTGATTGAAGGGCTGTAACCCAAATGATCAGGCTGCCCTGGGTCGATGCTGAACACATAGGGTAACGCACCGTCATAAACCTTGAAAGCTCCACGTACTTCGGTGACTCCAGCCTCGCGCAGATTTGCGGCCATAGTCGCCAAATCGTCAGTATCCAACAGCGGATCCCCGCCTCCAACCAGGATAAGGTCGCCCATCAACACGCCGTTTTCTATCGGCCCGTCTGCGACCAAAGAGGTTTCGAAACGGTAGTCAGCCCCAAGAACATCCAAGGCATACAGAGCGGTAAGTGCTTTGGCGACACTCGCAGGTGGAAGACCTTGATCACCTCCGAACGCCTCTAACGGAATACCTGTTTCGGCATCGGCGACGGCAAAGACAACCTCCCCGCGTAATCGAGCGGCTTGGACCAGCCGCTCTGCTCCGTCGGGCAAGTCCCCCCGAAGCTGGGGGCGCAAAGACTGCAATGGAGCATCGGCCAGAGCTGCACCCGACATAATCGAGGCGCCAAGCCCTGCAAGAAATAAGCGACGTGAACAACGATCAAGCATGGGCCAATACAATCCCAGAGATCACCAGCAAACAACCTGTTAAAAGGATTATGCGCGGACTTTGGCTATTCAGGCAACACCTCTTCAGACCAGTCACCACGCGTTCGGATCTGGGTCGAGCTCACGTCAACCATGGGCACGTTGACAAAACACCAAGCGGGCGCCTCTGACCGGCCCAGCAAATGCCGCGCCTGCCCGTCAATACGATAATGCTCATACAGCCTGGCCGCAGGTGACATGCGCGCAGATATGCGGTCTCCGGGCCGTGCAACCACGCCGACCGGCACACTATCCATGATCTGACGCCAATCCTTCCAGCGGTGAAACTGAGCCAGATTGTCAGCGCCCATAAGCCAGACGAACTTCACGTGCGGATACAAATGCTGCAAAGCGGCCAAAGTATCGGCTGTCGCTCGTGTACCGGTCAGCGCTTCGATATCCGTGACCTCAACACGCGGATGCTGCATCACTGCTTTTGCCGCTTGGACCCTTTGCTGCAAAGGAGCCGGACCACGTTCTTTCAACGGATTGCCCGGAGAAACCAACCACCACACTCGATCCAGCCCAAAGGCCTTCATCGCTTCAAGCGTGACATGCACGTGTCCCCGGTGCGGCGGATCGAAGGACCCGCCGAATAGCCCGATAACCTGCCCGGGACGCGCATATGGAATAGCGCTTCGCAACATCCTTTGCTGTTGTTCAGAACTGAGGGGCGTTGTCAATCAACAGGTTGCACTGGATCTCCAAGCCTTACCCGCCCGGGCTGAATAACTTCTGCGCACCAACCACCGTGTCCACGAACAGCGGAGTAACCGCCTTGGCCCAGCGCCTCCTCCATCCGACTGCACGGCGCGCAGATCACGGAAAAGCGCAGAATGGCCTCGCCCACCTGTACTTCGCGCCCCTTGAGTGCCGCCAGATTGATCCCCGAAACCACCAGATTGCGGCGCAGTATTTCGGGGGAAACCGACCCCTGCCCCAGATACGACCCAATCGCCGCCAAATGCTCTTTTTGGATCAAAGTCACAGCCCGCCGGCCCGCGCAACCGCGATCGCCTTCGAGGCCGTCAGTGGTGATCAAAACTGTGTTTTCAGCCTGCAACTTTGCGCGCCGCTCAGGGCGTAAGCCAATCCATTCAATACACCCCGGCTGCGCCCAGCCAGCAATCAGAATAGCCAATGACATTTAAGGTGCTGTCGCCCCAAGTACGTACATTAATGGCCACGACAAAAGGACATCGAGCATCACTCTCCTAAATATAGGTCAAAAACCCGCTATGCGCGACATCTTCGGGACTGTTCTGTGACCCTGGTGCAGGAAATCCCACTATTCTCCGATGGCGGATCGGTTCTCTATAGATTTGAGAATGCACCTACGCGGTCTCGCTGTCCAGTTTTAGTATTCGGACTAGACACGCAACAAATTAAAGGCGCCCCGCAGTGACTATGGCGCCGTCGATTTAACCCAAGGATTTCGCGTCAATGCTCTTAAACTATCTGACGCTATTCCTTATCAAAACTGGAGTGCGTTTCTACTGCCTACTTTAGTTCCCTATCCATTGCCCCCGCCCAACGCATCCGCTATCACACCGGCCAACCTGATTTCCCCGACCCAGAGGACGCGACATGGCCGCCTATCAATATGTCTACCACATGCAGGGTGTCTCCAAGACTTATCCCGGTGGCAAGAAGTGCTTTGAAAACATCCACCTGAGCTTTCTGCCCGGCGTGAAGATCGGTGTTGTCGGCGTCAACGGCGCAGGTAAATCGACACTGATGAAGATCATGGCAGGCCTCGACACCGACTTCACCGGCGAAGCATGGGCCGCCGAAGGCGCCAAGGTCGGTTATCTGCCGCAGGAACCGCAACTGGATGAAAGCCTCAGCGTCCGCGAAAACGTCATGCTGGGCGTAGCCGCAAAAAAGGCCAAGGTTGATCGGTTCAACGAGATCGCGATGGAGATTGCCGAGAACTACTCGGACGAGCTGATGGAGGAGATGACCACCCTGCAGGACGCGATCGACGCGGAAAACCTTTGGGATCTCGACAGCCAGATCGACGTTTCGATGGAAGCGCTGCGCTGCCCGCCGGATGACGCCAACATCGCCAACCTCTCGGGAGGTGAGAAACGCCGCGTGGCGCTGTGCAAGCTGCTGCTGGAAGCGCCCGACATGCTGCTGCTCGACGAACCAACCAACCACTTGGACGCCGAGACCATCGCCTGGCTGCAACAGCACCTTATCGACTACAAGGGCACCATCCTGATCGTCACCCACGACCGTTATTTCCTGGACGACATCACCGGCTGGATTCTTGAACTCGACCGCGGCCGCGGCATTCCTTACGAGGGCAACTACTCGGCATGGCTGGAGCAAAAGGCCAAGCGACTGGAGCAGGAAGCCCGCGAGGACAAGTCCAAGCAGAAGACGCTGCAGCGCGAATTGGAATGGATGCGTCAGGGTCAGAAGGCCCGCCAGGCTAAATCCAAGGCCCGGATCAACGCCTATAACGAACTGGCCGAGCAGTCCGAGCGCGAAAAACTGACCCGCGCCCAGATCGTCATCCCCAACGGCCAGCGCCTTGGCGGCAAGGTGATCGAGGTCGAGGGCCTGTCGAAACACATGGGCGACAAGCAACTGATCGAGAACCTCGACTTCGCCCTGCCCCCCGGCGGCATTGTCGGCGTCATCGGCCCCAACGGTGCCGGTAAATCGACGCTGTTCAAGATGCTCACCGGTCAGGAACAGCCCGACGGCGGAACTATCACGCTGGGCGATACCGTTGAGCTGTCCTACGTTGACCAATCCCGCGACGACCTCAAGGACAACGACACCGTTTGGGAGGCGATCACCGGCGGCGCCGAGATCATTCAGCTGGGCGACGCGCAGGTCAATTCCCGCGCCTACTGCTCTTCCTTCAACTTCAAGGGCGGCGACCAGCAGAAGAAGGTTTCTCTGCTGTCAGGCGGTGAACGCAACCGCGTCCACATGGCCCGCCTGCTGAAAGAAGGCGGCAACGTCCTGCTGCTCGACGAACCGACCAACGATCTGGACGTCGAAACCCTACGCGCGCTGGAAGACGCCCTGGTCGATTTCGCCGGCTGCGCCGTAGTCATCTCGCACGACCGTTTCTTCCTTGACCGGATTTGCACGCATATTCTGGCCTTTGAGGGCGACGCTCATGTGGAGTGGTTCGAGGGTAACTTCGAAGATTATGAAGAAGACAAAAAACGTCGTCTCGGACCGGATGCGCTTGAGCCCAAGCGGTTGAAGCACAAGAAGTTCGCGCGATGACCGGAAAATTGAAAACGCGGGCGGAAAAGTGGGTGCGCAGCACACGAAAAGTGCTGGCCCCCATGCGCACGCGCATGCGTCAAATGCTTAGAACAGATCACTGCGTGATCGTGGCAAGCAATGGCCGATCCGGCAGTACGATGACCTACACCGCTCTGTTGGACGCACTGAGAACTGTCGACCCAAAGGCGGCAAGTCAGGCTCTGTTCCTCGCGCGCATGGAAGACGCAAAGTTTCAGGCCCCGTTTTTGTATAAAACGCACGACTTCCCGCAGCCTTTGTCCTCTTGGCCTAAGGAAACTCGGGTCGTGTTTTGTTTCGGGCCAACCAAAGAGTCTACCTTTTCGGTTTATTCGGCAAAGGAGCGTTACGGCGAAGACTGGATCAACCAGCACTTCTATCATCTGCATGCCACCGGCACGTACGATGAGTTGTTTGAACGCGATGTTCTGCAACAAGCCCGCCAGATCAAAGAGTGGGTGACCTTTGAGGACATCCCCGTTTTGTGCGTTCACTATGACGCGCTGTGGGATTACCAAAACACAATCTCTCGGTTCACCGGTTTGAAATTCACGCCACCCGAGCGACGCGAACGTATGCCAAAGGAGATTCCGGCAGAGTTCAAAGAAGGAGCGGACCGGGTATACGATCCGATCGACGAAGTGGTCGCACAGTTGCCAAAGTGCTTTATGGCGTCGTCAAAATACCGCAAGATCGTGGATAAGCTGCCAATTGCCGAGTGACCGCGTTCAGGCAAACCGGTGCATGTCTGTGGACGTTAATCATGCGCCAGTCGTCCGGCGGGGTAGAAATGTAAATTATGTCGGGCACCGCTTGGTTGCGGCGTCGAGTGGATCGAAATCTGTAAAATGAAAAAGTTTCTGAAATTGTTTCGCCCTCATCGAAAAGACGACGGCAGCAAAACGGCGCCCGCCCCCACTCAGCCTATCGAACCCGAAGAATCTGTCGTTGAAAACACGACCATCAACGCTCTGGAAGTCGAAGCACCAAAGCCCGAAACGCCTATCGTTGAAGCTTTGGAAAATGAGGCGGCAGCAGAGTCTCCAGCCGAAAGCGAACAACCACCGGCTGAAGAGGGCCAAGCGGTCGAAACATCAAGCGAAACTGAGACCTTTGAAGACTTCGCCGCGGCCAAGCAAAGAGTCCGTGAAGCCAATTCTCGACCTGAAGATCTGCAATCGGTTCTGTTTTTCACCACGCACAAATGCGCTTCAACTTTTGTCACTGCGCTACTGGACAATCTTGATGCCCAGAGCCCGTATTCAAATATGAACTACGAAGGTGCGTATTGGGAACTGGGCGATGAAGTCGACCAGTCCAACGTTACAGATCAGCAGTTCATGATCCGCCACTACGATGCGCTATTTTCTCAGTTTGGTGAGATATATGGCCCCATTCGTCGCCCAATAGATTTCCCGGGGCGCGAGCGTTTCAAGCACATCTTCTTCTTTAGGGATCCCAGAGATGTGCTCGTATCCATGTTTTTTTCGTTCGCATACACTCATCCCGAACCTCTACATGCCGGGGAACGTGAAAGATTCCGTAAGTGGCGAGAACGTCTGTTGGAAGGCGGGATCGACGCATTTGTAACGCGAAAGTCCACCGAAATACTTGGACGGTTTGAAGGATTTAATCGGCTTTCCAAGTCCGCCGAGTCTGCACTTGTTTTACGGTACGACGAGTTTGCGACCGAAACGGAACAGTTTCTGAATAGGATCGCGGAATATCTCGAAATTGATCTTCCACAAGAGGTCATTGAAAACCTTGCGCAGTCAGCCAGCCCAGTCCGCAAAGGCGACACCGTGATGGAGCACAAAAGATCCGGGAAAAGTGGGCAATGGCAACATGAGCTGAAACCCGAAACGGCAGAGTTTCTGACTGAACGGTTCAAAGACACCCTGGACACTTGGGGGTTTAAATAGGCTGGCTCAACCAGTCTGACTGATCATCTTATTTGGCTCAAAAGTGAGTCTATTTTGCCCTGAAAACTCTGATGCGTTTTCTCGATTTCTGTTCAAGCGGGCGGCAACCTCGCGGACCGCAACAATAAAAGTCAGTATACACCCACATCCAATATTGGGGGTGTGGCGCAACGATTACATCACAATCGGGTTACATTCCGTCGGCAATTGACCGGATCGGTTATCATTCCGACACTATGGGAACGATTTTTCAGTTTTTTTAAAGAGAGCCGCCATGTTCACACGCCGAACGTTTCTGACAGCGACTGCCGCAGCAAGTGTTGTGCCCAGCGTTGCGATGGCAAAGAAAAAAGCCGTCGAATACGATCCAACTCCGCAGTTTGTTCGGGTCAAGAAGCAGTTCCAACCGGGGCAGCTGCTAGTGGTGCCGCGATCTTTTTACCTCTATTTCGTCACGGAACCTCGCAAGGCAATCCGCTATGGCTGCGGAGTAGGTAAAGCAGGGCTGGAGTTCACAGGCACCGCCACGATCGACGTAAAGAAAGAGTGGCCAACCTGGCGGCCGACCGACGAGATGATTGAACGCGAGCCTGTCACCTATGCTCGGTTCAAAGACAACGATTACGTGCAGCCTGGTGGCAACGACAATCCGCTGGGCGCGCGGGCGCTCTATCTATTCCAGAATGGTATCGACACATATTTCCGCATTCACGGCACTACGCAGCCTCAAACCATCGGACACGCGGCCTCCAACGGGTGTATCCGCATGCTGAACGCGCATGTTATCGATCTCTACGAACGGGTACCGATTGGAACTGTCGTTACAGTTGTCTGACTACTTTTTGGTCGCCTCGACCAACTCCAGCACATGGGGTCCAAGGCCCTCGACGATCAGTGCAACACCCTTTGCATTTGGGTGGATGCCATCGGGTTGCATGTAATTTCGCACCGCATCCGGGTCGCCCTCGGCATTTAACCCGGCGAAAAAGCTGGGCGCGTAGCCGCTTTGGTACAATTCGGCCAAGTCGGGATAAATCGCATCAAATGCCGTCTTGTACGCAGGCCCATAATTTCCCGGTGCCTGCATACCAACCAGCAACACGTCGATTTCAGACGTAGCAGCGGACTTCATGATTTGCTCCAGATTGGCACGCGACACGGCTGGGTCGATACCGCGCAGCAGATCGTTGCCCCCAAGTGTAACGATCAATCCATCCACGTCTGGCGTCAGAGTCCAATCCACGCGGGCAGCGCCTCCAGCGGTGGTGTCCCCTGACACCCCAGCGTTGATCAGACGAACGTCTGCGCCCTGCGCCTTTAACCAACGGTCGAGCTGCGGTACAAACCCGTCTTGTTCAGGCAACCCATAGCCCTGCGTCAGAGAATCACCTAAAGCGGCAATAACGACCTGCTCGGCTGTGGCAGCAAAACCGCAAAACACAAACGGCACCAACATCAAAGCCTTGCGCAACATCTGAACCGCTCCATATCCCAATTGACTGTCCCCGCTTGGAAAGACCTATGACCTCACCTGTTCTTTCACTTCAAAATGCCGCTTTGTCGCTGGATGGCAATGCCGGGCGGGTGGATATCCTGCATGACATCTCTCTCGACGTGGCGAAAGGTGAAACGTTAGGCCTCATTGGGCCTTCTGGGTCAGGTAAGTCCTCGCTACTGATGCTGATGGGCGGCCTTGAGCAGGCAACCGGAGGCACGATCAACGCCCTTGGTCACGATTTGACCGACATGGACGAAGATGCCCTGGCAAGGTTCCGACGCAATACGATGGGAGTGGTGTTCCAAAACTTTCACCTGATCCCGACCATGACGGCGTTAGAGAACGTTGCCACACCTCTTGAACTGGCAGGGCACAAGGATGCGTTCGATCGCGCAGCTGCAGAACTTGACTCCGTCGGGCTGTCGCATCGACGCGACCACTACCCGGCACAAATGTCGGGTGGCGAGCAACAGCGTGTGGCTCTGGCTCGGGCATCGGCCCCGCGTCCTCAAATCCTCTTGGCGGATGAACCAACCGGGAACCTGGACCAAACAACCGGAGCAGCCATTGTCGATTTGCTGTTTGGTTTGCGCGAAAGGCATGGGGCCACCCTTATTTTGGTGACTCATAGCCACAGCCTTGCTGAAAAATGCGATCGTGTGGTCCGGCTGCGTGACGGGCGCCTTTCGGAAGACACGCGGCAAGAGGCAGCAGAATGACTCTGAAGCTGGCCGGGCGACTGGCTCGACGAGAGTTGCGCGGGGGACTACGAGGGTTTCGTGTCTTCTTGGCCTGCTTGGCACTCGGTGTGGCGGCCATCGCTGCAGTCGGGTCGGTCCGGCACGCAATCCAAACTGGTCTGACGCAGGAAGGTGCATCTTTGCTAGGCGGTGACGCGCAGTTGGAGTTCACCTACCGTTTCGCCTCCGACAATGAACGCGCGTGGATGGAGCAGACCGCGACCGATGTATCAGAGGTTGTCGACTTTCGCTCGATGGCTGTTGTTAATCAGGACGGCGAAACCCAGCGAGCATTGACTCAAGTGAAATCCGTGGATGCCTCCTATCCTCTTTTAGGGGCGGCGAAGTTGGAGCCTGAGCAAACCCTGTCCACCGCGTTCGCTGGCGATCAAAGCTTGCCCGGCGCAGTCATGGACCCATCGCTTATCGACCGGCTGGGCCTGTCCATAGGAGATAGCTTTGCACTTGGGTCGCAGCAGTTTGTTTTGACTGCCGCCTTGGTTCACGAACCAGACGGCGCAGCGGACGGGTTCGGATTGGGGCCGCGCACTTTGGTTCGAACAGAGGATTTGCAGAATTCGGGCCTGCTCGCACCTGGAACGCTGTTTTCAACGAAATACAGGTTGGATTTGCCGAGCGGAGCTAACCTGGAACAACTGTCGACAGAGGCTAGTCAAAGCTTTGAAGGCACCGGAATGCGTTGGACGGACGCCCGCAATGGTGCGCCTGGTATTGCAGAATTCGTCACCCGCCTGAGCGCCTTTCTCGTTTTGGTTGGACTGTCCGGCCTGGCGGTTGGAGGTATTGGTGTTTCAGCCGCCGTCCGTGCCTACTTAGTCCAAAAGACTGAATCCATTGCGACATTGCGAACCCTCGGAGCCGACCGAACGACGATCTTTCAGACTTACATGATACAGATCGGCGTTCTTTCAACGATCGGAATTGCGCTGGGAATTGCATTAGGTGGGCTGCTCCCCCTTTTACTTGCCCCTTTGATTGAGGCTCGCCTGCCAGTCCCTGCAGTGTTCTCTCTCTATACTCAGCCCTTGGCCGAAGCTGCGCTTTACGGTCTTCTGACGGCCTTCCTGTTTACCCTCTGGCCCCTTGCCCGAACCGAAGAGGTTCGTGCGGCTACCCTATTCCGAGATGCGCTGTCTTCAGCCCGTGCGATTCCCCGCCCGGTGTTTGTCGTTGCGACGGGCATTGGTCTTGTTCTGTTGGTCACAGCTGCTGCCTGGTTTAGTGGTTCAATCCGCCTGACTCTGTGGACCAGCGGAGGCTTGGTGGGCGCGCTTTTACTGCTGTCTTTATCCGCATTCGTCGTTCGCAAATTGGCCCACCTAAGCACATCGCCGACCCGTGGTCGTCCGGCCTTACGTTGGGCGCTGTCAGCGATTTCTGACCCGCGTGAAGGAGCGGCCTCAGTCGTTTTGTCCCTTGGTCTGGGTCTTTCTGTACTGGCGGCCGTCGGACAGATCGACGGCACCCTCCGAAACGCGATTTCAGGCAACCTGCCGGATGTGGCGCCGTCATATTTCTTCGTCGACATCCAGAAAGACCAGATGCCAGGCTTTACCGAAAGGCTGGAAAATGATCCCGCCGTCAGCCGGATCGAAAGCGCACCAATGTTGCGTGGGATTATCACCCAGATCAACGGCCAACCTGCTCGTGAAGTTGCGGGAAACCACTGGGTACTTGATGGAGATCGGGGCATCACATACTCGACCCTTCCTCCGGAAAATGCCCGGATAACTGCCGGTGAATGGTGGGCCCAGGATTACTCTGGCACTCCACAAGTCAGCTTTGCGGCGACCGAAGCAGAAGAAATGGGTCTTTCCCTAGGCGACGAATTGACCATCAACATTCTGGGCAGGGACATAGCGGCCGAAGTCACATCTCTGCGCGAGGTCGATTTCTCAACTGCAGGAATAGGATTCATCATGTCGATGAACCCGTCCGCGCTGGCCGGCGCCCCACACAGTTTCATCGCAACAGTTTATGCAGAAGAGCAAGCCGAAGCTGCCATTCTACGCGATCTGGCCGGGCAATTTCCCAACATCACCGGCATCCGGGTCCGAGACGCAATCGACCGGGTCTCAGGTTTGTTAGCCGGGCTTGCAGCGGCAACATCTTACGGGGCTGGCGTTTCCCTACTCACCGGATTTCTGGTGCTGATCGGAGCCGCCGCCGCGGGCGAACCTGCCCGTCGATACGAAGCTGCAATTCTCAAAACGCTTGGTGCTGATCGGCGTCGGATACTTGTTAGCTTTGCCTTGCGCGCTGTGTTGTTGGGCGCAGCGGCAGGCATTGTTGCCTTGCTGACCGGAATTTTAGGCGGTTGGGCCGTAGCAACTTATATCTTCGACACCAGCTTTTCCGTCATCTGGTCATCCGCCCTTGGCATAATTCTGGCCGGCATCCTTGTAACACTTGGCGCCGGTCTGTTTTTTGCTTTGCGCCCCCTGGCGGTTCGTCCGGCCCGCATCCTGCGGGCCAGCGATTAAACTCAGCGCACGCAGGCGACGGGTTGAAGTATCTGCAGCAACTGATCGTTGTCGCAGACCAGTGCATCCAAGGTGATCTCGTCCAGCGAGGCATAAAACACTTCTGCCGCGTCTTGCAGAGCCAACCTTAGACGGCACGCATCCGTCAGCGGGCACGTGTTGTCGGCATCGGCAAAGCATTCTGCAATGGGCAGGCCGCCTTCGACATGTCGAAACACGGAACCGATGCGAATTTGATCGGCCGGGCGCGCCAACGACATACCGCCGTTGCGACCGCGCTGTGTGCTGAGGTAGTTCAGCTGGCTCAGTTGATTAATTACTTGCGCAAGATGGTTTTCCGAGATGTTACACACATCCGCAATTTCGGCCTTTGTCACCAGCCGATCCTGGTGCGCTGCGCAATACATCAGCAGGCGCACTGCTATGTTCGTCCGTTTGGTAATCCGCATCTAGGCCTCCCAAATTTCAAGATGCGATCTTATTGCATGTCGGACAAAAAAGCGGTTTGACATACATCAATCGCTCTAAAAGGAGTTGGCGGCCGATGGCAGACCCTTATTTCTTTGGCTATGGCAGCCTTGTGAACCTGGCTACTCACGATTTTCCAGACCCAAGGCCCGCTAAACTGAAAGGGTGGAGGCGCGCTTGGCGACATACGGATCTGCGTCCGGTTGCCTTTCTGACGGTCGTACCCGATGCAGATTCCGAGATCGAAGGTATGATTGCTCATGTCCCGAAAAACGACTGGGCCGCGTTGGATGAGCGCGAATGGGCTTACGACCGCATTCCAGCAACGCATTCCGTCGTTCATTCCTTAACGCATGAGATCGAAATCGCGGTGTATTCCGTTCCGCAAGACCGCCACAACGAGCCCAGCGACCAATACCCGCTGCTGCTGAGCTATATCGACGTAGTTGTGCAAGGCTATCTGCGCACGTTTGGTGAGGACGGTGCCGACCGCTTTTTCTCGACCACCGACGGATGGAACGCAACGATCCTTAACGATAGGGCCGAGCCGCGATACCCACGCCACCAGCAGCTAAAACCCTTAGAGACAGAATTTGTAGACGCCCGCCTGCAGCGTATCGCGGCCCACATCGTACAGACCGCATAAAAAAGGCGAGGCTCATCGGCCCCGCCCCTTCAATTCCCAAAAAGCTTGGATCAACCGCGGGCACGAATGACCTGAAGCAAAGGCAGCAGAGCAGCCATCTCAGGACCGCGCTCCATTCCGGTCAGCGCCTTGCGCAGCGGCATGAACAAGCCTTTGCCCTTGCGTCCCGTCGCCTCTTTCACAGCAGCAGTCCACTGCCCCCAGGTCTCGCCATTGAAAGGACCTTCGGGTAGCAAGGCAATCGCTTCGGCGATGAATTCGCGATCCTCATCGGCGATCAATGGCTCTGCTCCGTCGCGGCAAAGTTCCCACCAGCCTTTGAGATCAGCCAGGGTGGTTATGTTCTCGCGCGCCATTGCCCAAAACGGTTCGGCCAGTTCGGCTGGAACGCCTGCACCGGCAACGGCATCAGCCACATCCGCCAAAGGAAGAGATTGCAGGTGCTTGGCCGTCAGCGGGAAAAGATCCTGTACATCGAACTTGGTCGGTGCAGCCCCAAAGCGATGGATGTCAAAGCCCTCGACCAATTCAGCCATTTCCGAGCGCAGCTCAACCGGGTCTGAAGACCCCAGCCGCGCCATCAAGCTCAGCAGAGCCATCGGTTGCACACCCTGCTCACGCAGATCGCGCAGGGCCAGTGTCCCCAAACGCTTTGACAACGCCTCACCTTGGGGACCGGTCAACAGCGAATGATGCGCGAACCGCGGGCATGTACCGCCCAGCGCCTCGATGATCTGAATCTGCGTTGCCGTGTTAGTTACGTGGTCTGAACCACGCACCACATCCGTAACACCCATTTCAGTGTCGTCCACAACCGAAGCGATCGTATACAGTACCTGACCGTCACCACGGATAAGCACCGGGTCGGAAACCGAGGCTGCATCAATCGAGATGTCTCCTAGGATACCGTCGTGCCAATCGATCCGTTCATGATCCAGCTTAAAACGCCAGACGCCGTTACCACGTTCGGCCCGCAGCGCCTCTTTCTCAGCATCAGACAGGTTCAGCGCAGCGCGGTCATATACCGGTGGCTTGCCCATGTTCAGTTGCTTTTTGCGTTTAAGATCCAGTTCGGTCGGCGTCTCGAAAGCCTCATAGAACCGGCCCATGTCCCGCAGCTTGTCGGCGGCTTCGGCATAACGGTCAAGACGATCTGACTGACGCTCGATCCGGTCCCAATGCAGGCCCAGCCATTCCATATCCTGTTTAATGGCATCAACATATTCTTCTTTCGACCGCTCAGGATCGGTATCGTCGATGCGCAGAATGAACGTGCCGCCAGCCTTGCGGGCGATCAGATAGTTCATCAAGGCGGTGCGCAGGTTGCCCACATGGATGTAACCGGTGGGCGACGGAGCAAAACGGGTGGTGGTCATGGATATCTCCTGTTGGCGCGGCTCTTGTCACAAAGGCGCGTTTTTGTCCACCCGCCGCTTGATCCAACAGGTGATTCAGGAGGGTTCCACAGCCCACGATCTGCCAAGGTTTGTCAGGCCAGCGCGGATCAATTCGGACAGAACGTCCAAATCAATGTCTGCCAGCTTGTTCATATACAGGCAGGACTTGCCGATCTTGTGCTTTCCCAACCGATCCAGGATGCTGCTAAAATCCGCATAGCCCGGCATAATGTATATCGAAAGCGCTGTCTTACGCGGGGAAAAACCTGTCGCAAGGAAATCCCCCTCGCGGCCAGATTGGTATCGATAGTGATAGCGCCCGTATCCCACAATCGACGGACCCCACATGACCGGTGCAAAACCCGTCACCGACCGAAATAGCTTGTCCAGAGCGCGCGCGTCTTGAGCCCGCCGATCCGGCTGAACCGTCGCCAGAAAAGCATCAACGCTCTGCTCTGTTGGAACGGTTTTATTTCCCAATGTAGGCATGAACAAAAATTAACACGTAATGTTCATCCACGCACCCCATGTGAATGGCTTATATAGTGGCAGGGGTTTCGTGCCGCCCTAACTCATCCGAATGGATCCTGACAGGGAGAATGAATATGACAATTAAACTGACACGCCGCGCTGCGCTGGGTGCAGCAGCGGCTTTACCTTTTGCTTCGGCCGCAGCACCGGTACTGGCAGCAGGAACAGACAGCAAGGCGAACTCAACGATCGCTAAATCGTTTAACGTTGGCGACTTTACCGTCACCACATTGCTGGATGGAAGCCTGCCTCGCGATGGTGCCAAAGAGATATTCGGCGGCGGCGCTTCGGATGAAGAATTCGCCAAGGTTTCAGCTGACAATTTCATTCCGACTGATATCGCTCAGTTCTTCTTTACTCCGACGCTGGTCAATACGGGCTCAGAGCTGATCCTGTTTGACACCGGACTTGGACAAGGCGGCATTCAGGCCGCTTTGGCTGATGCAGGGGTCACCCCGGACCAAATCAACGTGGTTGTTCTGACCCATATGCACCCGGACCATATCGGTGGAATGACCACTGATGACGCACCGACTTTCCCGAACGCGCGTTATATCACCGCGTCGCCCGAATATGATTTCTGGGCAGCTCAGGACGCAGGCAATCGCGTTGGCGATCTTGTTGCCGCCAAAGTCACACCGCTGGCTGAGAAGATGACATTTCTTGAAGACGGCGGCGAAGTCACCTCTGGTATCACCGCAGTTGCCGCCTATGGCCACACGCCAGGGCACACGGTCTATCATCTGGAAAGCAACGGTCAGCGCTTGGTTCTGACGGCAGATTTGGCCAACCATTATGTATGGTCCTTTGCACACCCCGAGTGGGAGGTGCGGTTTGACATGGACAAAGCCGCGGCGACCGCGTCACGCAGAAATGTGCTAGGGATGCTGGCCGCTGACAAGGTACCGATGATCGGCTACCACATGCCCTTCCCCGCGGCGGGCTACGTTGAAACACGCGGAGAGGGCTTCCGCTTTGTCCCAGTCAGCTATCAGATGATGGGCTGACAGGTTTAAAACCCTGCATCCGGCCGCACTTTGGAGCCATCCGTAAATCGGGCAAGGCGAAAAGCGGCCGGATCAACACACGGCTGAGATCCTTCAACCAAATCGGCCATAAGCCTGCCCGCCCCCGGACCAATGCCAAAACCATGACCAGAAAACCCGGTGGCGATGAACATTCCCTGAATTTGATCAACGCCCGAGATGACTGGGATCGCGTCAGGTGTTACGTCGATCATACCTGCCCAACTCTGAACTATTTCTGCCTGCTCCAGGACCGGCAAACCACGACGCGCACGGGTCCACGCCCGGCGCAGCAGCTTCTGCGAAGGCTCTGGGTCGAGAATTCGACAGTGCTCAAAGGGCGTAACATCTGTCGGCAGCCACGTTCTGTCCTGCCGCGCTTCAATCGCCCAACGTTTTGAAAGTCGGAAGCCAAGGGACCGCCATTCCTGCGCCAATGCAGGCAGAAACCGGACTGCCAGCCGAAAACTGTCTGGCACAACATCCACGACATTTCCGTGGCCCGAGGCGATCGTGTAACCACCGTCCTCGCGTTTGCGGATCGCAAAGTCATCCGACCAAAATGCAGCCTCCGGTCCCTCGACTGGCGAAGTTCGCAACACGGTGTTCATGACTTTGAGCTGCGGCAGGTCGATTCCGGCGTTACCCGCAAACAACCGGGACCACGCCCCACCGGCCAAAACAACATGGTTGCATGCCACGCGTCCTCGCTCGGTGAATACCCCTGCAATACGATCATTCTGAACATCCAGACTGCGCACTGCGCAGTTGGTCATCAGAACCGCCCCTCGGTCACGCGCTGCCTCAGCGATTGCCGGAGCGGCCCATTGCGGCTCGGCCCGCCCGTCCTGAGGCATGTGCAATGCGTATTTCACGTCGACTCGGTTATCCGGCACCAATTCGTCGAGCTCTGCCCCGGACACAATCTTGGCTCCGGTTTGCAAGCCGTCAACGTTTCTCATCCAACGTGCAAGATCGTCCCGGTCCTTTTCACTTGAGGCACCGAACACGATACCGGACCGTGTATATCCGGTCTTTCGGCCCAAACGCTGATCTAGCCCCTGCCAGATACGAAGAGCCTCGACCATCAGCGGGATTTCTCGCGGATCGCGCATCCCCAGACGCACCCAACCCCAGTTTCGAGAGCTCTGCTCGGCACCAATCTGGCCTTTTTCGCACAACAACACCGATGCACCGCGCTCAGATAGCTCTAACGCTGTTGACGTTCCGATGATGCCGCCACCAATCACGACAACGTCCACGGATTTTGGGAGGGATAAATCTGGCTCGACGGGGGTTGGTTTAGGGCCGGGCATCAACCGCTCTTACTTCGTTACTCTATCGGCAATGAAGTCGAGGAACTGCGGAACAGGCAACACGCCCTGCACCGCTTGCCCAAGGATTTTTCGGGG
The DNA here is from genome assembly GCF_056538765.1 of Ruegeria sp. BE9. NCBI lineage: Bacteria > Pseudomonadati > Pseudomonadota > Alphaproteobacteria > Rhodobacterales > Roseobacteraceae > Ruegeria > Ruegeria sp. BE9. Next base: position 188,048 of record NZ_JBQFTS010000007.1, on the reverse strand, counting down.
ATGTGGCTATAACGCCAAAGGCGCAGCTCAAAAGCCGCGCCGTCAGTTAGTAAACCTGAATTCAGGCCGCGCCGCGCAACTCGGCCAATTTTTGACGGATCGCCGCAGCGAACCCATTGTCTTGCCCAGCAGTTTCAAAATCTATTTCGTCTTGCTCAGACAAATCCGGGAAAACCTGTTCACTTCTCGCTGCGACTTCGGCAGCGACCGGTTGCTCGGGTTCTTCGTCACCTTCTTCGCTCAGCAAATCGGCGATCGCTGAATCCAGCTTGGCCTCATCCAGCGCCCCACCTTCGGACTCCATGGATTTATACCTTAGAGGCGGGTGAAGCGGCTTGTCATATCCCTCATACATAATAGCACCAAATCGTTAACTCAGACATCTAACACCAGATGCGCCACATTCGAATCCGGCTTCACATAGCCGGTTAACCAGAGAGCGAACTCAATTGTGTCGCACTGCCCCACATGAGGCATTAATTAAGCTAAAATGTGGCAAAAAAATGTCGCCATTTCAAGACGTCAGTTAACCATTGCTTTGGAAGCCGTCAGGCCGCCCCAGCCACGGGAAACAGTTTCAAAAAATGATCTGAACTGTAGGAAATGTGGAAACGAAATTCCGCTGTTTGCGACCCAACCAACTCAGCTTGGATCGCGCCAACGATTCACGAGTGGATATCTGCGATCCAGCCAGAATGCTCTACTGGTCAAGCGTGTTCCCGGGGCAGATTGAAAGCGCTTATACTCGCTGATGTAGATAAGATGCTCGACGCGCCGGGCGACGTCCTCTTCGAAACCGGCCTCGACGCAATCGGCAATCGAACCCTCCTGATCGACGAGAATGTCCAGGATCGCGTCCAGAATCGGATAATCTGGAAGGCTATCGCTGTCTTTCTGATCCTCGCGCAACTCGGCACTTGGTGGCTTGTCGATAACCGATGGGCGGATCACCTCACCCTGTGGCCCCATCATCCAATCGCGATGATTAGCATTACGCCAGCGACAGGTTTCGAAGACGCGCGTTTTATACAGATCTTTGATCGGGTTATACCCACCGTTCATGTCGCCATAGATGGTAGCATAACCCACCGCGACTTCGGATTTGTTGCCTGTGGTCAACAACATCTCGCCGAATTTGTTCGAGATTGCCATCAGCAACAGGCCGCGCAGTCGGGATTGAATATTTTCTTCGGTCAGATCTGCCTCGCGACCAGCAAAAAGCGGACCCAGAGTATTCGTTACTGCCGCCCGGCTGTCAGAAATTGGAACGTAATCGTAATGGACGCCCAGCGCTTTGGCGACAGCCTCTGCGTCATCCAGCGAGTCCTGACTTGTATATTCCGAAGGCAACATCACACAGCGCACATTGTCCGCGCCAATGGCATCCACCGCAATCGCTGCGACCAATGCGGAATCAACCCCACCTGACAGACCCAACAGAGCCTTCTTGAAGCCCGTCTTGCCCATATAGTCGCGCAAGGACTGCACCATCGCACGATAGTCCTGCTCCCATTCATCCGGTTGCGGAACGACCTCGGCAGGCACAATACGCCAGCTGTGATCCCCGCGTTCCAGGTCCACATGAGCTATGGCCTCGTCAAAGACGGGCATACGGAATGCCAGCTCTCCGCCTGGGTTCAAGCCGAACGTTGCACCGTCGAACACTTGGTCGTCCTGTCCGCCGACCATGTTCAGGTAAATGAGCGGAAGGCCCGTTTCGACCACACGGGCAACCATGTGATTCAGACGCACGTCGTACTTGTTGCGGAAATAAGGGGATCCGTTGGGAATCAGCAGAAACTCGGCGCCAGTTTCCTCCAAAGTCTCGGCCACATCAGGATGCCAGCTGTCCTCGCAAATCGGGCTGCCGATGCGCGCATTGCCTACGGAGTAAGGGCCGCCCAACGGTCCGGAATCATAGAGCCGCACTTCGTCAAACACTGTCTCGTTGGGCAAGTGGTGTTTCAGCACCTTGCTGCCGATCCGCCCACCCTTAAGAATGAGGTAGGCGTTGTACAGGTTTTCATCTTCCACCCATGGCCCACCAATTGCCATCGCGGGGCCTTCGGCACATTTGACGGCCAGTTCTTCGACGGCAGCCATCGCGGCTTGGTGGAACACAGGCTTCATCACCAAGTCCTGCGTATTGTAGCCGGTGATGAACATTTCAGGGAGCGCAACCAGATTGGCCCCGGCATCGCGCGCCTGTTCCCAAGCAGCTAACGCCTTGGCGGCATTGCCTTCGATATCCCCAACAGTTGGGTTGAGTTGCGCCAAAGTGATGCGGAAACGGTCGGCCATGGTGCCCTCTTGCCCTCGTCAGTCTTATTGCCATTTAGCAGATCATTGCGCGAGTGAAAGGCAAATGCGGCAAAACACGTTGCTCTGCCCCCGCGCGTACCTTAGTTTTGCGCAAAAGGATTTAGAACCGGGCAGGCAGGAACGATTATGAACGCATTCCGCATTTCTATTGCCGTATCAGCGCTAGCGATCATCGCAGCCAGCGCCGCCGCACAGAGTGATGAAGTGATCGTCGCAGATGACGATGTCGGTGGTGTTTATGAAGGCACGTTCGAAAACGGCCTGCGCCACGGAACTGGCACCTATCGCCTGCCAAATGGCTTCGAATATGAGGGCGAGTGGGTCGAAGGTGAGATCCAGGGCAAAGGCATCGCTCGTTATGCCAACGGGTCGGTCTACGAAGGAATGTTCGCCAAAGGCCAGCCGGAGGGGCAGGGCAAGATTCTCTACGCCGATGGTGGCAGCTATGAAGGTGATTGGTCGAACGGAACAATCAACGGCAACGGTCTGGCGATCTATGCCAACGGTGCGCGGTACGAGGGTGGTTTCAAAGATGCCCGTTATCACGGCAAGGGTGTCATGACGACAGCCTCAGGCTACAGTTACGGCGGTGATTGGATAGACGGCGTCAAGCAAGGCGCAGGCAAAATCACCTATGCTGAAGGCGGCGTCTATGAAGGCGACATCAAAGATGGAAAGCGTCATGGCAAAGGCACACTGACCCTTCCCGACGGCATGGCATATAAGGGCGATTGGGCCGAAGATCGCATCACCGGCAATGGGCGCCTGTCCTACGTAAATGGCGACGTCTACGAAGGCTCGCTGGTTGACGGGCGACGCCAGGGCAAGGGCAAAGTGGTTTACGCCAACGGCGATGTCTACGAAGGCGACTACGAGGATGATTTCCGCCACGGACAGGGCACCTACACCGGAACTGACGGGTATGTTTACACCGGCGAGTGGACCAAAGGTCTGATCGAAGGCTTGGGCGAAGTCACCTATCCCGATGGCTCGATCTATGTGGGTGATTTCAAGGCAGATCTCGCCGAAGGTAAAGGCCGGATCACTTATACGGACGGATCCACCTACGATGGGGATTGGATTGCCGGAGTTATCGAAGGGCGAGGCGTATCCACTTACCCCAATGGCACAGTCTACAAAGGCCAGTTCAAAAACGCCAAGAACCACGGCAAAGGCATTCTGACTTCGGCCGACGGTTCCAGCTATGACGGTGAATGGGTTGATGGTTTACGGCAAGGTAAAGGCAAATCCACCTACCCAGACGGGACTGTTTACTCGGGCGAATTTCTGGCCGGCAAACGCCACGGTCAGGGCGAAATAGTGATGGCCAACAACTTTAGCTATTCCGGTGAATGGGCCGAAGGAAAAATCACCGGCGTCGGAACGGCGACCTACCCAAGCGGCGACGTCTACGAAGGCAGCTTTGTGGATGCAAAACGTCAGGGCAATGGAACCATGCGCTACGCCAATGGCGAAGAAGAGACTGGCGTGTGGAAAGACGGAGAGCTTGCCGAATCTGATGACGAGAGTACTCCAGAAGCAAGCGAAACCGTTGAACCCGAGCCAGAGGCTTCAGACGGTTAAAAACGGGGTATTACCAAGGCACCGGTTCTCCTGCCGAGTCAAAAAAACCGCCAGTTTCTGCTGGCGTTAACCGCTGTACGACAGACAGCAAGTTCGCAGCGGCTTCGTCGGGTTCGACAGCAGGATGTCGGCCAAGGTATTTGCGGGTAAATTCCGTCTTTACTGTTCCCGGGTGCAGCGCAACACAAATTGCCTGCTTATGCGTTCGCGCCAATTCGATCGCCCCGGTATGGACGATCTGATTCACCGCCGCCTTTGCCGCACGGTAGCTGACCCACCCGCCCAAACGGTTGTCCCCAATCGATCCCACCCGAGCTGACAGCACAGCAAAGACTGCACGGCGATCGCGCGGTAATAGTCGCGCCGCATGGCTAAGAACCAAGGCAGGGCCTACGGCGTTCAACGCGAAGTGGCCCATCATCGCGGCCGCCGAAACTCCGCGCAGCGTTTTTTCCGGCGCTGCGCCGTCTATTTCCAACGCGCCCGAGGCAACAAATATCATGTCGACCGGACCCGGTATCGCGTTCAACGTCCGAGAAACGCTGTCAGGGTCGGTCAGGTCGAACCCGTCGACCGAACGCGACAAACCCTGAACCGCGACTCCTTGATCCTCCAGGCGAGCAAAGACCGCCCGCCCGATTCCCCCTGTTGATCCGATAATCAAAGCTGTTTTCATGGGAAACCACCTAGTCGGCTTAGCCAGTGGATCAACGATCCGGGCGAAAAGAAGCACGCCTTGGACGGTTATTGTATAAATTGGTCTTTTCATTCCAGACGCGCTCTGTATACATTCTGCCCCATGATCAACCGCGCAGATATCTTTGTTGCCGACACCGCCATTCGCGGTGCGTCTCTGCGTGGCCTACTGATCCTAATCCGCCTCTGAGCGTGCCATCCGGCGCGCCCGCTCAGAGGAGGACGCCAGCGCGCCACAGGCTTTAGGACAGACAAGAAAGAGATTCCCATGACTAACGTGACCGACCAAGACCGCGTCTTGATCTTCGATACCACTTTGCGCGACGGCGAGCAGAGCCCCGGCGCCACAATGACCCATGACGAAAAGCTCGAGATTGCTGAGCTGTTGGACGAAATGGGTGTCGACATCATCGAGGCCGGTTTCCCCATCGCATCCGAGGGCGACTTCAAAGCCGTGTCAGAGATCGCCCAACGGTCCAAGAACAGCCGTATTTGCGGTCTGGCCCGTGCGAACTTCGCCGATATCGACCGCTGCTGGGAGGCCGTGAAGCACGCCGAGAAGAACCGCATTCATACATTCATCGGCACATCGCCTCTGCACCGTGCCATTCCGAACCTGACACAGGACGAAATGGCCGAGAAGATCCACGAAACCGTCAGCCACGCTCGCAACCTGTGCGAAAACGTGCAGTGGTCGCCGATGGATGCGACCCGGACCGAGTGGGACTACCTTTGCCGCGTGATCGAGATTGCCATCAAAGCGGGCGCAACCACGATCAATATCCCTGACACCGTGGGCTACACCGCCCCAGTGGAAAGCGCCGACCTGATCAAACGCCTGATCGAGACCGTACCGGGCGCGGATGAGGTGGTTTTTGCCACCCACTGCCACAACGACCTTGGGATGGCGACCGCGAACTCTCTGGCCGCTGTCGCAGGTGGCGCGCGTCAGATCGAATGCACCATCAACGGTTTGGGTGAACGTGCAGGCAATACGGCTTTGGAAGAGGTCGTCATGGCGCTGCGCACTCGTAACGACATCATGCCGTGGCACACCGGCATTGACACCACCAAGATCATGCATATCTCGCGTCGGGTCGCTACGGTGTCGGGCTTCAACGTGCAGTTCAACAAAGCTATCGTCGGCAAGAACGCCTTTGCACATGAAAGCGGCATTCACCAAGATGGGATGCTGAAAAACCGCGAAAATTTTGAGATCATGCGCCCCGAGGATATCGGCTTGTCCGGTACATCTTTGCCCTTGGGCAAGCACTCGGGCCGTGCCGCCTTGCGGGATAAGCTGGAAACTTTGGGCTATGAGGTAGGCGACAACCAACTCAAGGACATCTTTGTCCGCTTCAAAGATCTGGCCGATCGTAAGAAAGAGGTTTTCGACGACGACCTCATCGCGCTGATGACGCTGGATGAAGAAGACGATTATCTGCAGCTGGTTTCGATGAAAGTGACATGTGGCACCGGCGGTCAGGCCGAAGCAACAGTTGAGCTTGAAGTGGACGGCAAAGACATCATCGCCACCGAACATGGCGACGGTCCAGTGGATGCAACATTCAAAGCGATCCGGGCGATCTACCCCAATACAGCCCGTCTGCAGCTGTATCAGGTCCATGCCGTAACAGAAGGAACCGATGCGCAAGCAACCGTTTCGGTTCGGCTGAGTGAGGACGGCATGATCGCAACGGGTCAATCTGCCAATACGGACACGGTCGTTGCGTCGGCCAAGGCCTATATCCATGCTCTGAACCGATTGGTTGTGCGCCGCGAAAAAACCGGTCCTGGCGCGGACACGCGTGAGATCAGCTATAAAGACCTGACTTAACTGCAACCATAGTCCGGGCTCCCGCAAATGCGGCGGCCCGGCCTTTCTGCACACTGTCGGGATTTGGCACCTGCGGCGCCGAAGTCTCATGCGGCCAAAGGCAAGCTGGTTTCAGAGCTTTTGGAACAGAGCCGTTAACCGAGATGCCTCATCTTGCAGCCCGAAGGGCGTGTTTATAACAAACATGCCCGATCCGATCATACGGTGCCCATCACGCACCGGACCAAATCGCACCTCGTGACACAACGTTTTTGGCAAGTTCTGCGCCTTTAGGGCTGCAACCATCGATCGATGGCGATCATCGGTGAGAATTGGATACCACAGCGCAATCACGCCCACGTTCCATTTTCGGTGTAATTTGCCGATGATACCGGGCAGACGGTCGTATTCTGATTTCACCTCATAGCTCGGGTCGATCAGCATTACACCACGACGCGGCGTTGGCGGCAGCAGGGATTGCGCCAACTCATACCCATCCTGTTTATAGACCTTGGCCCCAAACGGCGACATTGCCATCGCCAGAGCAGTGTGTTCTTGCGGGTGCAGTTCTGCAAAGTGCAGGCTGTCTTGTTCTCTCAGCAGATTAGCTGCGATCATCGGAGACCCGGGATAGGCGTCCGCCCCATATCTCTCCTGCACAGCGTGAATTGCCCGTTCCAAAGGATGGTCCTGACCAAACCAGTCTGCTTGTTGGACGTGTCGGATACCCGCCTCGGCCTCTCCAGTACGCACAGCCTCTGCCGCATTCAGATTATAGAGGCCACGTCCGGAATGAGTTTCCAAGTAGGTAAGGGGTTTGTCCTTACGTGTCAGATATTCCAGCACACATGCCAACAAAGCGTGCTTTTGCACATCAGCCAGATTTCCAGCGTGGTAAATGTGTTGATATGAGAGCATATTGCCTTCTAAAGTCCCCATCAATAAGGCGGAAAGGCGCTGATTATCGCGGAATCAGCCCTTTTACCGGGCGTGATGGCACCCTATAAGTCATCCGTCCCGGAACCGTCGAGTCGCGGGCAGTAGAAAAATCGACATACAGGATCAGGGAAAACATGGGGATCTTTGGCAATCTGGGCGGCCTGTTCACAGCGGACATGGCTATCGACCTTGGAACGGCGAATACGCTGGTTTACGTCAAGGGGCGCGGTGTAATCCTGTCTGAGCCTTCAGTGGTCGCCTACCACGTCAAAGACGGCGTGAAAAAAGTGCTGGCCGTAGGCGAGGACGCCAAGCTGATGCTGGGCCGAACGCCGGGTTCGATCGAAGCGATCCGCCCAATGCGTGAAGGCGTAATTGCCGATTTCGACACCGCCGAGGAAATGATCAAGCACTTCATCCGCAAGGTGCACAAACGCTCGACCTTTTCGAAACCCAAGATTATCGTCTGCGTCCCCCATGGCGCGACACCCGTTGAAAAACGCGCAATCCGTCAGTCGGTCCTGTCCGCAGGTGCACGCCGCGCTGGTCTGATCGCAGAACCTATCGCCGCCGCAATTGGTGCAGGTATGCCTATCACTGACCCAACCGGTAACATGGTTGTTGATATCGGTGGTGGTACAACTGAGGTCGCCGTCCTGTCGTTGGGTGACATCGTTTATGCTCGCTCGGTCCGTGTAGGTGGCGACCGTATGGACGAGGCCATCATCTCGTACCTGCGCCGTCAGCAAAACCTGCTGGTCGGCGAATCCACTGCCGAACGCATCAAGACCACCATTGGTACTGCGCGTATGCCCGACGATGGACGCGGCCAGTCCATGCATATCCGCGGCCGTGACCTTTTGAACGGCGTGCCAAAGGAAATTGAAATCAGCCAGGCCCAGGTGGCCGAGGCGCTTTCGGAACCTGTGCAGCAAATCTGCGAAGCGGTGATGACCGCTCTCGAAACCACACCTCCGGATCTGGCCGCCGATATTGTGGATCGGGGCGTGATGCTGACCGGTGGCGGTGCGCTGCTGGGCGATCTGGACCTGGCGCTGCGCGAGCAGACCGGTCTCGCCGTTTCTATTGCCGACGAAAGCCTCAATTGTGTGGCTTTGGGCACAGGCAAAGCTCTGGAATACGAAAAACAACTGCGCCACGCGATTGACTACGAAAGCTAAGGCGCGCACCCTTTGAAAATAGGGTAAACTCGGCACGAGCAGCACGGGAAGGAGTCCTGTGGCAAAAGACCGATCACAGCGCGACGAATACACCACCCCCTTGCGCCGCTTGCTTTTGGGGATTGTTGTGCTGTGCCTGCTTGGCATCTTCCTTGTGTGGCGGATCGACAGCCCACGTGTCGAACGATTCCGTGCGCAAGTCGTGGACAGGGTCGTGCCGTCGATGGAATGGGCAATGGTTCCGGTCACTGCGGTCGTCAACTTGGTCAGGGATTTCCAAAGCTATCAGCGGCTGAGCGAGCAAAACCAAGAATTGCGCAGCGAATTACGTCTTATGCGTGCGTGGAAAGAAGCCGCGCTGCAACTTGAGCAGGAAAACGCACGCTTGCTGGATTTGAACAACGTGCGGCTGGACCCGAGGCTTACCTACATCACTGGTGTTGTCATGGCCGACAGCGGTTCGCCTTTCCGGCAGTCGGTTCTGCTAAACGTAGGAGAACGCGACGGGATCAAGGATGGATGGGCGACAATGGATGGCATCGGCGTCGTCGGTCGGATATCCGGCGTTGGGCCTGACACGGCCCGCGTGATCCTGATGACTGACGCGTCAAGCGCGATCCCGGCAACCATTCAACCTTCAGGGCAAACTGCTTTGATTACGGGCGACAACACCCCTGCACCGTCGGTCGAATTTCTGGAAAACCGCGAGTTGGTCCGACCCGGTGACCGAGTTGTGACATCGGGTGACGGCGGCGTGTTTCCGGCTGGCCTGTTGATCGGGCAGATCACAGCTGATCCCGGCGGTCGGCTTCGAGTCCGGCTGTCTGCTGACTTCGAGCGGCTCGAATTCCTCAGGGTGCTGCGCTATCAATCCGCGCCCCGCATTCAGGAGTCGGGCGATATTGTAGGCCCCAAACGGCCCGAGGCGGCATTGACACCTTCGGAGGCCGGTGATGGGTAGCCCAACCTCCCAACTTTGGTCCAAACGCGGCCTTTTTCTTTTTTTGGCCGCCCTGATCATGTTCCTGCATCTCTTGCCGTTGGATACACAGCCTGATCGCTGGCCCTTTCCAGACCTGTTGATTGCACTGACCTTTGCCTGGGTTGTCCGTCGTCCAGAATATGTGCCGATCTTGCTGGTCGCGTTCGTCATGCTGATGGCCGATCTGCTGCTGCAACGTCCACCCGGCTTGCTAGCGGCGCTTGTGGTGCTTGGCTCAGCTTACCTAAGGTCTGCGACGCCCGGCATGAAGGACTCCGGGTTTGCAGGAGAGTGGTCAACGGTTGCCGTGGTGATTTCTGCGGTTTTCGTGCTCAACCGCATCATTCTTGCTATCCTGTCGGTACAGCAAGCAGCATTGGGTCCAGTCGTAATGCAAGTGGTGTTCACAATAGCGGTCTACCCACTCATCGTTCTACTCAGCCAGAACGGGCTGGGCATTCGACGCGCGTCTTCCAATGACAGCGGAACGTTGGGGGCGCGGCCATGAAGCAACGAAAACCGAAGACGCAGGGCCTCGCTTATAAACGCCTACCGCGAAGAGCACTTATTCTGGGTGGTCTGCAAACCGCCTTTATCGCAGGCTTGGCGGCTCGGATGCGTTTCATGCAGGTTGATCAGGCAGACGAATACCGCCTGCTAGCCGAAGAAAACCGGATCAATATCCGTTTGATCCCGCCAACACGCGGTCGCATTTATGATCGAAACGGCCAAGTCATTGGCCTAAACTCACCTTCTTACCGCATTGTCATCGTGCGCGAAGACGCAGGTGACATAGACAAAGTCATCGCCAAACTGTCGGAACTCATCCCACTGACACAAGATGAAGTTGAACGCGCCAAGGCTGAGATGCGCCGCTCTGCACCGTTCCTTCCGGTTACACTGGCCGATCAGGTGACTTGGGAAGACATCTCGAAAGTCGCGGTCAACGCGCCTGCGCTACCTGGAGTAACACCCGAAGTCGGCATGACACGCCAATACCCGCGTTACGAAGATTTTGCCCATGTGGTAGGTTATGTGGGCCCTGTCAGCGATTATGACCTGAGCCAGATCGAAGATCCCGAGCCGGTTCTGCGAATCCCGCGCTTTCAGATCGGCAAGGTCGGGTTGGAAGCCAAGCAGGAGATCTCACTCCGCGGTAAGGCCGGAGCCAAACGGGTCGAAGTCAACGCGACAGGCCGCGTCATGCGCGAGCTAGATCGACAGGAAGGGACTGCCGGCGCCGACCTACAGCTTTCAGTGGACGCCAACCTGCAGCAATACGCTCAGGCGCGGCTGGCAGGGGAAAGCGCCGCTGCGGTGGTGATCGACTGTGAGACCGGAGATATCCGGGCCATCAGTTCCGCACCCAGTTTTGACCCGAACCTGTTTGTGCGCGGCATCTCGGTCGCAGACTATCGTGCTCTGACACAGGACAATTATCGCCCACTGGCCAACAAGACGGTGCAGGGTACTTACCCACCCGGTTCGACTTTCAAGATGATCACCGCCATGGCCGCGCTTGAGGCCGGAGTGATCGGACCCGCCAATACGGTTTACTGCCCCGGCCACCTAAAAGTCGGGAGCCGGCGGTTCCACTGTTGGAAACGCGGCGGGCACGGCACCGTTGATCTGGAGACTTCACTGAAACGCAGTTGCGACGTTTACTATTATGACGTGGCCCTGCGAGTTGGCATCGACAAAATCTCGGATATGGCGCGCACCTTTGGCTTGGGTGTAAAGCACGATATCCCAATGTCCGCCGTAGCCGCCGGGTTGGCTCCAAACCAAGAATGGAAGCAACGCGTTCATGGTCAGGACTGGCTGGTAGGCGACACGGCCAACGCTTCGATCGGTCAGGGATTCATGCTGGCCTCACCTCTGCAACTGGCGGTGATGACAGCGCGAATTGCCACGGGTCGCTCAGTAACACCACGCTTGGTGCGGTCAGTGAACGGAGTCGAACAGCCCTCGGGCGCGGGTGAGCCATTGGCGGTAAACCGCAACAACCTTGAGCAAGTACGCAAGGCAATGTTCTCGGTTTCGAACGACCGGCGCGGTACAGCCTATCGTAGCCGCATTATCGCGGATGAATTCCGAATGGCGGGTAAAACCGGCACGAGTCAAGTGCGGAACATCACCAAAGCCGAACGCGCTGCCGGGGTTATCCGCAACGAGGATCTGCCATGGGAGCGCCGTGACCACGCTCTGTTTGTGAGCTTTGCCCCCTATGACAATCCAAAATACGCGGTGGCCGTCGTGGTGGAACATGGCGGTGGTGGCTCCAAGGCTGCGGCCCCCGTCGCGCGGGACATTATGCTACAGGCGCTCTATGACGGAACACCGCCGTTAGAAGCCTACCCTGTCGCCGATCGCGACCGGATCAAGGAACAGCAAAAACGGCTGGAGGGTGATCGTCGCCCCAAAGCGCGTCCGAGCGAAAAGGACCGCGCATGAGCTATCTTGAATACGCCGTAAAATCCACTCCGTCAGGATTCCGCAAATTCCTGTATATGAACTGGCCCCTGACACTGCTGCTGATCAGTGTCGCCAGTGCCGGTTTCCTGATGCTTTATTCCGTGGCAGGCGGATCATGGACGCCGTGGGCCGAACCACAGCTAGAGCGCTTTGGCTTGGGCCTGACGGTTATGTTTATTGTTGCGCTTGTGCCGATCTGGTTCTGGCGAAATATGTCCGTACTGGCTTATCTGGTTTCGCTGGCTTTGCTGGTTTTTGTCGAACTATTCGGCACGGTCGGTATGGGCGCACAGCGTTGGATCGACCTCGGGTTCATGCGATTGCAACCCTCAGAGCTCATGAAAGTTACGTTGGTGATGCTCTTGGCGGCCTATTACGACTGGCTGCCTTCGCACAAAACATCCCGACCGCTTTGGGTTCTGATCCCGGTTGCCCTTATCCTGATCCCTACATTCATGGTCCTGAAACAACCGGACCTTGGGACCTCAATCCTTTTGCTGGCAGCAGGAGGGGGACTGATGTTCCTGGCCGGTGTCCATTGGGCATATTTCGCCGCAGTCATCGCCGCTGTGGTTGGTCTGATTGCCACCGTCTTCAACAGCCGGGGAACCGACTGGCAGTTGCTCAAGGACTACCAGTTCCGTCGGATCGATACGTTTTTGGATCCATCAACGGATCCTTTGGGTGCGGGGTATCACATCACCCAGTCCAAAATTGCACTGGGCTCTGGCGGCTGGAACGGGCGGGGCTTCATGCAGGGCACCCAATCGCGACTGAACTTTCTGCCCGAGAAACACACCGACTTCATCTTTACGACATTGGCCGAAGAATTCGGTTTTGTCGGCGGCATTACCCTTCTGACCCTTTACGGTCTGATCCTGGTGTTTTGTCTTGTCACTGCATTATCGACCAAAGACAGGTTCTCGTCGCTGGTAACATTGGGCATTGCGCTGAACTTCTTCCTGTTCTTTGCCGTCAATATGTCGATGGTCATGGGCCTTGCCCCAGTTGTGGGTGTGCCTTTGCCGATGGTGAGCTATGGAGGTTCGGCCATGCTGGTTCTGATGGCAGCCTTTGGTATTGTACAAAGCGCCCATATCCACCGCCCCCGCTGATCTGAAAGGTCTCTTATGCCCGTGAACGTCCTGTTTTCCGCGCGCCCCGCCTTATGGCCTGTTTACGAGCTTTTGCTGACCAAAGGCCTGACTGAGGCGGGAGTGGATTTTCACCTGGGAACTGAATTTGAGCCAGATCAGGTCGACTATGTCGTCTATGCCCCGAACGGAGGGCTACTGGATTTCACCCCGTACACGCAGTTGAAGGCAGTGCTGAGCCTGTGGGCCGGAGTTGAAAGTATCGCCGGGAATGAAACCCTGACAGTCCCATTAGCGCGAATGGTGGATCATGGGCTGACGCAGGGAATGACAGAATGGGTGGTGGGCCACGTGCTGCGCTACCATCTTGGGATGGACCGGCACATCACTGTGCAAGATGGTGTCTGGAACCCCGAGGCACCGCCTTTGGCCAACCAACGCGAGGTCTGCATTCTTGGTCTGGGCGCCTTGGGAGAAGCCGTCGCCCGGGCGCTGGCCGCGTTGAACTTCAATGTGACCGGTTGGAGCCGCACCGCCAAAGATATCCCTGGCGTCAATTGTCTGCATGGCGAAGACGGGCTTAGGGCCGCCTTATCCCAAGCAGAGATTTTGGTTCTGCTGCTGCCAGACACGCCTGCGACCGAGAACACACTGAATGCCGAAGCCTTGGCCCTGCTGCCAAACGGAGCGTGTATCATAAACCCCGGTCGTGGCCCCTTGATCGAAGATGGTGCGCTGCTCGCAGCCCTGAACTCCGGTCACATAGGCCACGCCACGTTGGATGTTTTTAGGGTAGAACCGCTGCCTGCAGACCATCCCTATTGGGCGCATCCTAACGTCACAGTGACCCCTCACATAGCGTCTGAGACGCGCCCCGCCACGGCGGCCCAGGTTATATGCGAGAACATTCGACGAGGAGAGGCTGGCGAACCCTTCCTTCACCTCGTCGATCGTGACTTAGGGTACTAAGCGGCGATCAGGCCTCGGCCCTTCAACAGCGCATCAACACCCGGCAAGCGCCCACGGAAAGCCAGATACAGATCCTCTGCCTCGCGTGAACCGCCGGTGGAAAGAATGTTTTCCTCCAGCGCCTTGGCCCTGTCGGGGTCAAATGCACCTCCGGCCTCTTCAAAAGCGGCAAAAGCATCAGCGTCCATCACTTCGGACCACATATAGCTGTAGTAGCCGGAACTATAACCGTCGCCAGCAAACACATGCGCAAAGTGCGGTGTCGCATGACGCATTCCGATAGCTTGGGGCATTCCAATTCCAGCCAAAACCTCTGCCTGCTTTACCATCGGATCAGCGGGCGCAGCGCCATTGTGGAACTCCAGATCAACCAGTGCCGAAGCCACATATTCCACCGTCTGGAACCCCTGATCGAAATTTGCAGCCTTGAGCACTTTTTCCAGCATCTCTTGCGGCATCGGTTCGCCCGTTTCAGCATGCGTAGCGAACTCCGACAACACCTCGGGAACCTCCAGCCAATGCTCGTAGAGCTGGCTGGGCAACTCTACAAAGTCTCGAGCGACCGACGTGCCCGAAATGCTTTCGTAGGTGACATTCGAAAGCATCTGATGCAGCGCGTGGCCGAATTCATGAAACAACGTGCGCGCATCGTCATATGACAGCAGCGCCGGGTCACCCTTGGCAAAGTTGCAAACATTAATCACGACAGGCGCCTGCACCTTGGGAAACTTGGCCTGAGACCGCATCGCGCTGCACCACGCGCCGGAACGCTTCGAGCCACGCGCAAAGTAGTCACCGATGAACACCGCGATATGCTGCCCGTTCCGCGTGACTTCCCACGCCCGGCAATCGGGGTGATAGAGCGGTACATCCAGTGGTGCAAATTCCAGCCCGAACAGGCGATTGGCGCAAGCGAACGACGCCTCGATCATGCGGTCCAGCTGCAGGTACGGCTTCAGTGCGGCCTCATCCAGATCATGCTCGGCCTTGCGGCGCTTTTCAGCATAGTAACGCCAGTCCCAGGCCTCCAGCGGGCCATTAACGCCTTCCGCCTGCATCATCTGCGTCAGGATTTCCGCATCTGAGTCAGCACGGGCTTTGGCGGGTTCCCACACCTGCATCAGCAGATCGCGCACCTTATCAGGTGTGCGGGCCATTTCGGTTTCCAGCTTGTACGCCGCAAAACTTTCATACCCCAGTAACTTGGCCCGTTCTTCTCTTAAGGTTAGGATTTCGGCCGCAATCTCTCGGTTGTCGGTCTCACCGCCATTTGCGCCCCGTGCAGTCCAGGCGCGATAGGCCTTTTCCCGTAGGTCCCGGCGCGGTGAAAATTGCAGGAATGGCACGATGAGTGACCGGGACAGAGTTACAACCGGGCCCTTCGCCCCTTTCTCTTGTCCAGCGGCGCGGGCGGTATCCACAACGAATTCCGGCAAGCCCTCAAGATCATCTTCGGACAGTTCCATGCGCCAATCGCGTTCATCCGCTAAAAGGTTCTGAGTGAAAGAGGTCCCGAGCGAAGCCAAGCGCGCTTTGATCTCTTGCATCCGGGCGTCCTCGTCGCCCTCGAGAGCAGCACCTGCGCGCACAAAACCTCGATGGGTCAGCATCAATACGCGCGCCTGTTCTTCTGTCAGGTTCAAGTCATCCTTGCGAGCCCACAGATCAGCCACGCGGTTAAACAGAGCTTTGTTCGAAGAAATACCCGAAAAATGCGCCGCCAACTTGGGAGAGAATTCACGTTGTAACTCTTCCCTCGCCGAATTGCTGTCCGCACCCGCGACAGTGAAGAACACCGACAGAACTTTGTCCATCTGCTCACCTGCGGCCTCAAGCGCCTCGATCGTGTTGGCAAAAGTGGGCTTGTCCGTGTTGCCAGCAATTTCGTCGATCTGTGCGTTGTGGGCCTGCATCGCCTTGTCCAGTGCCGGGGCGAAGTCTGTATCGGCGATGTCAGCGAAAGGTGCGATTTCAAACGGCGTGGTCCAAGCGGATAGGATCGGATTGGTCATGCATGTCTCCTTTGACCACAGAGTTAGGAACGGCAGGCCGGGTGATCCAGTACGGAACTAGGCAGCAGATCCACAAATTGGGCAATCAGTCCGACGCGAGAGGGTAATCTTGCGGCTTTCACCATAAAGTGCGTCGTAAATCAGCATCTCACCGCGCAACGCTTGCCCGGCACCCGTGATCACTTTGATCGCTTCTACCGCCATCATAGACCCGACCACACCCGGCAATGGGCCGATAACCCCAGCCTCAGCGCAGGACGGGGCCAACCCGGGGGCCGGAGCCTCGGGGAAGATGCACTGATAACAGGGGGCATCATGGGCGGAATCAAACACGCTTAGCTGACCTTCCCATTGTGACAGGGCACCTGAGATCAGCGGTTTGCCCAACGCAACCGCTGTGCGGTTAGCTAAATAGCGGGTTTCGAAATTGTCGGTACCATCGAGGATCAGATCGAAATCGGCAAACAAGTCCGAAGCGACCTCGTCAGTTAACCGCCGGTGATACGGCAGGACGGTCACATTGGGGTTTTGCGCCAGCATCGCCTGTTGCGCCGAGAAAACCTTGGGCATCCCAATATCAGTGTCCCGGTGGATGACCTGTCTTTGCAGATTGGCATTCTCGACCTCATCATCATCGATCACGCCGATAGTCCCGACACCAGCCGCCGCCAAATACTGCAGCGCTGGGGCGCCGAGCCCTCCGGCACCGATGACCAGAACGCGGGCCAGTTTCATTTTCTTCTGCCCCGGGCCACCCAGCTCTCGCAAAACGATGTGGCGAGCATAACGTTCCAGTTCGGTTTCAGAGAATTGGTCGGACGGCATTACGGGCTCCTTGGCTGCGCCAGGTACTGCGCGATTTCGCAGCGCTTTCAGCACTCTTCCGTAAACCAGAACCAGAATGGCGAAGCCACCCAAGATCAACCACATCGCCGCAGAGCCGCCAGTCGCCTCACGCAACGGGTGGCCATCAGGCAGAGCCAGTTGGGCCGTGATAACACCCAATAGCAACATTCCAACCGAAGCCATGCGTGCAGAGCGGGAAACTCCGGCCAAATAGCCGATACCCCAAAGGCCCGCAGCCAGGATCAGAACCAGTAGCATCAGCCGCGTCCGGTCGAGCCAAAACCGCCCGCGCCACGCTCGGTGTCGCTAAGCGCGTCAACAGGTTCGAACACGGCCTGCAGGACTGGGGCAACAACCAATTGAGCGATACGCTCACCGTGGGTGATCTCAAACGCCTCTTGCCCTGCGTTCAGCAGGATCACACCCAAAGGGCCGCGATAGTCACTGTCTATTGTACCTGGAGTGTTGGGCAGAGTGACGCCGTGTTTTAGCGCCAAGCCCGAGCGGGGGCGCACCTGTACCTCAAATCCTTGCGGGATTTCGATGCGCAATCCAGTGGGCACCAAGGCACGCTGACCAGGTTCTAGCGTTATCGAAGCAGCCCCCGGTAAGTTCGCCCTCACATCTGCGCCAGCCGCACCGGCGGTTTCATAGGACGGCAGAGGTACCGACGGATCAGACCCCTCCTCTCGGATCACACGAATTGCAACCATTACCGCTCCCTTGGTTTAGCGTGTCAGCGCATCAGCGATCTTAGTCGCCAAACGCTGCGCCACCGCGTCTTTGCCCATACGAGGCCATTCCTCAGCGCCATGGTCCGAGATCAGGATCACCGCATTTTCGGACCCGCCCATGATCCCTGTTGCCGGGCTGACATCATTGGCTACGATCCAATCACAGCCCTTGCGTACCCGCTTAGCAGTGGCGTGTTCAATCACGTTGTCAGTCTCAGCCGCAAAGCCAACCACCAGCGCGGGCCGTCCGGCCTTTAAATGGGCAATCCGCTTTAGAATGTCCGGGTTTTCGGCAAATTCCAGCGCCGGCAACCCGTCCCGACTTTTCTTCAGCTTCTTATCCGAGGCACTGGCAACCCGCCAATCCGCAACCGCAGCCGCAAATACCCCCGCATCAACCGGCAGGGCGGCATCCACCGCGTCAGACATCTGCTGCGCGGTTTCCACTGCAACCACCTGAACCCCCGGTGGCGGCGGCACATCTGCGGGTCCAGTTACAAAGACAACGTCAGCCCCCAGCGCAGCAAGGGCTCGGGCGACCGCTGAACCCTGAGCTCCGGAAGAGCGATTGGCGATGTAGCGCACCGGGTCGATCGGCTCATGCGTCGGCCCTGAGGTTACAAGCACACGCTTGCCGCTGAGCGGTCCCGCGCCCAGTTCAGCTTCGATCGCAGCTACGATCTCAAGGGGTTCGGACATGCGGCCCGGGCCATATTCGCCACAAGCCATGTCACCTTCGTTAGGACCGACAAAGCGAATACCGTCTGCCTGCAACTGTTTGAGATTGCGCTGCGTGGCTGGGTGCTCCCACATCCTGACGTTCATCGCCGGAGCGCACAGAACTGGCGTGTCAGTTGCCATAAGAAGTGTTGAGGCCAGATCATTGGCTAACCCCGAAGTCATTTTACCCATCAGATCCGCAGTCGCCGGAGCAACAACGATCAGGTCGGCAGACCGCGACAGTTGGATATGACCCATTTCAGCTTCGTCTGTCAGGTCGAACAAATCCCGGTAGACCTTTTCTCCAGCCAAGGCGGAAACCGACAAAGGTGTCACGAACTCTTCGGCTGCACGGGTCAGCACGGGCGTTACGGCCGCGCCGCGTTCTTTCAGACGCCGGATCAGATCCAGCGATTTGTAGGCCGCGATCCCACCGCCAATGATCAGCAGAATGCGTTTCGATGCCAGCATGTTGAGCCCTTCCCGTCCCGGTCGGCCCCGACATTAGGCAAGGGGGCCGAACAGTTCCAGCGGTTAATTCTGCGTTTCAAAAGCAAGGCAGGGGTCTTCGCGCTCAATGCCCGGGCTGTCGATCACCGCGTCGAACTCTCCGGCTACCGCACCGTCTTCGGACTGGCCTAGCACAAACACTTTTAGCCCTGGACGCAATCGGGACAAAAAGGTCGGGATGCCACGGTCTTTGCGTGCGTGACCGTTGCCCGTGATGACCGCCACAGGCCCACCGGTTTCATCCGACGCGCGCAGGATCGCGCGGGTCAGAACAGCATCGCGTAGCCGCTGTATGGCAACCAATTGAGGCAGAGCGCTCTCAGGTATCGCATCGCAGTGAGCGGCCAACTGGTCCGCTTCTCGCGCAGCCTGCTGATCTTGGGGTAGAGGCACCGTCAATCCATAGCGAGCAGCGTCTGCCCCTAGGGCGGTGGCAGCACCCCGCTCCATCGCGGCACGGGCTGCAGCGCGTGGCACCATTGCGCCATATACCGGTGCGTCCGAAGCCTGAAATACAGGATAATACATACTAAGGGGCGGCCAGCCGGATTCCAGCCATTCAAGTATTCTCGAAAGCTCCTCGGGGTTGGAAACAGCTTTGTCGGCCAGGCGCTGCGCCCCTTCCTCGGTCACCATTTCCCAAACCACCGCCGATGGCATGATGGCCTTCAGAGCCTCGGCTTGGATAACGTGGTGCTGAGGGTTGTCGTGAATCTCGCCCAAAATAATGACATCCGATGAGGTCATCGCAGTCAGTACGTCATCCGGTATCAGATCGTCGGCATGGCCGGGTCCGGCCATAACCACAAGTGCACAAAGCAGAATCGCAAGCTGTCTCATGCAATGAAGTGTTGCACCTCGCGCGATTGGGCTTCAAGGTTCTTGCGCATTTTTACAAATGCAGCCGCCTCGAGCTGACGCACACGCTCTTTGGAAAGACCCAATTCCTGCCCAAGGCTTTCCAATGTCCGCGATGGTTCACGCAGTTTGCGTTCGCGAACAATGAACCTTTCTCGATCGTTCAGCGCCTTCATCGCGGTAACCAACCATTCGCGCAGTTGTTCGGTGTCATGGCTGTTTTCGACCGTCTCGGCTGCCTGCTCACGCTCATCCTCTAAGGCGTCGATCCACTCTCGACCGTCCTCATCGGCAGACTGTAAGGCATTCAATGAGAAGTCAGAGCCGGAAAGTCTTCCCTCCATCATCTCGACGTCGCGCAGAGGCACCCCAATCTCGGCCGCGATCATCTGATGCAATTGATGACGATCCAACTCCATACCCTCTGTCGCGGCTTCACGCTCCAAACGGGCTTGAACACGGCGCATGTTGAAGAAGAGGGACTTCTGAGAAGAGGTTGATCCCGTCCGCACCATTGACCAGTTGCGCATGACGTAATCCTGAATGCTGGCCTTGATCCACCAGACCGCATAGGTCGAAAACCGCACGCCCCGGTCAGGATCGAACTTGTCAGCAGCTTTCATGAGGCCCAACCCAGCTTCCTGAATGAGATCATTCATCGGGGCGCCATAACGTTTGAACTTGGCTGCCATTGAAATGGCCAGGCGCATATAAGCCGTTATCAGCCGATGCAAGGCCTGCTCATCGCGATCGTCGCGCCAAGCATAAGCCAGTTTTAATTCTGTTTCCGCGTCCAGCAGTTCGGCCTTCATCGCTTGCCGGGACATCGAGAAATCGTTCGCATTATCGAGTGCCATTGAAATCTCCCCTTTTCACAGGCGCGGGCCGGACTTGCCTTGCCGACCTAGGGTCGATACGCAGAACAAAACCGGGTGGATCACAAGAAAGGTAATTACAGTGTATCCGGATTTAACCTTTGTGTTGGGTGGCGCAGCCTCGGGTAAGTCGGCTTACGCCGAGCAACTAGTTGTTTCATCAGGCAAAAAACAAATTTATCTTGCCACATCACAAGTGTTTGATGACGAGATGCGCGACAAGGTTCAGCGCCACATCGTTCAACGCGGAGAAGGCTGGTCGACGATCGAAGCTCCTTTTGACTTAGGACCCGCGCTGTCAGATCTGACCCCCGAAGATATTTGCCTGATCGACTGCGCGACCATGTGGCTGACCAATCACCTGTTGGCCGAAAACAACCTCGACCACGCCCAGAATGATCTTGTGAATGCGCTTCGCTTGTGCCGTGCGCCCGTTGTCATTGTTTCGAATGAGGTTGGCCACGGGATTGTCCCCGACAACGCCTTGTCCCGCCGATTTCGCGAGGCACAGGGGCGCCTGAACATTGCTTTGGCAGCACAGGCAGATCTGGTCGTGCAAGTGACCGCTGGTCTGCCTCTGGTTCTAAAGGGACAATTACCATGACCCGGTTGCATCTTGTCCGGCATGGGCCGACCCACGCTAAAACCATGGTTGGATGGTCCGATCTGCCAGCAGACCTCAGTGATCACGCGGCCATTTCGCGTTTGCACGATCACTTGCCGACCAAGGCTCTGGTCATCTCGTCCGACCTATCCCGTGCAGCAGATACCGCTTCGGCCATTCAGGGTACGCGTCAGCGATTGCCACATCACTCCGACCTGCGCGAAATCCATTTTGGTACGTGGGAACTGCGCGGCTTCAAAGAGATCGAGGCCGAGGACCCTGAACTGGCTTTTGCTTACTGGGACAATCCCGGAGAGGTGCGCCCCCCCGAGGGAGAAAGCTGGAACGAAGTGCGTGCCCGCGTCGATACGGTGATCGACCAATTGATCGCCGATTACACCGGGCACGACTTGATCGTGGTCGCCCACTTCGGTGTGATCCTGACGCAGGTCCAACGTGCCTTAAATGTCAACGCGCAAGAAGCGTTCAGCCACCGGATCGACAATCTCTCGGTCACGGACATAACCCACCATGGAGATTACTGGTCTGTTGGGCAGATCAATCACTGTCCGTGATCATACCCCGCACAAATCACTGATTTACTGATTAGTTCTGCCACGCCATCCTTGGGCATGACCTATGATTTGTTTATCGGAGACCGCCTGTTTTCCAGCTGGTCCATGCGCGGTTGGCTGATGCTGGAAAAGTTCGGCCTTCCCTATCGAAGCCATATGATTGGCCTCTATTCCGGCACGATGCCCGAAGATATGAAAGCCCTTGCCCCGGCTCGTCTCGTGCCCGCGTTGCGCCTGCCTGACGGTACAGTTGTGGGTGAAAGCCTCGCTATGGCCGAGACCCTGGCCGAACAACACCCCGAGGCTGGAATGTGGCCGGAGGACGCCGCTGCGCGAGCAACTGCACGGTGGCTTTGCGCCGAGATGGTGGCTGGGTTCAATGCACTGCGCGGTGAATGCCCGATGCAACTGAAGCACTGCTGGCAGGGGTTTGTCCCATCCCCTGAAACGCAGACTGACCTAAGCCGAATAGAAACCCTGTGGGACCATGCCCGGTCGGTATCCGGTGCAAAAACCGGACCGCTCTTCGGCAACTATTCCCTGGCGGACGTGTTCTACACGCCGGTTGCAGCGCGGATCATCGGGTATGGGTTGCCAGTTTCTGACGCTAACCGAGCGTATTGTCTTGAATTGTTGTCAGATTCGTCCGTGCGTCAGTGGCGCGCTATGGGGATGACCGTGGCCTATGATCCATTTCCCTATGCGCTGGACTTATCCTCTCAGGCATGGCCAATCGGCGGACACTCGGCTGCGCGATCTGTTGACGGAGGCGAGGCGGTTAATGCCTCATGCCCGTACTCCGGAAAAACGGTTACGCATGTTCTTGAACTAGACGGGCAGCGATGGGGCTTCTGCAACCAATTCTGCAGGGACAAAACTGTCGCGGACCCTGGCGCATGGCCTAAATTCGCTGAGATGGCAGGCACCGTTAACGATTCTTAAACGGTGATCATGGCAGCAACGACCTGTTAACTAAAAAGGTCGTTCATGGTTGCTCGCGCCCACACAGTAGCTTTCCAAGGGGTCGATGCACGCCCGGTCGAGGTGCAATGCGCCGTCTCGCCAGGCCTGCCCGCCTTTTCCATCGTCGGCCTACCAGACAAAGCCGTGTCCGAAGCTCGTGACCGCGTGCGCAGTGCGCTGAGTTCGATGGCCATCGCGTTGCCGTCGAAACGCATCACTATCAACCTATCCCCTGCCGACCTGCCTAAGGAGGGCAGCCATTTCGACCTACCCATCGCGGTGGCACTATTGTCAGCTTTGGAGATTATCCCACGAGATGCCGTTGAAGGCGCAGTGTCCTTGGGCGAACTGTCATTGGACGGCTCGTTGGTTCCTGTGGTCGGAGCCCTGCCCGCCGCAATGACCGCCGCCGCCGAGGATCGCGCTTTGCTTTGCCCTCGTGCTTCAAGTGCTGAGGCCGCGTGGGTCGATGCCACGCAGGTGATCGGCGCCGGGTCGCTAGGCGATGTCGTACGTCATTTTTCCGGCCAGTCACCGTTACCCGCGGCCCAACCGGGCGAGGTTAGTCTTACGCCCAGCGCCCGCGATTTGCGTGATGTAAAAGGCCAGGAGCGCGCCAAACGAGCGTTGGAAATTGCGGCTGCAGGACGTCACCACTTGATCATGATTGGAACGCCGGGGTCGGGAAAATCCATGTTAGCAGCGCGCCTGCCCGGTATTCTACCGCCGTTGACCCCAACCGAGGCACTGGAAACATCTATGATCCAGTCGTTGTGCGGGCTGTTGGATGAAGGCGGCATTAGCCGCTCCCGCCCTTTTCGCGAACCGCACCACACAGCCTCGATGGCTGCGATTGTTGGTGGTGGTAGAGGTGCGAAACCGGGTGAAATCTCGCTCGCTCATAACGGTGTATTGTTTATGGATGAACTCCCTGAGTTTCCTCGAACCGTGCTGGAAACCCTGCGCCAACCTATTGAAACGGGCGAGGTCATGGTGGCTCGTGCAAACGCGCACGTCAAATATCCTTGCCGTTTTATGCTGGTCGCCGCAGCCAATCCTTGCAGGTGCGGGTACTTGACCGATCCTGCCCGCGCTTGTTCACGCGCGCCGGTGTGCGGTGAGGATTATCTGGGTCGAATATCAGGCCCATTAATGGATCGTTTTGATCTGCGGATTGAGGTGCCGCCGGTTGGATTTACCGACCTGGACCTACCTGCCTCTGGCGACAGTTCGGTAACCGTTGCGGCGCGTGTCGGACAAGCCCGCGCCGTTCAGGCCGAACGGTTCCACGATACGCCGGCAGTTCGCCAGAACGCTGATGTCGAAGGCAACCAGCTAGAAGAAATTGCCGCCCCTGACGCCGAAGGTAGGGAGTTGCTTCTAAGGGCAGCTGAGCGTTTTGGCCTGTCAGCCCGTGCCTTTCACCGCATTCTGCGCGTGGCACGAACCATTGCCGACCTTGATGGCGCCGTCGATGTCAGGCGCCCCCACGTTGCCGAGGCGCTGAGCTTTCGCATCAGCGCCAAGGTAGCGTCTTAAAGCTTGGATTCGATTGCCTGCCAGATTTTTTCGGCGATGTTTACGCCGTCGAACCGTTCGAGCTCCTGAATGCCGGTGGGCGAGGTCACGTTGATCTCGGTCAGGTAATCCCCGATCACATCGATCCCAACGAAGATTTGACCCTTTTCCTTTAAAAGGGGACCAATCGCGGCGCAAATCTCTTGATCACGTTCAGACAAGCCGATCTTTTCAGGACGTCCACCAACATGCATGTTCGAGCGCGTTTCTCCTTTGGCCGGGACGCGGTTAATCGCTCCCACAGCTTCGCCATCCACAAGGATCACGCGCTTGTCCCCATTGCTGACGTCGGGCAGGAACTTCTGGACGATCAGCGGCTCACGCGAAAATCCTGTGAACAACTCGTGCAGAGACGTCAGGTTGCGGTCGTTAGCATCCAAGCGGAACACTCCAGCACCGCCATTGCCATAAAGCGGCTTAAGGATGATATCGCCATGCTTTTCCTTAAACGCTTTGATGGTCTGAAGATCGCGCGCGATGGTCGTTGGGGGCGTCAGGTCCGGGAAATCAAGGACCAACAGCTTTTCCGGGTAATTCCGCACCCAGAACGGGTCGTTGACCACCAGTGCTTGCCCCTTCAGTCGATCCAACAGGTGTGTCGATGTGATGTAGTGCATATCGAACGGAGGGTCTTGGCGGAGCCAAACCACGTCGAATTCCGCCAGATCGACCTCGCGCTCAGGACCAAGTTCGGCCGGATTGCCCGCTACACGCTGCACCGTCATATCATGACCGCGTGCGGTGATCCTCCCCTCCTGATAAGCCAGTTGGTCCGGGCTGTAGAAGAACAGCGAGTGCCCTCGCGACTGCGCCTCTTCGGCTAGTCGGAATGAGCTGTCTGCGTTGATATCCACGGCCCCAATCGGGTCCATCTGAAAGGCAATTTTCATGGCGTGTCCCTCAGTTTCACGCCAGATACATGGCGCAGTGCGGCCATGGGTTCAATGGGTGTCAGGCCTGTCCAAAGGCGTTTTCGATGATTTGAACAGCGCCTGAGGCATCCACCAATGCCGCATCAAACCGCGCATTTGTCAGTTGCCCGTTGGGTTCATCTTCTAGAAATTGAGCTGCCGAAGCGAAAATCCGATCCATCTGACGTAGGCTAATACGCGCTGCGGCCATCTCAAAACTCGTACTCTTCTTGACCTCGATGAAAACAACACCATCCGCGTTTCGGGCAATCAGGTCGATCTCTCCTCCGGCCCCGCGCCAACGACGATGCGCGATTGAAAAGCCGCGCCGCTCATAATCGGATGCAACCTGCTGCTCCGCCGCCTGTCCGGCGTGATAGGAAACCGAACTTCGGACGGATCGCGTGGTCATATCATCCCTTACCCAGTTTCAGAGCCTTTTGATAAATTGGTCGGCGCGGAAGTTTGTACATTTCCGACACCAGATCCGCCGCATCCCTTACCGAATGAGTTTCCAAAGCCCGTTTCAAAGCTTCTTCTACGTCGGATTCGTTAACAGTTTCCGAATGCCCGCGATCGACAAGCAAGACGATCTCACCTTTGACCGTTTGTCCTTGCAGATCCGCCGCAAGTTCACCCAAAGACCCACGCCGAACTTCTTCAAACTTTTTGGTCAACTCACGGCACATCGCGGCTGGGCGGTTTTCTCCCAGAACCTCAGCCAGATCCGATAGGCAGGCGGCCACGCGTTTCGGCGATTCGTAGAACACCAGTGTCCCGGGTATGTCCCGCAGTGCCTCAATCCGAGAGCGGCGGGCTCCGGACGCGTTGGGCAAAAACCCGGCGAAAAAGAACGCATCCGTTGGCAAACCCGCCAACGTCAGCGCCATCAAAGCCGCGGAAGGGCCGGGCGCACACGTCACGATGTGACCGGCCTCAGCGGCCTGTCGCCCCAGGTCATACCCCGGGTCTGCGATCAACGGCATTCCAGCTTCGGACGCGTAGGCAACCGACTTACCTTCGTTCAGAGCCTCAAGAATTTTACCGCGCGCTCCGGCGCCGGAGTGGTCATGATATGCCAAAATACGCCGTCCCTCTAGCGGGACGCCGTGTATTTCCATCAATCGGCGCAAGCTACGCGTGTCTTCGGCAGCAATTACATCAGCCGATGCCAACACATCCAGCGCCCTGAGCGTGATATCGCGTGCCGTTCCGATCGGAGTGGCAACAAAATACAGGCCGGCGCCCAATCTGACTTTTTGGAAATTCAAAGCTGGACCCTCACAGCGTGACGTCTATTATCGCGACCCAATAGATTGGCGGCACACCAAGTCGCTGGGACAGGGAGTTTTCATTCAGATGTTTACCGTTTGCAAGCCCGTTCGCAAGCTGGCGCGCACCGCCGCTGTATTGGCAACCGCCGCATTTTTGGCCGCTTGTGATGTCGGTACCATTGGCGGAGGGCCGTCGATCAACACATCCAAGCCAGTTCCGGTGGCCTTGTTGGTCCCAGCTGGATCTGGCCGCCCCGGCGACGCAGAACTGGCCCGCAGCCTAGAAAACGCGGCTCGTCTGGCAATGGCCGATCTGCAAAACGTGAAGATCGACCTACGAATCTACGACACACGTGGCAGTTCCAATACCGCCGCCGAGGTCGCACGACGCGCCGTTTCTGACGGCGCAAAAGTCATTTTGGGTCCGGTTTATGCGCAAGCTGCGAATTCCGCCGGTCTGGCTGTGCTGGAAAACAAGGTCAACGTTCTTTCTTTCTCGAACAACACCAGCATTGCTGGCGGGAATGTTTTCGTACTGGGCCCGACCTTTGGAAACACAGCTAATCGTCTTGTCAGCTTTGCCGGCTCTCAGGGCAAAAACGGAATGGTTATTGTTCACAGCAACGACGCCGCAGGTCAGTTAGGGCAATCGGCCATTGCAACCGCGCTTAGCAACAGCCGGGTCAACAATGCTGGCACTGTTGGATACGACCGTTCGCAACAAGGCGTCATCAATTCGGTTCCGACGATCAAAGCCAGCGTAGATGCATCTGGGGCGGATTCGATCTTTTTGACAGCGACGACGGCGGGTGCATTGCCGCTTTACAGCCAGTTGCTTCCCGAAGCCGGCATTTCACCGTCGACCACTCAGTTCATTGGTTTGACGCGCTGGGACATCCCACAACAGACACTTGAGTTGCCGGGTGTACAGGGGGGCTGGTTCGCTCTTCCGGATCCGTCCAAGGCTCAGGCCTATCGTCAACGCTATAACAACACTTACGGCGAGGCACCGCATCCGATCAGTGGCTTGGCATATGACGGTATCGCAGCAATTGCTGCGTTGGTCAGCCAAGGCAAATCCGACGCGCTGACCGCTTCGGCGCTGACGCAGAACGCTGGTTTCCAGGGCGTTGGTGGCATCTTCCGCCTGCGCTCGAACGGTACGAATGAACGCGGTCTGGCTGTGGCCACGATCCAGAATAAACAGGTAGTAGTGATTGACCCTGCCCCACAAAGCTTCTCTGGCGCCGGTTTCTGATCAACCGGTGCTGACGCTGACCCCCAAGGGTGAGCTGATTTGCCCGGCCGATGAAATTTTCGACAGCGCTGCCGTTATGGCGCAGCTGTCGGAAGCCTTCGACAACACCTCCGACAACGCGGCCCGCCGGAATGAAACCGTGCGGGTTCTGCGTGCTGCCCAAAAAGCGGGACGTCAAGCCATAGCCGATGCTTTTGCTAAACGCCCCTTTGACGCTAGACCGCTAACGCATTCCTACACCTATCTGACCGACGGGCTGGTCTGTACCGCCATGAAGGTCTCAAGCGAAACGCTGCACCCGCTAGCGACGCCGACCCAGGGGGAAAAGATCGCGGTAATGGCAGTCGGTGGTTACGGCCGCGGAGAAATGGCTCCGTCGTCCGATGTCGATCTTCTTTTCCTGACCCCATACAAGATCACCGCTTGGGCCGAGAGTGTGATCGAATCCATGCTCTACATCCTTTGGGACTTGCGCCTGAAGGTCGGTCATTCCTCGCGTACTATCAAAGATTGCCTTCGACTTGGGACCGAGGATTTTACCATCCGCACCGCCATGCTGGAGCAGCGTTATCTGGCTGGCGATAAAGACCTTGGAGCAGAGTTGGACACTCGCCTGCGATCCGATCTGTTCAAAGGCAGCGAGCGTCAATTTATCGAAGCCAAGCTTCAGGAGCGTGATGAACGCCACAAGAAGCAGGGCCAGCGCTATATGGTCGAGCCCAACGTAAAAGAGGGCAAAGGCGGACTACGCGACCTGCAATCACTTTATTGGATCGCAAAATATACATACGGCGTGCAGGACGTGGCCGAACTGGTGCCGCTTGGTCTATTCACGCCGGACGAGTTCAGCACCTTTGTACAGGCCGAGGATTTCCTGTGGGCCGTGCGCTCTCACTTGCATCTGGTCACTGGCCGCGCAACCGAGCAGCTGACGTTTGACATGCAGGTCGAGGTCGCCGATCGGATGGGATACGAAGACAGAGCGGGCCGCCGCGCCGTCGAGGTCTTCATGCAACGCTACTTCCGCGAGGCAACGCGGGTGGGCGAGCTGACACGCATTTTCCTGACCAAGTTGGAAGCCACTCATATGAAGGGCGCGCCCTTGCTCGAGCGCATCTTTCGCCGCCGTCCGCGACTGAAACCCGGTTATGCGGTCGTACATGGCCGTTTGGACGTTGCTGATTCTGACACGTTTCTGGCCGACAAGTTGAACATGTTGCGCCTGTTCGAAGAAGGGTTGCGCACAGGCATGTTGATCCATCCGGATGCGATGCGATTGGTCAGCGCCAACCTCCATCTGATCGATGAAGAGATGCGCGAAGACAAAGAGGCGCAGCGCATCTTCCTTGATCTGATGCTGAAACACGGCAACCCGGAACGCGCTCTGCGGCGGATGAACGAATTGGGTGTGTTGTCGGCCTTCCTACCGGAGTTCGAGCACATCGTGGCAATGATGCAGTTCAACATGTATCACAGCTATACCGTCGATGAGCACACCATTCAGTGCATCGTCAACCTCGCCCAAATCGAACGCGGAGAGCTGGTGGAATCGCTGCCGCTGGCCTCGTCCATTCTGAAGGGCGGAGTTAATCGCAAGGTTCTTTATGTGGCCTTGCTTCTGCATGACATCGCCAAGGGCCGTCCCGAAGATCACTCGATCCTTGGCGCTCAGATCGCACGCAAAGTTGCCCCGCGATTGGGCCTGAACAAGGCGGACTCGGAAACCGTGGAATGGCTTGTACGGTACCACCTGCTAATGTCGGACATGGCGCAGAAACGAGACATCTCGGACCCACGCACCGTTCGTGACTTTGCCAAGGCCGTAAAGACGGTCAAGCGACTGGATCTGCTGACGGTGCTGACAGTTTGTGACATTCGCGGCGTCGGACCACATACGTGGAACAACTGGAAAGCCACCCTGTTGCGCGCCCTACACGCCGAAACCAAACGCGCGCTGGAAACCGGAATGGAAGACCTGAACCGCGCCAATCGGGGCACCGAGGCGAAAAAGGCGCTACGGGCTGAGCTTTCGGACTGGTCCAAATCTGACCTCAAGGTCGAAACCGGACGGCACTATCCTCCTTATTGGCAGGGCCTGAACATTTCGACCCACATAGAATTTGCCGAAATGCTGCGAACGCTGGAACACAGCGGCGACCCGGGTGAAATGGAAATCCGACTGCATCCCGATGAAGACCGCGATGCCACACGGGCCTGTTTCGCGATGGGTGATCATCCGGGGATTTTTGCGCGGATCGCAGGTGCTCTGGCACTGGTTGGGGCCAATGTGGTGGACGCACGCAGCTACACCACCAAAGACGGCTATGTCACCGATGCGTTCTGGATTCAGGACGCTGAAGGCCACCCGTTCGAGGCTAGCCGTCTCCCGCGTTTGACCCAAATGATTCACAAAACACTAAAAGGTGAGGTTGTGGCCCGCGATGCACTGAAATCGCGGGACAAGATCAAGAAACGCGAACGCGCCTTCAACGTGCCGACCCATATCACCTTCGACAACGATGGGTCTGAGATTTACACGATCATCGAGGTCGATACCCGCGACAGGCCGGGCCTTTTGTATGACCTGACCCGGACCCTGGCAGCGGCCAACGTTTATATCGCAAACGCAGTGATCGCGACCTACGGCGAACAAGTCGTGGATACCTTTTACGTCAAGGACATGTTCGGACTGAAATACCATTCGGAAAGCAAACAGCGCACGCTGGAAGGGAAGCTGCGCAAAGCCATAACCGAAGGCGCTGAGCGCGCGGCCTCATGAAGCAGATTCGGCTGTTTTCAGGCCTGTTCACGGTCGGCTTCTGGACTCTGGCCAGCCGGATTCTAGGCTTTTTGCGAGAAATTCTGTTGACCGCCTATATCGGGCCGGGGCCAGTTATGGATGCGTTCGTTGCGGCCTTTCGCCTGCCCAACATGTTTCGCCGTTTCTTTGCCGAGGGCGCGTTCAACGCTGCCTTTGTTCCAATGTTCTCAAAACGGTTGGAAGGCGAAGAAAACGCGGAAGGTTTTGCCCAGGATGCATTCAATTTACTGGCGGTGGCTGTACTGGCCCTTGTCGGTCTGGCCATGGTCTTCATGCCCGGGCTGGTCTGGTTAACGGCTGAGGGTTTCTACGGCGACGAACGGTTCGATCTGGCGGTGGACTACGGTTACGTGGTGTTCCCCTACATCCTGTTCATGTCACTGGCGGCGCTGTTTTCCGGAGTTCTAAACGCCACGGGCCGCTTTGCCGCTGCCGCTGCTGCGCCTGTTTTATTGAACATTTTTGCCTGCACAGCCCTCATAACTGCTGCAGCCATGGGCGGTGACGTGATCCGCTGGCTGATAGCTGTAATCCCATTGGCTGGCATCGCGCAACTGGCGCTGGTCTGGGTCGCGACCGAACGCGCGGGGATTCGGATACGCCCCGGCATTCCTAAACTCAGCCCCGAAATGCGCCACATGGTTCGCATTGCTGTACCGGCTGCATTGGCTATGGGCGTGACCCAGGTCAATCTGGTGGTCGGGCAACTGGTGGCATCGAAAACAGAAAAGGCCGTCAGTTGGTTGTTTGCGGCAGATCGTTTGTATCAACTGCCTTTGGGCGTGGTGGGTATCGCCGTTGGGATCGTGTTGCTGCCTGACCTTTCACGCCGTCTACGAGCGGGGGACAAGGATGGAGCCCGGAACGCTTTTTCCCGCGCAGGGGAATTTACGCTGTTACTGACGATCCCATCAACTGTGGCATTTGTGATCCTGCCGACTCCGATGGTTTCAGTGTTGTTCGAAAGGGGGCAGTTCAGCGCTCAGGATACAACAGCCACAGCGCTGGCAGTGGCGATCTATGGCATCGGTTTGCCTGCTTTCATGCTGCAAAAGCTGCTGCAACCTTTGTATTTTGCCCGCGAGGATACGCGATCCCCATTCCACTATGCGATCGTAGCCATGGTTGTGAATGCGGGGCTTGCCTTTGGGCTTTACCCACTAGTTGGTTGGATTGCTCCCGCCATTGCGGCCTCGGCCGCAGGGTGGGCCATGGTTGGCCTTTTGATTATCGGTGCACGGCGCATGGGCGAAGAGGCCCGGTTTGACGCCCGCTTTAAACGGAGGGCATGGCGTATCGTCGCGGCTTCGCTGGGGATGGGTGCGGTTTTGTATGCAGCCATCCACCTGTTCGGCTGGACCTTCGACTTGCCCGGCTGGCGCTATCTGGCGCTGATCATTTTGATTAAGGTTGCAGCGGCCTCATACTTCTTCCTCGGCCACCTGTTTGGCGCGTTCGAAGTGTCCGAATTCAAGAAGGCCCTGCGACGATCTTGATCAATCTCGGCGAATTCGGCTGACAATCCGTGCCCATCCGCCCGGAGCGAGAAAGAATGACAGGCCGAAACCGGTGGCAAACCCACCCAGATCGGCCACCCAATCCGATGTGCCGCCAAACAACAGGCCGAAAACCAGCTGTATACCCATAAGTGCCGCTATCAAACCAAACGCGCGTGATTGATTTTCGCCGACCAGTGACAGTTTGCGCCACAACAGCCATGTGAACGCGCCGATCAGCCCATATACCGGGGGAAATCCACCGACCAGAGGGTAGCGAGGGTCCAGCAGCAGAGCATAGGCCAGCGCTCCACCGACGCCGGACAGCACAAAGATCACCAGCATTTGGAACCCACCAAAAACCTCGGCCACCATCTTGCCCATAGCTAGCAGGAAGACACAGACAAAGATCGCCTGTGTGAATGAACCCGAGACAAACGGGTAGGTGACAAACCTGATGACATGTTCAGGCGGCCAGCGCCCATTCTCGACCATCCAGTCGAAGATGTCCGGAGAGAACGAATAGCTCTGCAACGCATCCAACCGCCAACCCACTGCTGACGGCCCGCCGATCAGACCGCGTGTACCAAGTGTGAACGCCAGCTCGATTCCCATAATGAACAAAGACAGCGCCACCACAACCGGCGGCAAAGGGTTCACGGCGGGTGTATAATGCTCACTGCTCATTGGGTTGGCCTTTCGCGGCTGTTGACGTCCCTTGGCCTCATGGGTAAGCGACGGGGGCTGATTTTTCCAGACGGGAGTTCCCTTCGATGACCGAGACCAAGTTCACACCGCGCGTGTTTTCCGGCATCCAGCCGTCGGGAAACCTGCATCTTGGCAACTACCTGGGTGCACTGAAGCGTTTTGTGGATATGCAGCAACCGGATATGGAGACCATCTATTGCATGGTCGATCTACACGCGATCACCGTCTGGCAAGACCCCAAAGAACTGGCGCATTCGACGCGTGAGTTGTGTGCGGGCTTTATTGCGGCAGGTCTCGACCCCGAAAAGTCGATCCTGTTCAACCAAAGTCAGGTGCCCGAGCATGCGCAGCTGGCATGGATCTTTAACTGCGTCGCCCGCATGGGTTGGATGCAGCGCATGACCCAGTGGAAGGACAAGGCTGGCAAGAACCAACAGAACGCCTCACTTGGACTGTTCGCCTATCCGTCTTTGATGGCCGCCGACATTCTGACCTACCACGCAACGCATGTTCCGGTAGGAGACGACCAGAAACAGCACTTGGAACTGACCCGCGACATCGCGATCAAGTTCAACCACGACTACGGTGTCGATTTCTTTCCGATCACAGAACCTGTGATCGAAGGGGCGGCGACGCGTGTCATGAGTCTGCGTGATGGTTCAAAGAAAATGTCCAAGTCCGACCCCTCGGACATGAGCCGTATAAACATGACTGACGATGCGGACACGATCGCCAAAAAGATCCGAAAGGCCAAAACTGATCCGGACGCCCTGCCCTCAGAGGCAGAAGGACTCGAAGACCGGCCCGAAGCGCGCAATCTGGTGAACATCTTTGCCGCGTTAAACGACCAGAGTGTTGACCAAGTTCTGGCCGAAATGGGTGGGAAACAGTTTGGTGAGTTCAAGCCGATGCTTGCTGAACTGGCTGTTTCGAAGTTGTCGCCGATTTCGACTGAAATGGCCCGTCTCATGGGCGAAGAGGCAGAGATTGACCGGATTTTGGCTAAGGGTGCTGACAAAGCGCGGGCGATCGCGGCCCCGATCCTGCAGCAAACCTACGAAATCGTGGGCATGGTTGGTGCAAAACAGGCCTGATTGCTCTGGACCTTCCCCGAACGCCTTCCTAGGTTTGCCGCAAAGCTTGGGAGGGCGTTATGGCAGTCGGTAAGAACATCCGTACCTATTTCGAAGGTCAATGGCATGACGGGGACGCCCCGATTATGCGAGCGGCTGATCACGGCGCATGGCTGGGCTCTTCGGTTTTTGATGGCGCACGGTACTTCGATGGTATGGCACCCGATCTCGAGGCGCATTGCGCCCGTGTGAACCGATCCGCCGAAGCTCTGATGCTGACCCCTAGCGTGACTACCGAACAAATGGTCGAGATCGTCCGCGAAGGGCTGGAAGCTTACTCTCCCGACGCCGCTGTCTATATCCGCCCGATGTATTGGGGAATCGATGGCGACGCGACCGCCATCATCCCGCAGGAAAACAGCACTGGTTTTGCTATCTGCCTCGAGCAAATCCCAATGGCCTCGGAGACCGCCTCGGTCACGCTTGGGTACACGCGTTTTCGCCGTCCGGTTCTGGAATCTTCGGTCGTGAACGCCAAGGCCGGATGCCTCTATCCCAACAACGCGCGGATGCTACGTGAAGCACGTTCAAAGGGCTTTTCAAATGCGCTGGTCGCCGACGCCCTGGGTCACGTGGCCGAAACAGCCACCGCCAATATCTTTATGGTCCGCGACGGCGAAGTGTTCACACCAACTCCAAACGGTACTTTTCTGGCCGGCATCACGCGTGCGCGCCATATCAAAAATCTGCGGGCTGACGGGATGACCGTGCACGAAACCGTCCTGAGCTTTGACGACTTCCACTCCGCTGACGAGGTCTTCATGACCGGCAATATGAGCAAGATCACCCCGGTCACCGCCCTCGAAGACACACAGTATCAGGTTGGCCCGGTGGCGCGTCGAGCCCGCGAGCTTTATTGGGACTGGGCCGCAAGCATCCGGTAGTCATCACCGTGTTGCCAGCGTGCATTTGGTCGGGCATGATCGCCTGAAATGAATGAGGAAACCCTATGCGCAAATTCCTGGTCGTTCTGGATGACAGCCGCGAATGCCTGAACGCCATGCGTTTTGCTGCCATGCGTGCAGCCCATACCGGCGGCGGCGTCACGATCCTATCGGTCATCCCGCCGGACGAGTTCAACCATTGGATCGGCGTTGCTGAAGTCATGCGTGAAGAAGCGCGCGAGCGTATCCACGCCCATTATGAAGTTTTTGCCAAGTGGATGCGGGACAAACAAGGTGTCGACCCTGAACTTGCAATCCGTGAAGGGGAACCTGTGGCCCAAATCATTGAGCATGTTCAGTCCGACCCTGAAATTGGCGTGCTAGTGCTGGGTGCGGGTGTTGAAAAGAAAGGTCCTGGACCATTGGTGACACAGTTGACCAAAAATTCAGGCAGCCTTCCGATTCCGATCACTATTGTCCCCGGCGATCTGAGCAAGGAAAAACTGGAAGAGATTACCTGAGGCCGATCATGTCCCGCAGCATCCAGTTCTGGTTCGAATTCGCATCGACCTATTCTTACCTCAGCGCGATGCGCATAGAAGAGCTGGCCGCTCAGAATGGTATCCTCGTTGAATGGCAACCCTTTCTGCTGGGCCCGATATTTGCAGCACAAGGCTGGGATAACTCGCCTTTCAACATCTATCCGGCCAAAGGGCGTTACATGTGGCGCGATATGGAGCGTTTGGCCGGGCAGCGGGATTTGTCTTTCGCACGACCAGATCCCTTCCCCCAGAATGGTCTGAAAGCATCGCGGCTGACACTGTCGATTGAATCTCATCCTCAAAGGGCCGCTTTCGTCCGCGCTGTATATTCTGCCCAATTCGCGGACGGCTTGAACATATCGGACGACGAAGTGTTGATCGATTGCCTGGCCCAAGCGAGCCTGCCAGCTGAGGCACTGAACGCCACACAGGATCCTCAAATTAAGGCTGCGCTAATCGAACAGACAAAGACCGCGCAAGCCAAAGGGCTGTTTGGCGCCCCAAGTTTCTTAGTTGCCGATGAGCTGTTTTGGGGTGACGACCGATTGGATGACGCAATGAAACTGGCAACTGAAATTTAGAACCGTTCCAAATCTTGACTTCCCCGGCCCGGACCCGCATATCAGATGCAACTGAAATGGAGCTGCGCCATGTTTATCCAGACCGAATCCACGCCGAACCCGGCGACGCTGAAATTTCTGCCCGGCCAAACCGTTCTGGAAGCGGGCACCGCCGATTTTCCAACACCTGAAGCCGGAGAGAAATCGCCTCTGGCCAAGCGTATCTTTGCGGTAAACGGTGTAACCGGCGTTTTCTTTGGCAATGATTTCGTAACCGTCACCAAATCGGACGACGTTCAGTGGGACCACATTAAGCCCGCCATCCTGGGTGCTGTGATGGAACACTATCAGTCTGGTCAACCGGTGATCGGTGCTGATGCAACCGGTGCGTCCGGTCACGCCGAGCATACGGGCGAAGATGCTGAAATCGTGAACCAGATCAAGGATCTGCTGGACAGCCGCGTGCGTCCGGCGGTGGCTCAAGATGGTGGTGACATCACCTTCCACGGGTTTGATCGGGGTATCGTTTACCTGCACATGCAAGGGGCCTGCGCAGGCTGCCCGTCTTCGACCCTGACACTGAAAATGGGGATTGAGAACTTGCTACGTCACTACATTCCAGAAGTGACCGAGGTCCGACCCGTTGCCGTCTGACACGCTCATCTTGGCGTTTGACACATCGGCCGCGCATTGCGCGGCCGCTTTGTTACGTGGAGACACTATCTTAACGTCTCGTGTGGAACCCATGTCACGTGGCCAAGCCGAACGCCTGATGCCCCTGCTGGAAGAGGTGCTGGCCGAAGCAAACTGCACCTGGCATGATTTGTCAGCTATCGGGGTCGGAGTTGGGCCTGGAAACTTCACCGGCATCCGTATTTCGGTGTCTGCCGCGCGTGGGTTGGCCCTGGGGCTTGGAATCCCTGCCGTGGGTGTCTCAGGTTTCGATGCTTTGGCCCACACAGGAGATGGTATTCCCGCGATCCGCGCCCCGCGCGAACAGGTTTACGTTGCGTTGCCCGGGCAAGATCCTGCGCTGATGGCCCAGGAACATGCAGAATCACTCGGGCGGTTGATCCTAAACGACGACCCAAACGACCAAGTCCGCGCTATTGCCCACCTGGCCGCGCAACGCTGGCACAGCGTGACTACACCTCCGGCACCGCTATATGTGCGGCCAGCTGATGCCGCCCCTTCGAAAGACACACCACCTGTGTTGCTGGACGGATGAACCCACAAAAACTTGCCCAAACCCACGCTGCGGCTTTCACACAATCACGCCCGTGGTCCGAGCAGGAGTTCGCTCAACTTCTGAAAAATAGATTTACTTATATTATTGGAAATGCAAAATCTTTTTCGCTGTTCCAAGTTATTGCAGATGAAGCTGAGCTGCTGACAATCGCCACCCACCCAAGCCTTCAACGGCAAGGTTTGGCGCTGCAATGCATGTTGGAATGGCATGCAAAAGCCCAAGATTTAGGCGCCACCCGCGCTTTTCTGGACGTTGCAGCGGACAACTATCCTGCGATCGCTCTGTATGAACGGTGCGGCTACACTCAGTGTGGGCTGCGAAAGGGCTATTATTCACGTAAAAACGCGGAGAAAACAGACGCGATCGTCATGGAATGCAGTCTGGTCTGAGAAATAACCTTACATTTTTTCGACCAGTTGGTAAAAAATCTGTTGACCGCGCCTGTTGCAAACGCCCTTAATTCCCGCCATCACAACAGTTATGCTCGCTCACAGTGGGTAATCGCGGCTATCTTGGCTGCGACGACAATAACAAACGGGAGTATGAAATGACCCTGATGAAATCCTTGATGGGCGCTGCCGCCGCCGTCGCACTGACTGCAGGTGCAGCTCTGGCCGAGCCGGCCCTGATCTTTGACCTTGGCGGCAAGTTCGATAAGTCGTTCAACGAAGCCGCGCACTCTGGTGCGACACGTTGGGCCGAAGAAACCGGTGGCACCTATCGTGAGATCGAACTTCAGTCCGAAGCGCAGCGCGAGCAAGCTCTCCGCCGCTTTGCCGAAGCCGGCTTGAACCCGATCATCACAATGGGTTTCGCAATGGCTGACCCGCTGGCCGCCGTGGCCGGTGATTATCCTGACACCAAATTCGTTGCGGTCGATGTAAACTGGCTGGAAGCACCGAACGTTCGTCAGATTGGTTTTGCTGAGCACGAAGGCTCTTACTTGGTTGGCATGATGGCAGCTATGGCGTCCGAGTCGGGCACCGTTGGCTTCATCGGCGGCATGGACATTCCGCTGATCCGTCACTTTGGTTGTGGCTATGCCCAAGGCGCCAAGGCCGTTAACCCTGACATCACTGTGGTTGCCAACATGACCGGTACAACACCGGCTGCTTGGAACGACCCGGTAAAAGGCTCTGAGCTGACCAAAGCGCAAATCAGCCAAGGTGCTGACGTTGTTTATGCTGCTGCTGGCGGCACCGGCGTTGGTGTTCTGCAAACCGCGGCTGACGAAGGTATCCTGTCGATCGGCGTGGACAGCAACCAGAACCACCTGCACCCGGGCAAAGTTCTGACCTCGATGCTCAAGCGTGTTGACGTCGCCGTGTACGACGCAATGAGCGCTGGCGAAAACCTGGAAACCGGCGTGTTTGCCATGGGTCTTGCCGAAGAAGGTGTTGGCGTCGCAATGGACGAGAACAACGCTTCTCTGGTCTCGGATGACATGAAAGCTGCTATCGACAAAGCCCGTCAGGACATCATCGACGGTAACGTGAGCGTCGTTAGCTATTACGAGAACGACAGCTGCCCGGCACTGCAGTTCTGATATCGTGCGGGGCGGGGGAAACCTCCGCCTCGCCTCCACTTTGCCGCGCATAGTAACGCGGCCCTTCGGCAATTGAGGACAAGACATGACCGTCCCCGCCATTGAGCTCAAAGGGATTTCCAAAGCCTTTGGGCCGGTTCAGGCCAACAAAGACATTTCCATCAGCGTCGCCCCCGGCACGATCCACGGGATCATCGGTGAAAACGGTGCGGGCAAATCCACGCTGATGAGCATTCTCTACGGCTTCTACAAGGCCGATAAAGGTGAGATCTGGATCAACGGATCCAAGACCGACATCCCTGACAGTCAGGCGGCAATTGCTGCTGGCATCGGGATGGTGTTTCAGCACTTCAAACTGGTCGAGAATTTCACCGTTCTGGAAAACATCGTTCTGGGCGCCGAGGATGGCGGGCTACTGGCCCCGTCCCTTTCCAAAGCTCGAAAAGAGCTAAAAGAACTGGAAGAAGAATACGAGCTGTTCGTCGATCCCGACAAGCGTATCGACGAGATCGGCGTAGGCATGCAGCAGCGTGTCGAGATCCTTAAGGCTCTGTACCGCAAGGCCGAGATCCTGATCCTCGACGAACCTACAGGCGTGCTGACCCCTGCTGAGGCAGATCAGCTATTCCGCATCCTTGACCGTCTGCGGGCCGAGGGGAAAACGATAATCGTGATTACGCACAAACTGCGTGAGATCATGGAAAACACAGACACCGTTTCGGTCATGCGGCGCGGACAAATGACAGCCACAGTCAAAACGGCAGAGACCAGCCCCGAAGAACTGGCCGAGCTGATGGTGGGTCGGAAAGTTCTGTTGCAGGTCGATAAAGTCCCAGCACAACCGGGCAAACCCATTCTTGAGGTCGAAAACCTGCGCGTATTCGATTCTGCTGGTGTTGAGCGTGTCAAAGGCATCGATCTGACCGTGCGCGCGGGTGAAATCGTCGGCATCGCTGGCGTTGCTGGCAATGGTCAATCGGAATTGCTGGAAGTTCTGGGTGGCATGCGCCCCGGACAGGGCTCAATCAAGCTGAATGGTGAACCTTTGGCGCTCAGCGGACATGGGTCTGACGGTCAGGCCCGTCGTGCACAGCATATCGCCCACGTGCCCGAGGACCGTCAGCGAGAAGGCCTGATCATGGACTTCCATGCGTGGGAAAACGTAGCCTTTGGCTATCACCGGGACCCGGCTTACAAGCGCGGCATCTTCATGGACAATGCCGCCCTGCGTGCCGATACCGAACGTAAAATTGAGAAATTTGATGTGCGCCCACCCAATGGGTGGCTGACTGCAAAGAGCTTTTCTGGCGGCAACCAACAGAAAATCGTCGTAGCGCGCGAGATTGAGCGGAACCCGGACCTTCTGCTGGTCGGACAGCCGACCCGCGGTGTGGACATCGGTGCGATCGAATTCATCCACAAACAAATCGTCGCACTGCGCGATCAGGGGAAAGCAATCCTGCTGGTTTCAGTTGAGTTGGAGGAGATCTTCTCGCTCTCTGATCGGATCGCGGTGATGTTTGACGGACATATCATGGGCGAACGTCTGCCTCATGAAACTGATGAAAAAGAGCTGGGCCTGCTGATGGCCGGTGTTGCGGGAGAGGCCGCGTAAGATGGAAAAAATGCCCAAATGGGCCGACGTGGTGCTGATCCCCATCATCAGCCTGTTGTTGGCCACGATCCTTTCCGCGCTGGTGATCCTCGCCATTGGGGAAAACCCGATTGAGGCGGTGAACCTTATGGTCACCGGCGCGCTGGGTTCCACCTATGGCTGGGGCTATACCCTATATTACGCGACCAACTTCATGTTCACCGGGCTGGCGGTGGCCGTTGCGTTCCATGCCCGGCTGTTTAACATCGGTGGTGAAGGTCAAGCTATGCTGGGCGGGCTTGGTGTTGCGATGGTGTGCCTTTACATTGATTGGCCGCATTGGAGCATTGCACTGCTGGCCGCCTGTGCAGGCTCAATGCTGTTTGGGGCCGCTTGGGCCGCTATTCCTGCCTATCTACAGGCCAAGCGCGGCAGCCATATCGTTATTACAACGATTATGTTCAACTTCATCGCTGCGGCTTTCCTGAACTATATGCTGGTAAACGTGATGCGCCCACAGGGCTCGCAAGACCCAGCTACAGCGCGCTTTCCTGAGGCGGTGCATTTGCCGACGTTCCAGTCAATGTTCTCGACCGCGGAAAATATCGTGTTCAGAGGCGCACCTGCCAATATCTCTTTCTTTGTGGCGATCCTGGCCTGCATTGTGGTGTGGGCTCTCATCTGGCGCACAAGACTGGGCTATGAAATTCGCGCTTACGGTCATTCAGAAACCGGTGCCGTATATGCGGGGATTTCGCCCGTTCGCATCACTATTATTGCCATGTTGATTTCAGGCGCGTTGGCCGGTCTGATGGCCATCAACAACGTCATGGGAGAGGCCGAAAGGCTCGTCTTGAACTCGACCGAAGGCGCAGGCTTTATCGGCATTGCCGTGGCGCTTATGGGGCGTTCACATCCCTTTGGCGTTTTTCTTGCAGCTCTTCTTTTTGGGTTCCTCTATCAGGGTGGTGCCGAACTGGCGCTGTGGACCTCTATCCCACGTGAGCTGATCGTCGTCATCCAAGCTTTGGTGATCCTGTTTACCGGAGCGCTGGACAATATGGTCAGGATGCCGCTTGAAAAGCTGTTCATGGGTCTGCGGAAAGGAGCCGAGTGATGGAGTTTTTCGTAACACTCATCCAGGTTCTCGATTCGACGATCCGTTTGGCCACACCGCTTTTGTTGGCTTGTCTGGCCGGGCTCTATTCGGAACGAGCGGGCATTTTCGACATCGGGCTGGAAGGCAAGATGCTGATGGCGGCCTTTTTCTCGGCGGCGGTTGCAGCCGTGACGGGTTCCGTCTGGCTGGGCCTGCTTGCAGGGATCGGCGCTTCGTTAGTTCTGTCCGCGCTTCACGGGGTGGCCTCTATCACGTTCCGGGGAAATCAGCTTATTTCCGGGGTCGCGATTAACTTTCTGGCGTCGGGTCTGACTGTTCTGATCGCTCAAAGCTGGTTCCAGCAGGGCGGGCGTACCCCGTCCCTTTTTGGAGGAGGGCGCTTTGAACCAATCAATTTCCCGTTCGCGGACGCACTAAGCGAAGTTCCAATTATCGGGCCAATCTACTCGGAACTGCTCTCAGGCCATTCGATCTTGGTCTATGTGGCATTCTTGATGGTTCCGTTGACGTGGTGGATTCTGTACCGCACCCGGTTCGGCTTGCGTTTGCGCGCTGTGGGTGAAAACCCAGCCGCTGTGGACACCGCCGGTGTTTCCGTCGTCGGATTGCGCTTTGCCGCGGTGGCCATCTGTGGCGTGCTATGCGGGATTGCAGGCGCGTATCTAGCAACGGCTCTTCAGGCTGGTTTTGTCAAAGAGATGACAGCCGGGCGCGGGTTCATCGCACTTGCAGCTTTGATCTTTGCCAAGTGGCGACCCTGGCATGCGATGTGGGCTTGTTTGCTGTTCGGTCTGCTTCAGGCAATCGCGCTGCGGTTCCAGAATATCGATTTGGGCGGCGTGATCATCCCAGTGCAGGTTATGGACGCTCTGCCCTATATTCTGACCGTGGTTATTCTGGCCGGATTTGTCGGTAAAGCTATCCCACCACGTGCTGGCGGCGAACCCTATGTGAAGGAACGTTGATAAGTCCAGTTTCGAACTCCTGTCGGTCCTGTTCGCTGCAGCGCCGCATGCAGAGTTGATTTTGCATGCGGCAACCGCTCTAAAGGGGTATGTGCGTGTTTCCTGTCATAGCTGAGATCGGACCAAAGCCTTTCAGGGCACCGAGGCGGCTGGGAATTAAACCAATTCAACACGTTCACCCCTATCAAGCGATCGTAGCGCAGCAAGGAATGCGATGCGATCCACATCTAGTCACCGCACGGCAACGGGATTTTGCTCCAGTACGCTGTGCTCAAGCCACACCACATTGTCTTGAGACCAACAGTGTCACGTTGCGTGATGCATCTGGCCTCATTTATTAGTCGATCATGCAGATTTACCTTCCTATCGCCGAAGTATCCGTAAACGCCTTTCTTTTGTTAGGGCTCGGGGGGATGGTCGGCATCCTATCAGGTATGTTCGGAGTGGGCGGCGGATTCCTGATGACGCCTCTGCTGTTCTTCATCGGCATTCCACCTGCCGTCGCCGTCGCGACCGAAGCCAACCAAATCGTAGCTTCTTCGTTTTCAGGTGTTTTGGCACATTTTCGACGAAAAACAGTAGATCTGAAAATGGGCACGGTCCTGTTAACCGGGGGGTTAATCGGTGCTGCGCTTGGGGTGGTGATCTTCAACTATCTCAAAAGCCTGGGCCAGGTCGATCTGTTGGTTACGCTTTGCTACGTCGTTTTCCTTGGCGTTGTCGGCAGCCTGATGTTCATCGAAAGCCTGAATGCTCTGCGAAAATCCAAGAAAGGCACAGCAGGCCCCGCAAAACGGCGTCAGCGCGGCTGGGTGCACTCCATGCCCTTCAAGATGCGGTTTCGCACTTCGGGCCTTTATATC
Organism: Ruegeria sp. BE9; assembly: GCF_056538765.1. Taxonomy (NCBI): domain Bacteria; kingdom Pseudomonadati; phylum Pseudomonadota; class Alphaproteobacteria; order Rhodobacterales; family Roseobacteraceae; genus Ruegeria; species Ruegeria sp. BE9. Next base: position 144,791 of record NZ_JBQFTS010000007.1, on the reverse strand, counting down.
TCGGTCATTCCGCCTGTACTGGTTGGGCTTTGCGTTGGCATTTTGTCGGCAATTATGGGCGTTGGCGGCGGATTCATCATGGTGCCCGCGATGATCTATCTGTTGGGCATGCCCACCAAAGTCGTGGTTGGAACATCCCTGTTTCAGATCATCTTCGTGACAGCCTTCACCACCATGCTGCACGCCACGACGAACTACACCGTTGATATCGTTCTGGCCGTGTTGCTACTGGTCGGCGGCGTCATTGGGGCGCAGATCGGAACCGTGATCGGTGCACGAATGCCTGCCGAACAACTGCGGGTCCTACTGGCCGCTCTCGTTTTGGTGGTCTGCGGGAAACTGGCCTTGGACTTGTTGATTGAGCCTTCTGAGTTGTACTCCCTCGGCGCTGAAGGGGGGCACTGATCATGCTGAAACGCCTGATTGCCCTGCTTATCCTAATTTGCACGCCCGCCGTGGCAGAAGATGAACAGGTCGTGCTGGGTCTGAGTCAGGACCGCGTTGCCATCACTGCAAATTTCGATGGCTCAGAGATCTTGATCTTTGGTGCCGTGAAACGTGAAACGCCAATCCCGGACGGCCCCCCGCTTGAGGTGATCGTGTCGGTTGTCGGACCTTCCAGCCCTGTGGTGGTACGAAGGAAGGCACGCAAACTGGGTATCTGGGTCAATACAGACAGCATTCTAGTGGACCTTGCCCCAAGCTTTTACGCCGTTGCGACAAGCGCGCCGATCAAAGAAATTCTTTCAGACACCGAAGACCTGCGTCACAAGATTTCGATTGAAAACGCTATCAGGTCAGTTGGTGCGTCTATGGATGTTGAAGGCGCACAGGACTTTGCAGAAGCCGTTGTTCGCATCCGCGAGGACGAAGGCCTCTACTCTATCCGCGAGAACACTGTGGCTGTGGACGAGCAAACCCTGTTCAGAACCTCGATCGATATGCCAGCCGACCTGACCGAAGGTGATTACGTGGCGCGTATCTTCCTGACCCGCGGAAAAGCAATCGTTTCGCAATTCGAAACCACAATCGACGTGCGTAAGGTGGGGCTAGAGCGGTTCCTCTATAACATGTCCCGCCAGCAGCCGGTCTGGTACGGTCTGATGTCTCTGGTCATCGCGATTGCGGCCGGTTGGGGCGCATCGACCGCGTTCAGGCTGCTACGCGAGAATTAACCTTTACCCGCGGCCAATATACGGCATCGTCGTGGCCATCACGGTCATGAACTGAACATTGGCTTCGGGGGGCAGGTTAGCCATATGCAGCACCGAGCGTGCAGCATCTTCAACGGCCATAGTGGGATCAGGCTCTTGCCCAGCGGCAATAGCATTGTCGACTAGCCCCTGCACCATTTGAGTGCGAGCATTCCCGATATCGATCTGACCGCAAGCGATGCCAAAGTCCCTCCCGTCCAAAGACAGGCTGCGGGTCAGGCCGGTGATGGCATGCTTCGTGGCCGAGTAATGCACTGAATTCGGACGCGGTACATGGGCGGCAATCGAGCCGTTATTTATAATGCGCCCGCCCTGTGGGGACTGGTGACGCATGGTCTTGAACGCTTCGCGCGCGCTTAGGAACATACCGTTAAGGTTAACGTTGACGCTTTGGTACCAATCCTCCAGCGCGATCTCATCAATGGTGCCACCCGGTGCGAAAATCCCGGCGTTGTTGAACAGTACGTCCAGACGACCCACTTTTTCCTGAAACTCAGTGAACGCCGCCTGCACCGCATCCGCGTCGGTGACATCTGCGACCAGAGGAATCGCGTTTTCGTTGCCCAACGCCATCTTTTGCAACTTGTCCGCACTGCGAGCTAACAAACCTACTGTCCAACCTTCGGCCAGGAAGAGCTCTGCTGCAGCCTGCCCAATGCCCGCGCTCGCGCCGGTTACGATTATGGATTTCATGTTTCCTCGGCCTCCAGTGTCAGCGATGCTGCCGGTACAGCGCGCAGGTCATCTACACGCAGCGGATAAGTAGGTTTCGCCAGACGGTTTCGAACGACCCAGATCAGCCTTTCTTGCGCGCGGGTGATAGCCACATAGGCCAGCCTTTTCCATAAAGGTTGCCCTGCTTCGGTTCGGCCCATTCTCGCAGCGGCGTAAATGTCCGGGGCAAAGACCTGGACGGTGTCCCATTGCGAGCCCTGCGCCTTATGAATGGTCACTGCCGCCCCGTGCAGAAAGGTCGCGCCCATGCGGGCCGCATATGGAATAAAGGGTTCTTCTTCGTCTGGCTTCTCGATTTTAACAATGGATGCAGCACTGACTTGCGGATCTTCGGCACCCATGACGTGCAAGCGCGAGAATCCAGGCTTACGTCCCGGCCCCAGATAGATGACCTGCGCCCCCTTGATCAGTCCACGTGCCTCAAGATCCAGTCTCTTCTTGCGATGCTTCAGTGGAAGCTCGATACCGTCGCAGATCAGCGGTTCACCTTCCAAGAGCTCTGTATCCGGCGCGCCATGAACGTTCCGAAAGGCTTGGATCAGGCGGATACGTGTAGCGTTTCGCCAGACCAGAACCGGGCTTCGGGCCATCAAATCCACTTCGACCCTTTGCCCCCAAACCACGCGATCATCTGTCCGAGCGGTTTGTTCGACTAAACGTTCGAAATCCTCGAACCCCATCTGCGGGTCAGCCAGGGCATGGGCAAGGTCAAGAATTGGGTTATCCGCATCCTGCCGATGAACACGGTGCAGAATCTGTTTGCGCGGCTCAGGCAAAGCTTCAAACACCATGCTGCCAGACTGATTGACCGGGGCCAACTGCGCGGGATCACCAAACAAAAGAAGAGTTGGAAAAATCTCCTGCAGGTCTTCGAATTGCCGATCATCCAGCATTGAGGCTTCATCCACGAACCCGATATCCAAGGGTTCGTCCCGACGCTTCCAGCCAGTGATAAAGTCCGACCCGCGCAACCCAGCCGCAGCCAACGCGCCGGGGATGGACTTGTTGTTCTCGTAGAAAGCCGCAGCACGATCCAGCGCCTCGTCAGTCAATCCTTCGATTTCTGGTCGTTCGTCGTTGCCCGCCAACCACTCTGCGATACGTTCGTACTCGGGGTCGTAAACCGGCGTGTAAAGGATGCGGTGAATGGTCGTGGCCGGCACGCCGCGCAAACGCAAAACGCTGGCCGCCTTGTTGGTGGGCGCAAGAATAGCCAAGCTACGTTTTTCCCGCGCTTTGCGGCTTTCGAAATCCCCCGAGACGATTTGAACGCCCGTCTCGGCCAGGGCTTTGTAAAGCTCTGCCAGTAGCAGAGTCTTGCCCGACCCTGCCTTACCAATGACTGCCATCACGCCGGATTTTCCCGCACCCGGCAGTTTCAACAGGGCATCGTCATCCAGGTCAACACCTGCGGATCTCAGCATCTCTGCGATGCTGTCATACGCGGCTGCCTGATCGTCAGAGAAGGTCACGGGGGGCATAGACATGGCGCGACCCTACAGGGCCGAGCCAGCTATAACCAGAGAGGGATTAAGGTTTTACGCCTCTCAAGCAGACAGGGCGAACCGGTGCTGACGTCCGGTTCCAAACGCAGTCTTAAACCACAGGCGCGACAGTTCCCGCGGGATACCGGCGCGTTCAGCCACGCGGTTACAATCCTCAGCTGAATAGGGCCACAGCCCAACCGAAATTTGATCTCGACCCTGTCCTTGAGACCCCAAAACCACGGGGGACGATCCAATTAGGCGATAGATCCGAATCATACGGGCGTCAAAGACACCGGCAATATGCGTCAGACCAAATCCCTCCATGATCTCACCGCCGCTAAGCATGATCGCCCCTGCGGTGTGCGGACTGGCGGTGCGCGAAAGACAGAAACGGGTGACTTCCCATATCAGGGGACTGCAGACGGGCTTGCCACCGGTCAGATGACCAAAGACCTCATTAATCATAACAGAACCCGTAGTTGGCAGAACACGCATGGAGCCGCCATGGCTGCCATCCTCTTCTTCCCAGATGACGTAGAGCGGGTTCAGATCATCGTACTGATCCCTCTCTTCTCCGTTTTCGTTAACTTGGACATCCCAGCCCAGTCTGGTTTTGAACTGATCCGCGCGATCTCGGAACATGCCGTCCACCAGCTTTGGAAACTTATGCAATTCGTCGGCAAACAAATAGCGCAACATGACATTCTTCCCCTTGTCGTCCTGTGCAAGAACGAAGGGGGTACGAAGTCATGGTTAATTTCCGGTTCGAGGGACGCGCGCCTCTTAAACCACTATTAATCCTCTGCTCAGCGCCGTAGCGATAGCGTGCGTTGTATTCTGTGCACCAAGCTTAGCGCGCGCGCTTTCGATATAGACCCGCAGGGTGTGCTCGGAAATGGACAGCGAATGCGCGACCTGAGCCCGGCTGTAACCCAGCGCCAGCAAGGTCATCGCATCAACTTCACGTGGTGACAGACTGCGCGGCGCATCGGGTTGCCGGTTACGTTCAAATTCAAGCGCCTTGCGATTGAAATAATGGGCAATCAGGATCAACTCTCGACCGTGGCGCTCGATGAAAGCTTTCCAAGCGTCATCGTCGCAGGAATGGTTCACGGTGAATAAAGCGAATTGCCCGTTGGGGCCTCGGATCGGGATCGAGTACCCCTGATTGCCAACTCCATGACTCTGTGCGTCCTGCAAAAAGGCCTTTGCTACTTTGCTAGACCAGTCCAGCGTTTTCCAATCAACCGGATGGAAACGTTGGAAACACCCAAGAATAACCGGATCAATACGATGGTAGTTCAGTTCGCGATACCGTTCCGCCCATGCGTCCGGATAGGTGGTATAACCGTATTGGTCACCAGCACCATCAACCCAGTGGTAAATTAGGTGCTCAATCTGCAGCCTGTCCCGCAGCCGGACTGCAACGGCACTTAATTCTTCAAGCGTGCTGGTGTTTTCCAAGTCCTCCAGGACCCGGCTCATATCGAGTTTTATTCCCATCCGCGGGCGCCCATACCTCAGTCTTCATGGACGCAATCTCGGCTGCGGCGATCAGTTTGGTATCATCCAACTGCTCGGCAAGCGCGATCAGACCGTTCTCAACCGCGAAGGCGTTAAGATCCGACAAAACGTCCAAAATCCACTCATTTTGCGCCATCAAAGTCTCTCCGAAACGGTTAACGAAGGGTTAACACAACCATAGCATGTGCATCTTTTTTCTGGCTATTCACTGCTTTCTACTCCCCCAAAATAGCGAGGCGCACCCCATCAAGCTATTGTAAAAAAACAATTTACATCCAGAAACGCAAACACCCGCGAGTCGGCTGGCCGAATCGCGGGTGCGTCATTTTGCTTTCGAACTGTTAACCGCGAGCGTCCAACACTTCTTCCAGTGTACGCATGCCAGTCCGAGGTGCTTGAACCAGAACAGACATGTTGCCGGGCTTATGCTCATTCCGCATCATCTTCATGTGCGCCTCGGGCAGTTCGCTCCAGGAAAATACTTCGGACATGCAAGGATCGAGACGGCGCTCGACCATTAGCTGGTTCGCTGCAGACGCCTGTTTGAGATGCGCAAAGTGCGAACCCTGCAGGCGTTTCTGGTGCATCCACATGTAACGCACGTCGAAGGTCAGGTTGTATCCAGTCGTTCCGGCACAGATCACAACCATACCGCCTTTTTTCACGACGAAGGTCGAGACCGGGAAAGTGCTTTCGCCGGGGTGTTCGAACACCATATCGACGTTCACGCCTTTGCCGGTGATGTCCCAGATTGCCTTGCCGAATTTGCGGGCCTCTTTGAACCACTCGGCATATTCCGGCGTGTTCACTGTCGGCAGCTGCCCCCAGCAGTTGAAATCTTTGCGGTTCAGAACGCCCTTGGCGCCCAGACCCATTACAAAGTCACGCTTGCTTTCGTCCGAGATAACACCGATCGCGTTTGCACCCGCAGTGTTAATCAGCTGGATCGCATAGGACCCCAGACCGCCCGACGCACCCCAGACCAGAACGTTCTGACCCGGTTTCAGATCATGAGGTTCGTGACCGAAAAGCATACGGTAAGCAGTTGCCAGCGTCAGCGTGTAGCATGCGCTTTCTTCCCAAGTCAGATGCTTGGGGCGCGGCATCAGCTGTTGAGCCTGAACATTGGTGAACTGCGCGAACGAGCCATCGGGGGTCTCATATCCCCAGATGCGCTGCGAATCCGAATACATCGGGTCGCCACCGTTACAGGCTTCGTCGTCGCCGTCATCCTGATTGCAGTGGATCACAACTTCGTCACCGACTTTCCAACGCTTGACCTTGTCACCTACGGCCCAAACGATACCCGACGCATCAGAACCCGCAATGTGGAAAGGTTGACCATGGCCGTCAAAAGGGCTGATCGGTTTACCCAGCGACGCCCAGACGCCGTTGTAGTTAACGCCAGCTGCCATCACCAGAACCAGCACCTCGTGGCTGTCCAGCTTGGGGACATCGACCACTTCCAGCTGCATCGCTGTGTCCGGTTCGCCATGACGCTCTTTGCGGATCGCCCATGCGTACATTTGTTTTGGCACGTACCCCATCGGAGGGATTTCGCCCATCTCATAGAGGTCTTTTTCCGGTGCCTCGTACGACGCGATGCCGTTGTCGGTGTCCAGAGCCATATTGGCCTCCTTTATTTTAACCATTGCCGCGATGCAGAATCGCGTGTCCTAATGGATGAGATATTGGCCAACGAGAAATATTGCAACATATTTTGAGTTCATTTTGTAATTTTATGACCCAGCAGATGCAGAAATTTCCTTTGCAGACGCAGCGAGAACCCGTTCAGCGTCCAAAGGTGCCGAAGCCGCGTAGTACTTTAGTAAGTCAACCCTTTGATCAGACGAGGATAATTTCCCCGCGTCCAGTTTCAGGATGCGCCGATCGACTAACTGGCGGATAGCGGCCTCAATCGCGGATCGCTCCAACGGTACAGAAGTTCCGTTGCGTCGCATGAGTTGGTCGATCAAGGCTATTGCGGTGTCTTCAGGGATCTCCCCCTGCTCGCGCACTAACCAACAGGCAGCAGGTCCGGGAACTAGCGGAATCGCTTTGCCAATCCCATCCATCAGATCGCGCGCGAGATCCGTCATCAGGTTTGCTTCACGGCCTTCGCGGAACGCATTCAGCGAAACCGGCAGACCGTACCGCACCGAAGCAACGCCGAATCGTTGATATCGCCCGACCAGTCGCCGGCCGATCTGCTTGAGTATCCACCATGCAATCACTCCGATCCTGGCGCGAAACCTGCGTTCATTGCCCAATGCGGCCTTGGTCAGGATGGTATCTTCCAATACGCGGTCATAGTTCAGGGCAACCGGAACAAACACAACATCACGCCCATCGGGGCGAGTGGCATCAATGATGTACTTGAGCAACCCGAGCTTTGGCCGGCCCAACGCTCCTGTCAGACTAAGGCCACCTTCGGGAAACATCGCCTGCGTAACACCCGCTTCGGTCGCGTGGCGCACGTAGCAAGCCAACACTTGGCGATACAGTTCGCTCCCTGACTTGCGGCGGATAAAGTACGCGCCCATCGCCCTGATAAGGCGGCTAAGCGGCCAGACCCTCGCCCATTCTCCCACGGCATAAGACAGCGCCGATTGCTGCGCCGCCAGGTAGGTGACCAAGACATAGTCCATGTTACTGCGGTGGTTCATTACGAACACAACCGTCGCGTCTGGGTCGATGCCCTCGATGGCCTTTTCATCCATGTAACTAAGCCGAACGTTGTAAAACGCATTGCTCAGCATGCGGGTCAGGCGAATGGCGATACTGAAATAAGCTACCGCAGAAAAAGACGGGACGATTTCACGCGCATAACGCCGGGCCTGTTCAAAGGCGACCGCCTCAGGAACACCTTCTTCCTGCGCGTGGGCTTGGACTGCAAGACCCACCTGAGGATCGTAGATGAGCCGCTGAATCATATCGTGACGCCGTGCAAGTTTGAACGGCTGGATCGGCCGTTGTAGGCGTTTGTTCACGCGTTTTACAGCACGCTCAAGCCGACGGCGGAAAAACCACCGGACGGACGGAAACAGAAAATGCGAAGCCAACGTGACCGCGGCAAACAGCAGGATCAGCAAAAAAAGCCAAAGCGGAAGTTCCACGGTCTGAGTCATAGCGGCACCCTGCCACCAAACTGTGGCACCTACAATCTGAAGAACCACATATGCCGCGACGCAGCGAATTGACATATCCCGAAAATTGCGCTTTAGAACCCAAGAACGTAATTTTGTTGCCCACACAACTCACGAGGCCCAGCTATGACGCAGACGCAGAAAGATCGCCCTTGGCTCATCCGAACCTATGCCGGTCATTCCACCGCCAAAGCGTCGAACGCGTTGTATCGCGGGAACCTGGCGAAGGGTCAGACAGGCCTGTCCGTGGCCTTCGATTTGCCGACTCAGACCGGTTATGACAGCGACCATACGCTTGCGCGGGGCGAGGTTGGCAAAGTGGGCGTTCCGATCAGCCATCTGGGCGACATGCGAGTTCTGTTCGACCAAATCCCGCTTGAGCAGATGAACACCTCGATGACGATCAACGCGACAGCACCGTGGCTGCTGGCGCTGTATATCGCGGTGGCCGAGGAACAGGGTGCCGATGTCTCTAAACTGCAGGGCACGGTTCAGAACGACCTGATCAAGGAATATCTAAGCCGCGGCACTTACGTGTGCCCGCCGAAGCCATCGCTTAAGATGATCGCGGACGTAGCCGAGTACTGCTACACCAACGTGCCAAAATGGAACCCGATGAACGTGTGTTCCTATCACCTGCAAGAGGCCGGCGCGACACCCGAGCAAGAGCTGGCCTACGCGTTGGCCACTGCCATCGCCGTGTTGGACGAACTGCGCCCGCGCGTCCCTGCTGAAGATTTTCCAGCACTCTGTGGCCGGATTTCCTTCTTTGTGAACGCCGGTATCCGCTTTGTTACCGAAATGTGCAAAATGCGTGCCTTCGTTGATCTTTGGGATGAAATTCTTAAAGACCGCTACGGAGTCGAAGACCCCAAGTTCCGCCGTTTCCGCTATGGCGTTCAGGTGAACTCGCTGGGTTTGACCGAGCAGCAACCGGAAAACAACGTGTACCGCATCTTGATCGAGATGCTGGCCGTAACACTTTCGAAAAAGGCTCGCGCTCGTGCGGTTCAGTTGCCTGCATGGAACGAAGCCCTTGGCCTGCCCCGCCCGTGGGATCAGCAATGGTCGATGCGGATGCAACAGATTTTGGCTTACGAGACCGACCTGCTGGAATACGGCGATCTGTTCGACGGCAACCCCGCAGTCGATGCCAAAGTCGAAGAACTAAAGGAAGGCGCTCGGGCAGAGCTGAGCAATTTGGATTCGATGGGCGGCGCCGTCGCTTCGATTGAATACATGAAATCTCGCCTGGTCGATTCCAATGCCGAGCGACTGAACCGTATCGAACGCAACGAGACCGTCGTTGTTGGCGTAAATAAATGGATCGAAGGCGAGCCATCCCCACTGCAGACCGAGGACGGCGGCATAATGGTCGTCGACCCGGCCGTCGAGCAGGAACAGATCAACCGCCTGAATGAGTGGCGAGCTGAGCGTGACGATGCCGCTGTTGCTGTCGCTCTGGCCGCGCTCCGCGCAGCGGCCCAATCCGGAACCAACGTTATGGAGCCTTCGATTGCCGCCGCCAAGGCCGGTGTCACCACCGGAGAATGGGCCGAGGAAATGCGTAAGGTTTACGGCACATATCGCGGCCCGACCGGCGTTTCAGGCTCGGTTTCGAACAAAACCGAAGGGTTGGATGACTTGCGGGCGGCAGTGGATACCGTAAGCGACAAGTTAGGTCGCCGACTGAAGTTTCTGGTCGGCAAACCAGGTTTGGACGGCCACTCCAACGGAGCCGAGCAGATCGCGTTCCGCGCCCGGGATTGCGGCATGGATATAAGCTATGAAGGCATCCGCCTGACGCCTGAGGAAATCGTATCTGCTGCAATTGAAGACAAAGCCCACGTGATCGGCTTGTCGATCCTGTCCGGCAGCCATATCCCTCTGGTCGAGGATGTTATGGCGCGCTTGAGCGAAGCAGGGTTGGACAATGTCCCCGTGGTTGTCGGGGGAATTATCCCGGATGAAGATGCGGCGAAGCTCACAGCAATGGGTGTGGCGAAAATCTATACGCCCAAGAACTTCGAGCTAAATTCCATAATGGGCGACATTGTTACTCTGGTAGATCCACAAAACATGGCCGCTCAATAACAATCGCATTACTTCGGAACATTCCGCATCTATCCCTTTCACTAAAGGGATAGATAAAAACCGCTTTAAGAATTACGGTGGGTTATTGCGCCCACTCGTGGCGATTTACGGAATGGAGAATACCGATGGCGATCAGCCTAGATAAAATGTCGCGCAAAGAGCTGTTGGATTTGCGCGACCAAATAGAAAAGGCGCTGAAAACCGCCGAAAAACGCGAAAGAAAAGAAGCGCTGAAGGCCGCTGAAAAAGCTGCCGCTGAATTCGGATTCTCGCTTTCGGAATTGGCCACCGGCGGCAACGGATCTGGCAAGATACAGAAATCACAGGCAAAATATAAAAACCCATCCAATCCTGAACAGACTTGGTCGGGGCGGGGCCGTAAACCTCAATGGGTCCACGATGCCCTAAAAGCCGGTGCGGATATATCTGATTTAGAAATCTGATGGGAATTGGATTGAAATGACAATTCATATTGGTGCCCAAAAAGGCGAAATCGCCGAAACCGTTCTATTACCCGGCGACCCCTATCGCGCGAAATGGGCCGCGGAAACGTTTTTGGAAGATGTCAAACTGGTCAATAACGTGCGCGGTATGCTGGGGTTTACTGGCAAATGGCGCGGAAATCCTGTCTCAATCCAAGGCAGCGGTATGGGTATGCCATCCCTGTCGATTTATGTGAATGAGCTGATCCGCGACTATGGTGCCAAGACTCTGATCCGTATCGGTTCGTGCGGCGGAATGCAGGACGACATCAATGTGCGCGACGTCATTCTTGCCATGACGTCGACAACACTCAGCACCCCGTCACGCGGCATCATGAAAGAACTGAACTTTGCCCCATGTGCTGATTGGGGTCTGCTACAGGCGGCAGCGACGGCAGCAGCAGCCAAGGGTACACCAACCCATATCGGCGGCATCTATTCGTCGGACGTTTTCTATGATGAGCGCCCTGATCTGAACGAACAGATGGTTCGGCATGGCATTCTAGGGGTCGAGATGGAAGCTGCAGAGCTCTACATACTGGCCGCGCGCCACAAGTGTCGGGCCCTGGCTGTTCTCACTGTTTCCGACCATCTTTTAACCGGAGAGGCCCTACCCTCTGCTGAACGCGAGAGCAGCTTTGGTGACATGGTGGAAATTGCACTGCAGTCCGCGTTTCCAGATTCGGTATAACACCTGACAGGGCGATAGTTCGCCCTGCTCTACTTGGAATTTCCCTTCAGGCAATCGGTCGGACTATCATCACCTTCCTGTTGCGCACCGCAAAACGCACAGATCCAAAGGCCCTCTTTTCGATGCTGCCGCCAGCGGCAATCCCGGGTCAAAGAAGACGTGCGCGACCGCCAAAACAAGTAGGCAAACACCCCTGCGGCCAAAAGAAGTAACAAAACGGGCATGCTTGTGCATTGCCCGTTCTGTTCCGATTTTGCAAGTCAGGTGTGTTTAGATCAGGCCGCGTTCGCGTACTCGAACAATTCCGGTTCACGCTGTGTTTCAACCTGATGAGCTTCTGGGGTGTAGTAGGCCCAAGCCTGTTCCAGAAGTTCCAGCGCCTCAGCTGCTTTTGGTTTTATTTCAGTGTTTTGTGTCTGCATCGGAGCGATTCCGTTTCGGTTCAATCACTCCTCCCTGCTCGAAACTTAGCCCCGAACAGGGAAGGCTGCATTACACAAATTCGCATCCTCGCCATGCAATCAATGCAAGGCAAAACACGTCTTTCGCATAGCTAATTTTAGACCGAGCGCTCGACCATCATCTTTTTGATTTCAGCGATCGCCTTGGCCGGGTTCAGACCTTTTGGACAGGTCTTGGCACAGTTCATGATCGTGTGGCAGCGATACAGTTTGAACGGATCTTCCAATTCATCCAGACGCTCACCTGTGGCTTCGTCCCGGCTATCGATAATCCAGCGATATGCATGAAGCAGAGCTGCGGGTCCAAGATACCGGTCGCCATTCCACCAATAGCTCGGGCAAGAGGTCGAGCAACTGGCGCACATCACACATTCATAAAGACCATCCAGTTTCTTGCGATCTTCGATGGATTGCTTCCATTCTTTCGCAGGACGGTTTGTCTTAGTTTCCAACCACGGCATGATACTGGCGTGCTGAGCATAGAAGTGCGTCAGATCGGGGATAAGGTCTTTGACCACGGGCATGTGCGGCAGTGGGTAGATTTTGACGTCCCCCTTGATCTCGTCCATTCCGTAGATACAGGCCAGCGTGTTGATGCCGTCGATATTCATTGCGCATGACCCGCAAATACCTTCGCGGCAAGACCGCCGGAACGTCAGGGTCGGATCAATCTCATTCTTGATCTTGATGAGCGCGTCCAGAACCATCGGACCGCAGCTGTCCATATCCACATAATAGGTATCCACCCGAGGGTTTTGCCCATCTTCGGGATTCCAGCGGTAAATCTGGAATTTACGTACATTGCTGGCGCCATCTGGCTTGGGCCAAGTTTTGCCCGTAGTGATACGGGAATTTTTGGGAAGGGTCAGTTGAACCATGTGCCTGAAATTCCTTGGTCTACTTGCGCGCAACTTGCCCTAAAAACCGCAGGAATACAATGCGACATTCAATCGTATACCGTGGTATTCACGACTTTTCTCTTCGAAGTTTGCGCAATTGACGGGTAGTTCGCCTGACAATCTTGTTGTGATACTTCGGAACGATCATTCTTGCAGCATCGGCCGAGCTTGCATACTCGGTAAGTTCGGGCCTGGTCTTCGTTCCCTTTTTGACGAACAGCATAAGATTCTGTTTGAACCAGTCCATTACCACCGCGTCTGTCCACAGGTTGGGCCGGAATGCATCGTAGAAATCATAACCTTGTACATCGAACAGGTTAGCCCAGTAATCCTGCCATTGTTCATTCTTGTGTCCCGTGCCCCCCTGTCCTGCAATGGCCGCCGAAAACAGGACACAATCAGACAAACGCGTCAGGTCCGCGACAAAACTTTCGGCGCGAGCGGGTTCAAGATGTTCTGCGACTTCGGTGCTAACGCAAAGATCAAACCTGCGATCCAAAGAGAATGGGCGTTCCAGATCCGCCCGAACCAAGGCGTCAGCAGAAAACTTGATGGCCGAGTCTTCTAGCCAGTCACCTTCAACACCACAGACCTCACGGTCATGGTTTTCAAACTCGGACAACAAATACCCAACTCCGCATCCGACATCGATGACCGACTTCGCGTCCAGGAATCTGTCACATAAACCGAAAATTCTCTGCGCCGAGTGAACGCGAGGCTCTTCCTGGCGGATATGGCCTTTGTGAAGACCTTTATATAACTTGCCCGCGTCCATATCCGCACACCCTGAATTGTGGCTGTTCTATCAAAACTGTATACTACTTTGACAGGCATTATCGGCAACTCGAAACCAACAAAAAAGCGGAGCAGTTACATGTCACTTGCAGTCGTGACCATGGTCTATGATGACTACGAGTTCTTGCCGATTTGGGTTCAGTACTGGTCCCAACATGTAGACAAAAAATGCATGTACGTCATCGTCCACGGCAACAATCGCAGACTTCGACGCATGGCGCGGGGTTGCAATGTGATTGAGATGCACAGACCACCGCCGTATCGTCATATGGAAAACGATCGCTGGCGTATGTTGAGCCACTTCGTGAGTTCTTTGACCGTCATGCATGACTCCGCCCTCTACACTGACGTTGATGAAATCATCACGCTGGACCCCAAGGTCGGAACGGACATCAGCACCTATATCCTGACTCGCGAAGCCGACGTGACTGCGTCTTACGGACTTGAAATCATTCACCGAGAAGATCAGGAACCCGATGGTTTTGACCCTGAAAAAGGCGTTTTGGATCAACGTGGGCTGGTGCGTGTAAATACAAGTTTTGGCAAACCAAGTATGGTAAAAGCACCCATTTCGTGGAGACGAGGCGGCCACTTTGCCTATAGCGAAGACATCCTTTTCGACACCAATCTGGTCGCGTTTCACCTGAGGTATTTTGACATCCCTCTGTTTAGATCACGCGCGGTTCGTCGGCGCAAAACAACCAAAGCTCCGAAGGGAAAAAACAATACGCCGGCCCGTGCCTGGAGAGGATCGGATCAAGGCATTGAAGACATGGTTGCGAGCCTACACAAAATGCCAATCGCAGGCCCTTTGACCGAGGATCGCTCTGGCTATCTTGCGAGTATTGAACAAAGCAAAAACCTGATCACCGAAAATGGCATTACATTTACCAAGCACAAAGTGCATGCGTCGGCGGAGCTGTTTCAATTGCCGGAGCGATTCAAAGGATTGTTTTGAATAGGTTGGGATCAGACTAAAAAAACCCACGCGATTGACATGAAATCGCGTGGGTTTTTCTTTTTAAGCGCGAATTAAAGGCGCGGCGTTTGATTAGAATGTCCGCGCCTTGGGTGCGATCTTTTTAAGGCTAATGCCGCCTTCATCTTCGTTTGTCAGCGGATCGACAATCACAGGGCGATAGCTGAGATCAACCTTATTACCCTCAACCCGCGAAACAGTGTGAACGCGCCAGTTTTCGTCGTCGCGTTCTGAGAAATCCTCATGCGCATGCGCGCCACGAGATTCCTTACGTGCCTCTGCCCCAACGATAGTTGCCAAAGCACTCGGCATCAGGTTGGTGAGCTCCAGAGACTCCATCAGGTCACTGTTCCAAACCAAAGAGCGGTCGGTGACTTTCAGGTCGTCCATCTTGGCGGCAATCGCGGTCATCTTTTCGACGCCTTCGGCCATGGTTTTCGCAGTACGGAACACAGCCGCATCAGCTTGCATGGTCTTCTGCATCTCTAGGCGCAGATCGGCGGTTGGGATTGATCCACTCGCGTTGCGTATAGCGTCAAACCGGTCGAAGGCCTTATCGACCGAGGCTTGGTTCAGCACTGGGTTCGGAGCATCGGCATCAACAACTTTGCCCGCGCGGATCGCTGCGGCTCGACCGAACACAACAAGGTCAATCAGAGAGTTGGATCCCAAACGGTTCGCCCCGTGGACCGAAGCACACCCAGCCTCACCCACAGCCATCAAGCCCGGCACGACAGCGGTCGGGTCTTCGGCGGTTGGGTTCAGAACCTCACCCCAATAGTTCGTCGGAATACCGCCCATGTTGTAGTGAACGGTCGGCAGAACCGGGATCGGCTCTTTGGTAACATCAACACCTGCAAAAACGCGCGCAGATTCCGAGATACCCGGAAGACGTTCTGCCAGAGCCTCAGCCGGCAGGTGGCTGAGGTTCAGGTGAATGTGATCACCATTTTCACCATGGCCACGGCCTTCGCGGATTTCCATGGTCATCGATCGCGAGACGTAGTCACGCGGCGCCAAGTCTTTGTACTGGGGCGCATAACGCTCCATAAACCGTTCGCCTTCAGAGTTAGTCAGGTAACCACCCTCACCGCGCGCACCTTCGGTGATCAGGCAGCCCGAGCCATAGATGCCGGTTGGGTGGAACTGGACGAATTCCATATCCTGAAGTGCCAGACCCGCACGGGCCACCATGCCACCACCGTCGCCGGTGCAAGTGTGGGCCGAAGTCGCGCTGAAATAAGCGCGGCCGTAACCGCCAGTCGCCAGCACAACCATCTTGGCGTTGAAGACGTGCATTGTACCGTCGTCCAGCTTCCAGCAGACAACACCTTGGCATTGACCATCGTCCGACATGACCAGATCGATAGCGAAGTACTCGATATAAAATTCAGCGTTATTCTTCAGCGATTGACCATAGAGCGTGTGCAGAATCGCGTGACCGGTCCGGTCAGCAGCCGCACAGGTCCGCTGCACCGCTGGGCCTTCGCCGAATTCGGTGGTGTGACCGCCGAACGGGCGCTGATAGATTTTGCCTTCTTCAGTTCGGCTGAAGGGAACGCCGTAGTGCTCCAACTCATATACAGCCTTAGGAGCTTCGCGAGCGAGATATTCCATCGCATCGGTATCACCCAGCCAGTCCGAGCCTTTAACAGTGTCATACATGTGCCACTGCCAGTGATCAGGACCCATGTTGGACAGAGACGCGGCAATGCCACCCTGTGCGGCCACGGTGTGCGAACGCGTCGGGAAAACCTTGGTCACACAAGCGGTGCGCAGCCCTTGTTCAGCCATGCCCAGAGTAGCGCGCAGACCCGCCCCACCGGCACCGACAACGACCACGTCATATTCGTGTGTTTCGTATTCGTATGCAGCCATTTGTTTCAGCTCCGGGAATTAAAGGGCAATGCGTGCGATGGCGAAAACGCCAGCGGCAGCCGCGCCGTAAGACAAGCAGATGGTCAGGATGATCAGCA
This sequence comes from Ruegeria sp. BE9, assembly GCF_056538765.1. Taxonomy (NCBI): domain Bacteria; kingdom Pseudomonadati; phylum Pseudomonadota; class Alphaproteobacteria; order Rhodobacterales; family Roseobacteraceae; genus Ruegeria; species Ruegeria sp. BE9. The sequence goes on along the minus strand of NZ_JBQFTS010000007.1, from coordinate 128,308 downwards.
CTTTTTCCATGGTGCCGTGGACATAGTCCTCAAGCATCACCTGAGCACCTTCAGCAAAGTGTTTGAAGCCGATCACAAGCGTCAGCGCTGCAACGATGGCCGGGAATGGGCGAGAATAATAATCCAGCACCACATCATAGGGCTGCCCCAACACCGGGCCAAACGTGAAGATGAACAACGGAACGAGGATCAGCAAAGCCACCGAGCTGACCTTCATTCGCCAGAAATGTGCCGTTCCAGCTTTGGCCGATCCCAGGCCCGCGGCGCGTTTGCGATCTGTCAGATAACGCATATCAGACCTCCTTTAGGCGACAACAAGCAGGGTAAGTAGGGTCAGGACAACCGAACCGATCACAACTGCCCAACCCAGCTTAGTCGCTGTGGGAATGTCCAGACCAATCGCACTGTCCCAGATCAGATGCCGAACGCCAGCAAGGGTATGGTACCAAATTCCCCAAAGCGACAAGGTCATCACGAGATCACCTAGAACCGAGGTCAGCCACCAATTCGCACGCGCGAAGGCCTCAGGCGAAGTCGCAGCGGCCAGAAACCACCATACAATCAGAAGGGCTGCCACAATCATGGCGTTCCCGGTGATGCGCGTCAGGATGGATGTGACCGAGGTCAGCTGAGGACGATAGATCGACAGGTGCGGCGATAACGGGCGATTGCCCCGATTAACATCGGCCATGGCGGCTCCTTTTCGGTTGGCTTCCGAAGGTTTTACCTTTTTTTGGCCTTCTGTCACGTGCTGCAGATGCAAAAAAGCCGATAATTGGCGCAAAAACACGGATATTCCACAAATGTGATCACACAAAATAATGTCGTGATCACAAATAAATTTATTCCGTTCTGATGTTAGCGCCTTGAGGACGAATCTCTGAAGTCGTTACTCCAACTCAGCGGTTTGCTGGGTAACTTCTCGCAGCAGTTTCTTGCGGATTCGCTCAGGGTAATCGGCAAAACCCGTGGCGGAAACAACAAAAGCACCTTCGCCCACGATAACGTTTTCAAAGAAGTAAGCGGTCAGATCCGGCTCACTTTCCTCAATCGCAATTGCATTCACCGTCACGCCCTGCTTACGCAATGTCGCATGCAGTTCCGAAGGCTCTATACCTTCATTAGATACGCCATCGCCGGAGATATCTATGAGATGACGCTTACACTCGGAAACGGCGTCAAAACTCGACACCGTCATTTCCAATGCCTCACCAATTGCGGTTGAGAAGTTGCGCCAAACCCTGGGATCGTTGGCCACCCGATCCGCAAACTTATCCAATGCCTCGAAACTATCGATGTTGGTCCAAGGTATCGTGACCTTTTGACGAGAAGCACCCGTCCACTGAACCAACATCAAACGCGCTTGTCCGCGCAAAAGGGCTTCGGACACGATTGGATCACGCAGTCCGGCAGCCAGCCCATCCATCTGAATCCTATACTCGGTCGAGTCGACGGAACCGGACACGTCCACCGCCAAAGCCAAAGCAAGGTCACACGCCGCAGCAGGCGGCGTTAGACAGAGAAAAGCAGCGAGTGAGCGACACAAGACCATGAACGCAGCCTAACATGGATGTCGCGCGCTGCGTTCAAATGAATGTGGGTCATTGTTTCAGATTGGCATCAAAGCCCAGTAGTCCAGATCCAAGAGAACGTTGGACAGGTATTTTCCATCCGCGTTTTTCAATTCAAATGGCTCGCCGCCTTTGGTTGCAACCAGCCGTAGTCGGATAGCACCCACACCCGGCACGCCGGTTTCAGCTTTATCCAACACCTCGGACCAAGCCTTAATCGTGTCGCCCGAGAAGCACGGGTTGGCATGGGCCCCACCATTGAGGCCGACGATCATCTGAGCATTGGCCAGCCCATTGAACGACAAAGCGCGCGCCATCGAGATCACGTGACCACCATAAATCAACCGACCATCTGGGCGGAAGGTCAGGTCAAAATGCACCTTGGCCGTGTTTTGCCATAGGCGCGTGGCGAGCATATGTTCGGCCTCTTCTACGGTGACACCATCGACATGGTCGATAGTTTCTCCGATCTCGTAATCGCCCCAGCGATGCGATTCACCAGATTGAACAAAGCTATAGTTTGAGAAATCGAGCCCCTCAGGCACTACCAGATCGCTCGGATCGAGCACCTTTTTCAATTCGGGCACAACCGTCTTGGGCGCAGGGGCGTCGATGTCCGACTTACGCACCATCACCCAACGCACATACTCGATAACCACTTCATCGCGTTGGTTCAGACCGCGTGTGCGAACCCAGACCACGCCGGTCTTGCCGTTCGAATTCTGCTTGACCCCGATCACCTCGGACTCAGAGCGCAGCGTATCGCCGGAATAGACAGGCTTCAGCCACCGCCCTTCGGCGTACCCGAGGTTGGCGACCGCGTTCAGTGAGATATCGGGGACTGTTTTACCGAACACCACGTGGAACGCCGCAAGATCGTCAATCGGGCTTTGTGGCAGGCCACAAACCCGGGCGAACTCATCCGAGGAATAGAGTGCATGACGCGCTGGATAGAGAGCGTGATACAACGCACGCTCACCATCAGTTACAGTGCGCGGTACTGCGTGATGCAGCACTTGCCCAACAGAATAATCCTCAAAAAAGCGGCCCGGATTTGTCTTTGCCATTATTGCTGTCCCAGTTTCATTTCGGGGGAATAGTCGGCCTCGACCTCTTTGGTCACGGCCTGCGCACAACGCATCACGCCGTTGCCCGCGTCATAGGCATAGGATGGGTCGCCATACAGCTCCCACCCTTTGGCCAGTGCTTCTGAGATCTTGTGACAGAAGGCTGATGTGTCTTCCTCGGTCAAAAGACGATAGAGTTTTGACATCTTATCCGATCCTTACGACGGGAATGGGGACGGACCGACCAGCCCGTGGATATAGCCAATCACGCCCAGCAGCACGATCGAGGCGACGAAGAACATCGCATCCTTGCCGTAGGTGCCGGGTTCGCCGGGCGTCCAGTCGGGTTCCGATTTGTTGATCACGATGACCTCGACCACAGCCCAAGCCAGCAACCCTCCGAACAGGATGATCGAGGCAAGATCGCCATTCACCAGCAGATGTGCGAAGGCCCACAGCTTGAAACCGCCCAGCATCGGGTGACGTAGCTTGTTCAACAGACGGCCCTTGGTGCCTGCGGGGCTCATCATGAAGATCGCGATCAACACCAACAGGTTATTGACGTGGATCAGGAAGGTCGGCGGCGCCCAAACATACACAAAATCGGTCATGCGATAGCCGAAGATCATCAGCAAAATCGCCGCTACCAGAGCCAGCGCTACCGCGCCCTTGCCACCGTCGCCCATCGCCGCACGCTGCGCCGGCATCACACGTTTGAAAAGGTGGGCGGCCCACCAAAGCGCCACCCCAAGGATTAGAAGAACAAAGCCCATGCTGGCTTACCCCGCTTGCAAAGCTGAAATCGCCTCCGCTTTTGCCAGAATTTCACGGGCAGTTACAACATGCAGGTTTTCAACGATTTTACCATCGACCACTGCAACACCCTGCCCTTGAGACTCAACCTCTTCAAAGGCTGCAATCTGGCGACGGGCCAAGTCAATCTCCGTATCCGACGGGGCATAAGCTTCATTAGTGATATCCACTTGTGCCGGGTGGATCAGCGTCTTGCCATCAAAACCCATGTCGCGGCCCTGTTCGCATTCGGCAGCCAGACCTTCGCCGTCTTTAAACGCATTATAGACGCCGTCGACGATGATCAGACCTTCGGCCTTTGCGGCCAGCAAACACAGCCCCAATGAAGTCATCATCGGAAGACGATCCGAGCGGAAGCGAGTCTGTAGTTCTTTAGCCAGATCGTTGGTTCCCATCACAAATCCGGCCATCAACGGGTGGGCTGCGATCTCGGTTGCATTTAGCATACCGCGCGGCGTTTCCATCATCGCCCAGATGGGCATGTCACCTGTGATCGCCGCCAAGGCATCAACGTCAGCGGCGGAATTCACCTTGGGCAACAGAACGACATCGGCATCCATTTCGCGCACGGCCTCTGCGTCCGCCTTGCCCCATTCAGTATCCAGCCCATTGATGCGCACGATCTTGACCCGCGAACCGTAACCCCCCGTTGCCAGGGCAGCCTTAAGCGTTTCGCGTGCATTAGCCTTTTCATCGGCGGAAACCGCATCTTCGAGGTCGAAGATGATAGCATCCACCGGCAAGGTTCGAGCCTTATCCAGCGCCCGGTCACGCGAGCCGGGAATATAGAGTACGGAACGATAGGGGCGCTGACGGGGGTCCATTGGCCTCTCCCTTTGTAAGAATGTTGCGCGGAATGGGCCATTTTTTATCGGAAAGTTCAAGAGGAAAATTGCCGCAATGCAGCATGCGTGACGCAACGCTCGGGGCTTTAACCAGATTTCTGTTCGCTGACCTCACCTTGAACGCAGATGGAAACAAAGGGGTGAATGATGAAAGATACGCTTATCAAGATGACGATGGGTCTTGGAATCATGGTTCTTGCCGCGCAACAGGCTCAGGCCCGCTCGTGCGCACCTCGGGAAGACGTGGTGAAACGTTTGGCCGAAACCTATGGCGAAACGCGACAAAGCATGGGGGTCGTGCGTCAAGGGGCTGTGATGGAGCTATATGCATCGAGTCAGACAGGCGGCTGGACCATAACAGTGACACTACCCGACGGTACAACCTGCTTGATCGCGACTGGTCAGGCGTTTGAGATGCTTGCCGAGCCTTTGGCTCCCAACGTTTAGATCAGCGCGTCCCAGATCAGCTTGCTGCCTGTAATGGTCAACAGCACATACGCGATTCCAAAGAAGAGGCGCTCGGACAGCATGAAATGTGCTCGGACGCCCAACCAGGCGCCAAGGACGGCAAAAGGGGCCAGCAGCAGATCCGCCAAGGCCGTGTGCCAAGTGAACAGGCCCAGAAAGGCATACGGAACGAATTTTGCAGCATTAATGACCCAAAAGACCAGAACCGTGCTGGCCTGGAACTCGGTCTTTGAGAGACGCTGAGACAACAAATAGACGGCAGCAGGCGGCCCACCCGCGTGGCTGACAAAGCTGGTGAAGCCCGCAACTAGACCCGCAAAAAGCCCGGCGGGCGGGGGCAAACGATTGGCAAAACCGTGGATCAACCCTTTGCTCTGAGCTATGTGCCAGATCACAAACCCGACGGAAATTCCCCCAATCAAAAGACGCAGAAGGTCGTCATCTGTGGCGCGGTAAAGCCAAGCGCCCACTGCAACGCCCGGAACAGCCCCAAGAATCAAAAGGCGGGAATCTGGCCAGCTCCAGCGTTTCCAGTAGGGCCCAAGGGTTGCCACATCAATCACCATGAGGATCGGCAGCATCAGCGCCAAAGCCTGTCCAGGTGTTAGGATCAAGGCCAGAATCGAAGACGACGCAAAGGCCACGCCCGAGCCAAACCCACCCTTCGAAATCCCCGCAAAGATGACCGCAGGGATCGCCACAGCAAAAAACATAAGGTTCAATTCGAACATGTGGCGTACCGCGTTTAGGCTTGTCTCATTGGCCCTTTAGCGCAATCACACAAGGCAACGCAAACTGTATGCGGTTGCATGCCGCGCCGCAGAAGACTTGCGCGGCGTCGCTTTTACGACTAGCAAAACCGCGATTTCAAAACCGACCGGAGATATTCCAAATGGCCAGACCCAAGATCGCGCTGATCGGCGCAGGTCAGATCGGCGGCACGCTCGCCCACCTCGCAGCAATGAAAGAACTTGGTGACGTCGTCCTGTTCGACATCGCCGAAGGCACCCCGGAAGGCAAAGCGCTGGACATCGCTGAATCCGGCCCGTCCGAAGGTTTTGACGCTAAACTCAAGGGCACGCAGTCCTATGAGGACATCGCTGGCGCAGACGTCTGCATTGTGACCGCCGGTGTTCCACGCAAACCGGGCATGAGCCGCGATGATCTGCTGGGCATCAACCTGAAAGTAATGAAGTCGGTTGGAGAAGGCATCGCCGCCAATGCACCCGACGCATTCGTCATCTGCATCACCAACCCGCTGGACGCGATGGTTTGGGCTCTGCGCGAATTCTCAGGCCTGCCGCACAACAAAGTCTGCGGCATGGCGGGTGTTCTGGACTCGGGCCGTTTTGCGCACTTCCTGTCGGAAGAGTTCAACGTGTCGATGCGCGACGTGACCGCGTTTGTTCTGGGCGGCCACGGCGACACCATGGTGCCGTCGGTTCGCTACTCGACCGTTGCCGGTATCCCGCTGCCTGATCTGGTCGAAATGGGCTGGACCACTCAGGAGAAACTGGACGCCATCGTTCAGCGTACCCGTGACGGTGGTGCCGAGATCGTTGGCCTGCTGAAAACCGGTTCGGCGTTCTACGCTCCGGCAACATCAGCGATCGAAATGGCCGAAGCCTACCTGAAAGACCAGAAGCGCGTTCTGCCTTGCGCCGCCTATTGTGACGGTGAACTGGGTGTTGAAGGCATGTATGTCGGCGTTCCCACCGTAATCGGTGCGGGCGGCATCGAACGTGTCGTCGACATCAAGCTGAACGAAGAAGAGCAAGCTGGCTTCGACAACTCGGTCAACGCCGTAAAAGGCCTGATCGAAGCGTGCAAAGGTATCGACAGCTCGCTGGCCTAAGACGCAATTCGTTGAAAAAATGCAACGTTTCCAGAGCGCCCTTCCGGGCGCTCTTTTCGTTTGCGCGAAGTTGTCTAGCGTTCTCGCTACGACCTAAGCGAGAATTAGCTTGCAAAAAATTGACCCCATAATTGTTTCTCGAGCGCCCCGTTGTTCTTCGAACTGGAATGAATCCGACAGCTATATCGGCGGTCAGCCGATGCTGGGCGAACACCCTTGGCCTCGGACGGCTGGCGCTATTCCCCTTAACTTCTGCGCCCAGATTGACCTAAAATCTATTGCCGCTTTGCGCCCCGACACAGGGCTGCCGCAAAACGGATTGCTGCTATTTTCTGCGATACCGACAAGAATCAGGATGGCAGTGTCGTGTTTCTGGAGACCGCAGGTTCACTCAGGCACCCTCCTGAGCGAACTCCACACGCTTTCGGGGATTACTACGGTCGAAGCCTTCTCAATCACGACAAGCCACTTCACGTGGCCCATAGTCTGCCGCGCTGGCCCGTGGTGTTTCAATCCGCCCCCTACGAAGAAGAGACCGATGAAGACGAAGACGGCATCGTTTTTGCGGTGTCGAACACTCCGGACTCTGGACACCTCGAACCAAGTCTTCTGGACGTCTTGATCGAAAACAGCTTCGCGCCTGATGCTGAACTTAGGGCCACGGGGCTTGTCTGGCATGCCAGCGTCAAGATACTTGCAGGCCACCTCATGCGGGAATTATCCGCCTTCCGCGAGACCTTGTTGCGGCAAATCTTACCGAACAATTTGAAGTCACGCGCGCATCGGGAGTGGATCCGTCGTGCACCGTTACGCTGTATCACAGGGTACAGCCCCTTTCGCGAATTTGTTTTCGATTCGTGGGCGTGGGCGCAGGCGGAAACAGATTGGTCCAAACTGGATGATCAGGGCCGGCAACGCCTCTGGAGATCAACCGAGCGGCTAGACAGAGAGTTCGAGAGGTTCGCCCCTGAGACGCGTAGTCTCTATTCCGTTGGGCTGCGCGGTGCCGAAAACCTTGCTCGCGACACCCTAAAATATGCGGCAACTGGTTCGGATGAGGCATGGACGGCCCTTCCCGCACCTGTGCGTGAACACATCAACAATCACGAACTAGTCCCGGGTGGCGATCCAGAACGCCACCAGATGTTTGGCCTAGGCAGAATAGTCCAAGCCGGTGTCTGTGAGCGCCTTGACCAAATTTTGCTGTTGCAACTTACGTATGACAGTTTCGGATCGCTTTGGCCCGGTGACGTTGGTATCATGACGTGGTGGATCAGACCTGAGCATTTGGAAGCCCGGAAATGGACCCGGGTCGAATTCATGTTCGAATGCCATTAACGTCATTCTGACCATTAGATTCGCATTATTGCTAACCGCATCGGGCCCATCTCGCCCTGTTAAAGAAACCGATTTGCAGGTTTGTGATCACACCCCAAAAAGCTGTGATCACAAATACTAAAAATCTTCGCTAAAAACCGCATTGGCATAAAAAAACCCTTTATAAATGCCCCATACACACCTCTATAACGGTGTAATCGTAGTCAGACGGGACAATTTCGATGAACATTCACGAATATCAGGCCAAAGCTCTTCTTCGCAGCTATGGCGCCCCGGTCTCCGAAGGTCGCGCGGTTCTGCGCGCCGAGGAAGCCAAAACCGCAGCCGGTGAACTGGATGGCCCCCTGTGGGTTGTCAAAGCACAAATCCACGCAGGTGGACGCGGCAAAGGCAGCTTCAAAGAGGCCGACGCCGGAGAAAAAGGCGGTGTGCGTCTGACCAAGTCGGTTGAAGAAGCCGCTGAAGAAGCCAAAAAAATGCTGGGCCGCACACTGGTGACCCACCAGACCGGCCCCGCTGGCAAGCAGGTTAACCGCATCTACATCGAAGCCGGTTCGGGCATCGAGCGTGAACTGTATCTGGCCCTGCTGGTTGACCGCCAGACAAGCCGCATCTCGTTTGTCTGCTCGACCGAAGGCGGCATGGACATCGAAGAAGTGGCGGCTGCTACTCCTGAGAAAATTCTTTCTTTCTCGGTTGATCCGGCCACCGGTTACCAGCCCTATCACGGCCGCCGCATCGCCTTTTCGCTGGGTCTTGAGGGCGCGCAGGTTAAGCAGTGTGTCAAACTGATGAGCCAACTTTATGCAGCCTTCGTCGAGAAGGACATGGAGATGCTCGAGATCAACCCGCTGATCGTCTCGGATAGCGGTGACCTCAAAGTGCTGGACGCCAAGGTTGGTTTTGACGGTAACGCGGTTTACCGCCACCCCGATATCGCCGAACTGCGCGACACCACCGAGGAAGACCCCAAAGAACTGGAAGCCTCTAAGTACGACCTGAATTACATCGCGCTGGACGGTGAGATCGGTTGTATGGTGAACGGTGCCGGTCTGGCGATGGCTACTATGGACATCATCAAGCTGTATGGTGCCGAGCCCGCCAACTTCCTCGACGTTGGCGGTGGCGCCACCAAGGAGAAAGTGACCGAAGCGTTCAAGATCATCACCTCGGACCCGCAGGTCAAAGGCATTCTGGTCAACATCTTCGGCGGCATCATGCGCTGTGACGTCATCGCCGAGGGCGTTGTCGCTGCGGTGAAAGAGGTCGGCCTGCAGGTTCCGCTGGTCGTGCGTCTGGAAGGCACGAACGTCGAGAAAGGCAAAGAGATCATCAACACCTCTGGCCTGGACGTGATCGCGGCAGACAACCTGAAAGACGGTGCCGAAAAGATCGTGAAGGCCGTGAAAGGCTAATCCCAATTCCGTGGGGTGGGCTCTGGCTCGCCTTTCCGAAGAATTCTGGCAGGCCGAGGCCCGCCTAAAATAGGAGAACGCCAAATGGCAGTCCTCATCGACGAAAATACCAAAGTGATCTGTCAGGGCTTCACCGGCTCGCAGGGCACATTCCACTCTGAACAGGCCATTGCTTATGGCACCAAGATGGTCGGCGGCGTGACCCCCGGCAAAGGCGGGATGACTCATCTTGACCTGCCCGTGTTCAACTCGGTCCACGAGGCCAAGCATGTGACCGAAGCCAATGCCTCGGTGATCTATGTGCCACCGCCCTTCGCAGCTGACTCGATCCTCGAAGCGATTGATGCCGAGATGGAAGTGATCGTCTGCATCACCGAAGGCATTCCGGTTCTGGACATGATGAAGGTAAAGCGCGCGCTAGAAGGGTCAAAATCGCGCCTGATCGGCCCGAACTGCCCCGGTGTCATCACGCCGGATGCCTGCAAGATCGGCATCATGCCCGGCCACATCCACAAGCGCGGCTCGGTCGGCGTTGTGTCTCGTTCCGGCACCCTCACTTATGAGGCTGTCAAACAGACCACTGACGTGGGTCTGGGCCAGTCCACCTGCGTCGGCATCGGCGGCGACCCGATCAAAGGCACCGAACATATCGACGTGCTGGAATGGTTCCTGGCGGATGACGAGACCCACTCGATCATCATGATCGGTGAGATCGGAGGTTCAGCCGAAGAGGAAGCCGCACAGTTCCTGGCGGATGAAGCCAAGAAGGGCCGCAAGAAGCCGACCGCCGGTTTCATCGCAGGCCGCACAGCCCCTCCGGGCCGCCGTATGGGCCACGCCGGCGCGATTGTCGCTGGCGGCAAAGGCGGAGCCGAGGACAAGATCGAAGCCATGCGCTCGGCCGGTATCGTTGTGGCTGAAAGCCCCGCCCAACTGGGTGAGGCTGTGCTGGAAGCGATTGGGTAAGTGATCGCTTGCCGGGCATACGCTCTGAGGGCTGCGCCCGGAAAGAGGGTGGGCGAAAAACGCCCGCCCTTCTCGCCTTTGACGAATCTTTGGTCGCTGCTTTCGGCGGCAACTCTTGCATTCTCAGCATCAGGGCAAGCCGAAGCAAAAGATTGTAGCGTTCTTATCGGCTGGACAAGCGAGGGACAATTCATCCGGGACAAGACTTGCGAGACTCACTACATCGCCAAAAAAAGAGGGTTTTCCGAGCTCAAATTGTCCAGAAGCCAGAAGTACCACTTTCGCTTTCGAGCAAGTAAAGACTCCACCAAAGATGTGATCGTGAACCGCGTGGGTTATGTTTGCGGATTGGTCGGCAGCGACAGCGCTGTTTTCACTGCCAACCGAGGTAAACGGAACTCTCTAATCGTATCTTTTTCCTGTGGTGGAATAGTGGGGTGAGTGACCAGATATGACCTTCTCCGACGCCATCCGCACCTGTTTCACCAAGTTCTTCACCTTCTCGGGTCGTGCTTCACGGCCCGAATACTGGTTCTTTTTCCTGTTCATCGTGATCTGGAGCTTTATCGCCGGGATCATTGACTGGCAGTTCTTCACGCAAGTCTCGGTCAGCCAGAGCGATGAGGTGAAATCCGTCACCGCGACGTCCTCGCAGCCGGTGCAAAGCATCGTCAGCCTGATCGTGTTTTTTCCACATCTGGCTGTCGCGTGGCGGCGGATGCATGATACCGGGCGCAGCGGGCTATACGCTCTGTTGCCGATCCTCCTGATCCTCGGGGCCGCGGCCGTTCTGGTCTTTGGCATCGGCCTTGCATCCAGTTTCCAGCATGGCGGCAATTTGGACATCTTGTTTACCCGAGCCACCTTGCTGATCGTCATTCCGACACTGCTTGTTCTCTTTGTGTCGCCGCTCCTGGTCCTGTGGTGGCTGACCCGCCCCAGCCAGCCAGGCACCAATCAATACGGTCCCAACCCACATGAGGTAACATCATGACCGAACACTCGCCCAACTCCGCCTTTCATGCCTCAAGCTTTATGCAAGGGCACAATGCCGAGTATCTGGAGCAGTTATACGCCCAGTACACAAAGAACCCCGGCGCGGTGGATGCCGCCTGGGCCGAGTTCTTCAAGGCGATGGGTGACGCCACACCGGACGTCCAGAAAGAGGCCGAAGGGCCATCTTGGGCACGCACCGATTGGCCTCCGATGCCAGCCGATGATCTGACTGGCGCGCTAACCGGCGAATGGGCTGAAATCGACGCCAAGGCGGCGGGTAAGAAAATCAAGGACAAGGCTGTGGACAAGGGCGTTCAGGTCAGTGACGACCAGATCAAACGCGCGGTGTTGGACAGCCTGCGGGCGCTAATGCTGATCCGGGCCTATCGTATCCGGGGTCACCTGGCCGCCAATCTGGACCCGCTGGGTATGCGTGCCGCCAGCACACACCCCGAGCTGGACCCAAAAACATACGGCTTTACCGAAGCTGACATGGACCGCCCGATCTTTATCGACAACGTGCTGGGTTTGCAGATGGCCAGCATGCGTCAGATCGTCGAGATCGTTAAGCGGACCTATTGCGGCACTTTTGCGCTGCAATACATGCACATCTCGGATCCCGAACAGGCTGCGTGGCTTAAAGAACGGATCGAGGGTTACGGCAAGGAAATCGCCTTTACCAAGGAAGGCCGTAAAGCGATCCTGAACAAGATGGTCGAAGCCGAGGGTTTCGAGAAATTCCTGCACGTCAAATACATGGGCACCAAGCGGTTCGGTCTGGACGGTGGTGAAGCCCTGATCCCCGCGATGGAACAGATCATCAAGCGCGGCGGTGCTCTGGGGATCAAAGATATCGTCATCGGGATGCCGCACCGTGGCCGCCTGAACATTCTCGCCAATGTGATGCGCAAACCCTACCGCGCGATCTTCAACGAATTCCAGGGCGGCAGCTTTAAGCCCGAAGATGTTGATGGGTCGGGCGACGTGAAATACCACCTCGGCGCGTCCAGCGACCGTGAGTTCGATGGCAACAGCGTTCATCTGTCGCTGACTGCGAACCCTTCTCACCTTGAGGCGGTGAACCCTGTGGTTCTGGGTAAGGTCCGCGCGAAGCAAGATCAGTTGAAGGATACTGATCGGACCGCAGTGATGGGCATCCTGTTGCACGGTGACGCGGCTTTTGCTGGCCAGGGCGTTGTGGCCGAAGGCTTTGGCCTATCGGGTCTGCGCGGTCACAAGACCGGCGGCACAATGCATATCGTCGTGAACAACCAGATCGGCTTTACGACTGCGCCGCACTTCTCGCGCTCCAGCCCGTATCCGACCGATATCGCGCTGATGGTTGAAGCGCCGATCTTCCACGTGAACGGCGACGACCCCGAGGCCGTGGTTCACGCTGCCAAGGTCGCGACAGAGTTCCGTCAGAAGTTCCACAAGGACGTGGTCATCGACATCTTCTGCTACCGTCGGTTTGGTCACAACGAGGGCGATGAGCCCATGTTCACCAACCCGATCATGTACAAGAAGATCAAGACGCATAAGACCACGCTGTCCCTGTACACCGAGCGTCTGGTCAAAGACGGCCTGATCCCCGAGGGCGAGATCGAGGACATGAAAGCCGCCTTCCAGGCCCATCTGAACGATGAGTTTGACGCCGGAAAAGACTACAAGCCCAACAAGGCCGACTGGCTGGATGGGCGCTGGTCGCATCTGGACAAAAACAAAGAAGAGTACGTTCGGGGTGACACCGCAATCGCTCCTGAAACTCTGGCCGATGTCGGCAATGCCCTGACGCATGCACCAGCGGATATTGCAGTCCACAAAACTGTCGCCCGTTTGTTGGATCACAAAAAGCAGATGTTCGACAGTGGTAAAGGTTTTGACTGGGCAACCGGTGAAGCACTGGCTTTCGGCTCTTTGTTGACCGAAGGCTATCCTGTGCGCCTGTCCGGTCAGGATGCGACACGCGGAACGTTCAGCCAACGCCACTCAGGTTTTGTCCATCAGGAAACCGAAGAACGCTACTACCCGCTGAACAACATTCGCGAAGGCCAGTCAAAATACGAAGTCATTGACTCGATGCTGTCCGAATATGCGGTTTTGGGCTTTGAGTATGGCTACTCGCTGGCCGAACCAAACGCGTTGACCCTGTGGGAAGCCCAGTTCGGTGACTTTGCCAACGGTGCGCAGATCATGTTCGACCAGTTCATCAGCTCGGGCGAAAGCAAATGGCTGCGGATGTCCGGTCTGGTTTGCCTGCTGCCGCACGGTTTCGAAGGGCAAGGCCCCGAACACTCGTCTGCGCGTCTGGAGCGGTTCCTGCAGATGTGCGGTCAGGACAACTGGATCGTGGCGAACTGTACAACGCCTGCGAACTACTTCCACATCCTACGTCGTCAGCTGCACCGGACGTTCCGTAAGCCGCTGATCCTGGTGACCCCCAAGTCGCTGCTGCGCCACAAACTGGCCGTTAGCAAGGCCGAAGAGTTCACCACCGGCTCTAGCTTCCACCGTGTTCTGTGGGACGATGCGCAGCAGGGTAACTCGGAAACCAAGCTGGTCAAGGACGACAAGATCAAGCGGGTTGTTATGTGCTCGGGCAAGGTCTACTACGACCTGCTGGAAGAACGTGACGCACGTGGCATCGAAGATGTCTATCTGATGCGGATCGAACAATACTATCCGTTCCCCGCACACTCGCTGATCAACGAACTCGAACGCTTCAAAGGGGCCGAGATCGTCTGGTGTCAAGAAGAACCCAAGAACCAGGGCGCCTGGAGCTTTATCGAGCCAAATATCGAGTGGGTCCTGACCCGCATCGGTGCCAAGCACACACGGCCACGCTACGTCGGTCGCGCCACTTCGGCCTCACCCGCAACGGGTCTGGCCAGCCAACACAAAGCCCAACAAGAAGCGCTGGTAAACGAAGCGCTGAGCATTGAAGGAAAGTAAACGATGTCCACTGAAGTTCGTGTTCCCACGCTTGGCGAGTCGGTCACCGAAGCCACTGTTGCAACCTGGTTCAAAAAACCCGGCGATGCCGTCGCTGTGGATGAGATGCTGTGTGAGCTTGAAACCGACAAGGTCACCGTCGAAGTGCCTTCTCCTGCCGCTGGCGTAATGGGTGAGATTGTTGCCGCCGAAGGTGAAACTGTAGGTGTGGACGCTCTGTTGGCGACCATCGCCGCCGGTGAAGGCGCGGCGCCTGCCCCTGCGGCTAAGGCTCCGGCCGCTGCTGCAGCTCCAGCAGCATCAGGTGGCAGCGTAGACGTCATGGTTCCCACACTGGGTGAGTCCGTGACCGAGGCTACCGTTTCCACTTGGTTCAAACAGGTTGGCGACGCCGTAGCGCAAGACGAGATGCTTTGTGAACTTGAAACCGACAAGGTTTCAGTTGAGGTTCCAGCCCCTGCGGCGGGTGTGCTGGCTGAAATCGTCGCTCCGGAAGGCGCGACTGTTGATGCAACAGCCAAACTGGCGGTGATCTCGGGTTCGGCAGCTGGTGCTGCGGCAGCTCCGGCAGCACCAACGGCGGCTCCGGCCGCAGCAGCCGCTTCTGGCAAGGACGTGGCAAATGCACCGTCCGCTGAAAAAGCGATGGCCGAGGCAGGCTTGTCGGCGGATCAGGTCACCGGCTCCGGTCGTGATGGACGGATCATGAAAGAAGATGTGGCCAAAGCGATCGCAACTGCGGCGGCTCCGGCGCCTGCGGCGGCACCTGCTCCCTCGGCGCCTGCACCACGCGCGCCTGTCGCCGCTGAGGACGCATCGCGCGAGGAACGTGTGCGCATGACCCGCCTGCGCCAGACCATCGCCAAGCGCCTGAAGGACGCGCAGAACACCGCTGCAATCCTGACCACCTTCAACGAGGTGGACATGACTGAGGTGATGGCTCTGCGTAACCAATATAAAGACCAGTTCGAGAAGAAGCACGGCGTGCGTCTGGGCTTTATGTCCTTCTTTACCAAAGCCTGCTGCCACGCGCTGAAAGAAGTGCCCGAAGTGAACGCCGAGATCGACGGCAACGACATCGTCTATAAGAACTTCGTCCATATGGGCGTTGCCGCTGGTACGCCCCAGGGTCTGGTTGTTCCGGTCATCCGCGATGCCGACAGCATGTCTTTTGCAGCGATTGAGAAAGCCATTGCCGAAAAGGGCAAACGCGCCCGCGACGGCAAGCTGTCGATGGCTGAAATGCAGGGCGGCACCTTCACCATCTCGAATGGTGGTGTATACGGCTCGCTGATGTCTTCGCCGATCCTGAACCCCCCGCAGTCGGGTATTCTGGGTATGCACAAGATTCAGGACCGCCCGATGGTCATCAATGGTGAGATCAAGATCCGCCCGATGATGTACCTGGCTTTGTCCTACGATCACCGGATCGTTGACGGCAAAGGCGCGGTGACGTTCCTTGTTCGCGTAAAAGAGGCGCTGGAGGATCCGCGCCGCCTGCTGATGGATCTGTAATCATGGCTACTCATGTATTGTGGCAGGCCGATGTGGCCGATTTCGATGCCTGGCTGAAAGTGTTTCGCGAAGACCAACCGATGCGCAAGGCCGCGGGTATCCGCGACCTGCATGTCTGGCGCGACCCCGACCAAGCCGACCATGCCATCGCTATGTTTGAGGTGACGAATTTGGACAAGGCCCGGGCTTTCTTCGGCTCAGAGGAGTTGGCGATGCACCACGAAAGAGGCGGCATCGCGCATATCACGATCAAGCTGCTGGAACCTGTTTGAACCACACACGGCATGATCCGCGCAGAGTGGATCACGCCTGCACCGGGCCAACCGGTCGATTTAGGAGAGTATAATGGCAAACTATGACGTCATCGTAATCGGAGCTGGCCCCGGCGGCTATGTCTGCGCCATCCGCTGCGCCCAGCTGGGCCTGAAAACCGCCGTTGTCGAAGGGCGTGAGACGCTGGGCGGCACTTGCCTTAACGTGGGCTGCATCCCATCCAAAGCCTTGCTGCACGCCTCTCATCAGCTCCATGAAGCCGAGCATAACTTTGCCAAGATGGGCCTGAAGGGAAAATCGCCTTCGGTCGATTGGAAACAGATGCAGGCCTACAAGGACGAAGTGATCGAAGGAAACACCAAGGGCATCGAGTTCCTGTTCAAAAAGAACAAGATCGATTGGCTGAAAGGCTGGGGTTCAATCCCTGCTGCCGGACAGGTCAAAGTAGGTGATGAGATCCACAGCGCCAAGAACATCATCATTGCTTCTGGGTCCGAGCCATCCTCCCTGCCCGGTGTTGAAGTCGATGAAAAGGTCGTCGTCACTTCGACCGGGGCGCTGGAACTCGGCAAGATCCCCAAGAAAATGGTTGTCATCGGCGCTGGTGTTATCGGCCTGGAACTGGGTTCGGTTTATCAGCGTCTTGGGGCAGAAGTTACGGTTATTGAATTCCTGGACGTGATTACGCCGGGTATGGACCCCGAGGTACAGAAAACCTTCCAGCGTATCCTGAAGAAACAGGGGCTGAAGTTCGTCATGGGTGCGGCGGTTCAAAAGACCGAAGCCACCAAGACCAAGGCAAAAGTTACTTACAAACTGCGTAAGGATGACAGCGAGCACGTGATTGACGCTGACGCAGTTCTGGTCGCGACCGGGCGCAAGCCATTCTCGGACGGGCTGGGCCTTGAGGCCCTCGGCGTTGAAATGACACCGCGCGGTCAAATCAAAGTGGGTAGCGACTGGCAAACCAACGTGCCAGGCATCTACGCGATCGGCGACGTCACCGAAGGCCCGATGCTTGCGCATAAGGCCGAGGATGAAGGTATGGCCGCCGCAGAACAGGTTGCGGGCAAGCATGGCCACGTGAACTATGGCGTCATCCCCGGTGTGATCTACACCTGGCCCGAAGTTGCCAATGTTGGTGAAACCGAAGAGACGCTCAAGGCTGCCGGCCGTGCGTATAAGGTCGGCAAGTTCATGTTCATGGGCAATGGCCGCGCCAAGGCGAACTTTGCCGCCGACGGCTTCGTCAAGATTCTGGCCGACAAGGAAACCGACCGCATTCTGGGCTGCCACATCATCGGCCCGGCGGCTGGCGACCTGATCCATGAGGTCTGCGTTGCGATGGAGTTTGGTGCGTCAGCCGAAGATCTGGCCCTGACCTGCCACGCGCATCCAACCTACTCTGAGGCCGTACGCGAAGCGGCGCTGGCTTGTGGCGACGGACCAATTCACTCGTAGAACTTATTCGAAATCAAACCGGAAGACGCGGGGCTCTGCCTCGCGCTCCGTGATGCTAGAGGCCAGATGAAGCGGAAGCTTTGACTGGCCTGAATGCCCCTACGAAATGACAGTTGGGCAAAGCCCTCTACCACATTGTTTTTGCCGCGCGGGCACCCCACTCGGAATCATAACGTTTTCCGCCTTCTTCACCCTCGGAAACTTCGGCGAGGATATCACCCACGGTTGGCAGAGAACTGCTTTCGTCGTTTGCGGTCCAAGTCCGTGCGCGCATCAGAGCCCGTGCGCATTGCGTGTAGACCTCGGCAATTTCGATAACGACAACTGTCGCCGGACGTTTGCCCTTTTTCTCAAAGCGCGCACGAAGATTTTCATCAGCCGTCAGACGAGCTGTACCGTTCACACGCACAACATTGTTCGACCCTGGAACCATGAACATCAGCGACACGCGCGGATCCCGGACGATGTTGCGCAATGAAACCAGCCGGTTATTTCCACGCCAATCAGGCAGAGCCAGTGTTTTCGGATCCAGTTCAAGCACGACCGGCCCGTCATCGCCACGCGGGCTACCATCGACGCCCTCCGGACCTACGGTGCTAAGAACGCACAGCCGTGACGCCATTATCCATTCACGGTAGAGCGGTGTCAGCGCGCTGGCCACCTTGCGGATGGACGGCGCACCGGGGGTCCCATAAAGGCTTTCTAGCGCTGTTATGTCCTCAATGTACTCCATGCGGATCGAACCCCACTTCTTCCATCAGTGCGTTAGAACGAGTTTCGATGACATCTTCCAGCCGGGCCAGAAATTCACGCCGTCCGACACCCGGTTCAATAGGTTCGAGGAAATCAACAATCGCCAGCCCGGGTTTACGCAGGACGCCCGAACGCGGCCAGAAAACACCGGCATTTGTGGCGACCGGAATACAAGGATAACCCAAGCCTTCATACAAAACGGCGGTGCCAACCTTGTAGGGTTTTTCCGCACCCGGAGCGACACGCGTTCCTTGTGGGTAAATCACCAGCTGGCCGGGTTCAGAGAATTCCTTGGCCACATCTTTCACCATTTTAGCAACGGCAACGCCTCGTTTGCCGCGATCAACGGGAATACACCCCAGCCGGCGCGCATACATTCCTATGACGGGAGTCCACAAAAGCTCTCTTTTCATGATGAACTTGCCGTGGGGAAGCGCGTCGAAGATCATGATGATATCCAGGAACGATTGGTGTTTTGCGCCAATCACAACCTCATCTACAGGAACCTGCCCGCGTACTTCGCAACGGATGCCAACCATCCAGCTTGCCAGCCACATCGTAGTACGTGCATAGGTCTTACAAGCCTGCAAAGCGCCTCGCTTGGTAAACAGGGCGTAAGGTGCAAACACGATGCCAAGGATCAGCATCCACGCATAAATCACGATCATGAAGATCAGCGAGCGTATCCATTGAAACGCGGTGGCCATCAGGAAAGCTCCTTCAATTTGCGGTTTGCGGCGGTCCAAGTGGCCAAAAAGGCCACAGCTGCGCCCATAAACGGGATCAGAATAGGTAAGAGCCAGCCGGAACCCTTAAACCCAAGGCCGGTCAAAAACCCGCCCGCGTCAGAGGCTTCTGGCAACAGAAGAACACCAGTCATCCCGAACAGCACCCCAACGACAGCCCCGAAGAACGCGCGGTAGGTAAAGCGACGCACAAAAGCACTGGCGATGAAGCGATCCTGGGCGCCGACCAATCGCAGAACCTCGATGATTTGTGCATTGGCGGCCAAAGAGGCGTTGGCCGCCAAAGTAATCATTGCCGCCGTCGCTCCGCCGATCAAAAGAATCGAAACCCATCCCAACCGGCGTAAGGATACCGCCGCATCAACCAAAGGTTCGCGCCAGCGCGTGTGGTCGTCCAGCACTGCACCAGGCACTTCGGCACCTAACCGCAAGCGCAGTCCGGCAGCATCCAATCCCGGCTCGCCTTCGATGATCTCGATCAGTTGCGGGATAGGTAAAGTATCAAGGGGCAGGTCTGGTCCAAACCACGGGGACAAAAGGGCGGCCTGTTCTTCGGCCGTCAGAGCACGGGCCGAAGCAACGCCGGGGGTCTGGGTCAAAACGGTCAAGGCCGCTTCGGTCTGCGCGGCAAGCTGTTCGGCGGGGGCATTTATCCGTAAGGTTGCAGCCCCAGCAAGTTCGGTTGCCCACCGGTCGGCTAAACGCCCCGAGGCCAGCGACAAGGCCAGAGCAAACACAGCCAGAAATGCCATTGCGCCAGACACAAACAGCGTCAGATGCGCAGTGTAGCCCGTGGGTGGCACGACACGATCTGCGCGTGAATCCCGTTTTAGCAGGCTTCGGATAGTTTCCTGATTCATAGGTCTGCCCCCGCCAGTTGAATTTGGCGTTGGGAAATACGCAAAACACGGGCTTGGACCTGGCTTTTGGCCGCACGGATCAGGCTGAGGTCATGTGTGGCAATCAAAACGGTTTTACCCATCCGGTTCAACTCGACCAACAGGCGCAACAAACGCTGAGACATTTCCCAATCCACATTGCCCGTCGGCTCATCCGCCAAAACGACATCCGGTGAAAGGATCACGGCGCGGGCCAGCGCCGCACGCTGGCGTTCTCCGCCCGACAATTCTGGAGGATGGGCATCAAGTCGGGCTCCCAATCCGACCCAACTCAGCAGTTCGGTCAAATCTTCCTTCTTTGCGTTTTCGCCCCGCCCTGACACCATCAAAGGCAGGGCGACGTTTTCCGCCAGTGTCATATGGTCGAGGAATTGGCATTCCTGATGCACTACCCCGATCCGGCGGCGCAGCAACGCCATCTGATCACGGTCCAGACGCGCGATATCCTCTTCAAAGGCGCTCAAGCGCCCCGAGGTCGGCAGTAGCGCGCCATAGCACAGCTTAAGAAGGGTCGTCTTTCCCGCACCCGAGGGCCCAGTCAGAAAGTGGAATGACCCCGGTTGCAATTGCAGCGACACGTTGCACAGCAATTCACCACCGCCATAGGTGTAGCTGACGTTTTCCAGCTCGATCACAGGGGCCCCCGTTATTGTTGCCGCTCTTCTTGCCCGAGCGCGGTTGTGGTTTCAATGCCTGCACCGGGTCGAATTGGTGACACTTAAGCCGTGAAACCGAAAACACCCTTTGCGGTCAGGTCTTAACGGAATATCATCCCTGAAAAAACTATTATCGGCCGGTTCGCCGGTCAGGAGGCAGCATGCGTCTTACTTGTCCGAACTGCGGGGCCCAGTATGAGGTCCCAGACGAGGTCATCCCGGAGGAAGGCCGCGACGTTCAGTGTTCGAACTGCGAGAAAACATGGTTCCAGGCCAAGTACCCAGAGGACACAGAAACCCAGTCGGCCGCGCCTGCTGCTGAAGCGCCAAAAGTAGAAGAGCCGGCCGCACCGCCTGCGGCTGAGCCGGAAACCGAAGCTGCAGTCGAAGAACCTGTCTCAGCAGGTAACATCGACCCCGCCGTTGCCAGCATCCTGAAAGAAGAGGCCGCTCGGGAATCCGAACTTCGCGCCCAGGAAGGAAGCGGTCTGGAAACCCAGCCCGATCTGGCGCTGGATACGCCACCTGAGCCGTCTCCCGAAGATGCTGTCAAAGAGCTGACAGCTACGGAGACTTCAGCCGACGCAGGCCAAAAAGACGCTCTGCCGGATGTAGAAGCAATCAATTCCAGCTTACGCAGTGATCTAACCGATCCTCCGGCGGATTCAGAACAAGCTGCCCAGCGCAAATCAAAAGGGTTCATGCGCGGGTTTGCTTTGATTGTGATCATCGGCATTCTACTGCTGCTGCTTTACAGCAACGCACAGCGGATCAGTGAGGCGATGCCGCAAGCCGATCCGGTACTGGATTCGTACGTTTCCCTTGTCGATCAAGCGCGCGTATGGCTTGAGGCACAGACTTCTGGAACGTCACAGAACTAAGCCTGACTGTCAGAATCTTTCGAGCAGACGTTTGAGGTATTCCAACTCAATCTGAGGACGATCCGTTTCGCCCGTGCGGCGGCGGATTTCGTCCAGAAGTTCACGCGCTCGGCGATAGACATCTTCGCCTTGCAGCAAGCTGTCATCGGTCGACATCGAACCGTTCGCACCCGGGCTGCGGCCCAAAGGATCGCGGTTGTTGGCCTGCATATCGCCTTCCTGAGCGCCCTGCCCCGGCTGATTTTGCTGGTTTTCAGCCAACGCCTCACCCAAGGAGCGCATCCCTTCCCGCAAGGCTTCCATTGCTTCGGATTGACGGTCAATCGCTTCAGCCAAATCGTCACTGCGCAAGGCCTCTTCAGCGTCATCCATGGCTCGACCGGCGCGACCTAGCGCATCGCGTGCGGCATCGCCTTCGGGCGTTCCTCTGCCGGGCAGGTTCTGCTGCTGGCGACCTAACTCGTCACGCAAGGCTTGCTGCCGATCGGCCAACGATCCCTGACCCTGCTGGTTGCCATCCGCCTGATCCGAGCCTTGCCCCTGACCACCTTGGCCCTCATGGCTCTGGCCCCGACCCTGGCCGCCATTACGGCCTTCGTTGCCCTGGCTTTCACCTGCCTGAGCATCCGGGTTGAACTGTTCCTGTAAATCTCGGAACGCCTGATCGCTAAGACCTTGTTGTTCACGCAGCGTTTCAGCAAGCCCTTCCATCGCCTGCTGACCTTCAGATTGCTGACCCTGTCCCTGACCTTGTGTGACCCGCATGTTTTCCATCATCTGCTGGAACTCCTCCAGCGCTTGCTGCGCCTCGGCCATACGGCCCTGTTCCATCAGTTCCTGGATACGATCCATCATCCGCTGCAAGTCGTCCTGCGTCATCTGCAGGCTTTCACCATTCTGACCTTGCTGGTTCTCGTCAAACTCACCGTTTTCCTGCGCCAAACGTTGTAGCTGGCGCATATAGTCCTGCGTCGCCTCGCGTAGCTCTTGCATCAGCTCGGCGATTTCCTCATCGGTGGCACCGTTTTTCATTGCTTCGGTCAGGCGCTCCTGAGCGCGGCGCATACGTTCGAGCGCATCGGCAAGCGTGCCCTCTTCGATTATAACCGCAAGATCCCACAACGCCTGAGCAATCTCTGCCTGTTGTTTGGGTTTCAGGTCGTACTTGGTAAACGCCTCCAACCGACGCAGAGTGACGCGCAGGCGTAAATAAGCGGTGTCCGACCGAAAGAACTCTTCGGGCAAATGCGAAACCGCTCTTAGCAATTGAGCAACCCGAGGTGCATTCTCGCGAGACCAAAGCAGATCTCGACGCTGTTCGATCACCGCTGCCGCCAACGGATCAAAAAAGCGCCGCGCCGGTAGTTCCGTCATATAGGGTTTGGAATAGCTTTCCTGATCTGCTGCATCACGCGCCATCAAGGTGATTTTGACAGGCAGATGCGCCCACGGGTGCTGCGAAAAGTCTTCGATCAGATCTTCGGTGAAATCGACCCTGTCACCAGTAATCGGCATTGGCAGTTCGACCTCAATCACCTCTCGTGGTTCTGGATCTGTGGTCAAACCATAGCGGCGATCGACTTCCGCAAGATCAAGCTCGATCGTTGCGGTGCCCGACACAACGCCGTAGTCATCGTTAGCTACAAACGGCAGCTTCATCTGCCCACCGGCCTCTGACTCTGCTACGCCCGCGACCTCAATACTGGGTGGCGTATCCTGAATTACATCCAGCGTCCAATCGCGACCCGACGGGCCTATAATCTGCAACTGCCCCGAACGCTCTACAACAAACTCTTGTTCAGGTTCTCCTTCGGCTTCGGTTCCCAATGGTGTTGTGGTTTCTGAAAGAGTATGCGCGCCAACCTCTCCGTAGAAGCGAAGAGTTATGCGACTGCCTTCCGGAACGGAAAGCGTTGGGTCGGTTTGATCCGCCAGATAAAGCGTCGGAAGTCCGGTGTAACGTGGTGGCTCCACCCAGCCTTCCCAGCTCGGCCCCTGACCAGCTTCAGCTATACCCGGCGTCATCTCAGCCACAGAGCCAATACGCCAAAACGACCCGAACAACGCTGCAATTACCAGCGCCAGCAGAGCAGAATAGCGTAAGGCATAGGGATCGCGGTCAGCTAGTCTCAGGTCAGGTGTTACCGGCTCGGCCTGCGCTGCTTGCTGTGCCATACGAGCCTGGTGCGCGCGCCACAAAGCAACCGAATCCGCATCCATCGATCCAATGGCCTGATCGTCCATCAATGCTTGGATCGGTCGCCCCGGCAGAGATTCATCAAGCCGCATCAGGGCTTCGGCACGCGAAGGCAGATGGAATCGCTTTGCCCCTACGACCAGCGATGCCAGCAAGCCCATCAGCACAACAGCGCCCACACCCCAGACTGCCTCGACCCCAACAAGGTCCTGCAGCCCCAGCATCAAAACGGCCAGAATGGCCATCAAAATTGAGAAAAACGGCCAGAAAGCACGCAAAACCTGCTCGGCCAGCATCCCTGCATGCGTCAGCAGCAGAGATAATCTCGGGATCGGCAAGGTCGGTCTTGCAGTCAAGGCGGGCCTCCTGAACGGGCCCGCGCGCCTATCGCGTCAGAGCCACTCAGGTATGGTATCGCGGTTTATGATTTCGTCAAAGCTTGGGCGTTCACGAATAACTGCAAATTGATCCTCGTGCACCAGCACCTCGGGTATCAAAGGCCTGGTATTGTATTCACTGGACATCACCGCGCCATAAGCTCCGGCGCTGCGGAAGGCGACCAAATCGCCCGGCGACAGCGGCGGCATGTTGCGTTGTTTGGCAAATGTATCGCCAGTTTCGCAGACCGGCCCGACAATGTCGTATGGCTGCTGCTCAACACCCGGCTCAGGTTCTTTCACCGCTACAATATCGTGATGCGCCTCGTACATTGCGGGGCGGATCAGATCATTCATGGCACCATCAAGGATCAGGAAATCGCGGCCTTCGCCGGATTTCACGTAAATCACTTTGCTGACCATCAGGCCCGCATTACCGGCAATCAGGCGGCCCGGTTCAATCTCGATCTCACAGTTCAAGTGGCCCAGCGTCTTTTTGATCAACGCGCCGTATTCCACCGGTAGCGGCGGTGCGTCATTGGCACGGGTGTAGGGAATGCCCAGACCACCGCCCAGATCGAGACGGCGGATGTTGTGGCCTTCGGCTCGCAGTTGCTCGGTCAGTTCCGCAACCTTGGTATACGCCAGCTCGAACGGCTCTAACTCAGTCAGTTGTGAGCCGATATGTACGTCAATGCCGATCACTTCGAGACCGGGCAGAGTAGCCGCGTGGGCATAAACCTCTGACGCACGAACGATGGGAATACCAAACTTGTTCTCTGACTTGCCAGTGGCGATCTTGGCGTGGGTCTTGGCGTCTACGTCCGGATTTACGCGCACAGTAATTGGTGCAACCTCACCCAATTCCAGCGCGACGGCGTTGATCACTTCCATCTCGGGTTCGGACTCTACGTTGAACTGGCGGATACCGCCGGTCAGCGCAGTGCGGATTTCATCTGCCGTTTTACCTACGCCGGAAAACACGATCTTGTCGCCCGGCACGCCCGCTGCCTTGGCGCGCAAGTACTCTCCGCCCGAGACCACATCCATCCCGGCACCTGCCTGAGCCAGAGTCTTCAGGATCGCCTGGTTGCTGGCCGCCTTCATCGCATAGCAGACAAGGTGTTCGGTGCCCTCAAGCGCGTCATCAAACAGCTTGAAGTGCCGCAGCAGTGTTGCCGTCGAATAAACGTAGAAAGGGGTTCCGACCGCAGCAGCGATTTCGGAGATCGGGACATCCTCGGCGTAAAGCGCGCCGTCGCGGTAGAGAAAGTGATCCATAACTGCGCGCTTAGACCAAAACTGCCCAACGGATCAATGGATTCCGCACGCTTCGCCGCGATCACTTAGTTGCGCGTCGATACACCGACCCGGCCATAACCCGAGATTGAGATGCCAGACCCGCTAGACTTTGTCTCTGGTTCCGGGCGGGGACTGTAAGAAGGATCACAGGCCGCAAGAAGGGTAACGGTCAGAATCAAAATACTGAATTTCATTGTGTCGTCTATAGCTCGGGAACTTGGCGCAAGGCCGTGGATACAGTTCACATGTGCACGCGCCCTTCAAATTGCAAACGCGTTAGATGCCTAAATAGACACCCAGCCCTCCGCGACGCAGGCCGACGCCTCCGCCGACATGAGTACCGCTGCTGCCGACACCGACATTCGCGCTCATCGTCGGCTGGATCGGCTCACCATCAGCACCGCAGGCGGCCAGGGCAAACCCGGCCGCAATCAAAAGGACCACACGTAGAATATGCATCACACCAGCGCCTTCCACCGCTTGACCTGGGCACGCACCTGATCGGGGGCCGTACCGCCATAGGATTGGCGCGAGTTTACCGAATTATCGACCCCAAGCACAGTGTAGACGTCATCAGTGATCTCGGCGTGCACGGATTGCATATCTTCCAGCGTCAGATCAGGCAGGTCGCAGCCTTTGCCTTCGGCCATAGCAACCAGCGAGCCCGTGACGTGGTGTGCGTCGCGGAAGGGCAGGCCCAAAACCCGAACCAGCCAGTCCGCGAGATCTGTCGCGGTCGAGAAACCAGAGCCCGCAGCGGCGGCAAGGCTTTCCCGGTTGGCGGTCATATCCTTGACCATGCCTTCCATCGCCGCCAGCGCCAGCATCCAGTTGTCGGCCGCGTCAAAGACCTGTTCCTTGTCTTCTTGCATGTCCTTGGAATAGGCCAGCGGCAGCCCCTTCATCACCATCATCAGCGCGGTGTTCGCGCCGTATATCCGCCCCACTTTGGCGCGGATCAACTCCGCCGCATCGGGGTTTTTCTTTTGCGGCATGATCGATGAACCGGTCGAGAAGCGGTCAGACAGCGTAACAAACCGAAACTGGGCCGAGGACCAGATCACCAATTCTTCGGCAAAGCGCGACAGGTGCACGGCACAGATCGACGCCGCTGACAGAAATTCCAGCGCGAAATCGCGGTCGCTCACGGCGTCCAGAGAGTTGGCAGCAGGACGGTCAAAGCCCAGCGCCTCGGCCGTCATGTGGCGGTCGATAGGAAATGAGGTTCCCGCCAACGCAGCAGCGCCCAACGGGGATTCATTCATCCGAGCACGTGCGTCGCGAACGCGGCTCAGGTCACGGCCAAACATCTCGACATAAGCCATCATGTGATGACCCCAAGTTACCGGCTGTGCAGTTTGAAGGTGCGTAAACCCAGGCATGACCCATTCGGCGCCAGCTTCGGCCTGCGCCAAAAGCGCGCGGATCAGGGCCAGCAGGCCGGTTTCGGCTGCGTCGAACTGATCACGCACCCACAGTTTGAAATCGGTCGCAACCTGATCATTCCGCGAACGGCCTGTGTGCAAACGGCCTGCCGGCTCTCCGATAACCTCTTTCAGCCGTGCCTCGACGTTCATGTGAATGTCTTCAAGCGCGGTCGAGAACTGAAACTCTCCGTTCTGGATTTCTGACAAAACGGTGAGCAGCCCTTCCCGAATAGCTTCGGCGTCACTATCACTTATGACGCCTGTGGCAGCCAACATGGCGGCATGGGCGCGCGAGCCTGCAATGTCTTGGGCTGCCATCCGCTGATCGAACCCGATCGAGGCGTTGATTGCCTCCATGATCGCGTCTGGACCAGCGGCAAAGCGGCCGCCCCACATCTGGTTCGAGGATTGATCGGTCATGTAAGAAAACCCGGAGTTGATATGCGCCTAATTCGTCTGATCCCCCTTTATATGGCCCTTGCGCTGGGTGCAAATACGGCGTTCGCCGCCGATGCTGAAACTCTGGGCGCGCTGCGTGACGGCTCGTTGAAGCGGCTTATCCTGCACAAGGAACCCAAACCCCATGCACCGGTCGAATTCCAACTTGAAGACGACGGCGGCGTCGCGACGCTGGAAGATTACAAAGGCAAGTATGTTCTGGTGAACTTCTGGGCGACGTGGTGCGCACCCTGCCGTAAGGAAATGCCCCAGATCGCCGAGCTGCAGGAAGAGTTCGGAGGCGACAAATTCGAAGTTCTGACACTGGCCACCGGACGTAATTCCCCTGCCGGGATCAAGAAGTTCTTCGAAGAGAACGGCATTGAAAACCTGCCCCGTCATCAGGACAAAGGCTCGGCCGTGGCGCGGGAATTCGGCGTGATTGCCCTGCCGATCACGGTGATCCTTGATCCCAATGGCGACGAGATTGCCCGTCTGATTGGCGATGCCGAGTGGAATTCGGACAGCGCCAAGGCGATCATCTCGACGCTGGTGGGCGCTGAAAGTTAACGCTTGCACCCTTTCTGACCCGATTCGTGCTATTCTCCCGATCTCAATTATTTTTGGGGGAATAGTAATGACTGGATTTAAACTGATACCAATTGTTGCCGCCGCATTGGTTATTGCGGGAACTGCTCAGGCTGACTTTAAGAGGGTCAAAACGGTCGAGCAGTTCAACAAGGAACTTGTTGGCAAAAAGCTCGTCGATGACAAAGGCAATGTTTTTATTGCCAACGCAGATGGTACAATCTCGGCCAAGTTGACCAGCGGGAAAAAGTTCAGCGGCAACTGGGTGTGGAACAAGAAGTTCTGGTGCCGCAATGGCGTGCTGGATGGCAAAGCCCTTGGCACTGATTGTCAGGTTTTCGAAGTCGACGGAACCACTGTGAAAATGACACGTGAGAAGGGCAAGGGAAGCTCGACGATCTACACGTTGCAATAGCCAATCACGCTGCTGACTGAATTCCATGCTACACTAACGTTACCGCCATCCGAAACGGTGGCGGTGCGAAACTGGTTACGGAGGCGACAATGAAACCCGTAGTACTGTTGATAGGTCGCTTACCAAATGTCATCGGCGACGTGGCGCGGCAATTGGATCACATGCCGATCCAATGGCTTGGTGCGCATGATCAGGATGAGGTCCGGCGGCAACTGGATGCTGAACCCAGGATCGTCTGCGCGATCATGGGAGCTGGACTGGAGGACAGAGTTCGCGGTGAACTGGTAGGCATAATTGCCGCCCGCAGACCGGATATCTGTATTCACCTCAAGGATCGGGCCTCTGGTCCGGATGGGCTGGTGCCATTTGTCGAACGCGTCGTTCAACACGAAGTTCTGGACGTTCTAGAAACAGGCTGACGCAACGCCACCTTTGACAGCGCGTTTGCCGCTTTGCACTCTGCTGAGCGGGAGGACGGAATGGCGCTAGAAATTCTGCTGATACTGGTTGTTGGGGGCATCGTCGGGGTGACGGTGTTGCTGCACCTGACAGGCAAGTCGGAATTGCGTTCACTGACGCCCGAAAGTGCGCGTTCGGAGTGGCAACGCCATGCACCGGATGATGATATTATCGACGTCACTGTCGCGCATGATGGGCATTCTGCTTTAATCCGCACAAGCGCGGGCAACGGTCTGCTTTGGTCCTTTGGGGCCGACACCGTAGCGCGCCATTTGATTGATTTCGACTGGCTGGAGCATCCGCAGGGCTTCGAAATCCAGTTTCACGAGTTCGGCACCCCAGGCGTTATTGTCCGCCTCGACGACTTTGAACGTTCTCATTGGCAACACCTGATGGACCCCACATGACCGACCAAGTGACCTTTCCCGACGCCGTACAATGGGCGGTGCCGTTCTTTATTGCTGCCATTCTGGCTGAGTTTCTGTGGATCGCCATCAAGGGCAAAGGCGGCCGATATGAGACTCGCGATGCCGTGACCTCATTGATCATGGGCGCCGGCAACATTGCGTCGGGCTTTGTGCTGGGCTTCATCGCCTATGCCTTCTTTATGTGGCTGTGGCGAATAACGCCCTTGAACCTTGGCACCTCAATCCCCGTTATCATCCTGTGCTTTGTTCTGGATGATTTACGGTACTATTGGGTGCACCGTTTCGGGCACCGAATCCGCTGGGTCTGGGCCAGCCACGTGAACCACCACAGCTCTCAGCACTACAACCTGACAACCGCGCTGCGACAGACTTGGACCTATACCTTTACCTTCATGATGGTTGTCCGCGCCCCGCTAATCCTGTTGGGCTTCCACCCGGCAATGGTGCTGTTCTGCGGCGGCCTGAACTTGGTGTACCAATTCTGGATCCACACCGAGGCCATCGGTAAAATGCCCCGCTGGTTCGAGGCGGTGATGAACACTCCAAGCCACCATCGCGTTCACCACGGGCGCAATGCGCGCTATCTGGACTGCAATTATGCGGGAGTTTTCATCATTTGGGACAAGCTGTTCGGAACCTTTGTTCCGGAGCAAGAGGACGAAAAGGTTGACTACGGGCTGGTTCATAATATCGGCACGTTCAACCCGCTGCGTGTCGCGTTCCACGAATGGGTCGGCATCTGGCGAGATGCAACCCAACCCGGACTAACCCTGCGCGAACGTTTGGCCTATTGTTTTGCACCTCCAGGCTACAGCCATGATGGCAGCCGGGATAATTCCGAGCAGATCAAAGCCAAGCATCTGGCCCGGCATCCGGAAGACCGCGGAACGCCCGGATTCGAGCATTTGGAGGTCAAAGCGCCTAATTCACAGGCAAAACAGGCTTAAATCCGCCGATCGCGCGCCCCCTTTCCTTGAAAACGGGATTTCACATTCCATGTTCATCGGATGTGCAGCGTATCGAGTAGTCGGAGGCCTTCATGAACCGAATGACGTTCCTTTCTACGATTGTGGGCCTTGTGGGGCTGGTTCTGGCCATGCTGACAGCGCTCGCTGGTGGTGCATCTGCCATTGTTGCATTTGGCTTCGTTTTGATGGCCCTAGGCTTTATGGGAGCCGTGATTGGCGCAGCTGCTTCCTTGGGACGCGTATGGGAAACGGTACGCTGACCCTCAAAAGGTTTTTCCTTAACCGCAGATTCATAGGTTTGTCCTGATATCGAACCCTGATCACTGACGTGAAGGGGCTTGGTAGAACTATGCGGGACAGGAATGTGGCAGACATGCCCGAAGGTACAGACAGCCCCTTGAATGCGGCTGTCACATCTCGCGACAGCTCTACCGTTCAGATGGCGACCGACGCGGTGAAACACAAGCAATGCAAACTGGCTTTTCAACCAGTGATGCAGGCCCACCCCCCACACGGCGTAGCCTTCTACGAAGGTTTCATCCGTGTTCTGGACGAAACCGGGCGGGTCATCCCCGCGCGTGAGTTCATGCCACAGCTTGAAAACACGCCTATCGGGCGTGAACTGGACTGTATCGCACTTGAGATGGGGTTGCGCACGTTAGTCAGAAACCCCGAGATCCGGTTATCCATTAACATGTCCGCCCGCTCGATTGGATACGCGCGATGGGCCCGTGTACTGGAACGGTTCTTGAAGAAGGACAGCACAATTGGCGAGCGCCTCATTCTGGAAATCTCGGAAAGCTCAGCCATGACGGTGCCCGAACTGGTGGTCGATTTCATGGAC
The DNA here is from genome assembly GCF_056538765.1 of Ruegeria sp. BE9. Classification (NCBI taxonomy): domain Bacteria; kingdom Pseudomonadati; phylum Pseudomonadota; class Alphaproteobacteria; order Rhodobacterales; family Roseobacteraceae; genus Ruegeria; species Ruegeria sp. BE9. The sequence goes on along the minus strand of NZ_JBQFTS010000007.1, from coordinate 97,395 downwards.
CGCCTACAGCCACGTGGCATAGCTTTTGCACTGGATGATTTTGGGGCCAGCAATTTCAGTTTCCGCCATTTTCGTGAATTTCTTTTTGATGCTGCCAAAATCGACGGACAATTCGTGCGCGGCGTCAGCGACAACCCCGACAATCAGGCACTGGTCCGCGCTTTGGTTGCTGTCGCACGTGAATTCGAAATCCTGGTGACCGCCGAATCAGTCGAAGCGAAAGAAGACGCAGAGTTTCTGGTGGCCAACGGCGTGGACTGTCTTCAGGGATTTTTGTTCGGCGCACCAACGGTCTCGGCCCCGTGGAAGGACCAAAAAGCCCGTCAAACAGGTAGCTAGAGGCGAAAAAACTGCCCCTAGGTCATCTGAGACAAGCTGACCGTTGCTGCAATTGCAGCATTACGTTATGCCATGAACAGTTGGAGCGGGGGATCATGAGGCGCTCTGGTTCACAGAGGCATTGCTTCTGCGTTCTGCGCCGATAGGGTTCCCACAGGACCTTGACGGTAAAGGATTGTCTAAATGACCAACGTAGTAATCGCATCCGCAGCAAGAACCGGTGTCGGCAGCTTTGGTGGCTCGTTCGCAAATACACCAGCGCACGATCTGGGTACCGCCGTTCTCGAGGCGGTCGTTGAGCGCGCCGGAGTAGAAAAGGGCGAGGTAAGCGAAACCATCATGGGTCAGGTCCTGACGGCCGCTCAGGGTCAGAACCCTGCGCGTCAGGCTCACATCAACGCCGGTTTGCCGCAGGAAAGCGCTGCGTGGGGCATCAACCAGGTCTGCGGCTCGGGCCTGCGTGCGGTTGCGCTGGGTGCGCAGCACATTCAACTTGGCGACGCCGAGATCGTTGCCGCCGGTGGTCAAGAAAACATGACTCTGTCCCCTCACGCTGCCGCCCTGCGCGCTGGCCAAAAAATGGGCGACATGAAATACATTGATACCATGATCCGGGACGGCCTGTGGGATGCCTTCAATGGCTATCACATGGGGCAGACTGCGGAAAACGTAGCAGAGAAGTGGCAGATCAGCCGCGACATGCAGGACGAGTTCGCCGTGGCCTCGCAAAACAAGGCCGAGGCCGCCCAAAAGGCCGGCAAATTCGCTGATGAGATTACACCTTTCACCATCAAGACCCGCAAGGGTGACATTGTGATGGACAGCGACGAATACATCCGTCACGGCGCCACCATGGAAGCCATGGCCAAACTGCGCCCGGCTTTCACCAAGGACGGTTCGGTCACTGCGGCCAACGCCTCGGGCCTGAACGACGGTGCCGCGGCCACACTGCTGATGTCAGCGGAAAACGCTGAGAAACGCGGTATCGAGCCTCTGGCCCGCATCGCATCCTATGCAACAGCCGGTCTGGACCCGTCGATCATGGGCGTCGGCCCGATCTACGCATCGCGTAAAGCGCTGGAAAAAGCAGGCTGGTCGGTTGACGATCTGGACCTGGTTGAAGCCAACGAAGCCTTTGCCGCACAAGCCTGCGCCGTGAACAAGGACATGGGCTGGGACCCGTCGATCGTGAACGTGAACGGCGGAGCGATCGCCATCGGTCACCCGATCGGTGCGTCGGGCTGCCGGGTTCTAAACACGCTTCTGTTCGAGATGAAGCGCCGCGACGCGAAAAAGGGTCTGGCGACCCTCTGCATCGGCGGCGGCATGGGTGTCGCCCTGTGTGTGGAGCGCGACTAAGTGCTTGAATAACCGAATAGCAAAGGGCGTCCACTGGGCGCCCTTTTTTGTTACAATAGGACACTAACCCTTAGATGCGACGATATTGCCACCTAGAATAGCGAAATTCATGACGAAACAATATTGCGCAATACAACCCCACAAAGTAACAGCATTACCAAGACGACTAAAATTGGAGGAGTCATAAATGGCACGTACAGCACTCGTCACCGGCGGTTCCCGCGGCATCGGCGCAGCAATTTCCAAGGCGCTCAAGGCCGAAGGATACAACGTTGCAGCCACCTATGCGGGGAATGACGAAGCCGCGGCAAAGTTCACCGAGGAAACCGGCATCGCCACTTACAAGTGGAACGTAGCCGACTATGACGAATCCAAAGCGGGTATCGAAAAGGTCGAGGCCGAGGTTGGCCCCATCGACATCGTGGTTGCCAATGCAGGCATCACCCGTGACGCGCCCTTCCACAAGATGACCCCTGATCAGTGGAAAGATGTAATCGACACCAACCTGACTGGTGTTTTCAACACCGTACACCCTATCTGGCCTGGCATGCGTGAACGCAAGTTTGGCCGCGTAATCGTCATCAGCTCGATCAACGGTCAAAAAGGTCAATTCGCACAAGTGAACTACGCCGCGACCAAGGCGGGCGATCTGGGCATCGTAAAATCTTTGGCGCAGGAAGGCGCCCGTGCAGGTATCACCGCCAACGCCATCTGCCCCGGCTATATCGCGACTGAGATGGTCATGGCCGTGCCAGAGAAAGTACGCGAAGCCATCATCGGCCAAATCCCGGCAGGTCGTCTGGGTGAGCCGGAAGAAATCGCTCGTTGCGTAGCATTCCTGGCGTCGGAGGACTCTCAGTTCATTAACGGTTCGACGATTTCAGCGAACGGTGCACAGTTCTTCGTCTAATTCAGACTTTCAAAAGAAAAGCGGGCCGGTCCTTTTGGACCGGCCCTTTTTTATCCCGTAAGAACGCGCGCGCTGCGTTCAGCGGGAACCAAACAGCCATTTAAGAGCGTCATTAATCACGCGGGATCGTTCAAGATGCGCGCGTTGAAAGGCGCGGGCCATTGCCGGGTTGCTGGTGATCTCAATCATGGCAGTATCCTTTCAATTCAGTTTTGTTTGACTTTAGGAGAATATGAACTTTAATTTTAAAGTTGACAAACGAGCAATTTGGGAACTTCAGTTAATTTTTTCTTATCAATATGAGCAACACCCTTCCCCCTTTGACCGCATTGCGTGCATTTGATGCTGCAGCACGCCACATGTCCTTTGCGAAAGCCGCTGAAGAGCTGCACGTGACCCCGGCGGCCTTGTCCTTCCAGATCAAGTCACTCGAAGAACACTTGGGCCGCGCTCTATTCCACCGATTGAACCGGGCTGTTGACCTGACCGAAGCCGGGCGCGCCCTGGCCCCCGGCACAGCCGAAGGGTTTGCGGCCCTGCAAGCCGCCTGGCAGGCGGCGCGCCGGCAAGGTAACGACACCAGTCTGACAGTGACCGCCGGGCCAGCGTTAACGGCCAAGTGGCTGGCACCTCGGCTATATGACTTTGCCAGGACACATCCAGAAATCGACCTCAAGTTCTCGGCCACGTTGCGAATTATGGATCTGGAACGCGACGACGTGGATGTTGCGATTCGATTTGGCTACGGCGGGGACGAAGGGCTGTATTCCCTGCCTGTGCGCAAAGAGTGGCTAACCCCTGTGATGACGCCGGAACTGGCTGAGCAATTCCCGACCCCGGACAGCCTGCGCGATGCTCCGTTGATCTTTGACGATTCCATCGCGTTCCTGCAGCCGCCAAGTGACTGGCCTACGTGGTTTAGGGCCGTAGACGTTGAATTCACCCCGTCACACGGCGCGCATTTCTCGAATGCGGATCACGCCATTGATGCTGCCGTGGCAGGCGTCGGAGTTGCCTTGGGCCGACGCGCGATGATCATCAAGGACCTGACCGAAGGCCGGCTCGTTGCTCCATTCAAAGTCGCCATCGAAACTCGGGGGCGTTTCCGGTTTCTGTGCCTCCCGGGTGCCGAAAACAGACCGCAGGTTGCGGCCTTTCGCGACTGGTTCATGTCAGAGATTGAAAAAACCGCTCATATCTCGGATGACTTCAAGATCATTCCCGTCGAAGAGGTTCCCGCCCCATGACAAGACAACGCGCTACGGCCATAGGATTTGTGGCCGTTTTGTTGTGGTCCTTGTTGGCCCTTTTTACCGTCGGATCGACCCCTACACCGCCCTTATTGCTGAACACTCTCTGTTTCGCAGTCGGCGGCACGCTGGGGTTGATCTGGACTTGGGCTAATGGAGGGCTGGGTCAACTGCGCGCAGTGCCTTGGACAACATATTTATTCGGCACCATTGGGTTATTTGGTTACCACGCGCTGTATTTCTCTGCGTTGCGCATGGCGCCCGCGGCTGAGGCCGGGTTGATCGCTTATCTCTGGCCACTGCTCATTGTTCTGTTCTCAGGACTTCTGCCCGGCGAGCACCTCCGGAGCGGGCACCTTTTCGGTGCTTGCTTGGGATTTGCAGGCGCTGCGGTCATCATCGCCGGCGGCGGCAGCACCGGCTTTCAGGCGGACCACCTGCCTGGCTATGGTCTGGCGTTAATGTGCGCACTGACATGGTCGGGCTATTCGGTGTTGTCCAGGCGCTTGGGGGACACGCCAACAAGTTCAGTGGCCGTGTTCTGCGTCGCGACAGCGATTGCGTCCGGGGTCCTGCATGTAGCGGTCGAAGACACTGTTTGGCCCGATGGTACAATCGGCTGGGCCTCTGTACTGGCGCTCGGTCTGGGGCCAGTCGGGCTTGCGTTTTATGTTTGGGATATTGGCGTCAAGCAAGGCGACATTCAGGTCTTGGGTACAGCCTCTTATGCAGCCCCATTGTTGTCTACGCTTGTTTTGGTGTTGGCCGGGATCGCCGCCCCTTCATGGGGTCTGGCGATCGCGGCCGTGTTAATCACAGGCGGCGCAGTCATAGCCGCGCGAGCCAGTCTGCGACGCTAGTTTGACAATCGCTCGATCTCTTCCTTCAGCCTAAGCTTTTGCTTTTTGAGTTGAGCTATATGGAGATCGTCGATGCCAGGCGAGCGTTGGGCTTGTTCAACTTCAAGACCGAGAGATTCGTGTTTTTTCTTCAGTTCGGTCAGGTGTGCGCTCACGCTCATGGCGATACTCCTTTGTTGGTGTCTGAGTTTCACGTAAGAAGTTGACCACATCGTTTCCACCCTGTCACGCTGCAGACGCACAGAATCTGTCATAAATCCGACAATTTCGGCTGGTTAATGCCTATAGGTTGAAAATGCCGCAGATCGCAGACCCGTCACGCAGCACCGCTGAGACCTGTGGCGTATAGCTTTCACCGTCTTTTTCGTGCCGATCGCCTGCGTGCAAAATCAAGGGAGCGTGCAACCGAAATGCCGCCCGCCCTCCCTTTCTGGCCCGCAAAATCACCAGCTCAGCGGCCCGGCCTGTTCTCGCAGCCAATGGCAAAACCTCGATCGACCCCAACCGCCCAGTGCAGGCCGCCAACATATCGGGCAAGCGATCGGCCTTTTGCACCATGTGCAGGTATCCGCGTGGAGCTAGGCGTTTGGCTGCGACGTCGAACCAATAGTCCAAAGGGGTTTCTTCTCCCAGCGCTACACTGCGCCCTTTATCGGTTGCCTGACTGTGAGCCCCCGCACGATAGTAAGGGGGGTTTGCGATCACATGGTCAAATTGCCGTTGTTTCAGTTCAGCTGGCAATTCACTCAGGTCTGCTTCGATCACCTCGAGCGCAGCGTCGTTTTCAGTGGCGTTTCGACGTGCCAGATCGGCATAAGGCGCTTGAAGCTCTACTCCGGTCCCTTTCAAGCCGGAAACTCGGGCCATTAGGCACAAGACCGCAGCCCCCGCCCCGCACCCAAGTTCTAAGACGGTGTGACCACGTGTCGCCGGGACCGAAGCTGCCAACAACACAGGGTCAACCCCTGCGCGGTAGCCCGTCCGAGGTTGCCACAAGCGCACCCGGCCACCCAGAAAATCATTCCGGGTCAGCTCACTATCAGCAAACTGGGTCATCTTCCCAACGGAATTTCGTTATCGCGCATCACTCGTTCGGCTCGGGTCAGGTCATCGGCCCGTACCATCAGGCGACGAGGGAAGATTCCGATGCCACCTTCGAGGATGCTCATATTTACGTCCATCTGAAAGCAGTCTATATCCTCGCCCTCAAGAAGAGCGGATGCAAAGGCCAGGATCGTCGGATCGGTGCTGCGCAAAAGTTCTTTCATGGGGATGGATGTAAGGGCAAGGTGCGCCGGAAGTCGAGCCTTGTATCAGGAGTGTGATGGATATCGACACGATCTCAAAACCGCATGAGCGGCTGGCAGAACTTCTGACCGGCGAGATGGACGCTGTGAATGAGCTGATCCGCACGCGTATGGCGTCCGAGCATGCACCGCGCATCCCCGAAGTCACAGCGCACTTGGTTGAGGCCGGCGGCAAGCGTCTGCGCCCGATGCTGACATTGGCTGCCGCGCGCCTGTTCGGCTACCCAGGCGACCATCACATCCGCTTGGCGGCAACTGTTGAATTTATTCACACAGCTACACTTCTGCATGATGACGTGGTCGACGAAAGCGCCCAAAGGCGTGGACGACCGACTGCAAACTTGTTGTGGGACAACAAATCCAGCGTTCTGGTCGGTGATTACCTGTTTTCCCGCAGTTTCCAGCTGATGGTGGAAACCGGTTCGCTGCGCGTTCTGGATATTCTGGCCAATGCGTCGGCAACCATCGCCGAAGGGGAAGTGCTGCAGATGACCGCAGCAACCGATCTGGGCACCAATGAGGCGATTTACCTGCAAGTTGTGCGCGGCAAGACCGCAGCGCTGTTTTCTGCTGCAACCGAGGTCGGCGGGGTGATTGCCGGAGCAGCCGAGGAGCAGGTCAAAGCGCTATTTGACTACGGCGACGCCCTGGGTATTGCATTCCAGATCGCGGATGACCTGCTGGATTACCAAGGCGACAGCAAATCAACCGGAAAAAACGTCGGCGACGACTTCCGCGAACGCAAGCTGACCCTCCCCGTGATCAAGGCGGTAGCCCAAGCAACCCCTGAAGAACACGCTTTCTGGGAACGTACGATCGGTCGCGGTCGGCAGGAAGACGGCGATCTGGATCATGCGCTGACCTTAATGAACAAGTACGGCACGCTGGAAGCCACGCGCGAGGATGCGTTTGGCTGGGCAGCCAAGGCCAAGGCATCACTGGACGTATTGCCGGACCACGAAATCCGTACATTGCTGCGCGATCTGGCCGACTACGTCGTCTCGCGCCTTAATTGAGCTTTACCGCGCGGCACCACCAGTCTGGATGTGCTGCGCCAATCTCGTAAGCTGCAAAATGCGCATCTTTCATTGAAGGATAAAGCGCGAAACAGGTTGAGCCTGAACCCGACATTCGGGCAAGCAATACTTCTTTCGTACCCGCCAACTCATCCAGAACGACACCAACCTCAGTGGCCAAACTCTTGGTCGGCAGTTCCAGATCGTTACGTTGATCTTGCAGCCAGTCCGCGCAGTCTTTGGATGTTTCGAACGCTGGTACGCCTTTGGGCATTGGCGGGTTTTCACGGCTCTCCAGGGCCGAAAAAACTGCGCCAGTCGGCACTTCGACACCGGGGTTTACCAACAAGGCTGGAAGCTCCGGCAGGTCGACGGCATCCAATTGCTCACCGATACCGCGCATCCGTGTTGCCTGGGAAATCATGCACACCGGAACATCCGCTCCAAGTGACAGCGCCATGCCATCCCGCAACGCCCCCTTTTGATCTGCAATCATGCGCAAAGTTGCGGCGGCATCAGAGGAACCGCCGCCAATTCCACCCCCGTGGGGCAGCACTTTGTTCAGGTTGATGTGACCAGTCCAACCAGCGGCCTCTGCTGCTTTCCAGACAAGGTTGCGGTTATCGGTCGGAACACCTGCCGAGTGTTCACCGCTTACCGCAATCGACAACTGCTCTCCGGGTGTAAAGTTCAGAGTGTCGCCAATGTCCGCAAACACAACCAAAGAGTCCAACAGATGATAGCCATCCTCTCGGCGGCCGGTTACATGCAGGGACAGGTTGATCTTGGCGGGCGCGAAGGCCTCAACCTTCATTGGCCACCTTCAGAGGTTCGGCACCTTCTTCTTCAAGAACCGCATCTAACCCAACCTCAATCTTGCGGCGGATACGTTCTGGATCGGCTTCTCCGTCAGCATCTTCAGGGTCGATGAAAGACAGCGCACGTTTCCATTGGAACTCGGCCTCGCGCGCACGCCCTACCGCCCAATAGACGTCACCCAGATGGTCATTCACAACCGGATCGACCGGCATCAGCTCAACTGCGCGTTCCATATGCTCGACAGCTTCTTCATAGCGAGCCAAACGGAACAGAACCCATCCAAGGCTGTCTACGATGTAGCCGCTTTCCGGTTGGGCAGCGACAGCGCGTTCGATCATTTCAAGCGCTTCGTCCAGCTTCTCGCGCCGTTCAACCAGCGAATAACCCAAATAATTCAACACCTGGGGTTGGTCAGGGTTCAATTCCAAAGCGCGACGAAAATCAGCTTCAGCCTGATCCCACTGCTTGAGCCGTTCGTGCGAAATACCGCGGGCGTAGTGCAAGAACCAGTTCGCTCCAGAACTGCGCTCATTCAACTCGATGGCCCGGTCATAGGATTGAACAGCGGCCGAATAGTTCTCTTCCTGGCGCTGCAAGTCAGCCAACGCTACATAAACACTCGGCAAATCCGGGTTCTGACTGGCCAGAGTTTGCAGAACCTCCGCCGCAGCGTCTTTTTTGCCTGACTGACTTAGAACATCGGCACGACCAAGTTCTGCGGCGTGATAATCACTGCTGCTGGCCGGGACTTTGCGATAGGCTTCGACGGCGAGATCATATTGCCCCAACTCCTCGAGCAATTCGGCGGTCAGCAGGATGGCATCTACATGGTCGGGACGCAGGAATGCGGCTAGGCGCGCGTACAACAGGACGTAGTTCTCAGCGGCCTCGCTGCTGAGCGCGGCGCCAACGGAAAAGAACACCTCGGCCATTCCATCCTGAGCGGAGCCGACATGCGTGAACGGAAGCGTTTCGCCAGCAGCCAGTCGGGCTTCATACCCCTCAATCGTCGGATCACTGCCCGCGACAAACACTTCATCGAGGAATTGCAGCGCGTCTTCGTTTCGATCCAGCTGCGACAGCACCTCTACTCGGGCCAACGCCGCGCGGCGCAGGAACCGGCCTACAGTTGCATTGTCAGCGCCGAAAATCGCTTCGGCTCCCTCGAAATCACCGACGGACGCCAAAGCCAGGGCCTTATGGTACAACGCAAATTCGCGCAGACCCTCTTGGTTAGAGACGTAGTCAAACTGGTCCATGGCGCTTGTCATGGAACCCTGACCCACATGCGCCCAGCCCTGCAACAAGCCATCAACCAAAGGACCCACGCCTTGCGTTTCAGGGTCACGTTTCAGCAGTTCGTCCAGATTTCCGTCGGCGATAAGATTGGCAGCAATGGCCATTTTCGCAGCTTGAAGCGGGTAGCCCAGATCTTCGATGACCTGTGCAACTGGCAATGCCTTACGGATTTCACCGAGAGACAGCCGCGCTACGACGACGCTTTCCAACAGTGTGGCATTTTCGGGATCAGCGCTTAGAGCACGCGCGTAATATTGCTCGGCAGCTGTATAGTCGCTTTCATATATCGCCTGACGCCCGGCCAAATACGCGCCGGAACCCGTATCCGCTTGGACCGAAATAACAAAAGACGAGGTGAACAGCACAGCCAACGCTGCACGACGAACCAAAGAAGCCACCAAAATCCTGCCTTGCTGATATTGCCTGCGCAATAAGCTAGGGCTTTGGCTGGAAAGAGGCAATGGCAGAGCCTTCACGACCCTGCCATTGCCCATGTTTTCGCTTACATGTTCGGATAGTTCGGACCATCCCCACCCTGCGGAGTGGTCCAGGTAATGTTCTGGCTTGGATCCTTGATATCGCAGGTTTTGCAGTGCACGCAGTTCTGGAAGTTGATCACGAATCGCGCACCCTCTTCATCCTCAACCATCTCGTACACGCCAGCCGGGCAGTAACGCTGCGCCGGTTCATCGAACTTGGGCAGGTTGACGTTGACCGGGATCGACGGGTCAGCCAGCTTCAGGTGGCATGGCTGACTTTCCTCGTGGTTCGTCATTGCAAACGAGACGTTGGTCAGGCGGTCAAAGGACAGCACACCATCCGGCTTGGGATAGTCGATCGGCTTGTGCTTGCTCGCCTCTTCGGTCGACAGTGCATCGTTCTTGCCGTGGCCGACTGTACCAAACAGCGAGAAGCCCAGCGTGTTGGTCCACATGTCCAGACCACCCAGCATCAGCGACGCAGTCAGGCCCCATTTCGACCAGATCGGTTTCACGTTGCGTACCTTTTTCAGGTCCGAGCCGATGGCTCCGTCGCGCACGTCAACCTCATAGGCGGTCAACTCATCACCCGAACGGTCGGCTTTGATCGCGTCAAAGGCGGCCTCGGCTGCGGCTTTGCCCGACAACATAGCGTTGTGGTTACCCTTGATGCGCGGCACGTTGACCATGCCCGCAGAACAACCCAGCAGCGCCACACCCGGAGCAACCAGTTTCGGCATCGACTGGTAACCACCTTCGGTGATCGCACGCGCACCGTAAGCAACGCGCTTGCCGCCTTTCAACAGCTCAGCGACCATCGGGTGGTGCTTGAAGCGCTGGAATTCCATGTAGGGATACAGGTGCGGGTTCTTGTAGTTCAGGTGAACCACGAAACCGACATAGACCTGATTGTTTTCTAGGTGATAGATAAATGACCCGCCACCTGCGTTGCTGCCCAAGGGCCAGCCCATAGTATGCGTGACCGAGCCCTCTTTGTGCTTGGCCGGATCGATCTCCCAGATCTCTTTCATGCCAACGCCGTATTTCTGCGGCTCTTTGCCGGCAGACAGGTCGTATTTAGCGATGACTTCTTTGGACAGCGAACCACGGACACCTTCCGACAGGAAGACGTATTTGCCGTGCAGCTCCATACCGGGTTCGGTGCCCGGACCATAGGAACCGTCCGCTTCCAGACCAAAGACACCGGCGACAACGCCTTTGACTTCGCCGTTCTCGCCGTAAACCAGCTCGGAACAGGCCATACCGGGGAAAATTTCAACACCCATTTCTTCGGCTTGTTCGGCCATCCAACGGCAGACATTTCCCATCGAAACGATGTAGTTGCCGTGGTTGTTCATCAGCGGCGGCATCGGGAAGTTGGGGATGCGGATTTTCCCGGCCTCACCCAGCATGTAGAAATTGTCTTCGTGCACCGGCACGTTCAGAGGGGCACCTTTTTCCTTCCAGTCCGGGATCAGGGCGTCCAGACCGCACGGGTCAAGAACCGCACCCGACAGGATATGCGCGCCCACTTCGGAACCCTTTTCCAGAACGACAACGTTCAGGTCGGCATCCAGCTGTTTCAGACGGATGGCCGCCGACAGGCCCGCGGGGCCTGCACCCACGATCACCACATCGTATTCCATCGCTTCGCGTTCAATCTCGGCCATCGCGGGCTCCTTAGCTAACTTTCCGAATTGGCGCTTTCACTGCGTGGTCTGCGCAATATTGTTTCACGGCTGATTACATGGTCTGAAAGACCTTGGTCAATCAAAACACGGCGTAACATTGCTGCAATGCGGCAGTTATGTCTCCGGAGCATCTCCCATGAGGTACCTGGGACCGCTACCATTGGATTTGGCGCGGTCATCTGGGTTGTAAAGGGCGCATTTCGGCAGGCTCAGGCAGCCGCAGCCGATACAGCCGTCCAAATTGTCGCGCAATCGCGTCAGGGTATCGATTCGCTGGTCCAAATGAGACCGAAGGCCAATGCTGATTTTTTGCCAATCTGCGGGCGTCGGCGTGCGGCTCCCCGGCAAGTCCGACAGGACGTCCCGAATCTCTGGCAAGGTCAGACCGAACTGTTGAGCGATCATGACGAAACTCAACCGCCGAATGTCTGCACGCTGATAACGCCTTTGCCCACCGGCATTACGCCACGGAGAGATCAGCCCCTGTGCCTCGTAGTACCGAATGGCAGAAACAGCCAATCCTGTACGTTGTGCCAAAGCACCTATTGCCAGCCCTTCTGATACCGCCATTTCATCCTCGCAAAAATTCCTTGACCTAAAGTTAGGTTTAGAAATTACGGTGAGTCGGGACAAGCCTCAATTCGAATAGGAGACCCCATGATGGCGACGCTTGAACACACCAATTTCACCGTCCGCGACCCACAGGCCTCGGCCGCTTGGATGCAAAAGGTGTTTGGCTGGAAAACACGCTGGGAAGGCCCGGCCATTGCGGGCGGTTACACGGTGCATGTGGGCAGCAAGCATACCTATCTGGCGCTCTATGCACCCAGCGACCCGAAAGCCTCAGGCGAAAGCAGTTACGACATCGTTGGCGGACTGAATCATGTTGGCGTTCTGGTCGAAGATATCGACGCCACAGAGCAAAAAGTGATCGACGCAGGTTTTACTCCCAAATCCCATGCCGATTACGAGCCCGGCCGGCGATTCTATTTCAACGATGACAATGACATCGAATTCGAGGTGATTAGTTACGCCTAGGCTGTAATCCGCCCGATGGGTGGCCAAGCCCTCTTGCATTTCACGCCTCATTTGGGTCAGGTATTCGCCAACCCATCAAATCGCCCCGACGCTGGTTCCATGCGGCGGGGCGCATCAATTTATGCGTGGACGACAAGAGTATGGAAAAGATTCCAATGACGCCTGCGGGCAATGCCGCGCTCGAAGCAGAGCTGAAAAACCTGAAATCCGTAGAGCGCCCGGCTATTATCGAAGCGATCGCGTCAGCTCGCGAACTGGGCGACCTGAAGGAAAACGCTGAATACCATTCGGCCCGTGAAAAGCAGGGCTTCATCGAAGGTCGCATCAAAGAGCTTGAGGGTATTCTGTCTCTGGCCGATGTGATCGACCCCGCCAAACTGTCCGGCGCGATCAAGTTCGGCGCCAAGGTCACGCTGGTTGATGAAGACACCGACGAAGAAAAAACCTGGAAAATCGTGGGTGAGTATGAGGCCAATATCGAAAATGGCCTGTTGAACATCAAGTCCCCAATGGCCCGCGCCCTGATCGGCAAAGACGAAGGCGACAGCGTCGAAGTTCGCACCCCCGGCGGTGTGCGGTCCTATGAAGTTCTGAGTATCGAGTACGCCTGACCGGAGCGTTCCCATGTCTGAGCCCTCGCCTGAGCAAGAAACCGAGCGACCGACCTCGCTGGGTATCTACGACAAGCCATCCCGGCCCTCTGTGACCGAGATTGAGATTGTTGCGATTGTGCTCAGCCTGATTTGGCTGGTCGTGTCGGTGGTGTTTCTTGTTTTGCCAGACAAGACTCAGGGCGGCGGTTTCGTGGTGACGCTGCTGGCGGTATTCATGCCAGTGGCAATGATCTGGGTAGCCGCTACAGCCATGCGCGCCAGCAGAATCATGCGCGAGGAAAGCGCCCGTCTGCAAACTGCGATTGATGCGATCCGTCAGGCCTATGTGGCTCAGCAGCAGCGCACTGCGATCACGAGCGAGCCAGCTGTCAGCAAGAAACTGGACGAGATTGCTGAAACCGCCAAAAAGACAGAAAGCGCATTGGCAACTTTCTCGTCAAAGCGTACCGAACCTGCCCGCGCGGCCGCCCCCAGTGGAACTGGCGATCAAACGTCTCTGGAACTGGGGACACAGGCCGAGGACATCACGCCTCCGCTCAGCACAGACGTCTTTATTCGCGCATTGAACTTCCCCGAAACGCAGGACGACACCGAAGGCTTCAATGCCCTGCGTCTTGCGCTAAAGGATCGCAAGACCGCTCAGTTAGTTCAGGCCTCTCAGGATGTTCTGACCTTACTCAGCCAGGAAGGCATCTATATGGATGACCTGCGCCCCGACATGGCCCGGCCTGAGGTCTGGCGGCAGTTCGCACAGGGCGCCAGAGGTCGTTCCGTTGCGGCCTTGGGTGGCATTCGGGATCGTTCGTCGCTGGCACTGACCGCAGCGCGCATGAAACAGGATCCGATCTTTCGCGATGCTGCGCACCATTTCCTGCGCCGCTTTGACCATATGATCGTCGCGTTTGAACCCGAAGCCAGCGATGCAGATCTGACCGCGCTTGGTGATACCAGAACCGCACGAGCCTTTATGCTGCTTGGGCGCGTGGCTGGTACCTTCGATTAAAGACCAAAACTGCCGTAGGGGATGAACCGGACTTTGTCGCCCGGTTTGATATGACGTGCCCCATCTTCGATCTCGACCAGCCCTTCGGCCCAGCTAAGCCCACTGATCCGCCCCGATCCTTCAGATGCAAACACCTCTGCGTGCCCATCGCGAACACGAGCGCGCAGGTATTCGCGGCGGCCTGGCTTCTTACGTTTTTCAAACGCGGCGGGCAGATCAAAGCCTTGCGGTTCCTGCCAGCCCTCACCGGCCATCAAACCCAAAGCCGGACGGGCAAAGATCAGTGTGCAGACCATGGCTGCAACTGGATTACCCGGCAGACCAAACACCGGTGTGCCGTCCCACATACCCAACGCCAGAGGGCGCCCGGGCTTTAGCGCAATGCGCCATTCCTGCATCGCCCCTGCCTCTTGCAGCAGGGCCGAAACGTGATCCTCATCCCCGGCTGAGGCTCCACCGCTGGTCAGGACTACATCCGCTTGCTGAGCCGCAAGGTCCAGGCGGTCCCGAAGGGTTTCGCGATCATCCTCGACCCGCCCCATATCAACTGGCTGAAACCCCATGCGCTGCAACAGAGACAGTAACATCGGGCGGTTGGCGTCGTAAATTTGACCGGGGCCAGCGACCTCTCCGGGTTCGACTAACTCATCCCCCGTGGACAAAACTGCCACGCGCAGCGTCTTGCGCACAGGCAACTCAGCGATACCCGTCGCGGACAACAAGGCCAAATCGGCTGGTGTAAGCCTGCGTCCGGCAGCTAGGGCCAAATCACCCTCTGTCACATCTTCACCCGCGCGACGCGTGTTCGCGCCATGTTTCAGGGGACCATGAAAAGCAATATGGCCTTCCTGAACAGTAACGTCCTCTTCCAAAATCACGGTGTCCACACCAGCAGGCAGGGCCGCTCCTGTCAGAACCCTAAGAGCATGACCCTCTGGAACCGTCCCTTCAAATGGAATGCCTGCTGCGGCACGCCCCTGATGCAATGCCATTACCTGGGCGCCCTCCGACACGGCGCCAGCGAAACCGTAGCCATCTACGGCCGTATTCGGCTGCGGCGGGTTTGAACGGTTCGCCCGAACGTCCTCAGCCAGAATACGACCGGTAGCCTGTGTCAAAGGAACTGTCTCAGACGCAGCGACCACCGTCAGACGCGTACGCAGCAACGCCAGCGCATCATCCACCGGCGTCCAATTCACCCCTGCGGGTAAGGCAAAACAATCATTGCGCAAGGGCGGTGGAGCGATGTTAGGCTTGGTCATAATCCGACCTCCTGCAGGATGAAGTCTGCGATTGCGCTGGTGTCATCCAGATCAAAAACGGGGCAATCCACTGTCAAAACCGAGTCGCTTGCGACGGCGCGGATGGTCGAATTCTCGGGAGCCATCAACGGATTGTTCGCCTCAGCCCGAAACGCTTCGACCTTTGGGTGGGCTTCACGTTTAAAGCCCTCGATCAATACCAAATCCACCGGCGACAGCCGCTCCAGCAACTCGGCCAAAGAAGGCTCGGGAGCCCCCCTTAATTCCTGCATGACCGCAATGCGCCGCCCCGAGGCCAACAGGACTTCGGATGCGCCTGCGATGCGATGGCGGTAACTGTCGGTACCCGGCTGATCTACATCGACGTTGTGGTGCGCATGCTTGACCGTCGAGACCGAAAACCCTCGCCCGGTGATCTCCGCTACCAACCGCTCCATCAACCCAGTTTTGCCCGCGTTTTTCCAACCGGTGACGCCGTAGACCCTCATGCCTGCTCCAGCAGTTTTTCCGCCCGCGCCAGATCGTCGGGCGTGTTGACGTTGAAAAAGGGATCGAACGGCTCCGCCGGGAACAGCGCTTCGCGACCGTCATGTTTGTCGGTCCAAAGAACAACCTTACGCAAACCGTCGTCCAGAGCGGCCCTCAGGTCGTCGCGCAACGCAACGGGCCATAGGCCAAAGGTCGGATGCCGGTTGACGCGCTTACCCCCACCAGACTTCAACGCCTCATCGCCGGTTCGCGGCGTGGTGGCCAGCACCAGCGGATGGGTTTGTCCCTTTGCAGCGTCGGTCAGGCGCGCCACCAGATCACGCGGGAAGAACGGCGTGTCGGCAGCGGCTGTGACAATGCTGTCAGCGCCTTGCTCTGCCGCCCAATCCAACCCCACCAGTACACCCGCCAAAGGACCTGCGAACCCTTCGATCGTGTCGGGTAAAATGGGCAGGTTCAGGTCAGCGAACCGTTCGGGATCACCGTTGGCGTTCAGCGCCAAACCCGCCACCTGCGGCGCAAGGCGGTCAATGACATGAGACATCAGGCTCTGCCCACCGATCTGCAGCAGCCCCTTGTCGCCGCCGCCCATTCGGGTGGCCAGGCCGCCTGCGAGGATTACGCCGAGCGGTTGGGTCATTTCATTTCCTCGACGTTAGGCCATTTTCGATATTTCTCGAACGGAAGAATTAAGGTGATAGCAATACCGGCCACCACTACAGAAAACCAATAGATCGGAGGAGTGGAGGTGACCCCGCCCAACCAATTACCGATCTTCGCAGCCCCAATAAAATAGACCAAAAACGACCCTGGAACCCCGATCATCCAGAAATAGAGCCGAAAACTACGCGCCGATTTTCGAACAGATACGTCCATCTCATCGGACGCAGGCAGGCCGTGGATCGCCACCCGTTGAAGGTCGTGCATCTGATCGCGCAGGCTTGGAGCACTGAGCTTCCACTCCGGTCCCAGAAACGGAAGGCTCTTCCATAAATTAATGTAGGGACCAGCTTTCCATCCAAGCTGGTCCAGCGTGTCTCGGTCTATCGCTGCGATCCTGTTAACGACGGCTTTCTTGCTGCGCTCATAGTGGAGGGCAACTTTTACCATGATCCACCCGGCGAGTAACAACATTAGAGCCGGCATGATATACAGTGTAGTACTCATCCCGCGCTCTTCCGCCGATGTTTCTTGTCCTCGACCGCCACGCTGGCCGGGTCCACGTCGCGGAGCAGGCGGTCCTCACCGGACAGGCATACAAACCGTTGCCCGCGCATGCGGCCGATCAAGGTCAAGCCGACCTCGCGCGCGATCTCGACGCCCCACGCGGTGAAGCCCGAACGAGATGCCAGAACCGGAATGCCCATCATCGCGGTCTTGATCACCATCTCGGATGTCAGCCGGCCAGTGGTGTAAAGAATTTTATCATCGGCTAGCTCGCCCTCGGACAACATCCAACCAGCGATCTTATCGACTGCGTTATGGCGACCCACGTCCTCCATGTAGACCAACGGGCGGTTTTCACGACACAGGACTGTGCCGTGGATGGCCCCGGCCTCAAGATATAGTGACGGGGTACGATTTATCTTGGCGGCCAGCTCATAAAGCCACGATGTACGCACCTGAACTTGGGGTAGACGAACATCCTCAAGCCCCTCCATCATATCACCGAATACAGTGCCCACGGCGCAACCACTGGTGCGAGTCTTTTTCTTGAGCTTGTCCTCGTATGACGTCTCTCGCGCAGTGCGAACCACAACGGTTTCCAGATCGTCGTCGTAATCGACGCGGGTTATCTCGTCATCGGCCAACAG
Organism: Ruegeria sp. BE9; assembly: GCF_056538765.1. Classification (NCBI taxonomy): domain Bacteria; kingdom Pseudomonadati; phylum Pseudomonadota; class Alphaproteobacteria; order Rhodobacterales; family Roseobacteraceae; genus Ruegeria; species Ruegeria sp. BE9. Next base: position 79,846 of record NZ_JBQFTS010000007.1, on the reverse strand, counting down.
CATTCCCTGATTTCGCAGGAAGCCCAGCGCCAGATACTCTGGATAATCTCCAATGGTCATCGCCGTCACAATTTCCTGCGAGTTGAGGAAAATCGTCAGGGGTCGCTCTTCGACGACTGAGATCTGGCTGATCTCACCGTTCTGATCTACACCCTCAACAGCGCGGGTCAGGCGCGCCGCACCGGGATCGGGGGCGATGATGTAGTCGGTGACGTCCAATTCCGTGGCCAATTGCAACCCTTTCCCAAGACCGCTACTGCTGCGGCTGACACCATAGGATTTAGCCATGGCAGACACCACATCCAAGTCATACTATTGGAAGGGTTTTCGCGACGGGACCCCATTCATCTTTGTCGCAATCCCTTTTGGAACCCTGTTTGGGGTGTTCGCGACCGAGGCCGGGCTGAACATCGTCCAGACCATGGCCTTCACTTCAACGGTGTTTGCGGGGGCTGCCCAGTTCGCTGCGTTGCAATTGTTGCAGGATCAGACCCCTACGGCGATTATTCTAATATCCGCCTTGGCAGTGAACCTTCGGATGGCGATGTACTCTGCCTCTCTGACGCCTTATCTGGGCGCGGCTCCGATGTGGCAAAGGGCGTGCGCTGCCTATCTGACGGTTGATCAGTCTTACGCGAGTTCGATCGTTCAGTTCGAAAAAGAGCCGAAGATGACCGTGCCCCAGCGCATGGCGTATTTTGTGGGTTCGGTCACACCAATCACGCCGCTTTGGATACTGGCAACCTATCTCGGGGCAGTTCTGGGCACGCGAATTCCGGAAAGCTGGGCGTTGGATTTCGCCTTGCCCATCACGTTTCTCGCCATGATCGGACCCATGATGCGCACCTTCCCTCATGTTGTGGCTGCGCTTGTGGCAATTGTCGTTTCGCTGCTGACTGTGGCGATTCCGTACAATCTGGGCCTGCTGATTGCGGGGTGTGCAGGCATGATCGCAGGAGCTCAAGCCGAGGTGATTGGTGAACGTAGAAAGGCCAACGCATGACCCAGCCGGATCCCGTCACCATCTGGACGATCATCATCGGGCTTGCCATTGGCAGTTACGCCCTGCGGTTTGTCTTCATCGGATTGGTCGGGGATCGCCCGATGCCACCGTGGCTGCTACGTCATTTGCGCTATACCGCAGTCGCGATTATTCCCGCCCTGATCGCACCCTTGGTCGCATGGCCAACGGCGACCGGCGGCCAGCCGGATATTCCGCGGATGGCAGCGGCGGCTGTTGCCCTGACTGTTGGCTTGTTCACCAAAAATGTAATTGCTGCGATCTTTTCCGGCGCAGGTACGCTGTACAGTCTTCTTTATCTACTGGGTTGACGTTGATTCCAGTTGGTTCAAACGCTCGTTGTTGAACGCTAACCCCTTTTGCAGATCCGCATCGTCGTTTTCACGATATTCAGCCGTCTGTACGCCCGGCAACTGGCCGAACTGTTCGGACAGATTGACCGGGTAGAACGTGGTCTGAATCTGCTCAAACCCCGGCACCTGCTGCAACAATTGCGCAGTCGAATTGGCGCAGAACGCTCCCGGCACAGGCCCCATCTGTTTGGCCAGTTGCAGAGCAATCTCAGCCTGCTGAGGAGAAACCTCGACGGTTTGAATGCGCGCGTAATGCGTCTCGCGCGCGTGACTGCTGCGATAAGCGCGCTCTACGGCCGGCGTTATTCCGTACAGAACGTCGTCCTTGATCGGCACAACATCGGCCCGGAACGAACCCGCCGGGTCAAAGATCACCCGTTCGCTGCCACCGATCATCAATGATGTATGAGCACCCGAACCTGTCCGAGTGCTGATCATGGTGTAAAGGGTCAATGTAGACGGCCCCGGGTCACTATAAGACCGAGCCACAATTTCCGACTGATCCGCCTGAGGTCGTTGCGATCCGGTGCAGCCCGCAACGATTGCTGCCAAAAGGCAAGCAAACAAAATCCTGATCACAAATTGACCCCGTTTATGGATTAAGAGGCGAAGACCGCCAGAAACAGGCAGAGGAATGCGATCGCAACCACACACCACGTGGTGGCCTTGATGAAACCGTTGAAGGTTTTGGTTTGGACTGTGATGTCCATCTCACCGTGCTTGTATTCAGCCATGACTTTCAGATTCCTGGTTCGCGTGTTTCAGATCTGGATAATCGAAAATATCAGGCCTGTCACCACGTCATTCCAGCGCAGGTGATTGAGTCTGGAAGACAGAACAACCGGGATAGCCGAACCCCCACCGCCAAGGCAGGCCGGAACACGGGCCACCACCAAGGCGAACCGCTGCATACATGGCCTCAGCAGTGACAGAATGGGCCGTACGAATCTGGTCCGGCGTCATCTCATAACGTTTGGCATATTCTTCGGCATGAGCCTCTCCATGCTCGGTCACGCAGGCGCGCAGAGTTTCATCCGCACTCAGGCGCGCGTCATAGCTTCCCTCGGCCTGCGTGGCCCCGCCTGCATTATGGTAGGCCCGATCATGTGTGACACAGCAGTATTCCCACGGTGGGTGCTCTTCGTAGAGCGCCCGGAACTTTGGGAACGTATCGGCCACAAAACGCCAACTGGTAGACAACCCGCCCGAGCACCCATCCGTTTCGAATGGAATGAGTTCGGCGTCTCCTCTCTGCGCAAACAAAGCCCGATGAGAGGGCATTTCGATGCTGCGTATGAGGTCCTGCGCTGTTGCGGGGGCAGCGATCAAGGCGAGGACAACGCCCAGATCACGGACTCTCATCGCGCATCGCCTCTGTATCGAAGGACATACCAAACGCAGTCGCCAGCCACAGTAGCAACCGCTCTGCCGGGCCCATTTCAGCGCGCACCCGTAACACCTCATTTGCCATCGCCGGACGATCGGTGATCAGCCCATCTACACCCATCGACGCCATTGCAGACATTTGCAGCGGGTCGTTCACTGTCCAGACGTAGATATCTTTGCCCGCCTCATGCACAGAGCGCACCAGCCCCGGTGTAGCCATAGCGGCGTTTACAGCTACGAAATCCCCCTCAAGCCCCGACAAATCACCCACGGCCGTCGCGGCAAGAACGCCCGCCCTCCAATCAGGACGTAGTTTCTTCATCTTTTGCACCGCCGGATATTTAAGAGACATAGTCGCTATGTCGTCCTGCATTCCCATCTCTTCGACAAGCTCAGCAACGCGGTTTTCAAGATCGACGTCGTGGCCATAATATTTCAGTTCGATAATGACCTTGGACTTGCCTTTCGCGGCCTCCAGCACCTCGCGCAGGGTCGGAGTGCGTTCGTCGGCATATTCAGGGTCGAACCAACTGCCGATATCGATTTCGGCAATGTCCTCCATCGTGGCATCCCAAACCTTGAGATTCACGCCAGCCAGCTTCATGAAATCGCTGTCATGGGCAACGATGACTACGTCATCTGCGGACTCTTGTACGTCGATTTCAACCCAGTCCGCACCATCCTCAATTGCTTTCAGCACAGAGGCCATTGTGTTTTCCGGCCGCAAGGCTGCCGCGCCTCGGTGGCCAATGACCTCGGCCCGATCTGGGGCCTGAACGCGCTCTAACAAGTGTTGCCCGAACCACAACCCGATCAGGACTGCAGCCGCCGCCGCACCCAGAACGGCAATCATCGGGATGCGCAGATTCCCAGGTTCGGGATGCGGTGGCTCTTTGGTTTTGATCTCAAAGAACCCGTCCAGCAGCACTGCCAGCGCACCCAGCGCAGTTGCCGCCAACACCAGACCCGCCAAAGACCAAAGACCTGCCACCGACAAGCTATAGATTAGTGCCAATCGCAGATTGCTGGCCCCTTGCAGCGGTACGATGGCAAAGAGCAACCCCGCGACCCAAGCGATCAAACCCGCGATGATCAGGCGCAAGATCACCCAAATCGCCAATTCGATCTTGAGGCGCCCGCGTTTGCCCTCCATCCGGGTCGCACTGATGTTGAATGCATGCGCGGGATGAACCCCTTCGAACAAAACCAGATGCAAGCTCAGCGCCCAGGCTGACAACCGCCGGATCAGCACCCAAGCCATGACCACGACAACAGCCCCAATCAGCACAACTGCAATCCAGAAAGAGGGCGGATGGAACGTCAGATAGTAGTTGATGTCGTATTCAGTCAGCGTCCACCAAGCGATCAGAGCTGAAACGGCTGCAAAGGGCAGAACCAACAGCAGAACACGCAGGACAAACCGCACGGCAAATCCAAACAGAGATGGCAAGCGCGAAAGGATCAGCCCTACGGCCGAACTACCGGCGCGCCACGGGTCGGTTTCGCCCATCCTCAACGACCCTGCCATAACCGAGAAAACAAACACCTCAGCCAGCAAAAACAGGCTAAGCACAGCGACGGCCGCGACAAAGCCCATGGGCGAAAGGATAAACGCGGCGATCGCCTGATCTGTCAGTGCGGTCTGGTTGGACAAAGACACCGCAAGATTCACAGTGATTGCCACGCCCGGCGCGATCAAAGCGACCAGCAACAGACGCACAGCGATGTAAATCGGCACAAAGACGCGCCGACGCGCCCATGCGCCCTTGTAGGCGTTTGTAACGGCTGAGAAATCGGACACGCGGCACCCCCCTGAATGGTGCACTCATTCAAGGCTGCGCAGACGTGAATTGCAAGTCAGGCGATCAGCTTTCTTCCAGATCCGCGGCCAGTCGGAACCCAATACGGTTTGCGGGTTTATCCTCGACCGATTTTGGCAACGCGCGCAGCATAACGTTCAACTGGCTGACATGCTGCACAAGTTGGGTCCGCGCCCCGGTCGCGTCCGAGCCGTAGAAGGTGATGATATCGGGATCGAAATAACCCATACCTTCGATCCGCATGACACCTGCATCGCCACCGGTAAAGCCCATTGCGACCTCTTGATCGCCATCCAGGGTTTGTTCAAAATTCTGGATATACATGATCAGCCGCTCATACGCCCATTGGGCCGGACTCTTTGTTTCCACGGGTTTCTTCAGTTGACCAGGCAGGTCTTTCGCACCCGATTTCGCGTTTGGGTTGGAATGCACTTCGTAGCATCGAGGCAGGGCCGCTGCTTCTGCCGCTTCGGCCGATGTTTCGATCTGGTCCTGCATGGATTTACCCTTTGCGCTGAAACTCCCAAGCCCCGTCCGCGCGCCGCGTTCGGGTTACAGAACCAATGTGGTAGAGATGGTTCAGATGTGCAACCGCCTCGACCAGCGCCAGCCCATACTCTCCCTCGCCAATTTGACGTTTGAACAAAGGGGTAAAACACTCTGCCGCAGTTTGCGGGGTGTCCAAATAGTCCTGCAACCGATCCAGCGCGCCATGGTGATTGTCGATCAACTGACGCATGCGCAATGGCAAGCCAGTAAAGGGCAATTTATGACCGCCCAGCGCAAGGTGATCCGGTCGCGCCAGTGCCTGAAGACGCTCACAGGCCTCTAGCCATTCCGCTACCGGATCAGCCATCGGTTCTGTCACGTAAACGCCTAGGTTAGGGCTGATTGAACTGAGAATCTGGTCCCCGGTGATCACCAGATTGTCATCCCGGCTCCAAAAGGTGGCATGTTCGGGCGCGTGACCGTTGCCCATATGGACGTCCCAGTCGCGTCCCCCCATGCGGATCACACTTCCCTGTTTGATGCGGGTAAAGCCCAGGGGCATCGGGTAGACTGTGTCGCAGAAATTGAACGGGCGCTCGGTCATGCGCTTGGCCAATACATCCGGATGCATACCTGCGCTGCGGTAATAATCCAGCGTTTCCTGCGGCCAGTTTTCCTGCACATCCAGTTGTAGCATCCGCGAAAACAGCCAAGCGGTGCGCGATGCCACCAACTCAGCGCCGTGTTCAGACTGGAACCACCCGGCATTTCCAACGTGATCAGGATGGTGATGGGTCACAACGACGCGTGTCACGGGTTTGCCGGCAAGTGGACCTGCCAGCAGTTCGGCCCAAATTCGGCGTGTCTTGTTCGAGGACATCCCCGTGTCGATCACCGTCCATCCGTCGCCATCGTCCAGCGCATAGATGTTAACGTGATCCAACGCCATGGGCAGCGGCAGGCGCATCCACAGTACACCTTCGGCAATCTCAACCGCCTGACCTGATGCCGGAGGCTCGGGCCAAGGGTATCGGATTGCCAAAGGAGTATCCCCGTCCATTACGCCACCAATTCCTCGACGCTTAATGCGTAGAGATCATCGGCACCGTTCTGTGCCTGTGCCAACAGACCAGCGTATTCCGGCAACAGCGCGTTGATGTAGAAACGTGCCAGCTTGAAACGCGGTCCATCAGGCTCGGCCAAGGCAGCCTTCAGGTGGTAGTGCGCACCCAACACACGTGCAAATGCCTGCAAATATGGGACCGCACCGGCAAAACGGGCGTTCATGTCAGACTGCGCAACGATCCATTCCGTCGCTTCACGCAAGCTTTCGGTGGCTTCCCAAACAGGCCCGGCCAAATCAGGCATTGTGGCCCGCGCCTCTTCCGCATGATCTTCGATCTCGTCCAGCAGGCGTGAGGCGGCATCGCCACCATCCATCATCTTACGGGCCACAAGGTCCATAGCCTGAATGCCATTGGTTCCTTCGTAAATCGCAGTGACACGGACATCGCGGTAGAATTGCGCCGCGCCCGTCTCTTCGATGAAACCCATGCCGCCATGCACCTGAACACCCGTCTCGGACACGCGCATCCCGGTTTCGGTTCCGAAAGCTTTGCAGATCGGGGTCAAAAGCGCGGCACGTGCGCTCCATTCTTGGTCGCCAGTCGCATTGCCCATATCGATAGCGGCAGCATTGGCCAACATGATTGCCCGTGCGGCAAATGTATCAGCACGCATGCTCATCAGCATGCGACGCACGTCTGCGTGGTCGATGATCGTTCCTGAAGGTGTCTTGCCCTGCTTGCGGTCCAACGCATAAGCAAGCGCGTGCTGATAGGCGCCTTCGGCAGCACCTACACCCTGACCACCAACACCCAGACGCGCATTGTTCATCATAGTGAACATTGCGGCCATCCCGCCATGTTCCTTGCCCACGAGCCAGCCTTTTGCACCGTCATACTGCATCACGCAGGTCGGTGACCCGTGCAGGCCCATCTTATGTTCAACCGAAACCACCTTGAGATCATTCGCTACACCGGGGTTTCCATTTTCGTCGGGCAGATACTTGGGTACTAGAAACAGCGAAATCCCTTTGGTCCCCGGCACACCGTCAGGCAGACGCGCCAGCACCAGATGGCAGACATTCTCAGTAAAGTCGTTGTCACCCCACGAGATAAAGATCTTTTGCCCCGTTACCGAATAGGTGCCATCGCCATTAGCCTCTGCTTTCGAAGACAACGCCCCCACATCCGACCCGGCCTGCGCCTCGGTCAGGTTCATGGTTCCGGCCCATTCGCCGGACATCATCTTAGGCAGGTACAGTGATTTCAGTTCGTCGCTGGCATGATGTTCCAACGCTTCGATCTGACCCTGTGTCATAAGCGGCGCCAATTGCAGCGACAGGCAGGCGGCAGACATCATTTCATTGACTGCTGTGGTCAACGCCATCGGCAGGCCCATACCGCCATATTCAGGATCACCGCTCATCCCGATCCAGCCGCCTTCGGCAATCGCCTTCCAACCGTCGGCATAACCGGGCGAGGTCCGCAGCACGCCGTTTTCCAACCGTGCAGGTTCCAGATCGCCGGGACGTTGCAGAGGGGCCATCACCTCTTCGCACATTTTGCCAGCTTCGGTCAGAATCGCACCAACGACATCTTCGCTGGCTTCCGAAAATTTCTCGGTTGCGGCTATCTGGTCGAACCCGACTACATGGCGGAACAGCAGTTCATAGTCGGAAATGGGCGCGCGGTATGGCATGAGTTCCCTCGGGGCTATCTGTTCAGTTTTTCGCGGGTGGGGTTGGAAATTGCAATGCCCACCTTTATGCATTCTTGATTAATTCAAATACCTAGCCAGCCAGATGGTACAGGCAATCAAAACGCGGCGTCACCAGATATGATCCCTAACGGCACATTGAACTTGTCCGCCGATCCGGGCGGAATTGCACAAGCTGCGGACTTGCTGAGGCAAGGCCTGCTGGTCGCTTTTGCCACCGAAACGGTTTACGGGCTAGGCGGCGATGCCCGCAACGGCGAGGCCGTAGCCAGCATCTATGCAGCCAAAGGGCGGCCCAGCTTCAACCCATTGATCGCGCATGTTGCATCCGTCGAAGCCGCACAGCGCTTTGTTGAATGGTCCGGGCGGGCAGAGGCTTTGGCGACTGCCTTCTGGCCCGGCCCGCTAACCATGGTTCTACCGCTGCGGGACGGGCATGGGATATCACCATTGGTCACCGCAGGACTGGATACCTTGGCGGTGCGAGTGCCCGCTCATGGAACGGCCCGGGCGTTACTCGCGGCGTTTGACGGGCCGGTCGCGGCCCCTTCGGCCAACCCTTCGGGCCAGATCAGTCCGACAATTGCCGAACACGTACGGGCAGGATTAAACGGGCGTATCGCTGCCATTCTGGATGACGGTCCCTGCGGTGTAGGTCTGGAATCCACTATCGTTGGCCTGGCCGGAGAGCCATCCTTGCTGCGTCCCGGCGGAGTGGCGTTGGAACAGATCGAAAAGGTTCTGAGCGCCGAGCTTCATGTTCATCAGGCCGGGGACTTGTTGACCGCACCTGGCCAGTTGCAATCTCACTATGCTCCGGACGCGCCAGTGCGGCTGAATGCAGAAAGCACTCAGGGAGACGAAGTTTTACTAGGGTTCGGAGCTGTTTCTTGTGACCAGAACCTTTCAGAGAATGGGAACCTGACCGAAGCAGCCGCGAATCTTTTCTCGGCCCTGCATGCGTTGAATGCTACTGGTCGCCCGATTGCTGTATCACCGATTCCGGATCATGGACTTGGGGCTGCAATCAATGATCGCCTGCGCCGGGCTGCAGCACCACGTGACAGCTAACTATGCGCGCCCTGCGCTGGCCGACAGCGTCAACGGGTCGACCCCGAGTGTCGCCAGCGCGGCCTCCCACTTTTCATCATCAGGCACGTCGAAGACCAGTTTCGAGGTCGCCTCGGTGGTCAGCCAGCCATTCATGGCAATCTCATCCTCAAGCTGGCTCGGCCCCCAGCCGGAATAGCCAAGCGTCAGAGTGGAATTCAGTGGCCCGCGCCCCGAGGCCAGATCCTCGAGTATGTCCAACGTTGCCGTCATGCTGAAATCATCCGATATTTTCATCGAATGAAGGTTGGCGTCGTAGTCAGAACTGTGCAGGACAAATCCGCGTGACATTTCGACTGGACCGCCAAAGTGAACCAGCCTCTCTCCCACAACCGGGATTCGACAGGCAATGTTCAACTGGCTCAGCAACGTTTTGATCCGCAAATCCGAAGGTTTGTTGATGATCAGCCCCATCGCTCCATCGTCGCCGTGGCTGCACATGTAAACCACGGAATGATCAAAGCGCGGATCTCCCATGCCAGGCATCGCAATCAACAGTTTTCCGGTTAGGTCCATCGGTAATAATCTCTTGCAAAGCTCTTCTCAACAATGGCCCCGAGGCATGAGGATTGGCAAGGGATCAGCGCATTTTTCCGAAGATTTCATTGCATTGACCGGAACGTGACTTGGAATCACGGCCCAGACCACGCATTTATGAGGTATGAAGCGCTATCTTACATCCACCGCGATCGCATTGACCGCGAGCCTCTTTTTGACTGCCCCAACCCAAGCTCAGGGTTTGAACGGTGTTGTGCAACTGGATGTTCTGGATGGCGGGCGCACCGCGAACGGCACCTATCTCGGGGCTTTGCGGCTCACGCTGAAAGACGGCTGGAAGACATATTGGCGCGCACCGGGCGATGCGGGTATTCCTCCGCAGTTTGACTGGAAAGGCTCGGACAATGTGGGTGAAGTTTCGATTACTTGGCCCGCGCCCGAGGTTTTTGTGCAAAACGGCCTTCAATCCATAGGCTATGCAGACCAGCTGGTCTTGCCGGTGGAGATCACTCCGCGAAACCCAGCCAAGCCGGTAAGGTTGCGGGGAGATATGGATTTGGGTGTCTGCAAGGATGTCTGCATCCCGGAACGGTTGGATTTCGACCATACTCTGGACGCCAACGCCGCGCGCAACCCAGCTATCGCTGCTGCCTTGGCCCAGCGCCCCTATTCAGCCAAAGAAGCGCGCGTGACCTCTGCCAGCTGCCATTTGTCCCCCACTTCGGACGGCATGCAGATAGAAGCGCGCGTAACAATGCCCTCAGCCGGCGGGCGAGAAGTTGCGGTGATTGAACCCGGAAACCCGGCGCTCTGGGCTTCTCAACCCGAAACGACGCGGCACGGAGATACTCTGATTGCAACATCAGAGGTGATAAACGCCTCGGGTGGCCCTTTCGCGCTGGATCGGTCGGAAATCCGGATCACTGTGCTGGGCGCCAATCATTCGGTCGACATCAGAGGGTGCAGCGCGGGCTGACCTCATGACCCAAACACCAAAAATCGGAGCCTTGGCGGTTGTTGTGCATGAAGACCGCGTTTTGCTGGTTCAACGCAGCAAGCAACCCGACGCGGGGCTTTGGGGATTCCCCGGCGGCCATGTGGAATGGGGAGAGACAGTTTTGCAGGCCGCTCAGAGGGAACTCTGCGAAGAGACGTCTGTTTTGGCTGAGCCAAAGCATTACCTCGACAATCTGGATCTTCTTCGACACGACCCCGCGGGTGCGGTCCTCTCGCATTACCTGCTTGTGGGGGTTGCCTGCCACTATCAATCAGGTTCACCGACCGCGGGGGATGATGCGCTGGACGCGCAATGGTTCCCTATTGAGCAGATCCGCCAAGGCAATCTTGAGATGAGCGATCGGGTAATCGACCTACTGGAGACAGCTCTACGCAAAGTCTAAGTCGCTGACCCTTTGAGGCGCACATAGAGCAGGCTGGAAACCGTGATGCTCAACGCAAGGATAACCGCTGCGCCCACGACAAAAGCACCAAGGCCCATTTGCAGCGCTGCAACCCCGCCCTCACCAGCATAAAGACCAGACAACACAGCCACCGGTGTACCGGAAACTGCCGGCCAAACCATCGTCAGACCAAACCAAAATGCAAGCACCAACCCGGTGCCAATCAGCGCGCCTTGTACCACTCGGTCAGGTGCGCGAAGCGCCCGGCGCATTGCGGTCATAGGGCGGGAAAGGTCGTTCAGAATTGCCAACAGCGCCGGCACCAAAAGCAATACCAGCAACATCCCAAAGGCCAGTCCGTAGACCAGAGTAATCACTGTTGGCTTCAAAAACTGCGCCTGCTGCGACCCCTCGTAAAGCAAAGGTGTCAGCCCCAGCACCGTTGTCAGCGTCGTCAGCATCACGGGCCGCAACCTGTCAGCCGCCCCCTCAACAATCGAAGGAACCAAGCCGCGATCTTGCTGATAACTGTCTATCGTCGTCACCAGAACGATCGAGTCATTGATGATGATCCCCGTCATCCCTAGCAGCCCCACCACGGTGAACATACTCAGCGGAACATCCCAGATGTAATGCCCCCAAATAGCACCCACCAATCCGAATGGAATAATCGCCATCACTACCAACGGGCGTGACCAGCTGGCAAAGACCCAAGCCAAAACGAGGTAAATTCCCGTCAGGCACAGAATCAAACCGGTTCGCGCCTCTGAAAGGAATTCGTCTTCCTGTTCGCTCAAACCGGCCATTTGCCATTCGACCTGCTTTTCCGCAGCGATATTGGGCAGTATGTCCTCGCCGAGCGCCCGGGCTATTTCCGCCGCGCGGACCGGATCATCCTCAGAGATGTCTCCGATGACTGAAATTACCCGCAGACCGTTTTCTCGGCGCACCGTAGAAAACCCGGCCTTTCGTTCGACCGAGACTATGTCAGCCAAAGGCACGTAGACCCCATCAGGCGTTCGCATCAGAGTGCGCTCGAGAAAGTCGGCCGTCAGCTCACCGTCAGGCAGCTCAACACGGATTTCTGCGCTACGCGGACCGTCCGGGAAAGTCGCAGCTTCGATACCGTTCAACCGGTCCCGCAGCACACGCCCCAGCGTTTCGATCCTGAAGCCCAAAGCCTGCCCCTGCGCCGTCAGGTCGAGAATGTACTCTTCCTTGTCATAGGTAAGATTGTCTTCCAGCGCCGAAACCTCGGGGTATTTCGACAGTTCTGCCTGCAAGTCCTCGGACGCGGCCTTGAGCGTGTTCACATCGGCGCCGTAGAATTGCACATCAATCGCATCACCACCGGGCCCCGAACGCCAGCCGCGGAAACTGATCAATTCGACCTTGGGATGGCGCGGCACGAATTCCTGTAGTTCACCTACAAACTCAAAACTTGAATACGGGCGCAGGTCTGCGTCAATGAGTTCGATCGAAATGCCGCCCAACAGGTCAGTATCTTTACCCTCGGCGGCTGACAGCCCATAGCCAGCGCTGCCGCCAATCTCGGCCAGAACATAATCAATCGGGTTACGCCCGTGACGTTCCTCATAGATCTGACCCAGCTCCTCAGTGGCCCTTTGCAACTCGTGCATCATCGCCAGAGTGTCAGCGCGCGTGGCGCCTTCGACCATAATAAAGTTACCAGTGACCGAACCGCGTTCCGGCGCATTGAAGAATCGCCAGTTCACGTCGCCTTTGATAAACAGCGCGATTTGGCTGGCCAGGATGACGACCATCACGGCAACAACCACATAACGCACCCAGACTACCCAAGCGATCAACGGTCGGAATAGGTGGTCGCGGACCCAGCGGAATCCACGGTTCACGACACGGTTGGGCAAGTCATACCAGTGTTCCTTGGCCGAGTGCGTAATGGCGTGGGCCATATGATTGGGCAGGATCAGGAAGCACTCGATCAGCGACGCGATCAGCACCGCGATCACGGTAAACGGAATATCGCGGATCAATTCCCCGAACCGACCTCCGATAGCAGTCAGACCGAAAAACGCGATAACAGTCGTCAGAGTGGCCGCAAATACCGGCATTGCCATTCGCCGCGCTGCGCGCTCGGCTGCCACCATCGGAGCCTCACCCAAACGACGAGCACGGAAGTCGGCGTGCTCACCCACTACAATCGCATCGTCCACTACGATGCCCAATGTGATGATCAACCCGAACAGTGACACCATGTTGATGGACAACCCGCCGATATACATAAATGCAATCGCAGCAGACATGGCCACCGGGATACCCGCAGCGACCCAGAACGCAATGCGGGCGTTCAGGAATAGAAACAGCAGGCAAACCACAAGGCCCAGCCCGACAAGGCCATTGTCCACCAGAATGTCCAAACGGTCAGTGATTGCCTGTGCGCGGGTTCGGATAAGTTCAACTGTGACGCCTTGAGGCAGGCTGGCCTGCATTTCTTTGACCACGTCCTCAACGGTACGCTGTATCGCAATTGCGTCGCCCAGATTTGAACGATCGACGCGTACCGACATGGCTGGATTCTCATCCACATAATAGCTGCGGTTGCGTGTTACCCCTTCGACTCGAATTTGGGCCACGTCACTTACAAACAGCTTAGATCCGTCGGGGAAATTGCGCAGCGCTATGCCTTCGATCTCTTCGGGCGTGCGCTTTTCTGTGCCTGTACGGATGCGAGCGTTGGCGCCCGTTACATCACCAGCCGGATTTGCAGTCACTTCCGCCGCAATCGCGGATGCGATCTCGGACAAGGTGATGTCATTTGCAATCAACTGGGCCGTTGGCACCTCGACTACAACACGCGGAGCTGCCAACCCCCTGATGGTGGTTCGGGTTACACCGACAGCAAACAGGCGATTAATCAGTTCGTCCGTGAATTTGGCCAGCTGTTCGGTGGCCACCGGACCCGTAACCACCACATCTGTGACCCGGTCTCGCCATGCACCGCGCTTGATTGTTGGTTCCTCAGCGTCCTCGGGCAGATCGGTTACGCCATCGACGGCGGTTCTAACCTCTTCAACTGCGCGAGACATGTCCCAGTTGGGTTCGAACTCTAATCGTATGCTCGCTCTGCCTTCACGAGAGGTCGACGTCGTACTGGCGACCCCTTCAACGGCCAGAAGGACAGGTTCCAGCAGTTGGACAACACCGTTATCGACGTCCTCCGGGCCCGCGCCATCCCACTCAACGTCGACATCGACACGCTCCAGAATTACATCCGGAAAAAACTGTGCGCGCATGTTTGGGATGGCCGCTGCACCCAGAACCAGCATGACCAGCAAGAGCAGGTTCGCCACAGTCCGATGCCGAGTGAAATAGCTTAAGATGCCGCCCGCCGCTCCGGGGATGTCGCGCATCATGGCGCCTAGCCCCCTGCCCGGTTCTCGATGCTCCGCACTAGCGACGCGGGAACTTTGGCCTCACCCAATTGTCCCAGCAACTGAGCTTTGGCATCGTCACTCATCCGGTCGCTGGCTTCGACCTGCGCTACAAGCTGAGCGCGCTGCTCATCCGACAGTTCAACCATGTTCGGTTCAACCCCAGCACTGGCTTCGATGCGCAGAGGGCGCACGCGGACGCCCGCCCCAAGCAGAGGCGTCCGGCCAATGACAACTTCGCGCCCCACCAGCCCTTCGCCGCGAAGCAAGACCTCATCACCTTGTCGACGGATCAACTGCACGGGCAGCGCCTCGAGCCGGTCATCCGGGCCCAGAACCAGGACTGTTCCGATTGCGTCAAGCACCGACGATGGCAAGCGCACCACATTGTCCAACGCTTGCTCTTGCACCGTGACCGTAACGAAATCGCCGGGTTTGAAGCCGGGCGCATCGTCCAGCCGCGCATAGATCAGCCGTCCAGTCTGACCTTCGCCTGCCGAACCGCTGTCACGGCTTATGCGGCCCGTTGCTGTCAGGTCGGTTCCCGTCACCTCAAGCGATACGGTCACGGGTGCATTGATCAGATCGCCGCCAGCGTCCAGCAAGCGCACAAATTGCGCGGTCGAAACACGGAAAGCCACTTCAAGCGCAGTCGGGTCGACAAGTTCGGCGAGCTTTTCGTTGGCCGAAACCAGCCGTCCTTCGACCAGTGTCACATCAGTAAGGGTGCCACCAAAGCGGGCGCGAACAGTCATGTCGTCCAGATCACGCTCGGCCGCTTCAAGCGCGATACGCGCACGGGCCAGCAAGGTGGTCGCCTGATCGACACGCGATTCTGCTTGTGCCAAAGCAATACGGCGAGCCAAAACTGCTTGTTGCGCAGACGCTTCGGCCAATTCGGCCTCTTCAACGGCCGCTGGTGTACCAACACCTCGGCTTTGCAGATCTTTTTGACGCTGAAGGGCGCGACCTCTTAACCCGGCCTGCGCTTCGGCAGAATTCAACTCATCCTGCGCCAACAGCAATGAACGTTCCGCGTCACGCTCTTCGAACTGAGCATCAAGCAAGTCCGATTTGGCGCGATCCAGCGCCGATTGCGCGTCTGCCGGGTCTAGTTCGACCAAAACCTCGCCAGCAGTTACCGTGCCGCCGTCTTCGAAATCATCAGCCAGCGAAACCACTCGACCGCCCAGCGCAGCACGCAATTCAAGCCTGCGACGGCTCTGAACCTCACCAAAGGCTTCCAGATAAGGCGTAACAGTCTCTAACTCGGCCGGTCTGACGCTGACAGCGAAAATCCTTTCACGCGCTTCCGGCGGAGTCTCATCGCGGTTCAACACATCCTGCACTGCACCCGCAATCATCTGAAAAGCAACAAACAACAAAGCTAGCGTCAAAGACGCCAGAAAGACACCGACAAGGCTTTGCCGTAGAAATCGCATTATCACTCACCCGGGTTGCATCAGGCTGCCTAATTCAAAATGTAGCCGGGCGCGAAAAAATGCCAAGCCACAAAGCGTTTATGAACTGTTGAACGTACGACCAGTCTACTTCCGTCGCAGATGTTCGTCCAATCGGGGCATAATTTCTACAAAGTTGCAGGGACGGTGGCGATAATCGAACTGTTTTTCCAGAATCCCATCCCACGCGTCCTTGCAAGCACCAGGGCTGCCGGGAAGCGCAAATAGATAGGTACCTTGCGCCACTCCGCCCGTGGCGCGGGATTGAACAGCCGAGGTTCCAATCTTATCCATCGAGATGATGGTAAATACAGTACCGAACGCCTCGATTTCTTTCTCATAGACGTCCCGATGCGCCTCCACCGTAACATCGCGGCCTGTAAGGCCCGTGCCACCTGTCGAGATTACAACGTCAATCTCAGGGTCCCCGGCCCACAAACGCAACTGCGCCGCGATTTCGGTGCGTTCGTCCCGAATAATCTTGCGGTCGGCTACGAAGTGGCCCGCGCGCTCGATCCTGTCGACCAGCGTTTGACCGGACCGGTCTTCCTCAATCGATCGTGTATCCGAGACTGTCAGTACAGCGATCCGAACAGGAATGAATTCCATGCTTTCGTCAATGCGCGACATGTGGCGTCAGGCCCTTTCCATGATGGCAAGCCGGATGGCAAGAGCGGTAAATATCCCCCCTGTCATCCAACCCATAATACGTGAGGCACGCGGGTTCGAGATCAGAACCTTCCCCGCTCCGCCAGCAAAGATGCCTACCAGCCCGTTCACTATGAAACCGCCCAGCGCGATGATGAGGCCAAAGATCAGGAATTGCGGCAGGATCGGGCCCGTGGCCGGGTTTACAAATTGCGGGATGAAGGCCAGCACAAACAGGATGACCTTGGGGTTGGTCAGGTTGACCACCATCCCATCACGAAACGCGTGGCTTGTGGGTTTCGCAGGCGCATCGGCAGACACCGCGCCATTTCGTATTGCACCCCATGCCAGATACAGCAGGTAGGCCACGCCCATCCAGCGAATTACATCGAACAGCCACGGCAGGCTGTTCACCGCAGCGCCAAGGCCAAGACCAGCCAGAAGAACGTGCACCATTAGCGCCAGCGAGATACCCGCACTGGCAATCAGCGCCGGTCGGGCACCTGATCGCAGACCTTGGCCAAAGCAGAACATCATGTCGGCGCCGGGGGTGAAATTCAGCGCCAGAGCTGCCGGGATGAACGCCAGCAGAGTAACCATTTCTATCATGGAGTGACCTCGAACCAGTTTACCTTGGGGCCCAGATTAGCAATCTGGGTGCGTCCGATAGTACCGCGATAGCCCCAGCTATCATGGATGTGACCGCAAAGTGCGTATTGCGGCTGCAGGCGTTCAACAGCGTCACGCACGGCCACCGAACCGACCGCATCGCCCTGAGATGTCGTATCGCCGTACCCTTTGGGCGGCGAATGCGCGATCAGAATATCCGCCCCATCACAACGATCCAGTAGCTCTGAAGCCTCGGCGTCGGTCAGGTCGCAGGACCAGTCACCAAAAGGCGTAACCGGCACACCATAGCCCAAACCGAACAGGCGCAGCCCGTCCAGTGTCATTCCGGTTCCATGCAGCACATGGCCGCCTTCGGGCGACGCTTCCGCGAGTTCCTGAGCACTTTCCGCGTTACCTGGCACCATAACGAAAGGCGCGGATATTCCAGACAACATGGCCATGGCCTCTTCCAGACCCTGCCTCATGTTGCAGAAATCCCCAGCTCCGATAACAAGATCGGCCTCGGCACTGGCGGCCACGACATCGGCCGCCCGGTTACGAGCCATATGCAGGTCAGAAAAAGCCAGAATACGCATCACTTGCCCTCCAGCCGGGCCCTCAGCTCCAGTAAGTCCGCCCAGGCCTGTCGCTTCATTTGAGGTTGGCGCAGCAGGTAGGCAGGGTGAAACATCGGAATGACCGGCAAATCCAGTGCCTGGTCCCAATGTCCCCGCAACCGTGTAATACCGCGCTTGCCCAGCAAAGCCTGACAACTGATGTTGCCCATGATCACCAGAACCTCTGGTTTGGCCAACGCTACATGGCGTTCTAGGAATGGCGTCATCATCCCGATCTCTTCGGGTTTCGGATCCCGGTTCTGCGGGGGTCGCCACGGCAGGACGTTAGTAATGTAGACGTTTTTTCCACGGTCCAGATCAATCGCCGCCAGCATACGATCCAGCAATTGCCCAGCACGACCTACGAAAGGTTTACCTTCGCGATCTTCCTCGCGGCCCGGAGCCTCGCCGATGATCATCACCCGCGCACCCGGAACGCCGTCGGCAAAGACCAACTGCCGCGCTCCGCGTTTGAGCTCGCAGTGATCGAACGCCTCCATCGTGTTTCGCAATTGGTCCAGCGACCCGACGCCTTGTGCCGCAGTTTTGGCTATTGCGACCGGATCTATCTTTTGGGGCTTTTCGGGCGCAGCCTGAACAGCCGCAGGTTTCTTGGGCTTGGTAGTAGTATCAGGCAGCGCATAGCGATCAACTGGCGCGTCGCCAATTGCGTCTGTTGCGCCCAGCTCGATCTGCCACTCCAGCAGAGCTCGCGCGGTATGATAGTCCAAAGCCGATTCCATACCCCTCAATCTAACCAGCTTTTGACTGAGGGAAAGCGAATAGGCCTTGATTGGCCAGCCTGTCGCGCCGACCATTGGGGTATTCATGCTTGTTCTGTTGCGATTCTTTTGTATTTCCCTGCTGCTGACCACGCTCAGCGGCCCAGCTCTTGCGCAATTGTTCGACCGCAACGGTCCGTTCGACCGCAGGGGCCAGTGTCTGGGCGGACAGTTTCAATGCGGCGCCCGATGCTGCTCGGGCGGACAAAGATGCAGCTTTGACGGCTACTGCATCCCCTTGGGCGGAACCTATTGCGGCGGCGGACGCACTTGTGGACCGTTTGAGCGTTGTGTAGCCGGCGGAACACGCTGTGCGCCAGCGGGGGCCAATAAATGCGCGTCACGCATGGACTGCCCTGGTGGAAATGTTTGCAATGCTCGCGGTGAATGCGAGCCGAGCACGCCGGAATTTAACCCGAACGAAGCAATCAAAGGGCTTCCGACCCTGTGTGACGACGGCTCATCCTGCTCCACGGGCTCATCCTGTCTGCCGGGTGGTGGATGTTCACGCCCCGGCTGGTTCTTATGTGAAGAGACTGATTCACAATGCCGCCCGGGCTTCAAGTGTTCAGAACACCAGGGATGCGTCCCCATCAAGGCCGTTGACTGTGGATACGGCAAGTGGTGCAAGCCAGGCGAGCAATGCCTGCCCGAGGGCGGATGCGAGAAACTACCAGAAGGTTCTGATCCTTAGGTTGCCTTGACGCGCGCAGCTTCTTATAAGCGGCTCGATTGTCAGACAGGAGCCCGCCCATGCGTTTCGCCCATCGTCACCTACTTGGCATCGAGCACCTGTCCCAGTCTGATATCACCGCCATTCTTGATCTGGCCGAAAAGTACGTTGACCTGAACCGTCAGTCGACCAAGCATTCCGACGTGTTGTCAGGGCTTACGCAGATCAACATGTTCTTCGAGAACTCCACGCGCACACAGGCCAGTTTCGAACTGGCAGGCAAACGGCTGGGCGCGGACGTCATGAACATGGCGATGCAGGCCAGTTCGATCAAAAAGGGTGAGACCCTTATCGACACCGCGATGACGTTGAATGCGATGCATCCCGATCTTCTGGTCGTGCGTCACCCGCATTCGGGAGCGGTCGATCTGCTGGCTCAAAAAGTAAATTGCGCCGTGCTGAACGCCGGCGACGGGCGGCATGAACACCCAACACAAGCTTTGCTGGACGCACTGACCATTCGCCGGGCCAAGGGGCGTCTGCACCGTCTGAACATCGCGATCTGCGGTGACGTCGCCCATTCCCGCGTGGCTCGTTCGAATCTGATCCTGCTGGGCAAAATGGAGAACCGCATCCGCCTTATTGGCCCGCCGACGCTGGTTCCTTCGCAATTCGCTGAATTCGGGGCCGAGATTTACGACGACATGAACGAAGGCCTGAAAGACGTCGACGTCGTTATGATGCTGCGTCTTCAGAAAGAGCGTATGGATGGCGGCTTTATCCCGTCCGAGCGTGAGTATTACCACCGCTACGGGCTGGATGCTGAAAAGCTGACGCTGGCCAAGTCCGACGCGATTGTGATGCACCCTGGCCCAATGAACCGTGGTGTCGAGATCGACGGAACGCTGGCCGACGACATCAACAGATCAGTAATTCAGGAACAGGTCGAAATGGGCGTCGCAGTCCGAATGGCCGCGATGGAGCTTTTGGCCCGCAATCATCGAGACGCCGCATGAGCGATCTTTCCGTCGCCCCCCATGAACGCGGTGTAATCCGCCTGTTCACGCTGAACATGCGCCCCGAAGAGGCGAAGTTCCTGCGCGAAGCCGGAGCGGCTGATCAAATTTTGGGGGTGACGGGGTTAGATCTCGATCAGATTGATGTTTTTCCGGTGTCGGACCTCGAAGATCTCGGGCTTTATGGATACCTGAACGAAGGATGCGGCGTTTCTGCAGATCAACTGAACCGCACTGCACTAGACGCAATCGAAGGCTGGGTCATGGTGCTCCGCAGCGCAGCCTTTGGCGGAAAGGCAGCGACCCTTACGCCGGATCCCAGAGTGGAACTGATCGGTCTGTTCACCGAAGAAGCCACCAACTGGACCGGTGGTCCAATCGAAACCGAAAGCGCCAAGCCCTATTCAGCCCCCCAAACCTCTACGCAGAATGACAGCCCACGCCGCGTTGGCTCGGCCATTCTCGCACTTGTGGTCCTTCTGGTGATCGGAGGTGTATTATGGCTGGCGCTGTGACATTTGCCCCTGACAAATCCGCATACATCCGCACCAATGCGTGGTTGGCTGCCGCAGCGATGGCAGGTGCGATGATCATCCTTTGGCTGATCGGCAATCCTTATCCCTGGACTGGCGCACCGGCAGGCCTTGCCGCCATCGGTATTCGCGCGTGGTTCCTGGCCTCAGAGGAACTGGTCGCCACGTGGGAGATGACCGAAACGACACTTACCGGCCCCGGCCCGCGCAAGGTGGCCCTGAATCAGATTGAAGCGGTCAAAACCATGGGCAGCTTTGTTCAAATCGTCACAAAGGGCGGCGATAAACACCTGATCAAGTATCAGGCCGACCCTGCCGCCACCAAAGCCGCCATTGAAAGGGCAATGGGATGACCGCAGCCACAGAAGACTGGTGGCGCGCTCAACTTCCCGATGGGGAAGAAGTGTTGTGGGCGGGCCGTCCGGATCAGGGATATTTCCCTCATTCGTTTGGATGGCTGTACAAAAGCGCAATAGGTCTGTTTGCAGCTCTTTGGCTGGCTAGCCCATGGCTCTTCGAAACTGTGCGGGATTTTTGGAAGTTGTTTTTCTGCACAATCGTGTGTGGTTTTATACTTTGGACCGATCAATTTATTCGGTCACAACGGATTTATGTCGTGACTTCGGAAAATGCATGGGAACTCAACAAGAGTCTCAAGGCAAAATCCCTGAAAATCGATCGTTTTTTGAACTTCCGATCCGGGCGTCGCGGGGTTCTGTTTTCCCGCCACCCTCTTCTCTCTTTTGATCATTTGTCCGACCACGATGCCGCATTGAAGGCACTGACCCAAGCCCAAGAGGCCTCGACATGACCGACCAAATCTTTACCAACGCCCGTCTGATCGACCCTGAGGCTGGGACGGAAAGCCTCGGCTGGCTGCTGGTCTCGAACGGCAATATTGCAGACCGCGGCGAAGGCGACGCGCCTTCTAGCAATGCGCAGGTTATCGATTGTCGCGGACACTGCCTCGCACCTGGGATCGTGGATATCGGTGTTAAGGTTTGCGAACCGGGCGAGCGCCATAAAGAAAGCTATAAGTCCGCTGGTCTGGCAGCGGCCACCGGTGGTGTGACCACCATCGTTACGCGCCCCGACACTAGCCCCACCATCGACACACCCGAAAGTCTGGAGTTTGTCACCCGCCGAGCGCAAGCAGACACCCCTGTAAACGTTCTGCCGATGGCAGCACTGACAAAGGGCCGAGAAGGTCGCGAGATGACCGAGCTTGGCTTTCTGCAAGACGCCGGGGCAGTCGCCTTTACCGATTGCGACCATGTTATTACCAATACCAAGGTGTTTTCCCGTGCGCTGACCTATGCACGATCATGCGGTGCACTGGTCATCGCCCACCCTCAGGAACCGGGCCTAAGTTCCGGCGCGGCGGCGACCAGCGGCAAGTTCGCCGCTCTGCGCGGCTTACCGGCCGTTTCACCTATGGCCGAACGGATGGGACTAGACCGCGACATTGCACTGTTGGAAATGACCGGAGCTGCGTATCACGCCGACCAGATCACCACCGCCCGCGCCCTACCCGCGTTGGAACGAGCCAAGCGCAACGGTTTGGACATCACCGCCGGCACCTCAATCCACCACCTGACACTGAACGAGCTGGATGTCTCCGACTATCGCACCTTCTTTAAGGTCAAACCGCCTTTGCGTTCCGAAGATGATCGGCAGGCGGTAATCGAAGCGGTGCGGACGGGCCTGATCGATACGATAAGTTCGATGCACACCCCGCAGGATGAAGAAAGCAAGCGCCTGCCGTTTGAAGAGGCCGCCTCGGGCGCCGTCGCATTGGAGACCCTGTTGCCTGCGGCCCTGCGCCTTTACCATGCGGACCAGTTGGACCTGCCTACCTTGTTCCGCGCTATGGCGTTGAATCCGGCAAAACGACTGGGGCTGAAATCCGGCCGACTGTCCAAGGGCGCACCGGCCGACCTGGTCGTGTTTGACCCAGATGTGCCTTTTGTGCTCGACCGATTTTCCCTAAAATCGAAATCGCAGAACACACCGTTTGACGGCCAGCGAATGCAAGGTAAGGTCACGGCAACCTATGTAGCAGGCCAAGAAGTTTACCGGAGACCCTGATGCCCCCAATCGACAGCACGACGACCCAGCTGATCCTCTGGGCCGTATTCGGGTATCTTATGGGTTCAGTCCCCTATGGCATGGTCATCGCCAAGGTCATGGGGCTGGGCAACCTGCGCAACATCGGATCGGGCAATATCGGCGCGACCAATGTACTGCGCACTGGCAACAAGACAGCCGCAGCGCTCACCGTCGTATTCGACGCTGCCAAAGGTGCCGTTGCCGTGCTGTTGGCGCGCGCCTTGGCCGGAGAGGACGCTGCGCAGATCGCTGCGCTTGCGGCATTCTTAGGGCATTGTTTTCCTGTTTGGCTGGGCTTTAAAGGCGGTAAGGGCGTAGCAACCTTCCTTGGCCTTTGGCTGGCGCTGGACTGGCGCGTAGGCGTGGCATGCTGCCTTACATGGCTGGTTGCGGCTGCAATCTGGAGGATCTCGTCCTTCGCCGCGCTGACTGCGGCTGCCATGTCAACCATCTGGGTCATGATTTTGACGGACTCTTCTGCATTCCTTCTTGGCGTTGTTCTGACCCTGTTGGTTTATTGGCGTCACCGCGAAAACCTTGCTCGAATCCGAGCTGGCACTGAGCCTAAAATCGGAAAGTCGTGACTGCATCAGACGCTTTTTTACAGGCGTTCTTTGCCATTCCTTCAGGCTCGTCCACGGGACAAAGCAACAACAGACGGTACATCGTCAGCCGCACCGAACTGGCCAAAGGAAAATCCCACAAGCTGGTTGCCCACGAACTGGGCGGCGGGGATTACATCAGCCTGAACCTCTATCTGACTGGCAAAAGCGGTGCCTTGCTGCGCCCCTGTGAAATGCCGGTCCAGAAAGTCTTGGATTTCGTCCTGGGTTACCGATGCGATCCCTGATCCGACCTTTGCATTTCTGAACAACCACCCTTCGCCCGCGCACATTCACAATTGATTGTTTTGAACGTGATGGAGCGATTGCCCACTTCGGTGCCGTGACGGCCAATTACCGGTCCCACGGACAAAAATCTCCAGGGTGGTCCTGATGCAATTTCCGCGTCGCTCGGCTGCCCGTTTCACGAAAGGTGAAAACAATGAACAAGTTCAAATCTCTCATTGGCGGCGTCGCGCTGTCTGTTGCAATCGCAAGCTCGGCCCTGGCGGCTGGCGTTGAACTGAACGCAAGCTCGACCGGCCTGGCCATGCAAGGGTACGACCCGGTGGCCTATTTCACCGAGGGCGCGCCGACTAAAGGCGACTACCGCATCACCGCGCTGCACAACGAGGCACTGTACCGCTTCGCCACTGAAGAAAACAAAGCTGCATTCGAAGAAAACCCCGAAGCATACCTGCCTGCATATGGCGGCTACTGTGCATTTGGTGCGGCGATGGGCTTCAAATTCGACGGTGACCCGAACCACTGGAAAATCGTCGACAACAAACTGTACCTGAACCTGTCGCAGGACATTCAGGAACGTTGGGAAGGCGACATCCCAGGCTTTATCGAACAAGCCAGCACCAACTGGGAAACCATCTCGGACAAATCCCCTGCGGAACTGCAAGCGCAATAAACCGCCTAAAAAATTCCTCTGGTCGGCGGCAGATTACTCTGCCGCCGATTGTCATTTGAAACAGCTCTTTAGCAACCCTACGTCTTTTTTAGGAAACGAGTTCGGATTGAACCGGACCAATTCAGCCGGATTGCAGATTGCCGGCTTATCTTTCCGGGTCGGAATACCAAAACACAGTTTGATCCGGTCACTCGGCCGGGTCGTAGTGATCAATACAGACAAACGGGCAGCGGGTCTGCCGCGACCAATTTCGGACGAAAGGATAACAAAATGACAGGTAAAATTCTTCTCGCCTCTGCAATCGCATCTCTTACCGCGGGGGCTGCGATGGCACAGTCCTCCGGCAACTGGACCGGTTTCTACGGCGGTTTGCAGGTCGGCTATGCGGACATCGACACCAACATTTCAGGTGTGGACGGCGACGGCGCAATCGGCGGTATCATCCTTGGCTATGACTATGACCTTGGGGATTGGGTCGTCGGTGCCGGTTTCGACTATGACTGGACTGGCATTGACCTGACGCCCGGCGTCGAAGTTGAGGATGTCTGGCGTATCAAAGCGCGTGCAGGATACAAATTGAATCCTCAGAGCCTGCTTTATGGTGTCGGTGGATTTGCCGAAGCAGGGACGGACAGCCTCGGCAGCGACGACGGCTGGTTTATCGGTGCAGGCTATGAACAGATCGTTGCCCCGAATGTCAGTGTTGGCGGTGAAATCCTGTACCACGAATTCAACGACTTTGACTCTACCGGCATCGACGTGGATGCCACAACACTTCAGGTGCGGGCTTCTTACCGTTTCTGAGCAAAATTCTGAAAGAAACAAACCCGGCGTTCAGGCGCCGGGTTTTTCATGGTTTTAAAGCTCCAGTATCGTACTACCGGTTGTTTGGCGCGCCTCGAGCGCTCGGTGCGCGTCGGCCACCTGCTCAAGCGGAAAGCGTTGATCGATATGGATCTTGACCTCACCACCCTCAACCTTGCCGAACAGACGCCGCGCCATCGCCTGACAGACCACGTGGTCGGAAATATGTGTAAACAGCGTCGGTCGGGTGATTTTTAGGGACCCTTTGCTGGCCAAGGTTCCGATATCAATTAACGGTACGGTCCCTGACGCATTGCCGAAGGAGATCATCATCCCCAAAGGTTTAAGGCAGTTTAAGGACCCTTCAAACGTGTCTGCCCCGATAGAGTCCATGACCACGTCCACGCCCTTGCCCTTCGTGATTTCGGCAACGCGTTCCGCAAAGTCTTCCTTTCGGTAGTTGATGCAGTGCGATGCTCCGTTGAACTGTGCAAGGCTGCATTTTTCATCTGTTCCCGCAGTGCCGATTAGAGTGATCCCTTCGGACTTGGCCCATTGGCAAGCAATCAGTCCGACACCGCCCGCGGCGGCATGGAACAGAACCGTATCCCCTCGCTTGAGCGGTGTCGTGCGGTGGAACAGGTACTCGACCGTCATTCCTTTGAGCATCATCGCCGCAGCTACATCAAACGAAATCCTATCGGGCAAAGGGCAAACCTGCGTTGCAGGCATTACACGCACTTCGCAGTATGCCCCAGCCGGAGCCGCAGCATAGGCCGCCCGCTGACCGGGCTCCAAATGCGTAACGCCTTCGCCAACGGCCTCGATCACTCCAGACGCCTCCATCCCCAAGGCGTGTGGTAATTCCATCGGATACAGACCTGCCCGTTGGTAAATATCAATGAAATTCAATCCACAGGCTTTATGGCGAATGCGAACCTCTCCGGGTCCAGGGTCGCCGACAAAGTGCTCTTCCAGCTGAAGAACCTCGGGTCCACCGTGTTGATGAATGACGACTGTACGTGCCGTTTGATGCATACTCACCTCCTGTAACCTGACGCCAAGCTAACACGCCTGTTATTCAGGGCAATCGGCACGATTCCGCATGACGCGGGCAAAACACAAAAAATGTGCTATACTAAGGGTTCAAGCGTTGCCGGCTGGTCCGGCCGAAGGCAACTGATGCCGGATTCACTCCGCTGCGCTGATATGCAAAGGGAGGGGATGACGATGGCCAAGACAATTGGAAATCCAATCAGCTGGGCCGCCCAGAATATCGGCGCGACCAGCGATCATATCGCAGAAAGCATCACACGTATTGGCAGCACTGATACGCGCCACGTACCTACGGTGCAGACGCTGACACTGCAGGACCTGCGATCCTGTTTACGCGCCGGATATCAAGACTTTCTGGAAACCCGTGCAGACGCAGTGTTCGTTATTCTGATTTACCCTATTGCCGGGCTTTTGATGTTCGGTTTTGGGCTGAACCGGAACATGGTGCCGTTGCTGGCCCCATTGATAATGGGCTTTGCCTTGATCGGCCCAATCGCGGCGGTAGGCCTCTATGAAATAAGCCGCAAGCGTGAACAAAACAGCGAAGTGCATTGGCTGGACGCATTTGGCGTATTCCGATCACCTTCGTTCGGCGCGATACTCGCGCTAGGGTTCTATCTGGTCATGTTATTGCTGATTTGGCTAATGGCAGCGCAGAGTATCTATGCCCACACTCTTGGACCTGATCTGCCTACATCGTTCGGCGCATTCATGACGCAGGTGTTCACCACGGGCGCAGGCTGGACCATGATCCTTGTCGGCAACGCCGTGGGCTTCATGTTCGCACTGGTTGCACTTGCGATCAGTGTTGTGAGCTTTCCGCTGTTACTGGACCGTCAAGTCGGGCTGCCAGTTGCAGTTGTGACATCGGTGCGCGTACTGCGCCAAAACCCAGGTGTTATTCTGGCATGGGGCTTTATCGTGGCTACTCTGTTGGTCATCGGAGCAATTCCGATGATGCTTGGCCTGATCGTTGTGATACCGGTTCTCGGCCATGCGACTTGGCATTTGTATCGTCGGGCAGTGGTCTGACGAACGGGCGCGGGACAAGCCCGCGCGACCGTATTAGCCTGCGACTTTCAAAACGATCTTGCCAATGTGGCCAGAGCTTTCCATCCGCTTATGCGCAGCTGCTGCATCTGTCAGGTCAAATTCGCTGTCCATGACCGGTGCCACTTTTCCGGCCTCTAACAGAGGCCAGACTGCCTCACGCAGATCCTGCGCAATTTTCGCTTTTGCCAAATCACTTTGCGGACGCAAGGTACTGCCGGTCAGCGTCAGACGTTTGACCATCATCAGCGCAAAGTTCAGTTCAACCTTCGGGCCTTGCAAAAAGGCAATCTGGACCAGGCGACCATCCTCAGCAAGAGATTTGACATTGCGCGGGATATAGTCTCCGCCCACCATATCAAGTATTAGGTTCGCACCACCCTCAGCCCGCATGGCGCCTACGAAGTCTTCATTGCGATAGTTTATTGCCTTTTCGGCACCAAGTTTTTCGCACGCCTCGCATTTCTCAGCAGAGCCCGCGGTTGCGAATACCCGCGCACCAAAAGCATTCGCCAGTTGGATCGCAGTTGTGCCGATACCGCTGGAACCGCCGTGAACCAGAAAGCGTTCGCCCGCCTTTAATCCCCCGCGCATGAAAACGTTCGACCAGACAGTAAAGAAGGTTTCGGGCAGGCAGGCTGCTTCCTTCATTCCCATCCCTGCCGGAACCGGCAAACAATGAGCAGCGGGCGTAGCGACATATTCCGCGTATCCACCGCCAGGCAGCAACGCACAGACTTGATCGCCGATAGAAACCCCCTCAACCCCCGCGCCGACGGCAACAACTTCGCCCGACGCTTCTAGCCCGGGCAGATCGCTCGCGCCAGGAGGCGGATCATAGGCCCCTGCCCGCTGCAACGCATCGGGGCGATTCACACCTGCATAGGCTACTTTGAGGATTACCTGGCCGTTTTGCGGCTCGGGTACCGGGCGTTCAGTTAGTTGCAGAACATCCGGGCCGCCGGGCTGCGAGATTTCTACGGCACGCATCATCTTTGTCATGGGCAAATCCTCCTTTGCCCAATGCCTAGCAGGCATAAACGGGAAGGCCCAGACGCTTACTTGCGCGGGTTCAACATTCCCGGCAAGTCGGCCCGCATTTTTATTGGCGGCTTGACCTGACTTGCGAACCAGTTCGGCACAGCTAGGAAGGGCTTGAACAATGGGTTGCCGTTCACCTGCGCCTTAAGCTTTTCGAACTGCATGACATTATCTATCCGCCGGTCCAAAAACTCCCACGTTTTCTGTTGGTCGGGCGAATCGTCCCCCAACCAGAACAACAGCGTAGAGGAGTACACACCCGACAAAGTCGCGCGCTTGGTATACCAGTTCACATCATCGGATGTGTCACCCAGCGTATCCCAAATCAGATCGCAGGTTTGCCACAGTGCTTTGGCACCATCGGCCGCATGTGTCGGCAGCGAAAATAACGTCATGCCACGTCGGACCAGCTCTTTGTCTTCCACCGCCTCAAGCCGAAAACGAACCGCGGACGCCACGCGATCGCGAAACTTTAACTCGCTCAGGTCTGTTGTTTTCAGGCGCTCAACCATCGCAGCGTCCCCGCGTGCGTGAAATGCCAACGCCAGATCAACCGCTCCGCGTGGGCAGATCGCGCGCGCTAAAGCGTCATCCAAATTGCACTCTGTAATCGCCGCGCGAAAGCTGGTTTCCGACCAGCCGTCGAACGGCACATGGCTCAGCATCGCATCCAAAAGCTGCTGTTTGGCGTCTTCATAGGTGGTTGTCATGGCGGTTCTCCGGTTCTCGGGGCCAGTACTAGACAAGATAGAGCGGCTTTGCTATACGGCCAACTCCTGCAATTTCCTTGCAACTCTATCTAGAAAGGTGGTGACAACCACATGCAGGTTAGTGTTCGCGACAATAACGTCGATCAGGCGCTTCGTGCCCTGAAGAAAAAGCTGCAGCGCGAAGGCGTGTTCCGTGAAATGAAGCTCAAGCAACATTTCGAGAAACCGTCCGAGAAAAAAGCGCGCGAGAAAGCTGAAGCGATCCGCCGTGCCCGTAAACTGGCACGTAAGAAAGCCCAGCGCGAAGGTCTGCTCTAAGATCTCACTCGTCCAGCTTTGGATGACACTATTTGACGACCCCCGAGGCACAGCCCGGGGGTTTGTCGTTTCTAGGTCAGGTTGTATTCCGCCGAATCGAATCCCCTAATGCGCGACAAGCTGCCATTTCGATGTCAGCAGGATTTTGCCCGGCGTATTGCAGCGCAGCGAATCTCTTTCCGGCAGCACGGGCCTGCCAAATTCTGCCGTAAATTCAGTCCCCTCTATCAGCCGACCAGACGCCCCCGGTAACTGGCCTCGTCCATTAAGACGACAAACCAAACGGAGGCATCATGTCTACAGCAAATACATTCGAGCAAGAAATGCTGGCGCTGATTAACCAAGAGCGCACATCCCGAGGGTTGAACCCGCTGCAACTGGAAACCCGCCTGAACGATTCATCCGAGGATCACAGCACCTGGATGCTGAATTCGAACACGTTCAGCCACACCGGGTCTGGCGGATCCAGCGCAACTCAAAGAATGAAAGACGCCGGGTTTGACTTTGACGGTAGCTGGCGGTCGGGCGAAAACATTGCCTGGCAATCAGAGCGCGGCGCCGCAGGCATCAGTGATGATGTAGAACAACTGCACCAAAGCCTGATGGACAGCCCAGGTCATCGCGCAAACATCCTGAACCCGGACTATGAGTATATTGGGATCGGAATCGAAGAAGGGGACTTTAACGGCTGGGACGCTGTCATGGTGACCCAAAACTTTGCCACTACGGACGGTGAAGTGATAGTCGACAATGGCAACGCCCCACTGCCGCCGATCGAGGAAGTGGTCGACGCTGAAGAACCCGCAACGGAAGCGCCAGAGACGGATGTTGTTGAAGCACCTGCGGCCGAAACACCCGAACCCATTGCGACCGAGACTGAAGAGCCGGTGGTTGCCGAAGAACCCGAAACCGACGAAGTTGAAACTGCCGTGCCTGCACCCGAAACTCCAGCACCCGAGTTGACTGAGCCCGAAGTGCCAGAGGTCGACACAGTCGAGCTTGATGAGACTTTCGAGGAAACACCGGCAGAGGACATCACGGGTACTCCGAACGTGGAGGAGCCCGAAGTTGAGGAAATCGAGACACCGGAAACCGACGTTACTGAAACAGAAGTCCCGGTAACGGAAACCCCCGACTTCGATATGACGGATGCTGAGACACCGGACTACGGTTGTTTCGACGTCGAAGAGTTCCTCACAGAGATTAACGATTTCGTGAACAACCTTATGGCGATGGTCGACGACTTCTGGCTGCCCGAGACAGAGATGCAGCCCGTGTCGGAGGACGATTTCATGCTGACAGGTGAACATTGCGACGTTCCCGCGACCATGCCTGAGACTACGGCGGACATGGGCACCGAACAATTCGATGGCATGTTCTTCAACCCTGATTTCTTTGGCGATGCTTGCATGATGAACTTTGCCTAAAATTTCCACTCAACCCTGCGGTGCATCGCTCGGATGCACCGCGACAGCGCAAATCAGCACCGTTGCGCAACTTATTGCACAAAAAGGGTGAATCCGGCGGTGGCAAACCGCCGAGCGAGAGTGGCTGTCCACATTGTGACTATATCCCGCCAAATTCTCGCCATTAATGCCCCGACAAAATAACTCAACTTTTACTGGAGGCAGAATCATGTCAGTGGCCAGCAACCTGGAAAGGCAAATGCTTGCGTTAATCAACGCAGAGCGCGAGCGTGCCGGCCTTTCCCCCGTACAACTTGAACTCAGATTGAATGACGCCGCTGAAGACCACAGCCAATGGATGCTACGCACGGATCAGTTTAGTCACACGGGTGTAAACAACTCGGCCCCGTGGGACCGGATGGAGGACGCTGGCTTCAACTTTTCCGGTAGTTGGCGTGCGACCGAGAACATTGCCTGGCAAAGCGTTCGCGGCGCACCGGGACTGTCCGATGATGTGCAGGACCTTCATACCAGCTTGATGAACAGCCCTGGCCACCGGGCTAACATCCTTGATCCGAATGTAACCCTCGTCGGGATCGGCATTGAGGTCGGCAACTTCGATGGCTGGAACGCCATTATCGTAACGCAAAACTTTGCGCGCACATCGGCCCCGGTGCAGCTGGACAACGGAGGCGCCGACCAAGGTGGTGGCGACACTCCTGATCCAGCACCGATCGAGCCGCAATACGTCTTTGCCGGCACTGAGGGTACGGCGCTCAATGATTGGTTTGTTATGCGCGCCGGCGAAGCTGGAACGCTAAACGGTCATGACGGCGACGACAGATTGGTCGGCCATAACGGGCGCGACACGCTCTTGGGTGGGCCTGGCGAAGATCACTTGAACGGAGGATCCGGAGACGACCTGTTACGCGGTGGCCGCGGAGAAGACTACCTGATCGGAGCGGCAGGAAATGACGTTCTTTCCGGCGAAACCAACGACGACAAAGTGTTTGGCGGTGCCGGCAACGACAGGGTCTACGGAGGAAGCGGGAACGACTATGCCCATGGCAGCACTGGCCGTGATGTTCTGGTTGGCCACAGCGGCAACGACCGGCTTTTTGGCGGTGCTGGGAATGACAGATTGATGGGCGGCGGCGGAAACGATCTGCTGGTCGGCGGCGATGGTTTCGACAACTTTGTTTTCCAAACTGGTATCGACCGCGTTCGTGATTTCGCTGCAGGAGAGCAAGTATTTATGCGGCTGTCCCAAGGGATCACTGACTATAGCGACCTGATGAACAATCACATCAGGCAAGAAGGTTCCGATGTCATTATCCAAGACGGCGCGAACCAGTTGATCCTTGAGGACACCCAACTTGCAAGCCTCAGCAGCGATAACTTTATTTTCTAAGTCCACTCACGAGAAAAAGGCCCCCGAGTTTCGGGGGCCTTTGTTATTGATCAATAGATTTTGGGCACGTGTAACTCATCCGGAAGGATGCGGCGTTCATACTCAGGATTGTATCTACGGTCCGGCAGATCGACCTTTTCCTGCGGAACGTCTGTATACGGAATCTTAGTCAAAAGATGCTCGATACAGTTCAATCGCTCGCGCTTCTTGTCGTTGCCTTCGACAATATACCAAGGTGCCTCGGGGATATTGGTGCGGAAGAACATGTCTTCCTTGGCTTTGGTGTAAGCTTCCCAGCGAATACGAGATTCCAAGTCCATCGGGGAAAGCTTCCATTGTTTCATCGGATCATGAATACGCATGAGGAATCGCAACTGCTGCTCTTCATCCGTGATCGAGAACCAGTATTTCAGCAAGATGATCCCAGAACGTACAAGCATCCGTTCAAATTCGGGAACGTCCTGAAAAAACTGTTCCACTTGATCTTCGGTCGCGAACCCCATCACGCGCTCAACGCCGGCGCGATTGTACCACGACCGGTCGAACAATACGATCTCGCCCGCCGCAGGTAGATGCGGAACATAGCGCTGGAAGTACCATTGGCTTTGCTCGCGACGACTGGGCGCGGGCAAGGCCACCACGCGGGCCACCCGTGGGTTCAGGCGCTGGGTAATGCGCTTGATCACGCCCCCCTTACCCGCACTGTCACGACCTTCGAACAGAATGCAAACCTTGGCTCCGGTATGTTGTACCCAGTCCTGAACCTTGATCAGCTCGGCCTGTAGGCGCAGCAAATTACGGAAGTAGACCTTGCGGTCCAGCATGTCGGGATGCTGATCTTTGTAGATTTTGCGGATTTCCATCGAAAGCATGGGTTCGCTGAATTCGATTTCAAAATCTTCGTCCAGCGTGTCTTCCAACTCGGCTTCCAGCCAGTCTTTGGGGGCATTGTCGTTTTCGTAAGCCAAGATGTTTTCCTTATCGTCTATCGGGTTTGGACCGTACAGGGCGCATGTAACCACCTGATGTCATCAGAATAATTGATGAAACCCCATCCAAGCCGACACCGCACACACGGGCGGGTCCAGGCAATGCAAAAGGAAGTCCGGTCTTTCCCCATATTTGAACTTGTAAGCCTCAGGATACAAGCGTCAGAATTGACGCATTACCAACAGATTGGATGGATCTGCTTGCCAGCGTTTGCTTCTGTCGGCATCAATTTCAGCGTAAAAAACCCCGAGGACCACTTGGCGCACTTCCTTTCCCTACTACCGTTTATCTGGCCCTGGCTTATCCTGATTGCCTCGCAAATCTGCGCGGTATCCGGCAAACAAACCCTGAGTTTAACCTTGCTGGGGTTATTCTCAATTGTCGCGCTGAGCCTTGGCATGGTGACTCCGCTTGCCCTGGCATTTGCAGCTGTAGGACTTCTTGGAGCGTCCCGTCTAAGACAGCTATCCGGGACTATTGCTTTGGCTGGGCATCTGGCGCTCATCCTTTGGTGTCTCGCGCTAGGAGCGCACCTGATCCCCGGGTTTCACAATTTGCTTGTCCTGAACAAAGTTCAGGCCGGGCCGGATAGCGCCACTTTCTCGATGTACCTGAATCTCGACAAGCCGCTGGTTCTTTTCGCGGTCCTGCTTGCCTGGCCCGACTTGATCCGCCGCGCCATCCCCACCAAATTCGCTCCTTTGATTGCAGGCTTGCTGATCCTGCCTGCGCTGTTTGCACTTGGGTTCGCGACAGGGGCTGTCAAACCTGAGATTGGGCTACCGCATTGGTGGATGATTTTCGCCCTATCCAACTTGTTTCTGACCTGCCTGACAGAGGAGGCCTTTTTTCGCGGATACCTGCAATCGGCCATCTCGTCGAAATTTGGCACGGTTGCGGGTATCGCTCTGGCCAGCTTGATGTTCGGTTTCGCCCACATTGGGGGCGGTTCGGCTTTGGTGGTTTTTGCATCACTTCTTGGGGCAGCTTGCGGCTTGGGGTATTTTGCAACGGGTCGGCTTTGGGTGCCGGTTTTGATGCATTTCAGCTTTAACGCGTTGCATCTGGCACTGTTTACTTACCCCGGCCCGGCCTGAGTTTTACACTGGCAACGCCGTAGTCTTGAACACTGTCCGTAAAGCAAAAGAGCTTTGCATCTGCGCCACACCGGGCAGGCGCGACAGATATTGGCGGTGAATACGAGCAAAATCTTCGGTATTCTCGGCGACTACTTTCAGGATGTAATCGGCAGTCCCTGCCATCAGATGGCATTCCAGAACATCGGGAATGCGAGCGACCGCCTTTTCGAAGGCATCCAACAATTCCTCTGCCTGCCCTTGCAACGTGATCTCGACAAACACTGTTGTCGGGACATTCATTTTGCGTGCATCCAATAGTGCTACGTAGTTGCGGATATAGCCATCTGTTTCCAGCCGCTGAACGCGCCGATGGCAGGCTGAAGGCGACAGGTTAACCTGCTCGGACAGCTCTGCATTCGACATCCTCCCGTTTCGCTGAAGGGCCGCCAGAATCTTTCTATCAGTCGTGTCGAGGCTCATGCACGCAAGTCCATTGCAAGTTTTACGCAGATTACCGAAGAATCTCCCGAATAAAAGCCCACTTACGGGTAGAGTTTCATAGAAATTGCGCTCCGAAATGCACATAATTTAGGCAGTTTATGAATGGAGGAGCAAAATGAAGATCGGTTGCCCCAAGGAAATCAAGCCACAGGAATTCCGCGTCGGTATGACCCCCAACGCTGCGCAGGAGGCCGTTGCGCGCGGTCACGAGGTCATTATCGAGACCGGCGCTGGCAATGGTGCCGGGTTCAACAACGAGGATTACATCTCTGCAGGTGCGCAGATTGTCGATACGGCAGAAGAGATCTTTGCCACCGCGGACATGATCGTAAAGGTCAAAGAACCTCAGGCGGTTGAGCGCAAGATGCTGCGCGAGGGCCAGTTGCTGTTCACATATCTTCACCTGGCACCGGACCCGGATCAGACCCATGATCTTCTGGCCTCTGGCTGTACAGCCATCGCCTATGAAACAGTGACGGATGACGCCGGAGGGCTCCCTCTGCTGGCCCCGATGTCAGAAGTCGCCGGACGTTTGGCCCCACAAGTCGGGTCGTGGACCCTGCAAAAAGCCAATGGCGGCCGCGGCGTTCTGATGGGCGGCGTCCCAGGTGTTGGCCCAGCGAAAGTCGTCGTTATCGGCGGTGGTGTGGTTGGCACGCACGCGGCACAAATTGCCGCTGGAATGGGCGCCGACGTCACTGTTCTGGATCGGTCGCTGCCCCGCCTGCGCTATCTTGATGATGTGTTCGGCCGTCAGTTCAAGAACCAGTACTCAACAGCTGGCGCGACAGCCGAGTTGATCCAATCTGCGGATATGGTTATCGGCGCCGTTCTGATCCCCGGCGCTGCCGCCCCCAAACTTGTGACGCGGGCACAACTCTCCACCATGAAGCCAGGTGCAGTTCTCGTTGACGTGGCCATTGAC
Source organism: Ruegeria sp. BE9 (assembly GCF_056538765.1). Classification (NCBI taxonomy): domain Bacteria; kingdom Pseudomonadati; phylum Pseudomonadota; class Alphaproteobacteria; order Rhodobacterales; family Roseobacteraceae; genus Ruegeria; species Ruegeria sp. BE9. Next base: position 44,316 of record NZ_JBQFTS010000007.1, on the reverse strand, counting down.
CAGGGTGGATGCTTCGAAACCTCAAAGGCGACCACTCATGCGGAACCAATCTACGAAGTAGACGGCATTATGCACTACTGCGTCGCCAACATGCCGGGCGCAGTAGCACGAACGTCCACGATCGCTCTGGGGAATGCGACAATGCCGTTTATGCTGGCATTGGCGGACAAGGGTTGGAAACAGGCCTGCCAGGACGATCCTCATTTGCTGGCTGGCCTGAACGTTCATGCCGGACAGCTGACATATTACGCAGTTGGCAAAGCACTTGGCATCGACGTGGTATCTCCTAACGTGGTCATCAAGTCGTAATACTCCCGCCGCTGAAAGCGCCCTCTTAAAGGGCGTTTACAGTGTTGGGCCGGGGCGCCGCACCCACGGTGCGGCGCAGTTAAAACGAACCCGGGTGCCCCAAAACAAAAAAGCGCCGCGCGATTAGCGCGGCGCTTTGCCCAACCGGAGAAGGACATTTTAATGCCTGATCGACGGACGGGAGGCCTTACGCCTCTTTGTGAATTTCCACCGAATGCGGGTATGGGATCGATACGCCTTTGGCGTCGAACGCCTCCTTCACCGCTTTTGTTATTTCGAACTTCACGTCCCAGTAATCTGCCGCTGCGCACCACAGGCGTGCGGTCAGATCGACCGAGCTGTCGCCCAGATTGGTCACGCGCACCCATGGTTCAGGATCGTCCAGGATACGTTCGTCCGCTTTGGCAACGTCCATGATGACTTGCATCGCTTCATCCGCGCTGTCGCCATAGTCAATGCCAAACACCAAATCGACCCGCCGTGTATCGTGCGCGGAGTAGTTGGTGATGATCGAGCCCCAGGACTGGCCATTTGGAACAATGATCTGAATATTGTCCGGCGTTACCAATTCCGTGGTGAACAGATTCAGGTCTTTCACGGTACCGGACGTTCCGCCGATATCCACGTACTGACCCAGTTTGTAGGGTCGGAAAACGACCAGCATCACGCCGGCCGCAAGATCGCTGAGTGTGCCTTGCAAAGCCAGACCAATAGCCAGCGATGCAGCACCCAAAATGGCAACGATACTTGTCGCTTCAATTCCGAAAATACCCAGTACGGCAACCAGCACCATCGCCAGAATTGCCCATTTCACCAGGCTGGCCATAAAGTTGCCGAGTGTCGGGTCTATTTGCGGTGTCGCATTAATTCGACGCCGCACCATCCCACCAATAGCGCCGGCGACAATCCAGCCAAGTATCAGTACAATCAGCGCCTTGACTGCGTTCATGATCAGCGGGGCGAAGGCTCCCACCTGTGTTACGACCTCTTCCACACGCTTCTCCTATCCGAGCCACAACAAACCCGCGACAGCTGCGCGGGATTCACAAGAGTTTGAGATAAAAACAGTCGTTGGTCTAGGTGCGAGATAGGTGGCTTTTCCCCGTCAGGCCGAGAACGCGTTGGATTTGTCCTTCGACGCACGACCTCAGGTATGTTGCCGCCGTATTATGCCCGAAAGGCCCAGCTCGCAGGTGGACGCCGAACAAAGCGTCCACCTTTGCCGCACCTTAAGCCGGCAGCTTACCGGTCAGCACATAGCGCAGAACTTCAACCACCTGAAAGGGTTCTTCGGCCACCGCCAGCGCAGCGGCGTCCACCTCTTTCAAGGCATGCTGGTGATCAGGGCCATGCAATACGATCAGCGATTTACCCAATGCCGCCGCATAGCCCGCATCGAAAGCAGCGTTCCACTGCTTGTACTTCTCACCAAACCGAACCACGACAACATCTGCGTCCGCGATTCCTTTGCGTGTGCGGATCGCATTGACCATCGCACCCTTGTGGTCGTGCCAATACTTGTTCGGCTCTGCCCCAAGTATGGCCACACCGCAATCATCGCTAGCCTCGTGATCAGTGACGGGGCTGTTAAAGGTGATGTCCAAACCCTGAGCGCCATCGATGATCTGTTCACGCCAATCAGTATGGATTTCGCCGGATAGATAGACATTCAGCATAATTTTCTCCTCCTACATGAAAAAAGGGGCGAATCCGCCCCTTCATCTTTTCGACATTACTTCCGCCATAAGCGGACAGCATCAGCCACGCAGAGTACCACCGGTTGCCTTAGCAACCTTTTCCACGATCTTTCCGCTGACCGCTTCGATGTCTTCTTCTTTCAGCGTTTTGTCCGTTGGTTGCAGACGCACTGTGATGGCCAAGGATTTCTTGCCTTCACCCAGGCTGCCACCGATGAATTCGTCAAATACACGAACATTCTCGATTAGCGCTTTGTCGGCACCAGCCGCGGCGTTTACGAGCGTCAGCGCTTCAACGCTTTCGTCGACGACAAATGCAAAGTCACGCTCGACCGCTTGAAGGTCGCGCATTTCCAATGCGGCACGGGTTGCACCGGACTTACGGGGCAGCGGCACCTCATCCGGCCAAATGGTAAACGCCATCGCCGGGCCCTTGATATCCATCGCCTGCAGGATACGCGGGTGTAGCTCGCCAAAGACGCCGAGTACCTTTTTCGGACCCAGGCAGATCTTGCCGTGACGACCCGGATGCCACCAAGCATCGCCGTCGCGCAGGATTTGTACCTTGGCGGGCGCACCGATGGCGGCCAAAACGGCTTCGGCGTCCGCTTTAACGTCGAAAACATCGACAGCACGCGAGGCACCGTGAACATCTTTGGGACCGTCGCGACCAACCAGCAAGCCAGAGACTTGAGTTTTCTGATCGCCGGGTTCTCCGTCATGGAAAACGGGGCCAACCTCGAACAACGCGACATCCGCATAACCACGCGCCTGATTACGCGCCGCTGCCTGCAGAAGACCAGGCAGCAGGTCGGGTCGCATATGGCTCATCTCAGACGAGATCGGGTTTTCCAGACGGGTCGTATCATCGCCGCCACCAAACAGAGCAGCCGAAGCCTGATCGATGAATGTGTACGACACACACTCGTTATAGCCCAGAGCAGCACAGGTGCGACGCGCCATCGACTGACGGCGTTGTGTGGGGGTCATAACCGCTTTGGGGATGCCATCTGTCACACGCGGCAGAGGCTTGCCCTGCAGCTTGGTCAGAGACGCAATCCGCGCAACCTCTTCCACCAGATCAGCCTCTCCCATGACGTCGGGACGCCAACTCGGGACATAGGCCATCTCACCTTCCAGTCGGAAGCCCAAGCGGGTCAGAGTCTGGCGTTGTTCGCTTTCGGGGATATCCATCCCGACCAGAGACTGCACACGCGCCGCGTCCAGCTTATAGGCCCGTGTGTGGTTCGGCGCTTTGCCGGCCTCGACCACTTTGGACACCTCACCGCCGCAGATATCCAGGATCATCTGCGTCGCCTGTTCCAAGCCTTCCAGCGTGTATTCAGGGTCGACTCCACGTTCAAACCGATAACGCGCATCCGAGTTGATCTTCAGTGCACGGCCAGTTAGCGCGATCTGCACGTGGTCCCAGAACGCGCTTTCGAGGAAGACATTCACTGTCTCATCGGTACAGCCAGTTTCTTCGCCGCCCATAATGCCGGCAATGGACTCGGGGCCTTTGTCGTCCGAGATAACCATCATACCGGGCTGCAGGGTGTATTCTTTTTCATCCAGCGCCACCAGCTTCTCACCGCCCTTGGCGCGGTGAACCCGCAGGTTGCCGTGTACCTTATCCGCGTCAAACACGTGCAACGGGCGGTTCTGATCATAGGTCATGTAGTTGGTGATATCGACCAAAGCCGAGATCGGACGCAGACCAATCGCCTTCAGCTGGTCCTGCAGCCATTGCGGGCTATGGCCGTTCTTGACGCCACGGATCAAACGGCCGGTGAAATGCGGCGCACCGTCCAGCGTATCTTCGTCGATCGTCACCTTGATCGGGCTTTCGAAATCACCCGGCACAGGCGCATAGTCGCGCTGTTTGAGCGTCCCGATTCCACGTGCTGCCAAATCACGAGCGATTCCCTCAACGCCCAGTGCATCCGGACGGTTCGGAGTGATCGCAATCTCGATCATGGGGTCGACCTTGGACGGATCGTTCTCAGCCAGCCAATCGATGAACTTGTCGCCAACTTCGCCCGAGGGCAGCTCGATGATACCATCATGCTCATCCGACAGCTCCAGCTCACGCTCGGACGCCATCATACCAAAGCTTTCGACACCACGGATTTTGCCGACACTGATTGTGAGATCCAGACCGGGGATGTACATGCCCGGTTTACAGACCACGACGGTAATGCCTTCACGCGCGTTCGGGGCACCACAGATAATCTGCAGTTCACCCTCGTCCGTCTCGACCCTGCAAACGCGCAGCTTGTCGGCATCGGGGTGTTTCTCGGCATGTTTCACATAGCCCAGCGTAAAGTCCGCCAACCGGTCCGCAGGGTTCACGATTTCTTCGACCTCTAACCCGAGGTCGGTCAACGCTTCGGCAATCTCATCAACCGAAGCGTCAGTGTCGAGGTGGTCTTTCAGCCAGGACAGAGTGAATTTCATTGCACGGGGCCTTTTTTGGCAAACATCCAGTCGGCACAGGCAATGGCAAAGATTGCGCCAAGGTGCAAGCGCTGCGGGTCACGGATAGGTAGGGGTGCGGCCCAAAAGTTCGTCCAATTGCCAGCCGATCCAGCCATGTGGGATAAAATGCCCGCCGGGGTGCGTGTCCAGCACCACCTGCCCCTGCGCGCAATCGGTCCATTCCACGCGGCTGAGCGTCAGGAAGGGTTTCACGCTCCAATCCCCGCGTGGGGTCGCGCCATTGCAGTTATACTTTTCCCGCCAAAGGGCCACTGGATAGGTCGTGTCGCCACCGGGACCAAAGGGGAAATCCATCACCGTATCGTCCAGCCCATGCACATGGCGCACTTCGCGTGGGGCTTCCGGGCAGGCTTCTGTTTGACGGATGCTGCCCGCAACGGCCAGAAGCGCCGCCGTGTCATTGCCCGACTGGCAGACATAGCGCCACGCCATCGCACCACCGTATGAATAGCCCGAGACATAGATACGGTCCGGATCTACCGGATAACGTTTGGCAACGTCTTCAAGCACCTGGTCGGCAAAGGGGACATCGCCGGTATCCGAAGTCCAGAAATCCCATGTTTTCCGCAGCCCGTTCGGTGCCACCAGCAGCACGCCACGCAGTTTCGTGGCCCTGGCGATCCGCTCATGGTTCACCACCACAGTGCCCTGCCGCGCCCAGCCGTGAAAATGCATCAGCACCGGCAGAGGCGTTTCGCCATCCCACCCTTCGGGCTCCAACACATGGTACGAACGGTCCCCCACCCGACAGGCGGTGTCACCGTGGCAGGTTTCAATGGCGGCGGCTTGCGTGGCGGCCAGCAGGAAAAGGCAGAGCAGTCGGTACATCATGCGCCCGACCCTACCCGGACAGCGCGCCATGTCACGTCACAACCCCGTGGGCGACTGTGACAAGCCGCGCCATCGTCAAGTTGTCAGATCAAATCACGAGCCGCGCTGTCGCCAGACCGCGGTATGGCGATCCTCGGGGAGTGTTGGGCACTTTATGCCAGCCAAATCCGCGCGCTGTTCGTGCGTTGCGCTGGCGGAGACAAATCGCCAGCCCGTGCGGGCGGTCTGGCGATAGCGCGGCGGCCTATCGGCCTTTGCTCCGCACTTTTACAGAACTACTATTGAGTCTTTTATCCAGTGCTTTGGTTAAACTGGAGTGTTTCTCCGACCCACAGCCTCATTTTAGGGCGTTTAATACTGCTTCAGAAGTCAACGCGCTTAGAAGATAAGGGACCGAAAACGCGACTATCGAAGTCAGTGCAACGAACCCCCATTTTGCGATTTTATTTTCTGCGCTCCAATCAAAGCGCTGAAACAACACCGCCAGCATGTAGTTACAGCTACTCAAAATGTACACGCCTGTGGCACCGTAACCGAGCAGCCATAACACCGCCAAAAAATTAGACTCTAGCTTGAATATGGCAACTTCCAGCAAGCCAAGCACGATCCCAGCTTGGATCAAGGCAAAAATTGAACTGAACAGCTTCTCTGAGCGTTCCCAGCCCACTCGATTGGATTCAACATCTAGATTGTCTGATCCAAGTAGTAGGTGAGGCTTGCTAGGACGCTTCACCGACTCAAACCACCATGCAGGTTCGGCATATCCAACGCTGCGAATCCGTAGTGGCGCAGCCAGCGCAGGTCGCTATCGAAGAACGCCCGCAAATCCGGAATGCCGTATTTCAGCATCGCCAGACGGTCGATCCCGATCCCGAACGCAAAGCCCTGATAGACCTCGGGGTCGATGCCACCGGCGGCGATCACCTTGGGGTGGACCATGCCCGAGCCCAGAATCTCCATCCAGTCGTCGCCCTCACCGATCTTCAGCTGACCGTTGTCCCACGAACAGCGGATATCGACCTCGGCCGACGGTTCGGTGAAGGGGAAGTGCGAGGCGCGGAAGCGCAGTTCGACGTCATCGACCTCGAAAAACGCCTTCACGAACTCTTCCAGAACCCATTTCAGGTTCGCCATCGAGATGTCCTTGTCGATGGCCAGACCTTCAACCTGATGGAACATCGGCGTGTGGGTCTGGTCATAGTCGGCTCGGTACACGCCGCCCGGACAGATCACGCGGATCGGCGCGCCCTGTTTCTCCATCGAGCGGATTTGTACCGGAGACGTATGCGTCCGCAGCACATGCGGCGGGCGATTGTCGCCCTCGGCGCGGTGCATATAGAACGTGTCCATCTCGGCCCGCGCGGGGTGGTGGCCGGGGATGTTCAGGGCATCAAAGTTGTACCAGTCGTCTTCGATCCGCGGCCCTTCGGCCACCGAGAATCCCAGTTCGGCAAAGATCGCAGTCAGTTCCTCTGTCGCCTGGCTGATCGGATGGATTGAGCCCTGACGGCGCGCGCGGGTCGGCAGGGTGACGTCCAGCCATTCGGTGCGCAGACGCTCATCCAACGCGGCATCGGCCAGCGCGGATTTCTTGGCGGAGAGCGCCGAGTTGATTTCATCCTTCAGGGCGTTCAGCGCGGGGCCAGCGATCTGACGTTCCTCGGGGGTCATTTTACCGAGCTCGCGCATCTTAAGCGCGACCTCGCCTTTTTTGCCCACCGCAGCGACACGGATCGCCTCAAGTGCGTTTTCGTCGCCTGCTTCGGCGATTTGGCCCAGATACTTTGCCTTAAGATCGTCCATGACGGTCCCCTGAAATTGGTCGAGAACCTGCTATCGGGCCAGCCCCGCGAATGCAAGCGGGACCGGGCGGATCAATAGCTGTATTCGGGGAAAATCCGGGTCAGGTCGCCGTTCCAGTCACCATTATAGTGATCGAGCAGCTCATCTGCCGGAACCTTGCCAGACTCTAGGCTGTCCTTCAGCGCATTCAGGAAATGTGTCTCGTCCGGCACCAAGCCACCAGCACCAGGGAAGGCACGGGACTTAAGACCAGCTTCAGAGATCGCAACAACCTCACGCGCCAGATCATGCATGTTGATGTTACCGACCTGGGCCTGCAGACCGTCTTTTGCAGCCTCAATGCGCAGAGCCTCGCGGGTCTCAGCATCCCAGCCTTTGACCAGGTCCCACGCCGCATCCAGTGCGGTTTGATCGTAGGTCAGGCCCACCCAGAACGCAGGCAGTGCACAAAGACGGCGCCATGGGCCACCATCAGCGCCACGCATCTCCATGAATTTCTTGATGCGAGCTTCGGGGAAAGCGGTGGTCAGGTGGTCGGCCCAGTCGGACAAGGTCGGCGTCTCACCGGGCAGCGCAGGCAGTTTGCCCTGCAAGAAGTCGCGGAAGGACATGCCCAGCGCATCAATATACTCACCGTTGCGGTAGACAAAATACATCGGCACATCGAGCGCATACTGTACATACCGCTCAAAGCCAAAGCCGTCTTCGAATACAAAAGGCAACATACCGGTGCGCGCATCGTCCAGATGCCGCCAGATATAGCTGCGCCAGCTTTTCTGGCCGTTCACCTTGCCTTCAAAAAACGGAGAGTTCGCAAACAGCGCTGTCGCGACCGGCTGTAAGGCCAGTGCCACGCGCAGTTTCTGCACCATGTCGGCCTCAGACCCGAAGTCGATATTGACCTGAACGGTACAGGTCCGCCGCATCATCGCGCGACCCATGGTGCCGACCTTCTCCATGTAGTCGTTCATCAGCCGGTAACGCCCTTTAGGCATCAACGGCATCTCTTCATGGGTCCAGATCGGAGCTGCGCCCAGACCTATGAAACCGACGCCAATCTCGTCGGCGATGTCCTTAACCTCGCGCAGGTGAGTGTTCACCTCGTCGCAGGTCTCGTGGATCGTCTCAAGCGGAGCCCCCGAAAGCTCCAGCGCACCGCCCGGCTCCAGGCTGACATTGGCACCATCTTTTTCCAAACCAATCAGCTTGCCACCTTCGCGCACCTCGGCCCAGCCGTGACGATCACGCAATCCTTCCAAGACAGCGACGATCGAGCGTGTGCCTTCGAATGGCAGCGGTTTCAGGGTGTCTTTGCAGTACCCGAATTTTTCGTGTTCGGTACCGATGCGCCAATCTTGTTTGGGCTTACAACCCGATTCCAGATATTCGGCAAGTTGCTCATGGCGTTCGATCGGTCCGCCGCCGGACTGGGGGATGGACATGAACCGTGCTCCGATCCTGATGTGTCTGTCTAGTTGGTCAGTCGTGGGGGCAAACGCCGCCAGTGTCAATGCAGGCGGATATGAGCCGGACGGGATGGCGTCCGCTCCCAAATCACAACCGGATGAACCGCTCCGCCGTTCAATTCTGTCAGCATTTGCTCGGTTTTCAGCCCCGGTAGCGTCGAAAAAACATCAAACAGCGACTCGGCCCCCTCGGCATTCACAGGAATGTGAAGCGTCGGCTGACCTGGCTGATCCAAAACCCAGTGCGCCGGGCTTTGAGTTGGGTCCAGCGCCAGACGTTCAATCTCTTGCGTCGCGACGATTCCCCCGTCAAGCGGACCAAGATATGTAATCTGCCCTTCGTCTATCGTGACGACCCCTGGGCCGCCGGCACCGGTCCGGAACCGGGCACGCTGCGCCCCGATCACAGCTAGGGCAATCGAAACTGCAACCAAAACCCAGCCCAGCCAACCGAGCAACCCGCCAGGGCCGCCAATCCAACTTAGGCCTAACAGCAGGGTAAATCCCGCCGCCAGCATTTCGCGCCAGCGCCAAAGAGCCAGTTTGGCTTCGGGTCGGATGAAACTCATGCCGTATCCTCTGGGTTTACGAACAGGATCAACGAAAAATGACCTGCTGGTTTAAATCCTATAGCAATATAGGCACGCGCAGCGGCATCGGAAGCCGCAAAGAGAACTGCGCGTGAGACGCCGCAACCTCGCACTTCGCTCAAATGCAGCGCCAAAGCCAAACGTGCATAGCCATGGCCGCGAAACTCGGAAGGCGTATAGACCCCTCCGACCTGAACAACGACTGGCAGGCGTGCATTGAACCCGGTCATGCCAACGGGGGCGCCATCCATTAGTAAAACCCGGTGCGAGTTGCGCCCCAGATATGCCGAGATGTCTTTCTTGGCCTGAATAAGTGCGCGATCCGGGGCAAAGTCCATTGCCTCGATCAGATAGTCCTTCCGCCATGCCTCTGGAACAGAACGACCAATCGCTCCCAGTGGCACCAATTCCGCACCAGTTGCATCCGGCAGAACGAGTTGACTCAAATCCAGTGTAAAGCCTGGTTCATCGCTGTTCAGCGTTGCTGGCCGTTCTTCCCAACCCGCAATCCGCATAATACGGCGGGCCTGCGTGGCTTCGGCGGCCAGACCGAACAGCTTACGCCCCCGGATCAAGGCAACAGCCTCGCTCAGGTCTTCGTCAGAGCAACTTGGGCATTGCGAAAGGACCATACCTTCGTTTGTGATGGCAAAGATATCGCTCGGCCCTTCGCCCAGCATCCACACCGTCAATGCGCGCGGATCTGAGCCATTCAGACCAAAGTCACGCAAATTGGCCAGCGGGAACATTGATGTCTGGATGTGCTGTGACAGAAATCTCTCAATCTTTGGCACGTCGGCGTCTTGCGCCAACCGCCATGTCACGACCAGTCTCCCAGAGCTTGCTGCCACATGGTCAAAGACGCCACAGCTGCCGTATCCGCGCGCAGAATTCGTGGGCCAAGGCTGACCACATGCGCATAGGGTAATGCTGAAAGGCGGGTACGCTCACGCTCAGAAAAACCACCTTCGGGGCCTATCAGAATCGCCCAGGGCAAACCCTTTTCATTGGCTGCCAAACGCAGGGCGGAACCAACCTCGGCCTCGTTGCAGAACATCAACTGGCGACCTGTGGGCCAATTGTCCAAAACACGGTCCAAGCGCTGAAGGTCGGCAACCTCGGGCACGAAGGTACCACCGCATTGCTCGGCTGCCTCCACGGCGTGCGCCTGCAGGCGGTCCTGCCGGATACGTTCGGAATTGGTGAACTCTGTCTGCACCGGAAGAATACGCGCTGCACCCATTTCCGCTGCTTTTTCAACGATGAAATCGGTGCGGGCCTTTTTAATAGGGGCAAACAGGAACCATAGGTCCGGCGGCAACTGCAAAGGTTTGGTCTGCTCAATACAGGTGAGAACGCCACCGCGTTTGCCTGCCTCGGTCACCTCGGCCAACCACTCTCCGTCCGTGCCGTTAAACAAAGAGACGTGCCCTCCAACGGCCATACGCATGACACCGAACAGGTAATGAGCCTGCTCGCGCGTCAAATCTACCGATTGCCCCGGACCCAGAGCGTGCTCTACATACAGTCTGATCTTTGCACTCATGAGATGTTACATATGCAAGGCAACGCCCCAACACCAGACGGTCAGGTCGCCGATGCTGTATCCGGCAACTGGGTCGATACTTATGCACCGGCTTTCGCCCGCCCCTACTTGCGCCTAAGCCGGGCTGACCGCCCGATTGGGACGTGGCTATTGCTGATTCCCTGTTGGTGGGGACTGGCTTTGGCGATCCTCAGCGATGGTTCTCCGCGGTTAGAAGATCTTTGGATCGCAATCGGCTGCGCGATCGGAGCCTTTCTGATGCGCGGTGCAGGCTGCACGTGGAATGACATCACGGACCGGAAGTTCGACGGACAGGTCGAACGCACAAGGTCGCGCCCGATTCCTTCGGGGCAGGTCAGCGTTCGTCAGGCAGTGTTTTGGATGGGGCTGCAAAGCCTGCTGGCGCTGGCGATTCTGCTGACATTCAACCGCGCGGCAATAGCCATGGGCGTCCTGTCTTTGCTACCAGTTGCCGTATATCCCTTTGCCAAGCGATTCACCTGGTGGCCACAAGCCTTTCTGGGCCTGGCCTTCAATTGGGGCATTCTTCTTGCCTGGGCAGCGCACACCGGTACGGTGGGCGTGCCGGCAATTACTCTTTATCTCGCTGGCATTGCCTGGACGCTGTTCTATGACACGATCTATGCCCATCAGGACGCCGAAGACGACGAACTGATTGGAATCAAATCCACCGCCCGCCTTTTTGGCACCGATACCGCACGATGGCTAAAATACTTTCTCATCGCCACAGTTTCGCTGATGGCCTTGGCCATTATCGACACTGTGACGACTCAGGCTTCCTTTTTGGCTCTGGCCGTCGCCCTTGCAGGACCATGGGCAATGGGATGGCACATGAATTGGCAATTGCGCGGATTGGATACAGAGGACAACGCAAAGCTGCTGCAGCTTTTCCGCTCCAACCGAGACACTGGCCTGATTCCGCTGATCTTCCTCTGCGTCGCATTGCTGCTCTGATTGCACCCCGACGCGGGCCTCTGTAAGAGTTCTGCCAACCGCCCGAGGAGTCGATTGACCGCACATGCGCTTACCCTATTTCTTTGCCGTTGCTCTTATTTTCTTTGTCTCTGCCGGGGTCTGCCTGCTGGCCGCCGGATATGCCGTGACAAAGGTTGAGGAAAGCTCGGAATTTGCTGTTCGGCGTGCGCTGGACCTTAAAGGGCACGACTGGGCCGAGGTCCACTCGGACGGGCTTCGCGTTGTTCTGACCGGAACCGCCAAAGACGAGGCCACGCGGTTCAATGCTTTAACCGCCGCTGGTACCGAGGTCGACACCTCGCGCGTGATTGACGAAATGCAGGTCGCCCCAACAACTGAGCTTGCAGCCCCGCGGTTCTCGGCTGAAATTCTTCGAAATGACAGCGGGATTTCTGTAATTGGCCTGATCCCAGCCAGCGAAGACCGAGAAGCTCTGATGGATCGGTTGCGCCGGTTGGACAGCAACGCGTCCGTCGCTGATTTGATGGAAACGGCCGATTATCCCAAGCCCAAAGGGTGGGACGATGCGGTCAGCTATGCGATCGAAGCGCTGACACGTCTTCCACGCGCAAAAATCTCGGCCAGCCCGGGCTTGGTCAAGATCACGGCAATTGCGGACAGCCAGCAAGAAAAAGAGCGGCTGGAGCAAGATCTGACCCGAGCAGCCCCGCCCAGCCTTCGAATCGGCCTTGCGATCTCGGCCCCGCGGCCCGTGATCACGCCGTTTACTTTGCGCTATCTGATTGATGAAAATGGTGGACAGTTTGACGCCTGTTCCGCACAGAACGAAAAGGCGCGCGATACAATCATCGCAGCGGCGCAAGAGGCCGGCCTGACCGGAGCCTATACCTGTACCATTGGATTGGGCGTACCGTCCCCCCGTTGGCCCGACGCCGCATCCCTAAGCATTCGCGCGCTGTCTGAAATTGGCGGAGGATCCGTGACCATTTCCGACGCCGACATCACTTTGGTCGCCGCTGAAGGAACTGCGGCTGGGACGTTTGATCGCGTGGTCGGCGAACTTGAAAATGCACTGCCGGATGTGTTCGCGCTGCACGCCGTACTTCCAGCACCTGTCGCAGATGATCAGTCCGGACCGCCTGAGTTTTCAGCCACACGCAGCCCGGAAGGGCTGGTTCAACTACGCGGTCGTCTAAGTGACGAGACTCTGCGCGACATGGTCGACAGCTACGCCCGGGCCGCTTTTGGAACTGAGCAAGTCCATACCACCACCCGCATCGCCTCGGACTTGCCATCGGACTGGCCTATTCGCGTTCTCGCTGGGCTCGAAGCGTTATCTCAGCTGCACAATGGCGTACTAACCGTCACCCCGGACGATGTCTTGCTCAGCGGGATCAGCCACGACCCCGAAACCCGGGCACAGGTGGCAGGGCTTTTGTCAGAGAAACTCGGTGACGCGAAAGAATTCACTCTTTCGATCACGTATCAGGAACCCCCCGAACCCGAGGACAAACTGCCAGACCCCGAAGTTTGCGAAGAGCGTATTGCCGAGGTTCAGACAGGTACCAAAATCGCATTCGAACCGGGTTCAGCCACCGTCGCCTCTGAGTCGCGCGATACAGTGAATCAAATTGCCAATATTCTTCGGGAATGCGGACCAATACGGCTTGAGATTCAGGGTCATACCGACAGCCAGGGCCGTGAAGAAATGAACCAGCAGCTTAGTCAGGCGCGCGCTCAATCGATTTTGAACGAACTGCGTGGGCGGCGTGTGCCAACAGCAAGCTTTACCGCCGTCGGCTACGGCGAAACACAACCCATTGCCGATAACAGCACTGAAGAGGGCCGCGAAGAGAACCGGCGCATCGAATTCCGTCTGATCCGGCCAGAGCCGATCGCTGAATCGGAAACTGCGCTGGAAGAGATTGAGGCCCAATCAGAAACCGACACGCCCGCCGCCGACGCGGAAGCAGAGGACCAATAAGTTGAACAGAATCGAATTCATCATCGCCACCGCCGTCATCCTGTTCGCGGCCTTCTGCATGGGTTGGTTCGCAAACTGGCTGGCCCATCGCCTGTCACGTGTGCGCCAAAGCGACGTCGCCGATCTGGACCGAATGAGTCAGGAGTTGCATGAGGCCGAAGAAACCCGGGATCAGGCGATCACATACCTGCAGCAACGCGAGGCAGAGCTGACCAATCAGCTTACTCAAGCCGAAGCTGAATTGGCCGCTGCAATGGATGGTCTACGCGCCGCCCGACAAGAGGCCGAGGAGCTTCGCGGTCGCATCAACAACGCGGATTAACACCTCAGCATTCAGTCGGGGCTCACTGTTTGTTGCCCCCAAACCGAACAATCGGCAGATTCCAGCCGGTTGAATTCTACAACCTTCAATTTTCCAATAAATTCAATATTCTGAATTGGTGTATTTTTGCCTACACGCATCACTGTTCACTACCCAGAAAATTGGAGTGCACTATGAATTCCCAAACAACTTTGAAGACCGCCGCAATCCTCTGCACTTTTGCAGCGACCACTGCTTTTGCCAGCAGTGACGTTATCCCATCGGAAAACGATACGTTCTCTAACTGGGGTGAAGAATCCGGATGGACCATCTTTGTGGATGACACACGTGGTTCCTGCCTGATCGAGCGTATGGACGCAAACGGGAACGTTGTTCAAATGGGCCTGACCAAAGACCAGGAAATGGGCTATCTCGGCGTATTCACCCAGAATGACATCGGCCTGAAGGGCAAGAAGGAAAAGATTTTCCTGTCACTTGACGGTAATGTCTATGAAGCCGAAGCGCACAAAAAGACCAAGCACCTGGCCGAAGGGTATACCGGTGGCTATATCCTTGCGAACAACGCGCAGTTTGTAGACGACGTCATGAACAAATACGAAATGACTGTGTTCCCGGAAAAAGAGTTCGCATTCACCGTAAGCCTGGATGGCACCAAGAAAGCCATCGAAGCAGCCCGACAGTGCAACTCAGAGCAAAACGCCTAGTCTGCATTAGGCAACCCCGGCACCTGTTGACCCGGTGCCGGGTACCGCGCCTACCAGCGGGTCAGCGCGTCTTCGTCTTCGTCTTTTGCAGCGACCCATTCAGAGCCGGACTTGGTGATTTCTTTCTTCCAGAATGGCGCGCGGGATTTCAGGTAATCCATCAGGTACTCTGCTGCCTCAAACGCATCCTTTCGATGAGGTGCGGCTGTAGCCACCATCATAATCCGATCCCCCGGGGCCAGGCGCCCATGACGGTGGATCACCAATACATCACCCAATGACCAGCGTTTCTGAGCCTCTTCGGCAATCTTTGTTAGGGCCCGTTCGGTCATGCCGGGGTAGTGCTCGATCTCCATCACATCCAGATCGCCAGAGGCCAGATCGCGCACTACGCCTGTGAAAGTAACGATCGCACCGTTTGCCCCGTCACCAGCAGCAAAGGCATTGGCTTCGGCCCCCAGATCGAACTCTTCTTGCTGAACCGCGATGCGCATCTTAGCCGCCGGTCATGGGTGGGAAAAAAGCTACCTCACGCACCCCGGCGAGCGAGGCGTCAAAGTCCGAAAGCTCCTGATCCAACGCAACTCGCAATGCAGAAAGATCAGAAAAGGCCGCGGCGTAACGATCTTCGCGTGCGCTAAGCTCTGCTACCAAATCGGATACAGTCGCAGCTTGAGTTTCAACCTTCTCTTTCGGCAGGCCGATCCGCTCGCGTACCCAGGCGAAATACAGAACGTCCATCGGTTAGCTCTCCTTCAGATGGGGCATGGCTTTACGAAAGTAGTCATAGCCAGTGATCAATGTAAGCGTTGCAGCGATCCAAAGCAGCCACAACCCAAGACGACCGGACCAGAACATACCTTCAAGATGCCAGCGAATGTGATTTATGTCCTCAACCTCTCCGGTCAGAACCTGATCCATCGTTACAGCGTCCATCCCAAAGGTGGCCATCACAAAATAGTGCTCAAAAATCCCCTGTGAAAACAGGATCGCAATGGCGAACATCTGCGCGGTCGTTTTCCACTTGGCCAGCTTTGTCACCTTAAGCGTTCCAGCGACATCCCCAAGATACTCACGCAAGCCCGAGACAAACACTTCGCGAAACAGGATCACGGTGGCAGGCAGCACCAGCCACGGCGTCCAGTGTTCGGTCGAATACCCAACGAGGATCATCAGCGCGATCACCACCATCGCCTTGTCGGCGATCGGATCAAGCATCGCCCCTATTTTGGTTTCCTGCTTCCACGCTCGGGCCAGATAGCCATCGAACCAGTCGGTGATCGCAGCTGACATAAACAGGATCAGCGCGAACCAGTCTGCGTAAGGACGGGTGAAATACAGAAACATCACGGCCAGACCGGGGGCCGCCAGCAGGCGAAGAACGGTCAGGATATTGGGTAGGTTCCACTTCATAGGATGACCCTACATCGCCGGTCGGTGACAGAAAAGACGGCCCAGCAAAAAACTGACCCGATCACAGGCAGTTGCAGGGCCAAAGGGCAAAGGGTCGCAACCGGGAACTCTCAGTCAGATACGGCTTGGCGCGCGGCGACTTTGCGGTCAGATTGTCGGACGGCTCAGGAGCGACCGGACAGCATGACCGCACATATTCAAACCGACCCCCGATCCAATCTGATCGGCAGTGCATGGATGATCGCTGGAATGGCGTTGTTCGCGCTGGAAGACGCCTTGCTGAAAGGTGCATCCGCCGCGTTGCCGATCTGGCAGATCCTGATCCTCTTCGGTACGGGCGGCACAGTGATCTTTGCTGCAGTGGCTTTGGTGCGTGGAACCAACCTGTTTCATCCCGACGTGCTATCGCGCCCGATGAAAGTGCGGGTGCTGTTCGAGATTCTCGGGCGGCTGTTCTATGTATTGGCAATCACGCTGACCCCTCTGTCTGCGGCTACCGTCATCCTGCAAGCCACTCCACTGGTCGTTGTAGCAGGCGCGGCTCTGTTCTTTGGCGAGGCCGTCGGCTGGCGACGCTGGAGCGCCATCCTGATCGGCCTGATCGGCGTGGTGATCATTATCCAACCAACCGGAGACAGTTTCTCGGCCCTATCGATCCTGGCGGTTCTGGGAATGCTGGGCTTTGCAGGTCGCGATCTGGCCAGCCGCGCTGCGCCTGCCACGCTCAGCACTGAAGTGCTGGGCTTCTACGGCTTCCTCTGCATCGTGGTAGCGGGTCTGGCCTATCGGTTCTGGGAGGGCGCGCCGGTGGCTCCGCTGGACTTGCACACAAGCCTGCATGTTGGCGGCGCAATCCTTATGGGTACTGCCGCCTACGCATCGCTGATGAAAGCTATGCGGACTGGAGAGGTTTCGGCCGTGACGCCGTTCCGTTACTCCCGGCTGCTGTTTGGCGTGGGTCTGGGCGTGGTCATGTTTGGTGAGCAGCTAGACCAGACCATGTGGATCGGCAGCGCACTGATCGTTGCCTCAGGGCTGTATATCCTTTGGCGTGGTCGGAAGGCCTAGCCCTTGTCGTGGAAGAAATCATAGACCTTTTGCGCCAGCCCGGCTGAGATCCCATCAACAGCTTTCAAATCAGCCAGGTTCGCGCGGCTGACTGCCTTCGCGCTGCCGAAATGAGCCAACAAGGCCCGTTTGCGCGCAGCGCCCACACCAGGGATTTCATCCAAAGGCGTCGCACCCACGGCCTTGGCCCGTTTCGCTCGGTGAGTTCCAATGGCAAAGCGGTGCGCCTCATCCCGCATTCGCTGAATGAAATACAATACGGGATCGTTGCGTTTCAACGCAAAGGGGCGTTGACCGATGCGGTGGAACTCTTCTTTGCCGTGATCCCGGTCGACACCTTTGGCGACGCCGACCATCGGGATGTCTTCAACACCATGCTCAACCATGATCTCATGCACGGCGCTTACCTGCCCGGCTCCACCGTCAATCAGCAAAAGGTCGGGCCACATTCCCTTGTCGCGATCCGGATCCTCTTTCTGCAAACGGGTGAAGCGGCGGGTCAGAACCTCTTTCATCATGCCAAAGTCGTCACCAGGCGTCAGATCATCACCACGAATGTTGAACTTACGATAGGCGTTCTTCATGAACCCCTCAGGGCCAGCGACGATCATGCCGCCCACCGCATTGGTTCCCTGAATATGAGAGTTATCGTACACCTCGATCCGGCCCGGCGGGTTATCCAGATCAAACGCCTCGGCTACACCGCGCAGCAGCTTGGCCTGCGTAGCGCTTTCTGACATGCGCCGTGCCAACGACTCGCGCGCGTTGCGCAAGGCACCGGCAACCAACTCCTGTTTCTCACCACGTTGCGGGACCAGGATTTCAACCTTGCGCCCAGCCTTCTCTGCCAAGGCTTCTTCCATCAGGTCCGCGTTTTCGATTCCATCGGACAGGATCAGCTGACGCGGTGGTTCCTTGTTGTCGTAGAACTGGCCAATAAACGCCTCCATCACCTCAGCCGGAGACACATCTGCCCCGACCCGAGGGTAGAAATCCTTGTTCCCCCAGTTCTGGTTGGCGCGAATAAAGAACACCTGCACACAGGCCTGACCGCTATCCATATAAAGGCCGATCACATCCGCCTCGGCCACGCCACGCGGATTGATTCCTTGCGAGGTCTGCACCTGCGTCAGCGCTCGGATACGGTCGCGCAGACCAGCGGCGCGTTCGAACTCCATCGCCTCAGAAGCGGCCATCATCTGTTCGGCCAATTCCTCTTGCACCTTGGTCGAACGGCCCGACAGGAAACGCTCGGCATCCCTTACGCTTTCGCGGTAATCGGCCTCAGAGATCAACCCGACGCATGGCCCAGAGCACCGCTTGATTTGATAGAGCAGACACGGCCGTGTTCGGCTGTCGAACATAGAGTCAGAGCAATTGCGCAGCAGGAAAGCTTTTTGCAGTTGGTTCAACGTTCGGTTCACCGCGCCGGCGCTGGCGAACGGGCCGAAGTATGCGCCCTTTTCCTTCTTTGCCCCACGGTGCTTTTTGATCTGAGGATATGCATGATCCTTGGCGACCAGAATATTCGGAAAGCTCTTATCATCACGCAGCAACACGTTGTATTTGGGCTTGAGCTGCTTGATCAGATTTTGTTCCAGCAGCAGCGCCTCGGTCTCGGTCCGCGTGGTCAGGAACATCATCGAGGCGGTCAATGCGATCATCTTCTCGATCCGGCCGGAATGGCCAGGGCGCGTATAGTTCGACACCCGTGCCTTCAGGTTCCGCGCCTTGCCCACGTATAGAACCCGGCTGTCCGCATCCAACATCCGGTACACACCGGGCGAGCTGTCCAGCGTTTTCACATAGCGCTGGATACAGGCATAGCCGGTTGGCTGAGTCTCTGGATTCGATTCGTGTTGGATCGTCATTGGCCTGAGATATGATTCCCTGACAATGGCTGCAATCTTGAGCGCGTCAGTTCAAGAGAAAACAAATCCACGATTTCTGTGGATAACTATGAAGATAAGTTTCAGAGGATAGCGAAATTCCCTTGTATACATAGGGATTCATTGATTTGCACAAAAAATAGGCACAAGACTAACTTGTTGTTTTTAAAGTAAATAAAATCGTACACAAGACAAGTGTATGAAAAAAAAGACATTTTTGTAACGGGCAGGTAACGGAAACGAGAGCAGTGCAAAACTTGCACGAAATATACTTATTCTACACCCAGTACGTCCGGCGTTTGCCAGCCGAGATGCTGACCACCGTCCACGCACAAAAGCTGCCCTGTGACCGCATGAGCGTCCAGAAAGTACCCCAGCGCGGCTGTAATGTCTGACGGGTTTGCCCCCCTCTCCAGAACCGTATTCGCCCGCTGTGCCTTAAAGTGATCTTCGGATTGCCTATGACCCTGCATCGTCGGGCCCGGCCCAATTGCGTTGACGCGAATTGCGGGTGTCAGGGCCTGTGCAGCGGTACGGGTCAGCGCCCAAAGCCCCATTTTAGCAATCGTATAAGACATAAACTCGGGCGTCAGCTTACGCACCCGCATATCCACCATGTTGACGATCAGACCAACGGCAACGGGTTCGCCTGCGTCATCGGTGTCTGGCTCCAGCTCCTGTGCCGCCATGGCCTGCGTCAGCACGAAAGGCGCGCGCAGGTTGCTGTCGAGGTGGCGATCCCAGCTTTTCCGAGTGGCGGTATGGATGTTGTCGTATTCAAAGATCGAGGCGTTGTTGACCAGGCACGTGATCGGTCCACCCAATTCCTCAGCTGCACGTGGCAGCAGGGTTTCAACCTGCGCCTCATCTAGCAGGTCAGCCTGCAAGGCAACAGATTGGCGCCCCATGGCCTGAACTTCGGCAACAGTATCCAACGCAGGTTGCTGTGAGGTGGCGTAATGCACTGCAACGTCATACCCGCGCCGCGCAAGGTACAGGGCCATAGCCCGTCCAAGGCGAATTCCGGCTCCGGTTACTAGGGCTCGGTTCATGGCTTTCCTCTTTCTGTCACGTCACGCCAACAGAGAGATGACATAGACCGCATACAGAAGTGTCAACAGCAGGCCCCACCCGCGCGTGATATCCTTTTTCAGGAACACAAACGGGATCAACAAAAGCGACGCTCCCAACATCACCCAAAGGTCGAACCGTAGGAACTCGGGGTCGACGGGAATGCGGCCAAACAGCGTGGCGATACCGATAATGGCCAGCAAGTTGAACATGTTCGACCCGATCACGTTGCCCAGCGCAACGTCTGCCTGACGGCGTAATGCGGCCATGACGGTCGTAGCCAACTCTGGCAGAGACGTTCCGACTGCAATCAGGGTCAAACCGATAACCGTTTCACTAACCCCGTAGGTCAGTGCGATCACGGTGGCATTCTCAACCAACAAATGCGCGCCCATCGGAAGCCCGATCAGACCCAACACCAAGTAGATCGAAATCTTCCAATAGGGCATGTCTGGATCGGCTTCTTCCAAACCGTCCAGTTCCTCTTCGTCGGCGCAGGCCGCGCCGCAGGCTTTGCGATGCGCGTGGGCTTCGCGAAAAGCGTTCCAAAGAACAAGGCCCAGCGCAGCCAGCAAAATGGCACCGCTTAGCAGATTGAACACACCGATGAATGCCAGCCCTATGAACAGAACCGAGGCAATAAGCATGAATACATAATTTTTGCGGCTATCGCATTCGCTGGTGTGCAACGTGGCCAGCAATGCGGGAAGGCCCAATACCAAAAGAATGTTTGCCGTGTTTGACCCGACAACGTTACCCAACGCGATACCCGGCGCGTTTTCCTTGATCGCACTGATGGCAATCAAAAGCTCGGGCGCTGAGGTGCCAAAGGCCACAATCGTAAGGCTGACAATCAGTGCCGGCACGCCAAGCCGCAGGCTCAGGTTTACTGCGCCGCGCACAAGTGCGTCACCCGCCAATAGCAGGATCAACAACCCAAGGCCGGATAACAGCCATGCCGTCATTTACGGCCTCCTTTTTCGCAGGCACATGGGCCTTTACCGATCCTGAACCGCCCGCATCGCGGACATCTTGAAGACTGTAGCCGCTTCTGTCCGGGAAAGCGCAGCTTTCCGAACATCGCCAGGACGCCCATGGCAATCAGGAAGAGGGTGACAATCTTGATTATCACGTCACAAACCGAAACGCGCGTAAGCAGCACGCTCCTCAATTCCGGCGATGGCGTCCTGCGCCAGCGATGCACCAAAGCGCGACCAAAGCGGTTTGCGCAGCCCATAACGGCGGAATTTGACCTTGTCACCGAACCGCTCTTGCATCTTTGGCTTCAGATGCGCGATGCCGTCAATCAGACCAAGTTGCTGCGCACGGCGCGCCAACCAGATTTCACCCGTGAACAAATCCTGACTTTCGTCCAGTTTGTCACCACGGCGCGTTTTGACGTGGGTGATGAAGTTCTCATGGATATCCGCCAGCAAACCTTCGAGCCGCGCGACATCCTCTTTCTTTTCCGGCGCAAATGGGTCGAGCATGGACTTCGATTGCCCTGCTGTATGAACACGCCGCTCAATCCCCTGCCGCTTGAGCAGAATATGCGCACCAAAGCCCGAAGAGATCACACCGATCGAACCCAGCACCGAGCTGTCATCCGCATAAATCTCGTCCGCTGCAGCAGCCAACCAGTAACCGCCCGACGCGGCTACGTCCTCGACAAAGCCGAAAACCGGAACCTTGAGCTCTTCGGAAAGACGTCGGATTCGCGCTCCGATCAACGAGCTTTGCACAGGTGATCCACCAGGCGAGTTGATCTCTAACGCTACGGCGACAGGCTTACCCTTGCGAAAAGCTTTCTCGAGGACAGGGGCAAGCGCGGTATCGGACATCGATCCACGCCCCGCCATCCCGATGGCACCGGACAGGCGCACAACGGCGACGCAAGGTTGTTTTTTGAGAAACGGCAGGCTGAGTTTCATGGGTGCCGATGTAGAGTGCACCCCAGCGGTAAACAAGGGACCGCTGAACCCTTAGACGTGACGTGAACACATTTCCTGAAGGTGGTGGGCAAAAATGCAACGCCCGATACAACCTAGCTGCGAATGCGCCAGCCCGTTTTAAAGATCCACCAGATAACACCAAGGCACAGTCCGGTGAACGC
Source organism: Ruegeria sp. BE9 (assembly GCF_056538765.1). Classification (NCBI taxonomy): domain Bacteria; kingdom Pseudomonadati; phylum Pseudomonadota; class Alphaproteobacteria; order Rhodobacterales; family Roseobacteraceae; genus Ruegeria; species Ruegeria sp. BE9. Next base: position 22,054 of record NZ_JBQFTS010000007.1, on the reverse strand, counting down.
CAGAATAGCAAGCAGACTGAATCCAATCGGAACATCGGCCAAACCATAGAATGACCACCGAAATCCCGAGATCAGATAGACCACCGGATTGAACAAAGTGATCGTCTGCCAAACGGGTGGCAGCATGGAGATCGAATAAAACGTGCCCCCCAGAAAGATCAATGGCGTCACCACAAGCTGCGGCACCAATGACATCTGCTCAAAATTGCTGGCCCAGATACCGATGATGAACCCGAGCAATGAAAAGCTAAGGCACGTGAGGATCAGGAAGGCCGCCATTGCAAAGGGATGCTCAATCCGCAAATCCACAAAGAAGCTGGCCGTGATCAGAATTACGACGCCAACGAATAAAGATTTGGTCGCCGCGGCCCCCACATAACCGATCACAATCTCAATAAAATTCACCGGTGCGGACAAAAGTTCGTAAATCGTACCCAGAAACTTGGGAAAATAGATTCCGAAAGACGCGTTTGAGATTGCCAGCATCACAACCGACAACATAATCAGACCTGGCACGATAAATGCGCCGTAGGAGACCCCTTCGACTTCTTGAATACGGCTACCAATAGCGGTGCCGAACACTACGAAATACAGCGAGGTCGATAGGACCGGAGACAGAAAACTCTGTGCTAGAGTACGAAAGAACCGGGCCATTTCGAACCGGTAGATGGCGGCAATGGCGGACCAGTTCATGAAGATTCTCCGGACACCAAATTGACAAAGATTTCTTCCAGGCTCGACTGCCTGGTTTGTACATCACGCAATACCAGTCCCGTTTGCGCCACGTCGTTCAGCAGCGTCGTTATCCCGGTGCGATCGGCATTTGTATCATAGGTGTAAACCAGAGCATCTCCGTTGCCGTTCAGCGCCAGGTTATGCGCCGCCAAGCTATCCGGTATAGCCGTGATCGGTTCAGTGAGCATGACTTCGATCTGCTTTTTACCCATCTGGGCCATCAAGGTGTCTTTTTCCTGCACCAACAGCAGTTCACCCTTGTCGATGACGCCAATGCGGTCGGCGATCGCTTCGGCCTCTTCGATGTAATGCGTTGTCAGGATGATAGTTACACCTGCTTGCTTCAGCTCGGCCACGATCTCCCACATATCCTTGCGCAACTCGACGTCGACACCAGCAGTCGGCTCGTCCAGAAAAAGCACACGCGGCTCATGCGCCAAAGCCTTGGCGATCAGAACGCGCCGTTTCATCCCGCCGGATAGTTCTTTGACTGCGTTCTTGCGCTTATCCCAAAGAGACAGCTTGCGCAGGATTTCTTCGATCCGCGCATTGTCCTTGCCGTAGCCGAACAAACCGCGCGAGAATCGAACCGTATTCCAGACCTTTTCAAAGGGCTCTAACGCAATCTCCTGCGGCACCAACCCGATCATTCTGCGCGCGGCTCTAAAATCGGTCTGGATGTCGTGGCCACCCACTGTAACAGAACCTGAGCTTGGCGTGGTGATCCCGCAGACAGTTGATATAAGCGTCGTCTTCCCGGCCCCGTTCGGACCCAACAGCGCCAAGATTTCCCCCTGCTCGATATCCAGAGATACGCCTTTCAGCGCCTCGAATCCGTCGGCATAGGATTTACGCAAATCCTTGATTGAAAGAATGGTCGTCATGCACGTTCCCTGTTCTGGCGGCGACCCTACCCCGCCCGCTGAGGACAGAACAGATCAATTCCGCACAACGCCAAGCGCATTTTAGCACAGTGAATCAAACCTGACCGGTCTGGCGCATTTCAGCGATACGCTTTTGCACCAACTCGATATGCAGTCGGGCATCATACTGGCCCTGCCGAAACGCCGCAGGAAGCCGCAGCGAGGCCAGACGCTCGTCGAGTGCGCTTAGATGGGCCTGCATGTTAGTAAGGGCCTGATCATCGGGATCCTTGGCCAATTCTTCCTCGATCTCTCGAATTTCAGGGTAATGCTGCCAAACCCTCCAACGCATCGCGTATCCGTAAGCAAATGGCAGAATACGTATCAGCGGCACGACGATGAAGAAGAAAGGCAACAGCAATAGCAACACGCGATTGATCTGCGCGGCGATCCAATAAGGCAACCAGTTGTGCCATGTCGAAGGGCCATCCAGGATCAGTTGCCGGGCCGTATTGCTGACGTTCAGCCCTGTTCCCTCCAATCTGGGAAACACACCCGGGTCGGTGATAATGCCTCGGGACCTGTGAAGCTCGATCGCGGCCATCGTCAGCCGGTTGACCAGCGCCGGATGTAGGTCGGGTCGCACGACCAGCCGCGCTTCGATTGCAATCAAATCTACAGGGCGCGGCGGCAGCACCGGATCAAGCGCCATTCCACCTGCAGGAACGGTCACGACACTCGCGTATTCCAACCTCCGCGAAATGGCCTCAACGTGATCAAGACCAAGCACCCGCAGACCAGGCTCTTCATACGCGGCTTTCAGATATGGCGCCTCGATCGGGGCAACATAGACCGCGATATCCAGCTGATCGTTCAATAGGGCCGCAGCTGCGTCTGCATAAGGGATTTGCAGATGCGTGTTATCTGTTTCTGACAAACCGACAGCGCGCTCGAAATCCCGGAATGCAGCCGCCGTTCCAGATCCGGGCGCGCCACTGTTTATGCGCAGACCTCTCCACAACGCAGGATTCAGAGGAATGTTGGCCCCTTGGTTCACGAGAAAAATGACCGGCTCAAAGAACACGGCGCCCACTGCCTCGGCCTTTTTGGGGTCTACCCTGATGCCACCCTGCAAAAAGGCTGCGTCAACCACACCCTGTTCCAGCAACTGAGCATTTTCCACGGAACCGGCGGTTTCAAGGATCTCTAGCTGAATTTCGTCTTGGGCCAGTATGCCTGCATAATCCTGCGCAACTGTCTCATAGGCGCCGCCAGCCGGACCGGCAGCCAGGACAACGTTGCTGGGCGGGTGCAGTCGCGTAAGAATACCCAACAACACCGCTAGCGCCACGGCGCTTGCAAAAAAAATCCACAACCGCATTAACGAGCCTCGCTCTCCATCCCAGTTCAAACGCTAAGGGGCACGCAAGCATCTGACAAGTCACCAGACTCAGAGCTTGCAATCCGCTTGTGATCCCGAAAACCTGCACCAAACAGGAGGGGCGCAATGCTGAACGGTTTTCGGATCATCGAAATCGAAGGGTTAGGTCCCGGTCCCTTCGCTGCCATGTTGCTGGCGGATTTAGGGGCAGACGTCATCACCATTCACCGCAAAGGTTCCGCGGTGGCGCCCGGCATGCCGGAACAATCCGTGCTGGATCGTGGTAAACGGTCGATTGACCTGAACTTGAAAGACGCCGGCGACCTGCAAATCGCCAAACGCCTGATCACTTCGGCCGACGCCCTGATCGAGGGCTTCCGACCCGGGGTGATGGAGAAACTGGGACTCGGACCGGAGGCTTGCCATGATCTGAACCCACAATTGGTCTATGGCCGAATGACAGGTTGGGGGCAGGAAAGCCCACTGTCAGACACGGCAGGGCATGATCTGAATTACATCGCCCTGTCCGGAGCTCTCTGGTACGGCTCGGCACCAGATCAACCACCGCAAACCCCGGCTACTCTGGTCGGTGACATTGGCGGTGGAGCTATGTACCTCGTCGCAGGTATTTTGGCTGGGCTTCTGAATGCGCAGAAAACGGGAAAAGGCACGGTGGTCGACGCCGCTATTTACGACGGCTCGGCGCACATGATGAACCTGCTCATGAGTCTCGGCCAAACTGGAAACCTGTCAGAAAAACGCGGCCAAAGCCTGCTGGACGGCCCCCATTGGAGCCGCACCTATGCCTGTTCCGACGGCGGCTTCGTCACTGTGCAATGCCTGGAACCCAAGTTTTACGCTCTGTTTCTAAAGAAGTTGGGGCTGTCGGATGACCCTGACTTTCAACACCAATACGATCGTACGACCTGGCCCACTCTCACTCAGCGACTGAGCGAAATCTTCTCAACCAAGCCTCGGAGGTATTGGGCAGAACTGTTCCAAGGCAGCGATGCCTGTGTCGCGCCTGTCCTTAGCCCGACTGAGGCGCAAACCCATCCGATGAACGCGGCCCGACAAACTTGGCAAATGATCGACGATACATTTCAAGCCGCTGCGGCACCAAGGTTCTCGACAGCCGAATGGACTCCCAAACCCAGCCCCAACCGCGGTGAACACCGTCAGGAGATTCTCAATGAACTCGACGAAAAGGGTGCGCCCGCTGCGTTGTTTGATGAAAAACACCCCAAGGGATGACATGACATCAAACTGATGAGGGGCGCCCCCAGATCGTTACTTTCCGCGCACTGTGTCGATCATCAACTGCACGTTATCGGGGTCCGCATCCGGTGTGATGCCGTGACCGAGGTTGAAAATGTGCGGCCCTTTCGAGAACGCCTCGACGATCTGGCGTGTCTCATCCACCAGCGCCTGCCCTCCGGTGACCATATGCGATGAGGCCAGGTTTCCCTGCACACATCCATCCACCTGCACGTGCTCGGCCGCCCATTCCGGCGAGACCGAGTTGTCCAGTGCAACACAATCGACGCCGGTCGCCTTGGCGAAACCGATATAGCCGTCGCCCGCCTCACGCGGGAAACCGATCACCGGGATGCCAGGGTGACGCTCTTTGATGGCCTGCGTGATCACGCGGCAGGGCTCAACTGCGTATTTCTGAAACGCCTCGCCCTTCAGCGACCCGGCCCAGCTGTCAAAGATCTTGACCACTTCAGCCCCGGCTTCGATCTGAGCCGACAGGTATTCTATGGTCGCCAGAGTAATACGCTCCAGCAACGCTTCGAAAAGGGCATTGTCTTGTTCGCGCAAGGCATGTGCCGGACCCTGATCGGGCGTGCCTCGCCCAGCGATCATGTAAGTAGCCACCGTCCACGGCGCGCCCGCGAATCCGATCAGAGTGGTCTCGGACGGCAACTCCCGCGACAGGATGCGCACAGTTTCGTAAACAGGGGACAGAGTTTCATGGATGGCCTCGACCGATTTCAACGCGTCGAACTCTGATTGCTGCGTGATGGTCGACAAACGCGGACCCTCACCCGTGACGAACCACAGATCAGCACCCAATGCCTGAGGCACCAGGAGAATGTCTGCAAAAAGGATTGCGGCGTCGAACCCATAACGGCGGATCGGCTGCAAAGTCACCTCGGCGGCAAGTTCTGGGTTATAACACAGCGACAAAAAGTCTCCGGCCTGTGCCCGCGTCGCCCGATATTCTGGCAGATACCGCCCGGCCTGGCGCATCATCCAGATCGGTGGCACCTCTTGCACCTCGCCCGCCAGCGCCTTCAGCAGTTTCTTTGTCTCGGCCATGCTTGCCCCCAATCGTCTGGTTTGTCGCAACGGGTCTGCCTTCGGCGGCAATTTGTCAAGCCATGCCCCCATTGTCAGGGCAATGTGACGCGACTAAAGCTGTGGCCATGACACTGACCCTGCCCACACCCGCCTCACCGCTGAAAATCGGCACCCGTGGCTCGCCTCTGGCGCTGGCACAAGCCTATGAAACCCGGCAAAGGCTGAGTGCCGCCTTCGACTTGCCGGAGGATGCGTTCGAGATTGTGGTGATCAAAACGACTGGCGACAACCGTGCCATGATCGATGCGGACCGCCCGCTGAAGGAAATTGGCAACAAGGGTCTGTTCACCAAAGAAATCGAAGAGGCGATGCTGCGCGGCGATATCGACATCGCGGTGCACTCGACCAAGGACATGCCGGTGGAGCAGCCGGAGGGCTTGGTGCTGGACACATTCCTACCGCGCGAGGATGTTCGGGATGCGTTCATCTCACCTAGCCTCAGCTCAATCCACGATCTCCCGCAAGGTGCGACTGTTGGCACCTCGTCCCTGCGGCGTCGGGCACAGTTGCTGAACCGGCGGCCTGACCTGAACGTGGTCGAATTCCGTGGCAACGTTCAAACTCGGCTCAAGAAACTGGCCGATGGCGTGGCCGATTGCACGTTTCTGGCCATGGCTGGCATCCGCCGCCTAAGCATGGACGAAGTCCCCGCTACTGCCATCGCTCCCGAAGACATGCTGCCTGCGATCGCCCAAGGTACCATCGGTATCGAGCGTCGCAGCGACGATTCCCGCGCTGGTGGAATGTTGGAGGCCATTCATCACACAGAGACCGGCCATAGACTGAAAGCCGAACGCGCCTTGTTGGCGGCTCTGGATGGATCCTGTGAAACACCGATCGCAGGGCTGGCAGAGATACAAAATGACCAGTTGCGCCTGCGTGGCGAAGTGTTGCGCCCGGATGGATCCGAGGCCATTGCCGAAGAGATGGCCGGTACAATCGCAGACGGTGCCCAGATGGGTCGGGCAATGGCTGAAACTCTGTTGAAAAAGGCTGGGCCGGGCTTCTTCGATTGGAGAAATTAACAAAAATTTGAGTAATGTGAACTACTTCACTGTAGTTCACGTTCCCGTCTGGCATTACTATGTCATACCGGTTGAGAAGTCGGGTCAGTCTCGAATAAGTCGAAAAATTTGGTCTGTTTGTTCGTTTAAGTGGTATTCGAGGGGGCGAGACTTACCCTGAAATCCAACCGAAAGGGCCGCTGTCATAGTTTGACAGCGGCCCGTTTTCTTTCCGGCACACCCCTTACATGGCGCTTATGGCTTGAACGGCTTTTTCAACGGCCTCGCGTGTCATCTCAAGATCGGCGTCCGTTACAGCCACAGAAGGATACAGCTTTCCAGGCGACTTAAAGATACCATTTACACGCAACTTTTCGTTGTAGATTGCGTTGCGTTTTGGATCATCATGTTTGGCACTGCGATAGTCGCGGCAGACTGTGTCAGTAAAGTAGATATCGAATAGAGTTTCGTCCCCACATATCTGGTGTGGAATTCCAGCCTTTGCCAGCGCATCCACCTGCATCTGCTGCAGCTTCGCACCTGTTGCACGCAGTTGATCGTAAACTCCCGCCCGGCTCAGGACTTCCATGGTCTTCAAACCCGCGACCGAGGCCACCGGGTTGCCGGACAAAGTACCCAACTGCATCAGCCAACCGTCTTCACCCACTTTGGACTTGTCAAAGTGCTTCATGATCTCGGCACTTGCGCCCAGCGCGGCCAGAGGGAACCCACCGCCGATGATCTTACCCAATGTGCAGATATCAGGTGTCACTCCGTATCTTTCCTGCGCGCCGCCATAAGCTAGCCGGAAACCGGTGACGATCTCATCAAAGATCAGCAGGACGTTGTGCTTGTCACACAGATCACGCAGGCCTTGCAGGTAGCCGGGCAAAGGCGGGATGATCCGCTGTAGTGGCTCAACCATGATTGCGGCGATGTCGTCATGCTCATCCAGCAAGGCCGCAACAGCCTCAAGGTCATTAAACGGCGCAATCAGCATCTGCTCGGCCACGCTGTCAGGAATACCAGCACTGTCCGGCACGGCCTGCGGGAAATTAACCTGCCGGCTGGGAGCAAGGCTCATCTGCGCTTCGGCGCTCATGCCGTGGTAGCCACCTTCGAATTTCAGGATTTTGTTGCGTCCGGTGTAAGCGCGGGCCAAACGGATCGCATACATATCCGCCTCTCCGCCCGAGGCAACAAAGCGCACCTGCTCACAGCAGGGCACGGCGTTGACGATGGCCTCGGCCAGTTCAATGCCTTTGGCATTGTTAGCAAAAAAGGTCATGCCTTTTGGCAATTGCTCCAGTACGGCTTCCATCACCTCGGGGTGACCATGGCCCAACAGCATTGGCCCAGAGCCGATCAAATAGTCGATGTATTCGGTACCATCTTCATCCCAGACGCGGCTGCCTTCGCCACGCGCAATGATGATACCGGGGTCGAAATTGCCAAATCCCCCGGCGGGCAGAGCCTCATTCGCGCGGGTGATCCATTCGGATTGAGTGTTGATCTTCAGCATCTCACACGATCTCCAATATCGGGGAACCAAGGGTTTCGGGGTCCGGGGTCACACCTAACCCCGGACCTTCGGGCGGGGCAATCCGGCCCTCTTCACGGTTTGGTGCGTCGGGACAAATTCGCGGGGCCACATAGGACGACAGATCGCAGGTGTTCAGCAACGATCCATGAGGGGTCGACGCCGCAAAGTGCAGAGAAGCTGCAGTAACGATATCCGACCCCCAGGTGCATTCCGCGCAAATCTCAGCTCCCAGATGCACTGTCAGATCCCGCGCCCGGCGCATGGCCGACAACCCGCCGAACTTCGACAGCTTCAACGCGACGGCATCCATGCAACCCAGCTCATGCGCACGCATCAGCGAGGCCAGATCATGCGCGTTTTCATCGATCTTCATTGGCAAGCCGGTGGCCTGCCGAACGGCAGCGCAGTCTTCCAGCGTCTTGCAGGGCTGTTCCAGCATCACATCTAGATGTGCGACGGCACGACCCGTCCGTGTAGCCTGTAAGCGCGATGCACCGCAGTTCCAATCACAATAGACCAACGGTCCCTGCCCCACGGCCTCACGCACCTTGGTCAAGCGTTCGGCATCAGCCTGCCAGTCGCCCTCGACCCCCAGCTTGACCTGAAACTGCCGAATGCCGGTCTGATAGGCGGTCTGAGCGATCCGGGCCATCTCATCTGGGGCGATGCAGGTGATCGAGTGGTACAGCGGCATATCCTTGCGCGTTCTCCCACCCAACAACGCATAAACCGGCTGGCCTGCGGCGTGGCCGAACAAGTCCCAAAGGGCGATATCAACCATAGACTTGGCATAGCGATGACCCTGCAGGAACCCGTCCAGTTTGCGCATCGGCGCATCGACGCCAAACGGGGACATTCCCAGAATTTCTGGCCCCATTTCCATAATCGCCGCCGGCACACCGCCCGCATAGGCGGGCAGGTAATGCGGGATCGGGCAGACCTCCCCCCAACCTTTCAACCCTGTATCCGTCTCAAGACACAGGACATGCGATGTCACGGTCGCGCAGGTTTTGCCCTCGGCCATGTGATAGGTTTCGTGGCTGGTCAGATCGACGGACCAAAGCGTTATCTTATTGATCTTCATTGATATACTCCGACCGGTTCGCCCAGCGCATCTTCGTCAGGATGCACGCCAAGACCCGACGCTTCTGGCAGGTGCAGATGTCCGTCGATGTTGCGCGGCCCGCGTCCGCCCGCGACATCGACGGTGATCATGTCCTGACAGGCCCAAACGGCATGGCAGTTGTCATCCGGGATAGTAGCGGCCAGATGCAGGGCTTCGGTATCGGCGAGAACCGAGCCTCCGGTCGCCATCACGAACATGTCGATCCCGTGCGCCAGCGCGATATCCCGCATCCGCGCGGCCTTGGTCAGGCCACCGACGCGGTTCAGCTTGATCCCGAACACCTCTGCCAATCCATCGCGGGCAATACGGGCAGCATCCTGCAAAGTCACAAGGCTTTCATCCACCGAAACAGGTGAGGCATGGAGACCCGAAATCGCGGCGATATCATCCAGCGTTTCAACGGGTTGCTCGAACATCACGTTCAAGTCTTCGCAGGCGCTCATCACCCGGAGGGCCTGCTGCCGGGTCCATCCTCGGTTTACGTCATAAAGGACAATCTCATCCGGTCGTCGGATGCTTTCCACGTCTCGAACTCGGGCGATGTCGCGCTCTACATCGCCACCGATCTTCACCGAATGGGCAATGTAACCCCGACTGCGGTAGCGCTCCATCACTTCGCGGGTTTCCTCGACGGTCTTTGCCCCGACCGAAGAAGCGATTGGTCTTGGGGTCCGTGATCCTCCGCCCATCAGATCGGCAATCGGCAGACCTGCCGCTTGCCCGGCGATATCCCAGCAGGCCATATCGACAGGGCTTTTGGCATAGAGATGTCCGGGCAACGCGAGGTCCATCGCACGCTCCACCTCCAGCACCTTGCGTGGATCAAGGCCAACGATAAACGGCGCCATCGTTTGAATTCCGGCTCGAATTCCCGGCCCGTGCGCAGGTACATAAGTATGACCCCAAGGGGTTCCTTCCCCCCAGCCGATCAAACCTGTATCGGTTTCAACCTTTACCAGCGTCGCGTCGAGCTTTTCGAACTTCAGTCGACCGGCGGACAGCCAATAAGGGTGCTCCAACGGCAAATCGACCTGAAAGACCGAGATCCGGGTGATTTTCATTTCAGTTCCACTTCGACAAAGGACATCGGTACGTCCCCGGCGTTAACAACGTTATGCTCGATGCCCTCGTCGCGGCGATACGAGGTTCCTGCTGAGATCATGACCTCGTTGGTCGAGCCATCGGGCAATTCCAATCGCATCTGACAATCGGTAACCGCGGTAACGACGTAATCCATCGCGTGGCGGTGCCACCCGGTTTCTGCGCCCGGAGCGAAGTCGAAACGTGTTACCCGCACTCGATCATCATCAATCATCTGGGTTGCTACGGCTTGTTGTCTCATAGGCTGTACTCCTCCAACGGCGCGCCCAGGCTTTCGAAATCCGGGGTCACACCCAATCCCGGGGTATCCGATGCAAAAAGCTTGCCGTCCCGCGACGTTGGCCCGCCAATCCCGGTTGATCGGGTATTATAATTCATCAGATCCGTTGTGTTCTGAAGATACTCGTTCGGTGTCGAAGCCGCGAAATGCGCCACAACCGAAGTGGCTATCTCTCCACCCCAGGTGTCCTCGCTAACGACCGGAATGCGGTTATCGACCAGATAGTCCCTTACCCGACGCGCTTTACTGAGCCCGCCAAGGTTCGAGATTTTCAGACAACAGATCTCGGCCCCGCGATCCGCGACAATCCGCTGCGCCATATGCATGCCCGTTACGCACTCATCCAGCTTCATCGGCTGTTCAGCCACACGCCGCACCTGTTGGCATTCCTCATATGTTCGACAGGGCTGCTCAAGAATGAAGTCTAGATCTCGTGTCGCGCGCGCCACGCGGATTGCATTGTCAACGCGCCAACCTTGGTTGGCATCGGCCATCGCCTTTTCACCCGGCTTCAGCAGCGGCACCGTGCTGCGAATACGGTCAATATCGGTGGCCCAATCGCCGCCGACCTTGACTTGAAACTGCCGATAACCTTGCTCTCGGTAACGGTTCATCTCAACCACGGTTTCGTCTACGGCCTTCTGCGGCGCGACCCTGTACATCGGCGCACCATCAGTCAGCTTACCACCCAGCAACATCCAGACAGGCTGATCGCAAGCTTGCCCCAATATATCCCAGCACGCCGCATCGAACGGAGCCTTGGCATATCCGTGGCCCTGCACCAAATGATCCATGAGGTGCTCGATCCGCCCCACTTGCCGGGGATCTTCTCCTAGCAAAGACGGTGCTACCAGCCGCGCTAACGCGGGCACCCCTTCGGAATGGGCGACCATATAGTTCTCACCACAGGGCGTGAACTCACCACAGCCCTGCAATCCGGCGTCGGTATCAATGACCACCACTGAGGCAATGGCCGTCTCAATCGCATTACCCGCACCCCAAACGTAAGCCCCACCCACATAGGGCAGTCCGGTCTGATAGATGCGGATACGGGTGATTTTCATGCTGCATCCATCCGAGGCAAATCATTCATCCCCTCGCCGCGCCAAAGGACAAAGGTCAGAATAGGTTGGTCGGTTGTGGTCATTGCGTGGCTCTGCCAACTGGAATGCAAACGGGTCTGGCCGGGGCCAACAAAAGCCTCATCGCCATCGACCCTGAATAAGGCGCTACCGGCGAGTGTCAGATAAATCTCTTCGGCCTGATGGCTGTGCCAATCATAGTCCAGACCCGCCCCCCAGTATCCGACATAGCCGCGCAGCTGTGTTGAGTGAAAATGCCCTGTTGGTCCGAACAGCTCAAAATACCCATAGCGGCTCAGGAAGTCTGCGCCGACTTCCTCTTCGGTATAGGTGTGTTTCCATTGGGCCAGATGTGTGGTTGCCTTGATCGCTGAAACAAGTGCGCCGGTCAGGTCACTGTTTTCTGCATCGATATCCCGCACCAAGTCCGCTGCGGGAATATGGTTTGGTTGTTCATACGCTGGCGTCAGGTCCGAAGGCCAAGTGCCAAAGTCCGACAAGTCAGGATGCGCCTGATGCACCTGCCGCGCGGCCTCTAATACGTCATCCAAAGTCATGGGATCACCACAATATTTCCGGTGTGCTGTTTTGCGATAAAGGCGGCTTGTGCCTCACGCAGTTCCTCAAGTGGGTAGGTTGCGGCGAGGGCGGGTTTGATCTCACCGGCTTCGATGTATTTCACAAGGTTCCGCATGACCTGAGGATCAATCACTGTCGAGCCTGTGAAAGTGAGGTCGCGCAGATAGAATGTGCGAAGATCGAAATCAACCATCGGCCCGGCAATCGCACCAGAGCATGTGTAACGCCCGCCGCGCTCTAAGACATCGATCAAGTTCGGCCAATACGGCCCCCCCACAACATCCGCGACCACTGTGATTTTTTCCTCGCCCAGCGCCGCGCGCAAATTTTCGGGGGCACGCGGCAGGATCATGTCCGGCCCCAGCCTTGCGACATCAGCATGCTTTGCCTCGGACGCCATCGCGATCACGCGCGCGCCACGGCGTTTGGCCAATTGCACCAAAGCACCACCTACGCCACCTGACGCACCAGGGACCAAAACCGTGTCTTTTTCGGTCACGTTGGCGCGGGCAAGCATGCCTTCGGCTGTGGAATACGAACACGAAAAAGTCGCCAGTTCTGCGTCAGACAGATCAGACGTGATCGGCACCGCGTTAATGGCCAGAGTCGTGGCATATTCAGCAAAGCCACCATCGCGCTCCGAGCCATAATAGCCGGTCTTGTCCTTGTTCTCTGGATCAGCCGGATCACGCAGCCACCCATCGGTAATGACACGCTCACCAATGCGGGCGCTGTCTACGCCCTCGCCTACGGCTACGATTTCACCGCAGATATCGGCTCCTTGGATGCGCGGAAAAGTTATCGGCGCGCCGCCCCAAGTGGGATCGTCCTCACCGACCTCTTCGAATGCGCCTCCGGTAGTCGCATCGGTAACGGTCTTGGAATACCACCCCGATCGAGTGTTTACGTCGGTGTTGTTCAGGCCACAGGCCGCGACCTTAATCAGCACTTCGCCGGCGTCAGGTTCGGGGCGGGGCCAGTTGGGGTGAAGGACCATCTGCTCTAAACCACCGTGGCCCATTGTGACCATGGCTTTCATTTTATCAGGCAGGCTCATTATGCAGTCTCCAATGCAGCGTCAGTGCGCGGAAGCAAGCTTTGCGGGTCGTACGCCGGTTCGCCAAGTACGCGGGCCGCGCGGGGTGTTCCGTGAATCACCACTTGCAGTGCGGTTCCCGGTGCTGCTGCCTCGGGCTTGATGTAAGCGAAGGCCAGGATTTTGCCGACCGTATGCCCATAGGCCACCGAAGCCGTCGAGCCGACAACGCGACCATCCAGCATCACTGCCTCACCGCCGTGGCCGTCAATCTCACCATCCGGCTCAATTTCCAGATAGGCACATACCCATGGCAGATCAGTGTTCAGGGTCTTGTCCTTGCCCAGATACTCTTTATCGGTTCGGGCAAAGCGCAGCACATCTGCCTCGGCCAGAGTGACCTCATTGGTCAGTTCACCCGCACCTTTGAAGCCCTTCTCCATCCGCATCACATTCATGGCAAAGCTGCCATAGTCGGCGATACCATGCGGCTCACCAGCCGACCAAAGCGCATTGTAGACGTCAAGGCACGCAGCGTTGGGCATGTGCAATTCCCAGCCCAGCTCTCCGGCATAAGACATGCGGAAGGCCCAGACCTTATGGCCCGCGACCGTGATCTCTTGTGCTGACAGCCAGCGGAACCCAGCATTTGTCAGATCAGCATCGGTGCAGCGCGCCAATACATCGCGCGACCGGGGGCCGTTCAGCGACAAGGCCGACCAATCAGCGGAGAGCGCAGTGATCTGCACATCCTCATCCGCGCGCTGTTGAGTCAGATGGTCCAGCAGGCGCTGTTCGAAAAAGGCAGCGCAGACCAGATAAAATCGGTCCTCGGCCAAACGGACAATCGTGGTCTCCAGCTCGATCCGACCCCGGCGGTTCAGCATATGGGTCAGCGTGATTGAGCCGACCTTTTGCGGCATCCGGTTGGCAGTCAGCCGGTCCAGCAAGGCATAGGCGTCCGGTCCCGATACCTCGACCTTCGTAAAGGCTGTGACATCCATGATGCCGACACTTTCCCGAACCGCCTTGACCTCGGCCGCAACCATGTCGTCGGCGGGCGTTCGGCGGAAGGAGTAGTGATCGCGCTGCTCGACACCGTCCCGCGCAAACCAACGGGGACGTTCGAAGCCATAGACCTCTTCATGAACCGCGCCCTTGGATTTCAGCAGCTCGTAGAGCGGCGACGGTTTGATCGGACGCCCTTCCAGACGGTTGAAATGGGGAAAGGGGATTTCGTGGCGCAGGCAGTAGTCTTCCTCGGCCTTGATCACCTGCCAGTCCTTGCTGGCATAGCTTCCGAACCTACGCGGATCGAATTCGCGCATCGAGATATCGGCGGCGCCGTGCACCATCCAGCGCGCCAGTTCGCGGGTCAGACCCGGCCCCCAGCCAATACCGATCTGCGTCCCACAGCAGCACCAGTAATTCCGCACGCCTGGCGCAGGCCCGATCAGCGGATTGCCATCCGGCGGATGCGAGATCGCCCCATGCACATCGCGCTGAATGCCCAGCTCGGCAAAGATCGGCATTCGGTTCAGGCTTTCCTCAAGCCACGGCATCACCCGATCATAGTCTGCGTCGAACAGCCAGTTTTCGTACTCCCAAGGGCAATGATCATGCCAGACCGAGTTCGGATTTTCTTTCTCATAGATCCCGATCAACCCGCGCTGCTGTTCCATCCGAATGTAGCCGGAGACCTTGCGGTCATCGCGGATGACCGGGAGCTCTTTGTCCAAATTTTGGAACTCGGGCACCGGTTCCGTCACGAAATAATGGTGAGTCATTGACGTCATGGGCAATTGCAGACCCGACCATTCGCCCATCTGACGGGCATAGGTGCCGCCTGCGTTCACCACATGTTCGCAGGTGATGGTGCCCATCTCGGTTTCAACTACCCACTCGCCGTTGTCGGCCTGCGTGATGTTGGTGGCGCGGCAGTTGCGGAAGATTTGCACGCCCTTCTGACGCGCGCCCGTTGCCATTGCCATTGTCACGTTGGTCGGGTCCACATGACCGTCATCCGGCGTGTGCAAAGCGCCTAGAACACCTTCAAGATTGTAGAACGGGTGCAGCTCGGCCACCTTCTCCGGGCCGACCAGTTCGATATTGAAGCCTAGCGACCGACCTACAGAAAGGGTGTGGCGCAACCAGTCCATCTCATCTTCGGTATAGGCAAGGCGAAATGAACCGCAGCCGTGCCATGTTACTGGCTGGCCAGTTTCGGCTTCCAGCTGGCCCGAATACAAACCGATATTGTAATCCACGCATTTCCCCAGCCCAAAGCTTGAGGTCGAATGCGTGATCTGGCCCGCCGCGTGCCAAGTGCTGCCACTGGTCAGCTCGGCCTTTTCCAGCAGGACGGTATCATCGCCCCAGCCTTCATGTGCAAGGTGATAGGCCAGACCGACCCCCATGACACCTCCTCCGACAATGACCACCCGTGCATGTGACGGCAATTTCTTCTCGGACATGACATTTCCTCTTCCCGAGTCGCTTTTCTGCTCGACAGGCTAATTCCACATTTGTACCATCGTCAATCATGAATGACACAAATGTATCATATACCGTTCTGGACCGCCTGACCGAAGAGTGGGATGCCCTCACGCCCGAGGCGCAGAAAGCCGCGCGCTATGTTCTGGAAAACCCGACAGATGTTGGGGTTTCGACGGTGCGCGAGATCGCCGAAGCAGCAAATGTGAAACCCAACACGTTCGTGCGTATGGCCCGTCAAGTTGGCTTTGAGGGGTACGAGGATTTTCGTGCACCGTTCCGCGATGCGATTCGAAATGGCAACGTATCGTTCCCCGATCGCGCCAAATGGCTACAGGATATCGGCAAGTCCGGAGAACTGGGCGGCCTTTACGCGGATATGATCGGCGCAACGATCCGCAACATAGAAGAGACGTTTGCCAGCATCGATCCTGCTCGACTGGAGGCCGCAGCCAAAGATATCTGGAATTGCCGCCAGATTTTCACGCTTGGGGTCGGTGTGAACAACGCAAACGCGCGCAACTTCACCTATCTGGCATCAACAGGGATGAAACAGTTCCACGCGATCCCACGCCCTGGTTCGACGCCTGTCGATGATCTGGCATGGGCAGATGATCAGGATGTGCTGATCGCCATGACCTGCCGACCCTATCGAACAGAGGTGATCGAAGCCTTCAAACTGGCGCGTGAACAAGGCCTGACCGTGATTGGCATATCCGACAGCCCAGCCAGCCCGGTTATCATCGGCGCCCATCATGGGTTCGTCATCGCCGCAGATACACCTCAATTCTTCCCGTCGTCCGTATCGACCATTGCTTTGCTTGAGACACTGCTTTCCTTCGTGATTGCAGTTTCCAGTGACGAAATCGTCGAGCGGGTGGAACGGTTTCATCAACGCAGACACCAACTCGGCATCTACGCGGAGGAGCCCGAATGAACGCACCCCTGACCCATTCATTGGACGCGCGCTATTACACTGATCCTGCGATTTTTGAGCAGGAGATGCAGGGGCTTTTGGCCCGAACGTGGCAGTTTGCCGGACACGTGGCGCAGGTAAGGGAACCCGGCGATTACTTTGCGTTTGAGATCGCGGGTCAGAACCTATTCTGTATCCGGGGTCGAGACGGAGAAATCCGTACCTTCTATAACGTCTGCCAGCATCGTGCGCATGAGATGGTTACCGGCGCGGGCAACACACGGGTCGTGGTTTGCCCCTACCACGCCTGGACCTACGAACTGTCCGGCCAACTGCGCGCTGGCCCCAACATCAAGTCCGTCCCCGGTTTTGATCGCAGCGCCATTTGCCTGACCTCGGTCCGGACCGAAGTGTTCAACGGGTTCATCTTCGTCAACCTGGACGATGACGCCGCTCCAATGGACGAATGGTACCCCGGTGTGCGCGAGGAAATCCGCGCCTTTGTGCCACATATTGACGATCTGGAACCGTTGGAATGGGTTGAGATCCCAGAAAACTGTAACTGGAAGGTCAGTATCGAGAACTACTCGGAATGCTACCATTGCCCGACCAACCACCCGACCTTTGCCGAAGGTGTGGTCAAGCCCGAGACCTATGACATCCAACCCGATGCGGGTGGCGGCTATGTTCTGCGTCATACGACCGAATGCCAGAGCCTCGACAAGATGACCTATCCCATCGACCTGTCGGTGCCCCATGCAGGGGACTATCAGTCATGGTTCCTGTGGCCGATGTTCTCGTTCCAGTGCTATCCGGGCAATGTGTTGAACACGTATCACTGGCGCGCCAACGATGCCGACCACTGCACCGTCTGGCGTGGTTGGTACACCGAGGGTGGCTCCGAAAGCGCGGTGATTCGGCAACTGGCCGTTCAGGATCGCGAAACCACGGTCGAGGAAGACATCCATCTGGTTGAATCTGTTCATCGAGGTTTGAAGTCCCGTGGCTACCGCCCCGGCCCTCTGGTGCTGGACCCTGGCTGTGGCGTGATGTCGGAACATTCGATCGCGCGGCTTCAGCAATGGATGCGCGAGGCGGTGGACTAATGCACGTGGCTTTCCGCCCATGATGATGCCCGAAGACTGGCGCCCGGAACACAAGCTGTTCCCGCATCAAGTGGGTTTCACCTGCCCACCGTTTGATTTTGATGCGGCGCCATCTGATTTCTTGCGCATGTGTCCCGAAACGGTGGGTGTCCACGGGTGGATGCTGCATGTTCCGGACTACGTGCACGGACTAGATCAGCGAAAGCAGAACTTCGGGATGCTCGAAGATTTCGTCCACTGCATGTCCCGAAACGGCGTCGATGTGTGCGGGCAGGTCGGTTCGAATTGGGTCCATGCCTGCGGGTTGGGTGTAGAGGGCGTTCGCCAACATTGCGCCGATCTGTCCGACAGATATGGAACCCAGTTTCACATGGCAGGTTACGCCATGGTGGAAGCTTTGCGGGAAATGAACGTCGAGAAGGTCGCCTTGAACGCCGCTTATCACTGGCCTGAGTGGTGGCAAGGCACGGTCGGTTTCCTGCAAGAGGCTGGGTTCGACGTGTTGTACGCAGGGAACTTTCATGATCAGGGTTGGTTTGCCAGCCAAGAGGAAGTGAACAGCTATCGGTGGGTATTCGATGGCGATCTGGCATTCAAAAGCTTTGTGTACGTTGCCGAACAGGCGCCAATGGCCGATGCCATACTAATCAACGGTATGTGCAACTTCCGAACAGGCCCAAACGGCCTGCCTCAAAGACCTCTGCATCTGGCCGATCAACTAGAGGCTACCGTCGGCAAACCGGTCATCGGCCACGACATCGCACTCTACTGGCGCATCTTTAAGTCGTTGGGTCTTGCGCCGGAAACGCCGCATGGCCAGCTTTTGAAACGGCTCTAAACCCGGAGGCCCCAAAGCATGCACAAAATTCTTGCACTCTGGGCGGTGCCCCGATCCACCTCAACCGCCTTTGAGTGGATGATGCGGCAACGCGGTGACCTGGATTGTCTGCACGAGCCGTTCGGCGAAGCATGGTATCAAGGCGAAGACCCGCTGTGGCATAGGTTCAAACCGGGGGATGTTACGACACCTGGTTTGACATTGGACAGCGTCTGGCAGGACATAAAGGCGCGGGCTCAAAATGGCCCTGTCTTCATCAAGGACTTCCCCCACTACATCAACCACATGTGGAATGCAGAGTTCCTGTCGCATTTCAACCATGCCTTCCTGATCCGCGATCCGGCGAAAACCATCACCTCGATGTACAAACGCTGGCCAGATTTTTCCGAGGGCGAGGTTGGTTTTCCCGAACAACGCGCCCTGTTTGATTTGCTGACTGCTCTGAACGGCACGCCTCCACCAGTTATCGACAGCGATGATCTACTGGAAAACCCTCATGCCATGACACAAGCGTTCTGTTCCGCTGTCGGCATCCCTTTTGTCGAAGACGCCCTAAGCTGGGAAGCAGGCGGTGACCCCTCAGCCCACAGTTGGTGGGATGGAGGATCGTTTCACGCCAATCTTGCAAACTCGACCGGCCTAGCCCCGCAACCCCGTAAGTACATCGAAATTGAAAACGCACCTGACCGGGTGAAACAGGTGCACCGTCGCATGAAACCGCACTATGATCACCTCTACAAACATCGTCTGACGCGCTGAAGAACCGGAGACCCCAAATGGCAGACATTTTCGACGAAGACCTTTTCCTAAAAGGGCTGGAGCAACGCAAAAACACTCTCGGCGCGGAGTATGTAGAAAAGAATCTGGCTGCGGCGGATGACTTTACCCGTCCGTTTCAAGAGGCCATGACGGCTTGGTGCTGGGGCTTTGGCTGGGGCGACGATGTGATCGATGCCAAGACACGATCGATGATGAACCTGTCGATGATCGGTGCACTGGGTAAGATGCACGAATGGGAGATCCACTGCAAAGGTGCGATCAACAACGGCGTCACCCCCGAAGAAATCCGCGCCATCATTCACGTCGTCGGGATTTACTGCGGCGTTCCACAAGCGCTTGAGTGTTTTCGTGTGGCCCGCAAAGTTCTGAACGCCGAGTAGAGCTTACACTTTTGGAATTCGGCCCGGTCGCCCTTGCGGTGGCCGGACCTGTTCAAAGCTCGAAAATGGGGCACTTTAACCAGAGTATTGCAGCCGGGTTATCATCCACTCAGCGAGAGCGAACTGAGTTCGCCTCGTATTCATTGACGTGCGCTCTTAGCGTCGCAATGGCACGCTCGGCTGCAGCAATGTCTTTGCGAATTTGTGCGGCCTCAAGATGATCAATGCGACCATCGCTCAGCGCGGATTCCACCTGCGCCGCAGCTTCAGACGCATCGACCATCATTTTGATAACTGAGTGGCGCAAGCTCTCTTTTTCGTCTAGCTCGGGCTGATCCAAGCCACCTCTTTCCGCTGCAAAGAAGGCAGAGCCTGAAAGGACCCAGCTTGCTATTCGTGCATCAGGTAGGACCGAGATTAGGTCACGAACTTCTTCGGGTGCGAAGACTACGCGGTTTCGTAATCTGGCATAAAGGGCATCATAAGACATACCCATTGCCTCCGCGATGGAAGCGGTACGACCCCTTTCATCCGTCACCAAAAGGCTGTGTACGAAATCTGCGAACTCCTGCCCTCTGTCCATAATCTCTCCACTAAAATTCCCTTTATTTCTGTACAGTTCTTTCCACGATGTCAATTTTACATGGGCTGGGCAGCCCTTGTGTTAGATCGGGCTAGAAGCTGGATTTAGATGCCTCGATCAGCGGCTGCTCTTCTAAGGTTTTACCGCTAGTTCGAACCAAGTCCGCCCGACATTGGTAATCGCTCAACGATGCGGGCTTAGTGGTGGTGCGCGCCACTGACCCTGAAGATGCTCCATCTCGTAGTATCGCTCCAGATTGATCACCTGACCCGGCTTTCCAACCCGGTGAAGCAACGCCATTCGTGGTTTAAGCGCCCGATGCGCCCAATCAGGAAACCCGAACCTGTCAGCGAATGACCTTTGCACAGCGGCGTTGTGGAAGCCAAAGCCGCAAATAGTGGCGGTATTGTTAAGGATAGTCGCAGAGGATTTGGGGTATCTCGACGATAGCTGCTCGAGATCTTGCCAAAAACTCCATACCCTAATGCCATAACCGCGCATCAACGTCGTGGCAGTTTCAAGCTCGGGCAGATATCCAAGATGCCATGCCTCATCTATGAGGAAAAGTGTTTCACGCGGCGGTAAAGACATCCGGGTTTGAAACAAGGCCATCAATGCACCAAGCCAAACACGCAACAACGGCCCAGCATTTGCAAGGCGATGAGGAGGCACAACAATGTAGATGGTTATGTTCTCTCCGCGTACTAAGGCATCTGGATCAAAGGTAGTTTTACAGATCGACTTTTGGATTAAAGCGCTGGAAAACGAAGGCAACCAACGCTGTGCCGTAGAGATAATGGAGGCCTTTACTCTGGCTTCAGCGTTCGACACCTGGGACAAAGCCCTGCGAACAACCGTGTTCTTTGAGCGCCTGCAATCCTTGAAAGTCAGCTCCATTTCCTTGTGAGATTGCGATGCCTGATGCGCGACTTCAGATAGATTTCTGAGACCTCGAGGCATCTCACCGCAAATGTAGGTAATCAGATCCGCAATCATTTGTACCGCGCTCTGGTCCCAGAACGGATCAGTCACCGACTGTCCAGGCGCAATTCGTTTAGCGAGCGAAAAACACTCTTCCTGAAAATCAGGGCGCGTCGGATCAATCAGGTCCATCACGTTGAAAGCCCCGGCGTCCTCCTCGGGAAAGAAGTCAAACGGGTCGAGCAGGACGACGTCGTGTCCCATGTTCTTGCGTGCCGTTGCAGTGGTGGCCCAAGCTTCACCTTTCACATCAAGAACCACGGCGGGACCCTGCCAAGTCAACAAAGCTGGGATGAGATGGCTTGCCCCCTTTCCAGCGCCAGTCGGAGCTATCGATATCACATGGCCTTCTCGATGGGGCGTGACCCAATCCGGAGGTGCAATATCACTTATTTCTTCGGAGCATCGGAACCCGGCAGACTTTTGTGTGTTTTGGTTAATTTCTCTGCCTAGTGGTAGTTCTGGGGTATTGTTTTTCCGGATGTTTTGTTGAGTTGGAAAGTGTGCACCCATCTTCAAGCTCCTGTACTTTTCCGAGAGCCTTGAATTATTTAACTGGTGCACGAATTGCTTTCAAAATGTCCGGGGTCATTTTGATACGCGGTAACGACCTGATCGAGGCCGGGCGATTTTCTGAGTTTGGATATGGGAGCGTGTTGATACCAAATGAGGGTCGGTATCTTTGGTTGCTTTATACTTGCGTTATGCGTTGTACAGACGGCCTTCAGGTTATGAACCTAAAGAGGTGCAGCCATTGCCGGATTTTCTTAGTTGGAGAGGTATATTAACTATTTGACGCTGGTTGCGGGAGTAGGATTTGAACCTACGACCTTCAGGTTATGAGCCTGACGAGCTACCGGGCTGCTCCATCCCGCGTCAG